>JANNGS010000023.1:0-46798 GCA_031403995.1 Thermoanaerobaculia bacterium
AGATCCAGGGCTACCGCGGCCTGGCAGCGCTCGATGGCCGAGCGCAAGCCCAGGCAGCCTGAAGTCATAGACTCATCAACAGGGAAGTGGGAGCGTTACGCCACGATCGACAATTTCCACGGGACTCGGGACACATCCTTCCGCGACTTGGCGCGTCAGACTTCCACGTCGGCTGTGCCGATCGCGCGATGGAATCCATTTCCGGGGTAGGCGAGAGATACACGCGACCGCGAATGCCTTCAGCGACAATCGCTAGCAATCGCTCTCCCATTCGACCCGCGTTGGCCTCGTCGTCAATGTATCCATATGGAATCGGGACATTCGTCAATAGGCACCGAAAACTCCCGCGAGCGAGCTTTGTACCGGAGTTCGCCAGCTTCTCATCCGCGGGCTTGCCCGCTCTCACCGTGAAGCGGTAGCAACCCTCCTCGACAATGGGCTCGACAAAGGCCTCCTGGCCCGCCTTAACGGAGAGCATGAAAGTTGAGATGAGGGGAACTTCCACCGACGCAACGGCCGGATTTGGGCTCTTCACCGTGCGCGCCCAAAGGTAGGCAATGACGGTGAGCTCCTTGCCGACATACTTCTTCAGGTCTGGTCGGTCCTTCGCCATCTCGGCGACTACCTTGAACTTCGGGTAGAGGTGCCCGATGCGCTTCTCGGCCTCGTCCCGCAACCACTTGCCGTAGTAGCGCACGTCCTCGGCGAGGCCCTGGGCGCCGCGCCAGGGCTTGGCGTTGAGCCCAGGGTTTGCCCGAGCCTCTGGGTTCACAGGCGGCTTGCCTGCGAACTTCGGCGGGATTTCGATCATCGCCTTGTTGATCAGCACCGCCACCGGGTTCAGGTCGCTGGCGTAGCTTTCGAGCCCGAGCCGCTGCGCCTCCAGCGGCAGCGCGCCGCCGCCGGCGAAGGGGTCGTGGAAGGCGGGCAGCTTCTTGCGGTCGAACAGCTCCTTCGCTCGAGGGTGATCGGCGTTTTCGGCACAGGTGCGCCGCCAGCTCTGCCAGATCTCGTCACGAGCCGCCTGCAGTACCGTCTCGTTGGTGGTGTTCTCCCACAGCACTAGATCTTCGATGATCCGGAAGAGCCGCTGCCGCTCCTGGTCGGCCAGCATGTCGTCGAGGGTCGGCGCCGGACCTGGCTCCACCACCGGCAGTCCGGAGCCTTTGGACTTCTTGGCGAGCGCCGCGGCCTCCTCCCACAGCTTCATACGGGCCTTGAGTAGAGTCTCTGCCTTCCGTCGGAGCTTCGGGTCAGCGCGGAGAACTTCGACATAGGCCGAGGGATCGTCCACCATCTGCGCGAAGATCACCGCCCGCGCCGCCGCCAGCGGTCGCCGCGCCCACCACAGATGAAGCGTGCTCGGGTGCCCGTGTCGGATCGACTTCTCCCGCGCGCAGGCCTTGTTGATCGCCTCGAGCGGGAGGGCGACTTCGATGAGCTTCTTTCTGGGCGGTACAGTCATGGCGCGGGTGCCGGTGGGGCGAAGCCGGCGCACAAGGTCTGAAAATACGCCTTTCTTCCGACGTCTTCTCTCTCAAGTTCAACCCGGAGCGCTGGGTCGACGAGTATTAGAGACCACACAGATCGCAAGGCTCTTTGCATTCGCGACAGCTTTCTGAGGTTCTCGTCCCCATCGGTGTAGTCGAATCCCCGGCCATGGAGCAGGTCTGACCGGAATGAGTAGAGCTGCATGAACTCCTGATAAGCGATCTCTCTCTGAGCTTGATCTGTTTCAGTCAGGCATGCGAAGCACTTCGAAAGCCGCTTCGTGATTCCAGAAGAGGTGGAGTAAGTCATCAGCGCCTCCAGCGCTGCGCCGTGACAAATGAGCGAAACCTGCCAAGCAATGCTCTCGCAGCCTCGAACTGAGAGTACGAGGGCAGTCTTGAGTCTGCGCCCCACGCCATAAATACCTGCCAATGCTGGCAGAGTGGCGGCTGAGACTGCAAAGTCTGCAAGGTTAACCTCATCCTCAACGTCGGTGCGATTGAACTGGAACTGATCGAAGTAGCGAGCTCCAGTGAAATGGTCCGCGTCCTTCTCGAGCCGCCACGTGGCGTGCGCGCGAGTCGGGCGGGCAACCCAAAGCGAGAACAAGAAACACTGCACGACTTCTGCTGCCCTCAGGCTGAGGCCATTGGGGATATCAACTGCGAGGCTGTGCATTGCAGTTCCCGGTTCCTTGGCCAACCAATACTCAAGGTCCGGCTGGAACTCGACTCGCAGCTCTTCGGCAGTTCGACCCGTAATTCGAACACCCGGCGCTAGGGGAACCTCGCCACCGAACCACGGAAGGTCCTCCAGCGGCACCCACGTCGTCATCTAACGACCGCCACTAGACAGCACTTCCAAGCAAACCAATCGTCCGTGATACCCCTCATTCCGGGCTCCTGTCCTCGAGCTCTAGCACCGTGCTCTCGGCCGCTCCCGTTACGCGGCGGATCTCCTGCCACAGCCGCGTCTGCCGCCACGAGAGGAATCCCCCAAAGTCGTCGCACAGCAGCGGCGAGTCCGCTTCGCTCGGCAGTGAGTGCGAGCCGAGAACCAGTTCGAATGGGAAGCCGGAAGTGTCTCGGATCTCTGCGAGGTAGTCGGAGGGTGCGCGATCGCTGATCATCTGATTGGTGGTGCGATCGATGAGCGTCCGGTTCAGAACGCAGTCGCGCAGGCGCGCCGGAGTGCCTCCGCGCCGATCCAGGTAAGCAGCCGGGAATACATGGTGATCGTCGATACCCTCGGCGCCGATGAGGGCGGCGGTGATTGGCGCCTGCGTGTGAAAGTCGCGTGCTCCATGAGCGCTCCCGAGTATCAAGCAAATCGTGCCCCTATAGATCGCACGCTGCTTCGGTGTCACATCCTGGAGAATCGCCGGGTCAAACTTCAGCTGACGCATGTGCTCCGGAGGTAGACCCCCAGCAAGCCAGGACGTCAGGTCGACGACGTCCTTCGCTCCTTGGGAGTTTGGCGAACTCTCGTAGGCCTGCCCAAACACGGAACACCAGAACCACCGGGCCAGTCGGTGCCGCGCTACTCCGGCTTGCGGAGTGGTGAGCTTCCCCTGGCGCGCGAGCACCGCGGCCATCGGCGCGAGCATCGTCTGATAGGGCAGCCACTTCGGGAGCATCACCCAGCAGTCTTCGCGCAGGATCGACAGCGCCAACGCGAGGCCTTCCACCACGGGGGCCCACCATTCCCGCACTTGCTGCGCGGAGAGGTCCATGACGGCGCTCTTCTTCCCGGACGGCGCCGCGCTCGAGGCCAGCTCAATGGATTGCAGCAAATAGTATGGATCGACCTCGAATTCCTCGAAGATCGGATGTCTCGCCTTGGCCTCTTCCCAGAGGTCACGCAATCGGATGTCCTTCGGCCAGAAGCGCGCCGTGAGCAGCTCGAAAACGCTGAGTTTGACGCCAGTCCGGTTCAGCGTCTCGAAGATGGTACAAAGTGCGGCTGGCGAAGTCTTCTCTGAGAGAGTAACTACCGGAAAGTGGTAGTCATCGATCGCCTTGATCCAGTCATTGTTGATGCACTTCAATGCGTCTTGAAGCTTCGCGCGCTCCTCGGGTGCCAGAGGATTGGTCACCTCCAGTAACCACTCGAGGAATCCGCCCGAGCCTCCCCGCAGTATTGCCAGCGGAAGGATCAGCTCGCGTTTCTGCTTGGTGAAATCTTGCAGGAGCCCGGCTCGCCTGCTCGATGAACGCTCATGAAAGATGGCCTCTTCGAAGTCGTTGGATTTCATCAGCTTGTTGAGGTCGAGGAAGTACCGATGTTCTCCCTTGCCGAAGAAGGCCTGATACAGCGAAGTCAAGCGCTGCTGCCCGTCGAGGACGAGAAACGTATACGCGCCCCCGCCGAGCGCCGGGGCGCCTTCGAACTCACGCGCGGCAAAAGCGCGGCTGCTATCCCGAACGCGAAGAAGTGAACCTGCGGGGTAGCTACTCGCAATCGATACGATCAATTCTTGTGTCTCCCTTGGATCCCAAACGAAGTCTCGCTGGAAATCTGGCAGGACCATTGCCCGCGAGTCGATGTCACTCAAGAGGTCCTTGAGCGCGCGGGGATTTGTATCTTCGAAAATGTTCATCGTTCACCCATCTCCTTCAGAACTACGACTGCGTGTTTCGCAAGTGCCGGCCAACGTAGGCAACCACGATCTTGTCGTCGCGGAGCTCAGTCGAGAAGTGGATCGAGATGCAGGTGTTTGCCGACCTGACGCCGATAGTGAAGTGCTCCTCGAAGAGTATGCGATCGCGCAGGTAGCGAAACCTATAGTCGTCGCCCCAAGTGTTCCGCGTCGTGTCCGAGATCTTCGGCTTGTAGTCGAAGCCCCGCTCCTCGAAATACTTACGCCAGCCTCCGATGATACGGCCCAGCCGCGACCGATCCGAAGCGGCCGCGTCCAGGACTCGAAGTGCTTCAAGCACTCGTTCCGTAAATTTGTAGGTCTCGGGAACATCTTCAGCCGCACGCCCTGCGCTCTCCAGGAACTCCAAGTTGACAAGCGAGACCGTCGCAGCAGCGACGATCTCGCCGACAGTGCCGATAGCTTGCAGTTCATCGGGCTCCTGCTGGGCCTCGGCCACCGGCTCGCCAGCCCCCTGCGAGAGGTGGCGGATGTTGGCCAACGCCGTTTCGAGCTCCGCCTGAAGGCGCTCGATCTCGATTCCCTGACTGAGCACCTGCTCCTGAAAGGAGGCACTCGCTTGAGTCAGCTTCCGATTCTCGCCCTCGAGGCCCTTCGCGTACTCCTCGTAGTAGTCGTGGTCGGCGACTTGAGCCGCTCGTACCGACTCAAGTTTCGCGGCTCGCTCACCGGCCGCCAGCGACCTGAACTTGGGAATGAGGGCCGTTTCTCGAAACCGAGCCAGCGCGCGATCTGCCAGCCTCGCGAAGAGCAGGTCGGCGACTTCGTTGCCCGTCGATTGCTTCGCGCGAATCGTCTCGCCAAGAAGATGCCATTGGCCCTCAAGCGGTGAGTCCGGGCTCAGACCAGGAGAGAACACGCGAATGGCGTCTGGCCCGATCGACAGGGCGCTGCCGAGGAACTGGTCGAGCACTTTCAGCGCCAGCCGATCGCGCACCTGGTAGACCCTCGCTGTCCCGCCAAGTCTGGACGCGAGCATCTGCGCGCCTGCAGGCGGCTTCTGCGTCTTCTCGTGCGGGGTAAGGAGCACGACGGGTAGGTCTCTCCCCTCGAAGAAGAGGACGTCGTTGCAGAAATCCTCGATTCTGGAAAGGGTGAGCGTTGTCGGCAGCACTGTCAGTTCATGCTCGCCGCTGAAGCACTTCCACTCCGGGTGACTCAATATGGTGGAAACGAGGCGCGGCCTCGCTGGCGTCGGCTTTCGTCCGTCGAGCGTCCGCTCTGCATGTTCGATCCCGAGTTGAAGCTGAAAGTGGAGCACGCCGCCATCGCTGACGAGCTCGACCTGGGTCACCCAGCGGGGAGAATTCGCTCCCTCTCCATCTCTGGGCCATTCGAAGCTGTACCAGAAGGCGCCGCACTCCAGCTCGACTTTTCGCAGCTGTGGGATTCGCTGCGACGGATCCAGCTCTCCGACGAGCTGGACACCGGGATTCGGCAGGTTGCCAAGGCGAGAAGTCGTCTCGACCCAGTCTTCGATATAGCCGAGACAGGTCCTGGCCAACGCCTTCGAGGGCGTCGGCAGGAGTGGGCGAATCTCGAACCGGGTCTTGTAGAGGGGTAGCATTCAGCAGGCCTCAGGCGATCGGCGGAAGTAGCGCTTCGGAAAGAATCGAAAGGCATCTCTCTCAATTGTGGGCATTTCAGCCTGTACGAATTCAGTCACTGCGGCTCCACCCCCTTGTGAATCGAGAGATGTCATTCGTCGCCCTTGAGCTTGGGCTTCGCGGGGAAAAGCGCGACTTCAGCCGCGCCTGAATTTCGGCCCCCCTGCCTTCGGACGGCGCGCTCGACGGCCCATCGCAAATCCGCCAGAGTGACGCCGAGCGGGGCGAGCAGTTCGGTGGCCTCGTTCAGCAGTCGGTCTCGCTCTTCGGCGGCCGCCGCCAGTTCGCGCCGGAGGCCGGACTGTTCGATCACATTCGGACCGTGCTCCTGGCGCAGAGCCAACACCTCACCGAGACCAGGATCCATCGGCAACTCCACCCGCCCGCCGATGGGCGCCGACGACTCGCATGGCAGCGACATCGAGTCGATGTAGCACTTGTCGCTTTCAATCCGGATCTCCACCGACTCGCCTTGGGGTAGTTGCCCAGCGAGCCGGACCAGGTAGGCCCCGGGGACCCTCACGCGAAGCGTCCAATGGCCTTCCCCGGGAATCGTCATTCCCACACCGCCCAGCGAAAGCTCCAGCCCCTCGGGCGCCGGCTCCAGGATCGCCTCCTGGACCGTGTTCTTGCCGAGGAGTTTGGCGATCGGCTGCATCGCCTCCATCCAGTCCGCTCGCGCTATTTGAAGCCTGCAATCGCTCATCGATTGCACGATTGGAAACACACCGCCACCAGAGAGGCCAAGGCGGCCACGGCTGTGAAAATCGCAATAGCCAGTGTGTAGCGGGTATAGGCGCGAACGACATCCCTGGCCCGCGACTCCAGAATGGCCGCTGCGACCCGCTGATCGTGCTTGCTTTCCTTCGCCAGGAAGCCGATCAACTCTGCATCCGACTTGCTCATCATGTCTGTGACGAAAGCTTCGTTTGGATAGGTATCCTCAGACATTGCGCCGCCCTCCCAGCAACAAATCAGTAGGCAGATAGCTTCTCAGAAAGGAGCCGTTCCCCGAGCCACCAGCTCGGCCATGTCGTAGTTGACGCTGGTCACCCCGAAATCGGGCTCCCGCTGGAACGGCTGGCGAAGGTAAAGGACCGAGGGCCCCCCCACTTCGTGGAACTCCACGATTGCGAGGATGAAGTCCTCGGGCTTGTTGAGCGAGTAGAGGATCTCGTTCCGGGTCACTGTGATCGTGGGCGCCCCCGAGATTCGGCCCTTGACCTCGATGAAGCGCAGCCGGCCGGAAACGGGGTCGCGGCTCTCGATGTCATAGCCGAGCCGCTCGAACTCACGATCCACCGGCTCGAAGCCCAGCTCCCGCTCGGCGGCCATGACCAGCTTGCGCGCCTCTGCCGCAGCGGCGAGTCGTGCGGCGGCATTTGCGGCCTCGACCAGCGGGTGCCCGGCCATCTTCGCCAGGAGACCGGCGGGAATGACCACGAGCCCCCCGATGACCACAGGAGGAAGTGCCGAGATCTGCGCCTCCAGGTTGAGCTGTTCGAAGCGCTTCTGCTGGCGAATCTGGAGCTCCGAGGCCCGGCGCTCGGCCTCCTGAGAGTTCAGCCGAGCGTTCGGCTTCCCGGCCCTCTCCATCAATCGCAACTCCTGCGCTCGATGGTCCCAGTGGAAGATCTCCTTCATCAAGCGGTCCTTGACTGCTGCCCTGGTCTTGTCCACCCAAGCTAGCCGGCGCGTCCGGATCTCCTGGACGTGCTCGGGGACCACCGTTTCGATGGCGTGGGCCTGGGCGACCGTCTCCAGTTCCCGCGAGATCCAGCCGCACTCCGGCCGGCTGAGCAGTTCCTCGACCTTAGGTTCCGCCGCTTCGAGCGGCCGGTAGTCGAGGTAGGGCGCATAGTTCAGGTGACGCTTGCCCCCCTCGGCGTCGATCTCGACATAGAGCGTACGCATCGAGATCACTCGCGAATCGCCAGAGGCAGTCTTGGTGGCATCGTGAATCGCGTGCTCCAAAAAGAACAGCACCCGCGGCGACTCGCCCGGGTCTTTCGGGTCGACCAAGACCGTACCCCGCCGCAGAAGATCCCGATTCCTTTCGAGCGTGAGGTCGAGCACGGAATCAAGCAGCGGGTGGCCTGGGCAGACAAAGGCCCCCAATGGCAATCCCTGGGGGGCAATCAGACTCTTCTCGAAGACGATGCGCTCGTAGCGCGGGAGAAGAGGCTCATGAATACCGATCTGACGGTCCCGATTCCGCACAGGCCCCGGAACCAGCGAGACCTCGAACCGACGCGTCTCTCGCTGACGCGCGGTGCCTCCAAGACGCTGAAATGCCTCCAGAAAGAACGACTCGATGTAGTGCGGCTGCAGTCGGCGGGCGTCCGCGCGCTCCATGTCCTCGCGGATCTTCTGAATGCGACTCGCATCCATCGTTTCGCGGGCCAGCGCATGTTCGTCGAAGAGATCCTCGATCCGCGCGCGATCGAAGGCCTGCTCCACCTTCTGCGTCAACCTCGCGCGGACATCCGGCCGGTCGCCATAGCGAATCGCTTCGATCAGGAGGTCCCGGAGCGGTTTGCCCTCGAACTGGACCTTGCCGAGAACGTCGAAGACCTGGCCGCCCAGCGCCTTCCTCGCCTCCTCGAGCTTGGCGAGCAGAGTCCGGTAGACATCGCCTTCCCTCGTTTCCTCGGCGACAAGGTTCCAGAGGTGGCAGACCTCCGTTTGACCGATGCGGTGAATGCGGCCGAAGCGCTGCTCGATCCGGTTCGGATTCCACGGCAGGTCATAGTTCACCATGAGGTGCGCGCGCTGCAGGTTGATGCCCTCGCCTGCCGCGTCCGTAGCAACCAGCACTTGTACCCCGGGGTGATTGCGGAAGAGCCCTTGGGTCTTGAGGCGCTCTTCCCGCCCCATTCCGCCGTGGATTGTGACAATCGCCTCCGGGCGGCCGAGTAGGGTTGAGATCTTCTGCTGCAGGTAGTTCAGCGTGTCGCGGTGTTCCGTGAAGATGACCAGCTTCTGGCTTGGGGAGGGTGTCGGAGGCGGCGGGTCCTCCTGAGTGTAGGGCCGACTCCGCTTGTCGGAGATTTCACCGGCCATCGCGGCCGGGGTGAAGATCTCGGAGAGGAGTCGCCCCAGCTCTCGCCACTTGCAGTCTGTCCCGCTATGCCGCACCTTCAGCGCCAGCGCCTCTAGGCGCTGCAGAGTGGCGATCTCTGCCTTGAGCTCAGTGATCGAACGGGCCGCGGTCGCCTGGTCGAGGATCTCCTCCTCGATCTCTTCAAGTTCAGTCTCCGGAGCCTCTTCGAGGTCCTCGATGTCGTCGGCGTCGAGCTCTCGCGTTGGGCCGAGCATCTCCGCGACGAGGGCGCCGCGTTGCAGGAGCTCGAGCTCGCGGAGGCGCTTCTCGAGCCGCTCGCGGCGCCGGCGCAGCGACTGGTGTATCGCTTCCGGCGACGAAGCCAGCCGGCGCTGCAGGATGGTGAGGGCGAATCCGACGGTTCCGGCGCGCTTGTCATTCTGCAGCGCCTCGGCGCGATTGAACTCCTCGCGGACGTAGTCGGTGACCTCCTTGTAAAGCTGGGCTTCGGCATCGGAAAGCTTGTAGGGGACGGTATTGGCGATGCGCTCCGGGAAGAGCGGCGTGGCGTCGAACTTGAGCAGGCTCTCCTTCACCATCCGGCGCATGAGGTCCGACACGTCGACCTGGTGAACGCCATCGCGGAACCGACCTTCGAACCGATCGCCGTCGAGGAGCGCCATGAAGAGCTGGAAATCCTCTTCCTTGCCGTTGTGGGGAGTCGCCGTCATCAGGAGGAAGTTGCGTGTCAGGGTCGAAAGCAGCTGCCCTAGGCGGTAGCGCTTGGTGTACTTGACCTCCGAACCGAAGAAGGTCGCCGAGAGCTTGTGCGCCTCGTCGCAGACGATCAGGTCCCAATGGCACTCGGGCGCCTGGAGCTTCTTCTGAACGTCTTCGTTTCTCGACAGCTTGTCGAGCCGCGCGATGAGGAGGTTCTGCTCCAGGAAGTAGTTCCCAGAATAGGCCGATTCGAGGTTCTCGTTGGTGAGGATCGCGAACTTGAGCTGGAACTTGTTGTAGAGCTCCTCCTGCCACTGCTCGGCGAGGCTCCCAGGACAGACTACGAGACAGCGCTCGAGGTCGCCGCGGGCGATGAGCTCTTTCATGAGGAGGCCGGCCATGATGGTCTTGCCGGCGCCCGGGTCGTCCGCCAGAAGGAAGCGTAGCGGCTGGCGCGGGAGCATCTCCTCGTAGACCGCGGTGATCTGGTGCGGCAGCGGCTCGACCATCGAGGTGTGCACAGCCAGCACCGGGTCGAAAAGATGGGCGAGGCGGATGCGATGGGCTTCGGCGACGAGGCGGAAGAGGCTCCCGTCGCCGTCAAAGCTCCAGGGGCGGCCGGCTTCGACGAGTTCGAGGCGAGGTTCGTCGTGGCGGTATAGAAGTTCGTTGGCGACTTTCCCGGTCGCGGTCTTATAGGTGAGCTCAAGAGCGTTGGTCCCGAACCAGTTCGCAGCAACTACCGTGACCAATGCATCGGGAACGATGCCTCTGATCGACGCGTTCGGTGTCAAGTCCTCGAGACGACTCACTTCCCTCCCCCATGCGAGTTTTCTCTCATTTCGATCTCGGCCCTCGCCAGCACATCAAGCATCCGCCAATCTCGAAGCCAGGTAAGCGCGGGTCTCCGCGTCCTCGCACCAGACGTAGCAGCCCTTGATCGGTCGGGTGAACAGGATGCGGTAGCCCCGGATGGCGCGCTTCAGCAGGTCCTCTTCTGCGGAGCCGTAGACCCCCGCCTTGCGCTCCTTCTTCGCCGCCGCGAGCGTCTTCCGCCAGGCCGATTCGAAGGTGTGCTCGATCTGGACCACCCACCGGTCCTTCCGCCAGACGAAGTCGCTCAGCCAGACCAACCCGACATAGTCGAAGTCGAAACCGCGGACCACATAGGGGCAGCCGACTTCGGCGAGCATGTCGCCGTGCATCTCGCTGTCTTCGGGCGCCTGGATGAAGTGCGAGTAGTCGGCGTCGGGGATGTAGTTCCAGATTTTCGACCAGCGAGACTTCTTTCCCTGCCGCTCGTAGGGGATGTCGAAGTCCTTCTGGCTCGGGAGGGCGCGGTGTGGGTTCGATTCCCCCTTGGTCGCCCAACCGCGGCCGTAGGCGGCGAGGAGGCGCGCCGTCTTGCCGCTCTCGATCTGAACGCGGAGCGCATCGTCCAGGGCGCCGGGGTCGGCGACCATCTCGAACTGGAAGCCTGCCGAGCCTTCCGTGGCGAGCCACTTCGAGGCCTCCCCGGGCACGGCCTCGCCGGCGAGGAGGCGATCGATCCAGTCGACGTACTCCTTCGAGCCGGCACAACGGAACTGGGCGCCAGCGAGGCTGATCTTCGGCAGGACCGTGACGCCCAGCTCCTTGGCGTATTTCCCGATCGCCTCTTCGGTGGTCGTCTCGTTGTCACGGAAGCTCTGCTCCGGATCGAGGAAGAGGATCGTGAGCTTCGAGGCGCGGAGGATGTGCCAGATCTGCGGGCCGGCGTGGAACGACCAGCCGGAGTGGCTGTTGCCGGCGCCGCCTTCGACCGTCGGGTCGATGAGAGCATGCGCCTCGTCGACGACGGAGACGGCGATCGAATCGTCCTCGATGCGGGGACTCTTGCCGCTCTTCTTCGCCCAGTATTCGAGGTTCTTCCGCCAATCGGCCATCGATGGCGCCAGCCCCTTCTTCTTGAGCTGGCTGATCCACCGGCCGTCGAGACCGGGGTTGAACTCGTTCGCCGGCTTCACCACCCCCTTCGCCCCGAGACTCTTGCCGTGCTTGGCGAAGACCGATTGCCAGTTCGTCTTCTGGGAGCCGCTGGTCGTGACGAAGACGAAGGAGCCTTCGAGGTCTCCTCGCCGGGCGAGCTCGGCCCAGAGACGAGCAGCGACGACCGACTTTCCGGAGCCGGGCGGGCCTTCGACGAGGATGAGGGCCTTGCCGGTGTCGTCGGCCGAGAGAAGATCCTCCGCCGCTTGCATGCAGAGCTCGAAGCCCTTGCGCTGGTGGTCGAGGAGGACGAGGGCGTCCTTCGAGTCGGCGAGCGTCGCTGCCAGCGCGCGGACGAAGTCGCGGTCCTGGCGGTAGGTGCCCTCGGTGAACTGACGGGCGAAGACCGGATCGGGTTTGCGCAGGCGCTGACGGAGAAAGGCGGGCAGGCGCTCGGAGGTGTCTGCCGGCGCGGCCGTGAAGACCGGATAGTCGGCGACGAGGCCGTCGTGCGGAGGTTTCGAATAGGCCGTGGCGCGCTCAGTGCGGGTGAGGAAGGCGCAGCCCGAGACGGTCGCGCGCTCCTCCACCACCGCGCTGTGGAAGCGCTGGCAGTACTCGACGTAGCCGCGCACCTGCTCGCTGGGGTGGAGCTCGTTCAGCCCCTTGTGTTCGATGAGGCCCGGGCGCGGGCCGGGCGCGTCGCCGGCGACGTTCCAGTGCTTGAGCTCGACCATGACGGCGGCGGGGGCGGCTTCACCGCGGCCGAGGAGGACGAGGTCGCACCAGGAGGAGGCGGCGGGGAGACGGTACTCGAGGGCGAGATTGCCGGTGCGGCCGTTCAACTGGACATGGAAGTCACCGAGATCGGCGTGTTCGAGCATCGACGCGACCGCGGTCAGGGAGTCGCGCCAGGCGGCGGCCTCCTGCTCGTGACCTCGGCCGGTCTCGGACTGCAGGCGCTCGACAAGGAGCGGCATGGAGCTCTTCGCAGTAGAGATGAACTCGCGGACGGTTAGGAGCATGGCTGGCTCCCGATCGCCCTCTTATTGCCCTTCGGCATAGCGGTTCGGCTTCCCCTTCCGACCGTCAGTGAGTCAAGGCTGCATTGAAGTTGCCACTCTACCGCCGTCGCCGGCGCGCACCGCAATGCCCGCTGGGGCGGGGACGCCCTCTACTTCCAGGAACGATCGACGGGGCGAAAACGAACAGAATTTCTTGAACTTTCTGAGGTATGCCGGGGACACGTACCCGCCCTGCGGCGGTCTTAGGGCGGAAGGGGCGCCCGCCTGGTGCGGTTACATCTCCCCAGCTGCGGGGAGCGGGGGGCGATTCCATGTCCCCGGCTGCAGGGGGCGGCTGGCCACTTCTCCATCCGTGACTTTCGTCAGGTGGCTTGTCCGTCCAAGGGGGTCGCGCGCGGCGGGAGGCGCGCGCAGGATCGTGCTTTCCTCCTGAGGGCCATCATGGGGCGAGGGCGGCGGGGGGCGGCGGGCAAAGAGGGCGCGGGGGCGCCGTGGCGGTGACTCGGCGGGTCGAACCGACGCGCCCATCCGGGCGGGGGCTCTTCACTCACTCCAGAGAGTTCGACGGGCCCTTCCGGGAGGATCCCGTTCTCACCTTGGCACTTCTTCTCGCCGCCAGATCAAGAGCCGGTAGCTCGCCCTCCGGCAGTAGATCGCGAGATCGCCACTTGCCGCGGCGTGAGCTATTGATCCCGTGCGCCTCCAATCAATCGAGTTCACTTAGCCGCATCCCGCTGTAGCGGGACCCTTGCTCCGTCCTCGTACTGCTCTGCTTCGCAACGATCCTGGCTGTGCGAGAGTCCTATACGATCCCGATCGCAACAAGCGGCTGGACCGCATCCTGGAAAAGTCGATTTCCAAGCGCCCTGAACTGCTCAGGGGTCTGCTGTTTCGATACTAGTAGGCCCGTGTTACATGTGTGGAGGGCCTCGTCCAAGTCATGGACGCTCGCCAGGAGCGCACTTAGTCCTTCACCTGCGCGGCTAGCAAACGCTCGCCATTGCGCAGGAAACGTCTCCTCCAATGCCTCCTGCCAGGCGGTTGGCCAGGCGGCAATCTCTTGATCGCTCGACAACCGTGCAATCGCGAGGACACGACCCAGATCTTTGTTGCTCCGCTTGATCGCGCGCCCCTCAAAAAGAGAACTCATGAGGTCCGGCTTGATTTGCGGGTGCTCGAGGAGATTCGCCAACGCCATCATTCGGGGCTGAGCATAGGAAATGCCGAATCGAGTTGATATCGGCTTGTACGTTGCGATCGATAGGAATTGGTAGCTCGGCAGGCCCCAGTGACCAGTTCCTAGTTGCACTCGAGTCCAGCCTCTTCCTTCTTCGAACTCTGATGCTGGCACGGTCAGTAGTTCAATGAACCAAGCTCGCGACCCTGGCGGGTAGAGGCGAATGACCGGCAAGTCCTCGACGCGCGTGGCACCTGTCCCTGCCAGACCCCTTCCACCCTCGGTCCTTTGTTCCCAGCCATTCGCAAGTAGCCGTTCCGCGACGGTTTTCGACGCTTCAATTGCTTCGAGTCGAGGTGAAATCACGCAATCGATGTCCTTCGTGCGCACCTGCAGCGAACCGTCGCCCCCGAAGAAGTGGAATCCCGCAGCGAGGCTGCCGATGACAATGAGGTTCCCGTGACAGTCCGACGGAACTGCCTTGGCGACCTGTTCGAGCACAAATTGAGGCGCGATGAGATTCACTGCTCAGCTCGATTCGACTCAAAGTAGTGAACAAATTCTGCCGCCTGACTCTCAAGCCGCATTTCATGTAGATCTAGAAGGCACTCCACCGGGTCTGCCCAGGGTATGGGCCCGTTGCTTGGCTCGAAGAGTGCCTTTGCACGCCGGATCAGGTGAATTACGACGTGTGCGGGCTCGCTTTTCTTCTCGCTTTCTTGGAGCGCGGGATCCAGGCTCCTAATGAAACTGAGGTCGGGTTCCCCGCTCGGACAGTGCATCGAAAGGTCTAGACGAGGAGTTCCGACAAGATCGAAGTCTGGATAGTAGTGGCGTGCACCGAGCACTCCGCCGACAGCTAGATCTGCGCGCGGGAATCTGGCAAGCCGTTCGAGTAGTGCTTCCGGAGAACGCGGGGAATCGGAGACATCTCTAAATCGAACAGGCTTCCGGAGCGTCTCGTTAGTTGCGACCATGCGGCTCCACACTGCTCTGGGGAATTCCCTCAGTTCAACGCGCTTGTCCGAGCGCGGGAGGATCTGGTCATCGATCGCCGTCAGCGCTTTGGCGACGGTAGGGTAGCTGTATCCGGCTATCCTGCCAATCTCCATTCGGCTCACCGCGCCAGCGGCTTTCATCCAATTGAGGATCAGAATTTGAAGGACCACGAAGTGGGAGGGCGGCCGAGAACGCACCGACATTCTTCGCTTGTCGTTCGCGCCTGTTGCTGTACTGAGCCAGTTTAGAAAGGACTCAGTTTGGGTGCTTGCCACACCTTCGACCCGTGTTCCAAAGACGAGAACGAGATTCAGTCCTCTAGAGATCCAGTCGTGCAGAGCCAACTTCGCATCTTCGACTTCTCGTCGAATTCTCGATTCCGTCATGTGCGGATCGACAAGAATGAGCAACCCAGTCTCGGCAGGGCGCTTGGCTATCTTTACAGCGATGCTAAGTAAGGCCGCTCTGAGTACTCGGGCGCTCCTGAGTCGAAGGACGGTTTCGTACGGTGGCCAGTTTCTTGGGTCAAGTTCTTGGGGCAGTTGGTCACTGTTCGACGCTTTACCCGTTTCCATCTGGCTCCTCCGATCTCAACTGCTCATGTCAACTTGCAACTTTTATATCAACTTGCAACTTTTATATCAACGCTCAACTTCAAGGCGCCAACTCAGGCACCAAGCTTGCCGACAGTTGCCAGTTGCCGAAGAACCGACTAGAACCGCCTACACGTAGTCGAGGACAGAACTAGCTGGCCCTGGCACCATGATGAACGAATTCGAACGGCCGGACGGCGCGGCCGCTGGTCCTCAGCCTGACGACCACTGGCGCGACTCGAGCTGCTACGGGACGGGCTGATGCTCGCCCAGTCGCCGCCCATGAGGAGTCCTGGGCGCACGCGACCGCGCTCGACAGCGCCGGGCGCATTCTCGTCCTCTCCCAAAATGAGGACCGGCCTCTGCCACCTCACCTCATCTAGGCAGCCCGACACGAGCTTCGGCGGGGCCCTCAGGTACGCTTCAGTGGCGCGACCGACGGGAGCCGGGACAGGCTCCCTGTCTTCTATAGAACGATCGGGCGAAGGAAAGCGAACGGAATTTCTTCCAGCTTCCGGGGTACGCCGGGAACACGTACCCGCCCTAGGGCGGTCGCGGGTCGGGCGGGGCATTCGCTTGGGGCGGTTCCATGTCCCCAGCTGCGGGGGGAGGCGGAATGCGGTTTTGTCTCTCATCCGCTCGATCAACCACTGGTTCGCGCGCGTCGTCTACGAGCGCGGCGGGTTCGACAGCGAGCTCGAAACCCATGCCGAGGGCGGCTACTGGATGAAGCGGCTCATCGCCCAGATCGCGCGCTTCTTTCTTTGGCTGTCGCGGAAGATCCTCGCGCTGCTGATGCAGGCGGGGGCGGCCCTCTCCGCTTCGCTTTCACGGCAGATGGAGTTCGATGCTGATCGCTACAGCGCGCGGGTCGTCGGGGCGCGGGTGACGGCGGCGACGCTGTCGGAGAGTCCCCGCCTCGACGCGGCGGCGCGGGCGGCCTGGTCGGAGGTGAGCTAGCACTGGCGCGAGGGGCGGCTCACCAGCGATCTGCAGTAGGTACGCCGGGGACACGTACCCGCCCTGCGGCGGTTTCGGGTCGGGCGGGCGATCCCTTGGGGCGGTTACATGTCCCCAGCTGCGGGGGGCGGCGGGCGCGGCATTCCGTCGCGTGCCTCTCAGTTCAGCTCCCCTCGCCCCGCCTTCGCCAGCCCAAAGCTCTTCCACGCGGCCTGCGAGACGAAGGCGTAGCGCTTGCGCAGCGTGTGTTCGAGCAGCTCGACCGGCCGCACGCAGCGGCGGAGGCCGGTCTCTGCGACGCAGGCGACGCGGCCGGTGCGGCGGGGCTCGCCGGGAGGGCCACCGCCCCAGTCTTCGACTTCGATCAGCAGGATGCCTTCCTGCATCCGCTGGCGGCAGAACCGGCAGGCCTTCGCGTCGGGTTCGCGCCAAGTGGGATCGAACGGATCGAGCGGATCGAGCGGATGATTCGGGTCGAAGGCGCCCGGCGCGGGGGTGCGGCCGCAGCAGGGGCAGGGCTCTCTTGCCGGCGCCCCCGCCGGGTCGGGTGCCGAATGGAGCCGATGTTCGCGCCGCCCGGCGAGCGGCGTCTCGCCCCAGGCGGTGCGTTCGAGGTCGGGGCCGGAGATGGCGAATCCCTTCGCGACGAGCTCGGCGGTCTCCGGGGTGGGCCAGAAATCGAAGAGGAGCCAGAAGAGCTCGGCGCAGGCGAGGGGCTGCTCGCTCCACGGCCAGGCTTGGCGGAGTGGGTCGCCCCGGAGATCGCCCGCTGCCGTGCCAGGGGTGTGGCAGTCGCCGGGGCGGTCGACGGCCTGCCAATAGCCGCGGTTTGCGGTGAGGAGGCGGGCGCGGTCGTCGCCGCGGAAGAGGGAGCGCGGCAGGTCGAGGAGGAGGCGCTCCTCGGTCGCCACGAACCGCACGAAGCGGCGGCGGCCGGGCTCCTCGGGGTCGCCGCCCACGACCTCGAAGGCGACGAAGGCGGTCTCGGCGGGGTGTTGGCGGAGGCGGGCGTGGATCGAGGAGAAGATCGCCTCCACCTGCGCGAAGCGTTCGATCTGGATGCTGCTTGTGGCTTGGATGGTCGCTTGCAGGTTCATCGTCTTCCCCTTGCGGAAAAATCGCATTTTCCGGGGTCGCCCGGGAGCGGCGAGGGGAAGGGGTCGCGCGGCGATCGGAGATCGGCGATCGGAGATCGTCTGAAACGAAGACAGCCCGCCTCCCTTGGGGCAACTCCCGCAGTACGGGAATCGCGCATCGGGAAGGCGGGCTTCGCCTCGGACGCTTCGTTGCCGCTTGCGCGACCACATCCCCGCGACGTTCGCGGGAGGGCACCTTGGTCGTCCGAACCAGGTTGCCGGCCCCGTCGGCGATCGACACGATCGCGGGCGGGGCACTCCGGATGCTGGGGGTACTTTACGCCTTTTCTGGGGGTGGGGGTACGCCGGGGACAGGTGATGTACGCCGGGGACACGTACCCGCCCTGGGGCGATTGCGGGTTGAGCGAACTGCACTCTTGGGGCGGTTACATGTCCCCAGCTGCGGGGGGCGGAGATCTTTCGCCATTGGAGCCAGTCCCCGGCTGCGGGGGGCGCAGCGTCAGGGCTCCTTGGCGGGCTTGAAGCCGATCGGCGAGCGAGAGGACTTGGGCGGCTCCAGGAGGCGGCGGAGGGCGGCGAAAACCTGCTTCAGGTCGGCGTCGTGCGCCACAACCCGGCGTTCGAGGGTGGCGAGCTGCTTGCCGAGCTCGGCGTGGGTGCGGGCGAAGTCGCGCAGGTGCACGAAGGCGCGGACGACGAAGACGCTCATCTCCACGGCGCGGGGGCTGTTCAGGATGGTAGCCGCCATCATCGCTCCGTGCTCGGTGAAGGCCCAGGGGCGTTTTCGCCGCCCACCGCGTCCCGGGTTTGATGTAACAGATTGTGATTTCAAACGCGCGGCCTCTTCCGGGCTCAGTTGAAAGCGAAAGTCTGCTGGAAACCGAGCTTCGTTTCGCCTCGCCGCCTGATTCAGGGCAGCCGTCGTGACTCCATAGATCGCGGCGAGGTCGCTGTCCAGAAGCACTTGCAGGCCCCGAATCGACTGGATCCTGGTTCCGACGTCGATCGCCACCGCCGTCAATTCCGTCATGGCTCTCCTCACTGCCTCGTTCGCTCCGGTCCGGTCGGGTTCGCGGGGCGCTCTGCCGCCAAGGACTCTTGTCGATAGGTAAGACGGAATCGGGCGCTCGAATCTGACGGAGGAAGTCGTCAGAGCCAGAGGAACCTGAGTCCCTCGAGGTACGCCGGGGACACGTACCCGCCCTGGGGCGATCTGGAGTCGGTCGACCGCTGGCTTGGAGCGGTTACATGTCCCCAGCTGCGGGGGGCGGTGAGCCCCCGGCTGCGGGCGCGCGGAGCCCTCTTGCGCTGCCCTTGCGATCCGTAACCCGAGTGGTTACACTTCTCCAGTGGCGATTCGCCGGTTCCGGCACAAGGGCCTCGAGCTCTACTTCACGACCGGCTCGAGGTCCAAGATCCAGGCGCAGCATTCCGAGGGGCGGATCGGTTGCGCCTGATTCTGGGCCGATTGAATGTCGCCACTTCACCTCGCGACATGAATCTCCCCGGGCTGGTTTTGCATCCGCTATCCGGAGATCGAGCGGGGAGCTGGTCCGTCCGGGTGAGCGGCAACTGGCGTGTGACGTTTGTCTTCGCCGGCACGGACGCGGATGAAGTCGACTATTAGGACTACCACTGAGGTGGCGAGCATGAAGAAGCACAACCCTCCCGACCCTCCTCATCCGGGCGAAGTGCTGAAGGCCCTTTGCCTCGAGCCGCTGGAGCTCACCGTGACGGCGGCCGCGAAGGCGCTGGGCGTCAGCCGCAAGACCCTGTCGGCCATCGTCAACGGCCGCGCCGGGATCACGCCCGAGATGGCACTGCGGCTGTCGCTGGCCTTCGACACCAGCGCCGAGAGCTGGCTCGCGCAGCAGGTGCAGTTCGATCTCTGGCAGGCCGAAAAGCGGCGGCCGGCGCTGCGGGTCAAGCGGCTGTCGGCGGCGTAGGAGCTCCCATGCGGAAGCCCTCTAAGCCCAGCCCCACCCCGCGAAGGAAGAAGGACTGCGACTTCTCGGAAGGCGTGCGCGGAAAGTACGCGGCGCGCTTCGCCGCAGGTACGAACCTCGCCCGAATCGATCCCGACCTCGCCGAGAGGTTTCCGGATTCGGAATCGGTGAATCGCGCCCTCCGCGGCCTCGTCGATGTCGCGGAACGGACGGCGCGGGCGATTTCGGGGTAGTCACCGGCCGCGTTTCCAACTTGAGGTCACAATTTGTGACTTCAAGTTGAGGTGGTCACGGTTTGTGACCACCTCTGCGCGCCGAAGGTACGCCGGGGACACGTACCCGCCCTGGGACGGATTCGGGTCTCGCGCGAAGCTCGCTTGGGGCGGTTACATGTCCCCAGCTGCGGGGCACGGGCTGCTTGTTCGGAGGACCATCAGCTGAGCCTCACTGGGCGCCGGCGGCTCCGGCTTTGAGGCGGTCGTAGATGGCGTCGGGGGCGAGGTCGGCGCCGTTCGGCCAGCAGATGACGCTCCACTCGTCGATACCGGCGTCGGAAAGGCGGGCGAAGCGGGCCGGATCGCGCAGGGGCTCCATCATCGGGCCGAAGAGCCGGTCTTCGTAGTCGAGAACTCCGCGGACGCCGTCGGAGAACTCGATCTCGAGGCGGTAGGTCGGGAGCGCCCGGACTGAAGTTACTCGTTCCATTTCAGGGCTCCTTCTCCGGCGCCAATCACTGGCGCTCTAAAGAAGGCGAATGCGGTCGTCATGCTGCGTCATAGATCGTCTCGGCCTCCGCCAGCACCTCGTCGCGGAAGTAGCGCGAGAGGAACCCTTCGGTGTTGAGGTCGACTTGGCGGTGGAGGATCTTCGAGAGCTCGTCCTGCAGGGAGAAGAAGCGCAAACCCATCCGCGTCCCGGGCTCGAACTCGACCAGGACGTCGACATCACTTGTTGAGGAGAAGTCGTCGCGCAGAACGGAACCGAAGAGCGCGAGCTTCCGGACGCGATGCCGGCGACAGAAGTCGACGATCTTGTCGTGCGGAATCTCGATCGCTGGCCGCGTCGGCACGCTCATATCGACTCCTTCCCTTAGGCTCCCGCGCAGATTCTACCGCCTTCACGCAGGCACGGCTGGGAAAGCGCCTATTGCTGAATCCGCTGAGGTACGCCGGGGACACGTACCCGCCCTGCCACGGTTTCGGGTCGGGCGGGGCGCTCGCTGAAGGCGCGTCGTGCCGTCGCGGTAGATCACGACCTGGTCGCCGCTCTCCGGCTCCGGATCTGTGCCCGGTCATTTCCAGTCTCACGGCGCGAATCCGATGGGGCGCTTATCCTTTGGCTCGGGCGGCGTCATCAGCTCGCGGATAGCGTCGAACACGATCTTGAATTGCGCGTCGTATTTCTTTTCCAAGGTCGCGAGCTTCTGGGCGAGGTCGGCATTCGAAGCGAGCATCTGCCGCAATCGGACAAAGGCGCGCATGATCTCCACATTGACCATGACGGCGCGCGGGCTGCGTAGCACGCTGGAGAGCATCGCCACGCCCTGCTCAGTGAAAGCGTAGGGCGGGTACTTGATGTTCTGGCCCCGCTTCAAGATCACGGATTGTGATCTTGAAGCGGCAGCATCGGTTTCGTTCAGGATCACAGATTGAACTTTCATGTTGGCCGACTCTTCCGCTGTGAGTTGGAACATGAAGTCTTCCGGAAAACGATCGATGTTGCGCTTGACTGCCTGGATAAGGGCACGGGTTTCGACCTCGTAAAGCTTGGCCAAGTGCGTGCTGAGCATGACCTTCTGCCCGCGGATCAGAAGAATCTGCGATTCGATGCGTTCCAGCGCGACGACCACCCGCTTACCCGGCATACCCGACCTCCCTCAAGTTGGCGGCGATCGCAGCATCCAGCTTCGCGGCCTCGGCCTGCTGCTCGCGCAGCGTCACTGTGAGCCGCCGCATCTTGTCCTCGAACGGCTCGCCGTCGTCCTCGGCGGCCTCCGCTCCGACGTAGCGGCCAGGCGTGAGGACGTGACCGTGCTTGCGGATCTCCTCGAGCGCGGTGTGCTTGCAGAAGCCGGGCACGTCGGCGTACTCGACTGCGTCTTGGTCGCCGCGCCAGGCGTGGTAGGTGCCGGCGATTTTGGCGATGTCGGCGTCGGTGAGCTCGCGGTGCACGCGGTGAAAGCGATCCGCGAGCGCGGAGTTCTCGGTGGCTCCAGAAGGCTGCGGAGGGCGGCAAAGACCTGTTTCAGGTCGGCGTCGTGGGCGACGACTTGGCGCTCGAGGGTCGCGAGGTCCTTGGCCAGCTCGGTGTGCGTGCGGGCGAAGTCGCGCAGGTGGACGAAGGCGCGGACGACGAAGACGCTCATCTCCACCGCGCGGGGACTGTTCAGGATCGACGCCACCATGATCGCGCCGTGCTCGGTGAAGGCCCAAGGGCGTTTTCGCCGCCCACCGCGTCCCGGGTTTGATGTCACAGATTGTGATTTCAAAAGCCCGGCCTCTTCCGGGCTCAGTTGAAAGCGGAAGTCTGGTGGAAACCTGGCTTCGTTTCGCCTCACGGCCTGATTCAGGGCAGCCGTCGTGGCGCCATAAATCACGAGGGTCGCTGTCCAGAAGCACTTGTAGGCCCCGCAGCGACTGGATCCTGGTCCCGACGTCGACCGCCACCGCCGTCATTTCCGTCATGGCACTCCTCGCTCCATCGCCATGTCTGGTCCAGGCGGGTGCGCAGAGAGTTGCGCCGCCAAGGCCTCCTACCGCAAGGTAAGACGGAATGGAACGTGCGGATCTGGCAGTGACGGCCGTCAGGGCGGCCCCGACTCGAAGACCGGAAAGTCGCTCCCAGGCTCCGGCACTTTCACCGGCCGGGCAGGTAGTCACAGCTTGTGACCACCTATGCGAGCTGCCGGCTGGTCCGCGCCGCTGGTCGGCAAGTCGGATGGAACTCTGGAGGTACGCCGGGGACACGTACCCGCCCTGCGGCGATCTGGGGGCGGTCGACCGCTGGCTTGGGGCGGTTACATGTCCCCGGCTGCGGGGGGCGTCGGGCGGTGCCATGTCCCCGACTGCGCGGAGCGTTGGGAGCGGCGTTCCGTCGCGCGCCCTCTCAGTTCACCTCCCCTTCCCCCACCCCGGCCAGCCCGAAGCTCTTCCAAGCTGCCTGCGAGACGAAGGCGTAGCGCTTGCGCAGGGTCTGTTCCACGAGCGCTTCCGACTGGACGCAGCGGCGGAGTCCTTGCTCGGCGATGCAGGCGGCTCGGCCGGTGCGGCGGGGCTCGCCGGGGGGGCCGCCGCCCCAGTCTTCGACTTCGATCAGGAGGATGCCTTCCTGCATACGTGCGTGGCAGAAGCGGCAGGGGGGCGCGTCGGGGTCGCGGCGTAGGGAGTCGAATGGGGTGAGGCTGCGCAGCGCGTTCGGGTGGCCGCAGCAGGGGCACGAGGGGGTGGATTCGTTGGTGCTGTTCTTTGGCTTCGGGGTCATTGCCGTTCCTCCTTTTGCTGGTCCGTTCCGGAAAATCGCATTTTCCTGACAGCGGAGGGTCGCGAAGGACAACGAAAAAAGCCCACCTTCCATGTTGCTGCTCCCGCTCGTCGGGGCAGCACATCAGGAATGCGGGCTTCGCCTCGGACGCTTCGTTGCCGCTTTCGCGACCACATCCCCGCGACGTTCGCGGGAGGGCACCTTGGTCGTCCGAACCAGGTTGCCGGCCTCGTCCTCACGATCTCCAGGATCGGGGGGCGGGGCGCTCCGGATGCAGCTCTAGTTTACGCCTGTTGGGGGGCTGGTGGTACGCCGGGGACACGTACCAACAGCCTTCGGAGACCCGCTGTCGCTCTCGGTCGCGGACGCATCCCATTCGAACCTGGAAGCCAGGTTCGTCCTGCTGGGGCTTTCGAGACCGGGTCGTCTCCTGGTTGTGGTCCACACCGAACGCGGCCATACTATTCGCCTGCTCAGTGCCCGGCTGGCTACGCGCAAGGAGCGGCAGTCCTATGAAGAAATCTCCTAAGCCCCCTCCTGCCCCGCGAATGAAGAAGGAGTACGACTTCTCTGGCGGCGTGCGCGGCAAGTACGCGGCGCGCTTCGCGGAAGGAACGAATCTGGCGCGGATCGATCCCGATCTCGCAGAGCGTTTTCCTGACTCCGAATCGGTGAATCGCGCCCTCCGCGGGCTCGTCGATGTCGCGGAGCGGACGGCGCGGGCGATCTCGGGGTAGGCGCAGGAGGCACTGCACCACCCTTCCTTTCTCTGGCCCGCGCGCTGTTCAGAAGTGCCCAGGCCTGTTCGCGGCCCGCGCCGTGACGACGCAAAGCCAGGTGCTGCGCTCGCCCTAATCAGAACTTGAAGTCACAAACTGTGACTTCAAGTTCGAGTCGTGTTCCTTGTTTCTATGTCTGGTTCGACATACTCGCGATTGCAGGAAGAAGGGTCGCCGAAAGCAGGTCGAAGACGCGGGTTGGAAGGTCGGTTCGGTGGCGCAGGTCGAGCGAGGCTGTCCACTTGGGGCGGTTCCATGTCCCCGGCTGCGGGGGGCGGCGGGCCGTCTGTGTGTCCTCGACTTCTGGCGGAGGCGGGCAGTGGCGCCTCCCCCGGCGGAGGCAAAGTCGGTCCGGCGGGCGAGGTCGAGAGCGTGCGTTTAGGGGTCAGACCGCTGAAGGCAGGAGGGTGATGGTTCCGAAGCCGAGGAGCGCGGCGAGGACGAAGTAGCCGGCGCCGATCGCCAGACGCTCGGCCGGCCGGATCTCGAAGTAGCCCGGCTGTTCGCCCCCCTTGCCACGGAACACTCGAACCGCACGGAAGGCACCGAGGATGACGATCAGCCAGAGCAGCGGGTTGGCCAGGCGGATCGCCAGCAGCACACCGAGGGCGAGACCGGCGACCCAGATCCACTTCGAGATCGCGCCGGCGATCCGCCCGCCGTCGAGCGGCGAGACCGGAAGCAGATTGAACAGATTCAGGAAGAAGCCGCTGTAGGCGAGAGCGACGAAGAGCGGCGACTCGAACGCCACGCCGATTCCCCAGCAGGCGGCCGAGGCGAGCCCGCCGGCAATCGGTCCGGCGATCGCCACCTCGGCCTCGATGCGCACGTTCGGAGGCAGCTTCTTCATCGCGATCATCGCGCCGACGAACGGAATGAACACCGGCGCACCGAAGTCGAGGCCGTGCAGCTTCATCGCCGCCGCGTGCCCCATCTCGTGCACGAAGATGAGCAGCACGAAGCCGACTGCGAACGGCAGACCGAACATCATCCCGTAGACCCAGATCGTCACCACCATCGTGCCGCCGGTGGTGAGGACCTTCCCGAGCTGGAGGAATTTCAGGCCGCCGAGCAGGAACTTGAGCTTCGACAAGACGAGGAGCAACGGCCCTTTGAGCTTGAACACAAGCGCCGCGAACACCAGCAGCGCTCCCCAGAGGCCGGCCTTCTTCTTCATGGTGATTGAATGGGGCGAAGGGGGCGAAGCGGGCGCAGGAAGCGGAGCGGTCGGATACTTCGCCTGGCGGCGCGCGAGCTCGGCCGCCAGGCGTTCGAGATGCTCGCGATCCGGATCGAACGGCGAAACGGAGCTCAAGTCGCGCTCGTCATGACCGCCGGGCCGACGCCGGCAGCTTCCACGCCTCGTACGCGCCGAGGGCGTAGAAGAGCGCGTCCATGACGCCGACCGTCTCGCGGTAGAGGGCGACGAACATCGGCGGGCTGAGGAATGCCGGCGGCTCCCCACCGGGCATCTGGGAGGCGTGGAAGGCGTGGGAGGCGTCGGAGGCGAATGCCTGGTGAGCCAGGTGGTTGAGGATCAGATACTCACCGAACAGCATCGCGCCGAGAGCCACGACCACCGAGCCGATCGCGATCTCCGTACTGCCGCGGCCGCGGGCACCGAAGAGCGCGCCGCGGCCGACCAGCCAGCCGACCCCCACTGCCACCAGCCCGAGCTTGTAGTCGGTGAAGCGCACGGTGAGATACCAGGCGAGCGCCCCGACCAGCCCGGCGGCGAGCGCGAATGCCAACGGGCGAAGGAGCCCCGGAGGGGGCATCGGGGAGATGGGGGCCACGGGGCTCGGCGGGCGTGACCCGTTCTCCGCAGCGGGCGTGGGCTCCCCGCCCGCCGCCGTTGCCTGTCCTGCCGCGAGCTTCCGCAGCAGTTCTCTTTCGCACTCCGCACAGTACGGCGTGCCGTCGAGCGACCGCTCGCAGGCGGCGCAGAGCGCCTTGCCGCAGCGCGTACACCGGCTCGTCGCCGGGAACTCCGGATGCAACGCACAGCTCGCCATTCCGTCTTCCCTCGGCAGGGAGTCTACGGCCTCATCTCACTTCTGCCGATTCGATCACCGGCCGGCGTACCGGTCGACCGCCTCACCACTCGTTGTCGTTGCCGCCCTCGAAGTCGGCTGCGAACAGCCCGCCGTACAGGATCTCGACGCCGCCGACATCCGTCAGGACGCCGTAGTCGGCCGTCGGCAGGCCGACCGCGAGGTCGGGCACGGAGTCGCCGTCGAAGTCGGCACTGACGAGCGCCTGGCCGAAGCTGCCGTCTTCGGTGGCGAACTCGAAGAGCTCGAGGGTGGCGCGCGGCACGATGAGTTGGGCGTTGCCCGGATCCGGTTCCGCCCCGCTGTTGGAGAGCCCGACGAAGACGCCGCCGGTGAAGCTCGACAGCAACGGATCGTTGCCGGGCATTCCGACCACCAGGTCGAGGCGGCCGTCGGCGTTGAAATCCGCGAACGCGAAGGACTCGGCGAAATTATCGTTCGGATCCGGCGCCACGTCGAAGTCTGCGGCGGTGAAATAGCGCGTCGATCCGCCACCGTCCCTTCGGAGGTAGAGCGCGCCGGCGCCGGCGACGCCCCCGACCTCGCGCCCTGGCGCGCCGATCGCGATCGTCCCGCAGGAGCCGGGGAAGTAGGCGCCGGCCGAGGCGAGCGTCGAACCGAACCGGTCCGAAATGTGCGGCGGCGAGGCGCCTCCCTGGGTGAAGCTCGTGGTGTCGAGGACGAAGCTGGTTGCGTGGACGAGACCGCCCGCGCTCCCGTGGACGACATAGACCGCGCCGGCATCCTCGACCCCGTCGACCGTCTGGCCCGGTACGCCCACGGCGAGGTCGTCGAAGGCGTCGCAGTCGTTGCGGATCACGGCCAGCGCGAGTCCCACATTTTCGCCTTCGCCGGGATTTCCGACGACGCCGGTGGTGTCCTTGTGCCAGATCGAGTTGCCGGCGACGACCAGCCCGACTCCGAGCTCGCCGTAGAAGAACGTCACCGCGCCGGCGGCGTTCGTCGCGCCGACGTCCTCCCCCGGAGAGCCGACCGCGAGATCGTCG
This sequence comes from Thermoanaerobaculia bacterium, assembly GCA_031403995.1. GTDB lineage: Bacteria > Acidobacteriota > Thermoanaerobaculia > Multivoradales > JAGPDF01 > JAGPDF01. The sequence continues at coordinate 26,606 of JANNGS010000023.1, forward strand.
GCACCGTCGGCGTCGAAATCGCCCACCGCGAGGCTGCCGCCGAACCGGTCGAAGTCCTCCGCCCCCCCCGCCACGCCGGCCATGCTCTGCCGGAACTCGCCCGTCTCGACCATCGTGCCTCCCACCCAGTTGTACAGCAGGACGCGTCCCTCCTGAATGCCGCCGAGCGCGAACTCCGGTGCTCCGGCCGCCACCTCGGCGTCGCCATCGCCGTCGAAGTCGCCGCACGCCACCGCCGCACCGAGGCTCTCCTGGTTGACCGTACCCACGGCGCCGGCGAAAACCGGGGAGCCCTGCGGGTCCATGCGGAAGAAGAAGACCGCGCCCGCGTCGTTGTTGTAGTCGCGCATCCCGACCGCGAGATCCGCGCGCCCGTCGCCGTCCCAATCGCAGCTCGCGACGACCTCTCCGTAGCGCATGAACTCGCGCTCCGGAATATTGGGCACCGGCAGGAATCGATCGCGGGCGTCCCAGAGCTGCGCCCGGGCAGGACTCGCCCCGAGGCTCAGGAGCGCCATCGGTAGAAGCAGCACGAGCGCCGAGCTGGCGTACAGCGAGAGCGGCCGTCTACGGGAGCGAAGGCAATGGTCGGTCATGAGAGGTCTCCTTGCCTTCAAGAACGCGAAAAGCGGAGAAAAGCGACAGGCTCGCCTATCGCCGTTCCGCTGACCCTGGCGCTCTCGCCGATCCCGCCCACATCTGCCGCTGACGGGGGAAGGGGTACGCCCTCTCGTCTCTGACAAGAGGAAGGACGGAATTCGGTTCACGGATCTGGCGGCGGAAGGGTACGCCGGGGACACGTACCCGCCCTGCGGAGTTCTCAGGTCCGCCGGGGCGCTGGCTTGGGGCGGTTACATGTCCGCAGCTGCGGGGAGCAGCGCGCGGCAGCATGTCCCCAGCTGCGGGGGGCGGCAGCGGGCCTTCCATGTCCCAGGCAGAGGGGGGGTTGCCCTCAGGGCTCCTTGTCGGGCTTGAAGCCGATCTGCGGGCGAGGGGGCTTGGGCGGGTCGAGGAGGCGGCGGAGGGCGGCGAAAACCTGCTTCAGGTCGGCGCCGTGGGCCACAACCCGGCGTTCGAGGGTGGCGAGTTGCTTGCCGAGCTCGGCGTGGGTGCGGGCGAAGTCGCGCAGGTGCACGAAGGCACGGACGACGAAGACGCTCATCTCTACTGCGCGGGGGCTGTTGAGGACCGATGCGACCATGATCGCGCCGTGCTCGGTGAAGGCCCAGGGAAGAAATCGGCGTCCGCCGTGCGCCAAACTTGAAATCACAGATTGTGATTTCAAGTTAGCAAGCTCCTCCGGCTTGAGTTGGAAGCGGAAGTCGTCGGGAAACCGACCTTCGTTGCGCTTCACCGCCTGATTCAAGGCCGCGGTCGTCACGCCGTAGATCGCGGCAAGGTCTTTGTCAAGCAGCACTTGCAGGCCCCGAATCGACTGGATCCTGGCTTCGACGTCGACCGCCACCGCTGTCAATTCCGTCATGGCTCGCCTCGCTCCTTCGGTCGCTCCGGTCCTGTCCGGTTCGCGTGGCGCTCTGCCGCCAAGGACTCTTGTCGATAGGTAAGCCGGAATCGAGCGCTTGGATCTGGCGGCAGAGGTACGCCGGGGACACGTACCCGCCCTGCGGCGGTTTCGGGTTGGGCGAACTGCACTCTTGGGGCGGTTGCATGTCCCCGGCTGCGGGCGGGGGGACTGCGCGGGAACGGCGCTTTCGGTGCGCGCTCTTCAGCGGCGGGGCTGGACCTTCGACCCCGGCTTGGGAGCCTTTCGCTCGAGTTCAGGCGTCCGAGGGGTCTGAGGAGTCGGTTCGGCAATCTCGATCGCCGCCGAGTTGAACCGAGGGGGGCGCAGGTCATGGGGCGAGAAGTGAAACTGGAACTCCCCGCCGAGCGCGAGGGCGATTCGAGCCAGGCTGTCGAGGGTGAAGTTGGCTTTCCCGCGAAGGATCTTCGTCACGTAGGCGGGGCTCGTTCCGAGGCGGCGGGCAAGCTCCGACCGCTGCATGCCACGCTTCTCCATCGCGACGAAGATCTCTTCCGTGACGCTGAGGATGGCGCGCTCCGTCCAATAGACGGGATCGGCCTCCGCTTCCTGCCTCCACTCGCGAAAGGTCTTCTTCACCATGACTCGTTTTCCTTGTCCTCGATCTGCAAGGCAGATCCGAGCTGCGCTGCGAAATAGCGTTGGCGAACCGCATCGAACCAGAGAATTCTCAGATCGCCGGAGATGTCCTCCCAGACGTCGGGCGCGCGGCGGTGGGACCGCCGCAGGCGCACAATTTAACCCGTAGGTTAATACTCATCCACCGCTTTCGGTACAGCCGCTCGGGTCCTGTCCCGCAGCCATGGCTGGCCCCTGAGCGACTGGATCCTGGTCTCTACGCCGACCGCCACCGGCGTCCTTTCCGTCATGGCTCTCCTCGCCGGGTCGTCGTCTCCGGGCTCGTTGGGTTGGCAGCGAGGTACGCCGCGGAAGACTCTTGTCGATAGGCAAGACGGAAACGGGTTTGCGGAACTGGCGGCGAGGGGGTACGCCGGGGACACGCACCCGCCCTGGGGCGGTTTCGGGTCGAGCGCGGCGCTCGCTGCAGGCGCGTCGCGCCGTCGCGATGGATCACGACCTGGTCGCCGCCCTCCGGCTCCGGATGTGTGCCCGGTCATTTCCAATCTCACGGCGAGAATCCGATTGGGCGCTTTTCCTTTGGCTCGGGCGGCGTCATCCGGGAGATTGGCTGGCACCTCGCCGGGCCGGCACCTCGCCGGGCCGGGCAGCACCTCGCCGGGCACCTCGCCGGGAGAACCTGAGCCACCCGAGGTACGCCGGGCACTTCGCTCGTGGGAATGTTGTCCGTCCCCGACTGCGGTCTCCCCCGGCAGCGGAGGACGAGCTGCAGAGACCGCTTCTACTTCTTCGGCGGGTTGCGCGGATCGTCCTGCGGGTTGACGTAGTAGATCTGCCAGGGACCCATACCGTGGAGCTGGATCACGGTCTCTCCCTTGGCCCAGGCGTAGTGGCGCTGTCCGGACGCCATCCAACCAAAGGTGCCGGCGACCATCTCCTGGCCCTTGCTGGCGTCGAAGGAATCGCCCATGCCCATGTTGAAGGTGCCAGAGATGACCGTCACGTGCTCGAAGGCGGGATGCCAGTGCGGCGGGATCTTGTAGCCGTCCGGAATCGAGAGGCGCATCGTGAAGATGCCTTCCTGACTCGGATCTCCTTCGAGGACGGCGAGTTTCGCTCCCGCAGGAAGTGACGCAGGGCCGCTCTTCCACTGGATGTCGGCAGCCGTGGACATGCCATGCATCGCGGGCATGGCCGCGTCGGCCGCGAAAGCGGCGGCACAGGTGACGGCGAGGACGCAAAGAGCACAGGTCAAGAATCGCTTCATGTTCCTACCCTCTCTTTCCGGGGAAGGCTGCTCGCCGGCTTGGCGAGTCGGGATACTACGCCTTCACGCCGGGCGGGTGAACTGGGCAGGGAGGGGGCAGGCCGCGGCCGGGCGCCCTTCCCCTGGCGCCCGAGTGTCCGGCGAAGCGGCGGAGCGCACGGTCGGGAATGGATCTGGTCTTCAGCTGCGGAGTACACTGTTCGCCTGTCGCCTTTTCCGCCGCCTTTGCGTTCTTCAGAAGAAGGGAGTCCTCATGCCGACTTCGCGCCCGATGCATCGAATTCGTCTCTTTCCACAACTACCGGCACTCGCCGCGCTCGCTGCCGTGCTCCTCCTGCCCACCCTCTCCGGTGCCCAGCAGGGCGGCCTCGCGGTGCACAAGCTGACCCCGGCGGGACAGATCTTCAGCGATGTGCTGCTCGACACCTCTGGCCCGAAGGTCTCGCCGGACGGGAAATGGGTGGCGTACTGGTTCGACGGCGACACCGACACGGTCCAGGACGTCTACATCGCTTCGCGCTTCGGCGGGGATGTGCGCCGCGTTTCGACGCTACGTCCCCTGGGCGGCCAGGTGCCGGGCACCTTCATCAGGTTCGAGTTCAGCGAGGACAATCGACACCTGCTGTTTCTGCTCGACCAGGAGACGTTAGGGCGGGCCGAGCTCTGGAGTGTGCCGGTCGAGGGCGGGCCGGGCGACGCGGTGAAGGTCTCCGCGCCGATCGGTCCCAACGCCTCCGTCGGGGAATTCGGCCTCGGCGCCGACGGGATCTCGGTGGTCTTCCGCATCTTCCGGCCGACCTCGTCCGAGCTCTGGACCGTTCCGGCCGACGCGAGCTCGGCGGCAGTTTGTCTCCATCCCGCGGGGCCTCCGAACTCCTCTATTTACCACTTCTTTTCCGCCTACGGCAGGACGATCTTCGGTCTCGACCTCGTCACCGCCGGCCAGAACGAGCTCTGGAGCGTGCCGAGCGACGGCTCCGCTGGACCGGTGCGCCTGAACGGCGACCTGGTGAGCGGAGGAAACGTCATCCGAATCCAGATCACTCCGGACGGGCAACGGGCGATCTATCGCGCCGACCAGCGTTTCGATGGCATCGAAGAGCTCTGGAGCGTTCCCATCACGGGGCCTTCGAGCGCCTCCGTTCGGATCAGCCCGGACATGCCGGCGTTCGGCGACGTGGTCACCCTCGCGGAGCCGACGAGCGACGGCAGCCATCTCCTCTTCCGCGCCGACACCGGCCTCGACGCCCAGCGCGAGCTCTGGAGCGTTCCGGTCGCCGGTCCTGCGACCGCGGCCGTCCACTTGAACGTGGCGCTGGTTGCGAACGGCAACGTCTTCACCGAGAGCGGCGACGCCGACTCGGTGATCTATGTCGTCGACAACGCTGTCGTAGGACAGTTTCAGGCTTACGCTGTGCCGGTCGGCGGGCCGTTCACGGCCAGCGTGCGCCTGCATGGGAATCTCCCGACCGGAGGAGACGTGTTCGTGGCGAACATCTTCCCGGCCGAGCCGAACCCGATCGCCGTGCTCACGGGCGAGCTGCGCGCCGACGGCCAGCTCGAGCACTTCGTGCAGCACCTCGACGGCGTGGGCACGCCGCACCCGCTCTTCGGCACGGTGCCCGCGGGAGCGACCCTCGACCCGCTCTGCGTCGGCGGCGGACTTCCCGACCGCTCCGCCCTGTTCGGCTGTGCGGACCTCGCCACGCTCGGCAAGTTCGAGCTCTGGCGTTTCGACATCGCCTTCGACTCGCAGCGGCAGCGGCTCTCCGCGGCTTCGGCACCCGCCCTCGCCGACGTCACGCGGGCGATCGTTTCACCCGACGGCAGCTTCGTAGCCTTCCGGTCCGACAACGTCGTCAACGAGAGGTTCGACCTCTACCGCGTGCCGACGGACGGCTCCGCACTTCCCGTGCGGGTGCACGCCACGCCCGCCTCTTCCGCCTACGACGTCACCGTCGGCGAGAACATCTTCTTCACCCCCGACAGCCACGGCATGGTCTACTCCGCCGACCACGAGTTCGACGGTCAGGAGGACCTCTGGGTCTCCGACGACATGGTCTTCCGCGCCGACTTCGAGGGTGGCAACAGCGCGGAGTGGTCGGTGACCTCGCCGTAGCCGGGCACCGATGGCGGGACACGATGCTTCCGCTCGGGGTCCTGCCTGGACTGCGGCCCATGGGCGCGGCGGGGGACACATAGCGGCTTCGGCGGCTGCGGCTTGGTGATCTCGCGGAGTGGCCGCAATATGTCCCCAAGGGCCCAGCGATAGGTCCGCGAAGGGGACGGGCTGACGGCGGGGGCGTCAGGCCTTGCGGTCCGGCCAGTTGGCCAGTTGTTTGCCGACCGGGAGCTCGCGGATTCGGATGCCGGTGGCAGCGTGGATGGCGTTGGCGATCGCAGCGCCGGCTGGCGGGACGCCGGGTTCGCCGACGCCGCCGGGGAGGCCTTCGCTTTCGACGAGGTGGACGTCCACCTGGTGGGGGGCGGCAGGCATGCGGGTGACCTGGTAGTCGCGGAAGTTGCTTTGCACGACTTTGCCTTCGGCGAAGGTGATCTCGCTGTAGAGGGTGTTGCTCATCGCCATGACGAGCGCGCCCTCCATCTGCGCCCGCACGCGATCGGGGTTGGCGATGAAGCCGGCGTCCACCGCGACGGTGGCGCGCGGGACGAGCACGGTGCCGTCGGGCTTCACCTCGACCTCGACCACCATGGCGACGTAGGAGAGGAAGCTCCGGTGCATCGCGATGCCGCGGCCGCGGCCTTTCGGCAGCGCGCTTCCCCACCCCGATTTCTCGGCGGCGAGTTTCAGCACGTGCTTGCAGCGCCCCGAGTCCATCGGATGATCGGTCCACGAGGCGCCGTAGTTGCTCGCCGGCGCGACCAGCCCCGCCTTGGAGAGATCCACCTGACGGTCGGGTCCGACAAGCGCCAGCAGGAACTCCAGCGGGTCCTTGCCGGCGGCCTGCGCCAGCTCGTCCACGAACGAACCGATGGCGAAGCCGTGGTGGATGGCGTTCACCGAGCGGAACCAGCCGATGCGGGTGTGCGCCACGGCGGGGCAGGCCTCGATGGAGAGGTTCGGGATGGCGTACGGAATGTCACTCGCACCGTTGGTGAGGTCGTCGCCGTCCGGGCCCGGGATTTCGGGCGCGAAGCTGGCGGAGATCGCCGGATAGGCCGAGCGATGGCGCCAGGCGACGACCGCTCCCGCGGCGTCCAGCCCGGCTTCGAGACGGTGCGCGGCGACGGTGTGGTAGTAGCTGTTCTGCAGGTCGTCCTCGCGCGTCCACTGCACGCGCACCGGGGCGCCGACCTCGCGCGCCAGCCAGGCGGCCTCGCAAACGAAGTCGGGTTTGGACTTGCGGCCGAAGGCGCCGCCGAGGAGCGTCACGTGCACGGTGACCTTCTCGATGTCCACCTTGAGGCAGGCGGCGATCGCCGCCCGCGCGTCCTGCGGCGACTGGGTGGGGGCCCAGACCTCGACGAGACCGTCTTTCACCTGCGCGACGGCGACCACCGGCTCCATCTGGGCGTGCGAGAGGTGCGGGAGGTAGTACTCGGCCGAGATCTTCCGTGAGGCGGAGCCGAGCGCCTTGTCGGCATCGCCCTGCGTGCGGCCGGGTTTCCCCGCCGCGCGCACGGAGGCTTCGAGCGTTTTCCTGTAGCTCTTCGACTCGTAGCCGGCGTTCGGCCCCGGCTTCCAGGTGATCGCGAGCGCCTTGCAGCCCTGGATGGCGGCCCAGGTGTTGCCAGCGACGACCGCCACGCCGCCCAGAGGCATGTAGCCGCCGGGGACGGGAAAGTCCGGGAAGCGCACGACGCGCTCCACGCCCGCGACTTTGCGCGCCGCGGCGTCGTCGAACGTGGAGATCGTGCTGCCCCAGACCGGCGGGCGAGCGATGACGGCAGTCTTCATGCCGGTGAGGATCACGTCGGCGCCGAAGTGCGCCGTGCCGGTGGTCATCGGCACGAGGTCGATCGACGGCATCTTCTTGCCCTGCCAGCGGCGCTCGGCGGGGCTCTTCACCCGCAGGCGCTCCTTCGCCGGCATGGCGAGGGTGCGCGCCGCGGGCACGAGGGCGGCGAACGTCAGCGTGCGGCCGGTGGCTGCGTGCACCACCGTGTGCTGCTGCGCCTTGACCGCGCTCGCGGCGACGCCCCACTCTTTCGCTGCGGCGTCCTCGAGCAGGGCGCGCACCGTCGCCCCGGCCTCACGGTAGCGCGGCAGGAAGTCGCGGATGCTGGTCGAGCCGTCGGTGTTCTGCGAGCCGTACTTCTTGTCGTCGCCGTCGGCCTGCACGACCCGGCACTTCGTCCAGTCGGCCTCCATCTCGTCGGCGATGATCATCGGCATGGTGGTGCGGATCCCCTGCCCCATCTCGGAGCGGTGGCAGATGATCGCGACGGTACCGTCCGGGTGGAGCGTCACGTAGGCGACGGCCTCCCAGGGGGCGGTGGCGGCGGTCTCGGCGATTTCGGCGGCGTCGAGCCGGCGGATGCCGCCGGGGCCGATGGCGATCACCAGTCCGCCGACACCCGCGAGCTGCAGGAAGCGGCGGCGGTCGAGATCGATGGCGCTGTCGAAAGACTCGAACGGACTCTGGAGGTCGCTCATGAGCGCTTCTCCGGCACGGTCTCGGTGGCCGATTGGGCGGCCGCATGGATGGCCGCGCGAATGCGGGGATAGGTGCCGCAGCGGCAGATGTGGCCGTTCATCGCTTCGTCGATGTCGGCGTCGGTCGGTTTGGGCTTGGCCGCGAGGAGCGCCGCCGCCCCCATGATCTGTCCCGGCTGGCAGTAGCCGCACTGCGGAACGTCGATCTCGCGCCAGGCGATCTGCGCCGGATGCTCGCCGGTCGGATGCAGCCCCTCGATGGTCGTGACGGTACGCCCCTCGAGCGCCGACATGCGGCGCTGGCAGGAACGCACCGGCTGCCCGTCGACGTGCACCGTGCAGGCGCCGCAGGTCGCGACGCCGCAGCTGTACTTGGTGCCGGTGAGGGCGAGCTCGTCGCGCAGGAACCAGAGCAGCGGCATCGCGGGATCGCCGTCGAACGTTCGGCGGCTGCCATTCACGGTGAGCGAGATCATGGGGCGCTCCTCTGCGGTAATCGAAACGAGCAGGCGTCGGTCACCGAGCGACGATAACGCTTTCCGGATTCGGTTGTATGCCCCCCGGCTGCGGGGTCTGTCGGCGCAGGAATGCTGCGGGCCCAATCGCACCTCGACAGCAGCAGGAAGAGAGAGCTCCGGTGGTGGGATATCGTCCTGACCTCCCATGATGCCAGGGCTCGATGGTTCCGGGTGCGGCGTCGCGCTCGTCCTCCTTCTGATGGCGATCGCCGCGGTCGTGCTGAACCTCGCGGTGCTCGCCGCGGTGGCGCTCCGCAGGTCGGGCTGGATGGCTCCCAGGGCGCCGGGCTGGACGGCGCCGAAGGCGCCTACCTGGAGGACGGCGCTCGCCATCGGCGCGGTGTCGGTCCTGTTCTTCGTCTCGTTCCTCGTCCTTCGTCTCGCGGCGCGCGACGTTCTTTCGTCGTGGATCGTCGCCCTCTTCTTTCTGCCCGCCGGGCTTGGCCTGCTTTCCGTCGCCGTCGCGTTCTTCGGTGCACGCCGCGCGGGGGTGCGAGGTGCGGGGCTGGCGCTCCCTGGAGCGATTCTCGTGGCGGGCCTCTGCGCCTGCGCCTGGGTCGGCGTCACCTGGCGGGCGATGGCGCTGCGTGGCGCGCTGTGGGATGCGGTGCTGCGCGAAGAGGTGGCGACGGCGCAGGCGCTCCTCGCGCGCGGCGCCGGAGGAGAGGCCGCCGACCGGCCGTTCCTGCAGGAGCTGCTGGTGAAGTCCGCCCGCGACGTGAACGTCGAGCTGGTGCGCGCGCTGCTCGACGCCGGCGGTGATCCGAACGGGCCGAACATGGTTGAGGGTGCCGGCGAGCGCTCGCCGCTCCTCGCGGCGATCGGGGCGGACCCGATCCTGCGCCTGCATCCGATCGACCCGGAGACGCACGCCCGCCAACAGCTGCAGGTCGTCGCGCTGCTGCTCGAGCGCGGCGCGAATCCGAACTCGGTGGAGGGTCGTGGAACGACGACGCCGGCCCTGCTCGCGTGGGTCGCCGGCAGCGACGAGATGTTGCGCCTCCTCGACGCCAAGGGAGCGACGGATGCGCGCACGATTGCGCCGCGGTTCGAGGAGCTTCTCGCGGCGGCAGCGTCGGGCAACGTCGGGCGGGTCGGCGAGATTGTCGCGCCGTACGGCGCGCGATTCCAGTTCGACCGCCAGGGGCGCTCGCCGCTCGTCGTCGCGGCCGAAAACGGCCACCTCGAGGTCGTGAACGCGTTGCTCGACGCCTTCGGCGATTCCGTCCAGTGCGCCAACGTCGACCGCGCGCGCGCAGCCGCCTCGCGGCAGGGCGACGCAGCGATCACCCGGCGGCTGCTCGACGTCTGCTCGTACCGGCCATAGCGCACAGCGTGGCCGGTCCGGCCACGCCTCGTCGGTACGTCGGAGAGAAAGGCACTTTGGCAGGCTCCGCCGCAGCGCAGAGCGCGAGGAAGGACTCTCGGGGCGGAAGCCTCCCGTAAGAGCCCGGTGAGGCCGAGGTAAGGACGCGCGAGAGGCGGGTGAGCGATAGTCTCCGGCGGAGGGTCCACATGCTCAGCCACCTGCGATCCGCTCTGATTCTCGCCGCTCTGACTTTGCTGGCCACTTCCGCTGGAGCCCAGTTGGGCGCGCCGGGGACCCAGCTCTTCACCCTCGGGATGCCGGGGACCGGCGCTCCGCTGCAGAGTCTCGCGCAGTTCGGCGGCGGACTGGCCGCCGGCGACTTCGACTGTGACGGGTTCGACGATCTCGCGATCGGCGTGCCGGGGTTCGACTTCGACGGCGATGTGGATTCCGGCGCCGTGCTGGTGCTCTATGGTGGCGAGGCCGGGCTCCATCCCCTCGCCTCGCAGTGGGTGACGCCGCCGGTGCTGCTCAACGATCTCCCCGAACCCGGGGACCAATTCGGCTTCGCCCTCGCCGCCGGCGACTTCGATGGCGACGGCTGCGCCGAGCTCGCGATCGGGGCACCTTTCGAAGCGCTCTCCGGCGAGGCCGAGGCGGGGGCGGTGACGATCTTTCTCGGCGGCGGGGCGGGTCTTGCGCCCGGCTACGCCTTCTATCAGAGCTGGACCGGTACCGGCACCCTTCCCGGCGTGATCGAGACCGGCGATCACTTCGGGCAGACGCTCCTCGCCCACGACTTCGACCGCGACGGATTCGACGATCTGGCCATCGGCGTGCCGCGGGAAGACATCGGCGACGTCGTGAATTCCGGCGCGGTGCACGTTCTGTTCGGCTCCGATGTCGGCGTGAACGGCGTCCGCGACATCCTGCTATACCGGGGTGGGGCGGGCGGGATGCCGGGCGCGCCCGAAGCCGGCGAAGAGTTGGGCGCTGCACTCGCCGGCGGGGAGCTCAACCCGGGCACCGGCCATGAGCTCGCCATCGGCTGCCCCGGGCGCTCGATCGCGGGCGGACCCGCCAATGCGGGCGCCGTGCTGCTCGCCTTCAATCTCGCCACCGACCCCCTGGCCGGCGAGCTCGCTCTCAACGGCGAGGGGGTCTTTCCGGAGCCCGAGAGCGGCGACCGTTACGGCGCCGCCCTGACCGCGGGCGACTACAACGGCGACGGTCGCGACGAGCTCACTATCGGAATACCCGGGCGCGGCTCGGGAGCCCTGAACCTGGTGGGGGCGCTGGCGATCTACGATTTCGACGACACGCAGTCGCTGTTCTGGCTCCAGAGCCAGCTCAATCCGGAGACGACGCAAGAGGGCGACGAGTTCGGCGCGACCCTGCTGGCGGCCGACTTCACCGGCGACGGGGTCGACGATCTCGCCATCGGCGTGCCGCGGGAGGATCTCTCGACGCTCACCAACGCGGGTCTCCTGCACGTCGTCCACGGCTCCGCAGGTGTGGGCCTGAGCAACACCGGCGACCAGATCTGGACCCAGGTCATCGACCCGCCGGAGGACGAGGACCGCTTCGGCGCCGCGCTCGCCGCCGGACGCTTCGCCGGTCACAGCGGCGCCGATCTCGCGATCGGCGTGCCGTTCGAAGTCGTGGCGGGCAACGTCGAGGCCGGCGCGGTCAACGTCCTGTACTCCCTCACTCTCTTCCGTGACGGTTTCGAGAGCGCGGACACGAGCGCGTGGAGCTTCGCGCTGCCGTAGAACTAACCCTTGCTGCGGCGGAAATGGCGGCGAGCGCCGCGCTCAACCGTGCCCGAGGCGCTTCATCGCCGCCTGCTTCAGGGCCATGCTGGTCGCGGCGCCTTTGGCGATCGCGCGCACTTCGTTGTCGGGCAGCGTCGGCAGGATGCGCAGGGCGAACGGCAGGGGGAACTTCGGGTTGTGGATCAGGGCGACGCGGACGTCGAGGTTGGCGAACCACGGATTGGTCTTGAGGATGAGCTCCGCCGCCTGAAACGAGAGGAACGACGACTTGGCGATGCGCAGCACCTCGTCGGTCGCCAGGCGCGGGTTCTTGAGCAGAGCGAAGAGCACCTGCGGGTCGCTGTCCTGGACGAGGAGAGCCCGCGTCAGGCGATCGGCCTTGGGAGCGAGCAGCATCTTCTGCGGCGGCGTCAGCCGGCGCAGCTGCTCCCAGAGCGTCCCCGGCGCAGTCGCCTCCTCCCCGACCGCTTCACTGGCGGCCTCTTCCCGCTGCGGCGGCGCGAGCAGCGCGCGGACGATCTCCGCCGGGTTCCCCTCGAGGTGCAGCGCGAGCGCACCGGGCAGCGCCGCGACGACGCGCGCCGCCACCGCGACCTCGGCACCGGCGGTCACTTGCAGCTTGAGCGCCACCAGGGTGTCGGGCGGCAGCGGCTCGGCGCTGGGGAGCAGCAGACCGCCGACGCCGAGACTCGCGCGCTCGATGGCGGCGAGCTCCGTGGCGCTGTCGAATTCGACCCGGAAGGCGGCGGGTCCGGCGGGCTCGGTACGCATGGCTGGACGAGAATCTCACCTCGCGCGCTGGCTTGCCAGTTCGAGGGAGCCGAGGACCTTTCGGCGACCGCCAGGCCTTCGCCTCCGAGGCGTCCGCTCGGGGTCCTGTCCGGTCCGCCTCTCCGGGGCGCTTGCGGGCGGCGGCCTCGCCTGCTGGTTCCGGATCTCGCCCGACGGCACGCGAGTGGTCTACCTGGCGAATCAGGATGCCCCCGCGACCTATGAGCTCTTCTCCGTTCCGATCGACGGCTCGGCGCTGGCGGTCAAGTTGAATCCGGCGCTGGTCGGCAACGGCAACGTGAGCTCTCTCTTCGAGATCAGCCCCGACAGCTCGACCGTGGTTTACCGCGCAGACCAGGTGGTCGACGACCGCTTCGACCTCTGGAGCGTCCCGGTCGGCGGCGGCGCCGCGGTGAAGATCAACGGCCTCCTGAACGCCAACGCCGACGTCAACAGCTTCGCGATCAGCCCGAACGGGCTGCAGGTGGTCTACCTCTCGGACGAATACGATGACGAGCGCTTCATTCTGTTCGCCAGGCCGATCGGTGGTGGGGCGCTTTTGTTCGTCGCCGAAGTGAGCCCGATCGGGGGCGACATCTTCGAGTACCGGTTCACTCCGGATGGCTTCTGGGTGATCTTTCGTGCCGACATCGACGTCGACGACCGCATCGAGCTCTGCCGCATCACGACCGACGGCTTCACCACGGCGACGTCCTTCGGCGGGGTGCCGGTAGCGAACGGAGATGTCTTCGGCTTCGCGATCTCGCCCGACGGTGTGTGGGTCGTCAATCTCGCCGACCTCGATGTCGACAACGTCGTGGAGCTCTTCACCGCGTCCACCTCCGGCGCCGTCACCGGCCAGATCAGCGCCGCCCTGGTCGGAGGCGGCGACGTCGACAGCGCGTACGTGATCAGCTCGAATGGCCAACGTGTTGCCTACGTCGCGGATGCCGTCGTCGACGGCCGTTATGAGCTCTTCTCGGTCTTCGCCGGCGGCGGCGCCGTGACGACGCTCAACCCGCTCCTGCCGGGCGGCAGCAGCGTCCACTTCGATCCCCTGGCCCTGCCGGAGAGTGGGCGATTCGCCTATCGAGTGATCGGCGGCTTCGGTTTCGGCCCGACGGAGCTCTACAGCGTGAACGACGACGGCAGCGGGACCCAGCTGCTCAGTCCGGTGCCCGCGAACGGCAACTGGACCGCGCAGCGCCAGGTGGCGGCGGCCGGCGGCGCCCACCTCTTCTTCGAGCTCCAGAGTTTTCCCGATCTCCCGGAGACGAATGCGACGACGATCTATCGCGCCGCGGTCGGCGGCGGCGAGCTCATCCCCGTCGGGCCGACGCTCGATCTCGCCTCCGGCGAGACCTACTCCTGGCTCGCGCCGGCGGCCGATCCGCGCCAGGCGCTCTTCGTCAGCAACGAGCAGACGGCGTCCGAGACCGAGCTCTACGCCGGCGACATCTGTCTGTTGTGCGATGGCTTCGACTCGGCGGGAACGACGCGCTGGAGCACGGTGCTGCCGTAGGAGCAAGGGAAAAACCGGTGACAGTCTACTGATTTCCGCCCCGGGCGGCGCTCATTCCTGGCCGCCGAAATAGGTAACTGTCACCAGTTTCTTCCGATTCCCGAGTCCGCTCTACGGCGCGGCGAAAGACCAGAGATCGGTGTCGCCGCTCTCGAAGCCGTCGATGAAGATCGTCGGGTCGGCCCCCGGCCGTTCGTAGGCGCCGATGTCGCGCGCTCCGTTCGGCGGCCGGGGCGGTGGCGGGCCGCCGGTCTGGACGCTGTGCAGCGGTGGGTGGAAGGCCGGAATCGCCAGTGGATTCGGGAACGGGAAGCCGGCGGGTGGCGCCCCGGTCGCGGTGCCGGCGTCGAGGAGCGGACTTCCGGCCGCGGGCCGGAAGTCGCGGGTCGCTTCGTTCTCGAAGCCGGGATCGTCGCCGATGACCGAGTCGGTCCATTCGGCGGCGGTCGGCGGATTGGTCGAGCCGGTCTCGAGCCAGTTGTTCTGGCCGGAGATCTGGCGCCCGCTCACCCAGACGGCCTCGAGATCGCGCAGGATGAGCGGCGCGCCGGCGACCGTGGTGTAGAAGAGATTGTTGTGCATCTCGACGCTCTCGAGCGCGTCGAAGCAGCGGAAGGCCGCCGCAGTGTTGGTGGCGGTCGAGACGAAGCTGTTGTTGAGGAAGCGGTAACGGCCGGCGCTCTCGCCGGTGCCGTCGCCGCCGATGCGCACGAACGAGAACGAGTTGTTGCGCACCAGAACGTTGCCCACGACGTCCGAGTCCTCGCGCTCGAGGTTTGCCGGGACGCCGCCGGCCGGGTCGGGGCCGATGAGCTCGAGCAGGTGGTAGAGCGAGTTCTCGATCCAGTTGTAGTAGATCTCGTTGCGCTCCGCCCGGCTCTTCACCGCGTTGCCGCCGTTCTGGTCGTGGATCCAGCAGTGCTGCATGCGGAAGACGGCGCCGGGATAGTCCACTTCGTTGGTCGCCATGTAGACGCCGTGCTGCTGAGTGCCGCTGCCGCAGTGATGGACCTCGACGTACTCCATGGTGAACGAGCCCGAGCCGGTGTCGGCGCCGAGGATGCCCTGCGCCGGGCAGTCGTGCACCTCGGAGTCGCGCAGCGTCACTTCGTGGGCGTGATGGTAGAAGCAGCGTGAGGCGCCGCCGGTAATCTCGAAGCCCTCGACGACCGTCCAGTTCGACTGCACCTCGATGGTGTTCGCTCCCCCGGAGAGGCGCGGGCGGTTGCCGTTGATGCGCACGCCGCGGAGGGTGATCGGCAGGGCCTCGGTGCCGTTGCGGAAGAGGAGCGCCGCGGAGTAGGTGCTGTCGCCGTCGACCAGCACGAGGTCGCCGGGGTCGAGGAGACCTGCGACCTGGTTGATCTGGGTGTACGTCCGCGCGGGGCCGACGAGGAAAGTCTCGGCGACGAGCGGCGAGAGTGCGGCGGCGGCCCACAGCACCGCGGCGGTGACCATCCGGAATGTCGGCATCAGCGGCGAACCTCGGGCGGAGTTTACGGCTGCGACCGCCGCGCGATGTGGAACAGATCACAGATCGGTGAGCTTGTACCCCAGGCCGTGGATGGTGAGGAGGTGGCGGGGCTCGCGCGGGTCGGGCTCGATCTTCTTGCGCAGCTTCGCGACGTGCATATCGACGGTGCGGGTGAGCGGCGCGCCTTTCGTCTCCCAGACGGCGTCGAGGAGGCTCTCGCGGGTGACGACCTCGCCGCGGCGGCTGGCGAAGAAGGCGAGCAGACGGAACTCGCGGGCGGAGAGCTCGACGGGCGTGCCCTTGCCCTTTCCACCCTCTCCGGCGATCCGTCGATGCGCTTCGTGGCGCTGGAAGTCGACGGTCAGGTCGCCAATCTGCAGCGGCCCGGCCGGGCGGCGTGTGCCCGCCGCGGATCCCCCACTTCCAGTGCGGCGCAAGAGCGCTTCGCTGCGCGCGATGAGCTCCATGAAGCCGAACGGTTTGGCGACGTAGTCGTCGGCCCCGGTGCGCAAGCCCACAACCTTGTCGATCTCCTGGCCGCGCGCGGTGAGCATGATGATCGGCACGGCGTTGCCCTTGGCACGCAGCTCGCGGCAGACGTCGAGTCCGGTCATGCGCGGCAGCATGACGTCGAGAATCATGAGATCGGGCGGATCGCCCTGCGCCGCGCGCAGGCCCGCCTCGCCGTCGTGCGCGGCGCGCACGCTGTAACCCTCCGAGGCGAACCCGTCGCGCAGCGCGACCGACATCGCTTCGTCGTCTTCGACGATCAGGACGGTGGTCATGGTTCAGGCCTCCGAGGGGCGACGGACGGGTTCGCTGGTGGCGGCGCCGGAAGCCAGCGCTGCGGTTTCGGCTGCAGAGTCCGCGAACGGCAGCAGGAGACGGAAGCGACTCCCCTCCCCGGGCCGGCTGTCGACCTCGATGCGCCCGCCGTGAGCCTCGGCGATGTGGCGCACGATGGCGAGGCCCAGGCCGCTCCCCTTGACGTCGTGGACGAGGCCAGTCGAAACGCGGTGGAAGCGGTCGAAGATCTTCGCCTGCTCGTCCTTCGGGATGCCGACACCGTGGTCGGCGACGGTCACCACGGCGAGGTCGCCCTCGCGGGTCAGACTGACGTCGATGTCGCGTGCTATTGCTGAATACTTCACGGCGTTGTCGAGCAGGTTGGCGAGCGACTGGCCGACCGCCGAAGCGTCGAGCGCGATCGCCGGCAGCGCCGCCGCCGGGGGCTGCCAGCCGAGGCGGAAGCCGGCCTGCTCGAGGCTCGGGCGGAAGGTGCGCAGCGTCTCGCGCACCACCTCCTCGAGATCGGCCGGGACGAGCTCGTAGCTCTTCCTCCCCGATTCGATCCGCGCCAGGTCGAGGATGTTGTTGATCAGTTGGGTGAGCCGGCGGCTCTCGGTCTCGATGTACTCGCCGTAGACGCGGACCTTTTCCGGGGTCTCGGCCTTTCCCAGCCGCAGCAGCTCGCCGAAGACCCGGATCGAGGCGAGCGGCGTGCGCAGCTCGTGCGAGACGTTGGAGACGAAGTCGCTCTTCATTTGCGAAAGACGCATCGCCCGCGATGCGGCGCGCAGGGCGAAGAGGACGCCGCCGGCCACCACCGCGGTGAGCAGGAACGACAGCGCCAGGTTGATGGCGAAGTTGCGCCGCGCCCAGCCGGCCGGCGTGTAATGACGGCTGTGGATGCCCAACTCCCAGTCGCGGAAGAGGAAGGTCAGGTGGCGCGTCGCTTCCGGGGCGCGCCCCGGAGGCGCACTGGCTGTCGCATCGAAGCACAGCTCGCGCCCGCCGCCGTCGCGTCCGGAGACGACCGGCAGCGCTCTCGCTTCCCCTTTGAAGCGCGACAGCGCGTCGCGCACGGCGCCGGCGAGGACGACCTTTTCGAAGTGCGCCGCGTCGACGACGAGGCCGGCGAGGCCGACGATCTTCCCGGCGTCGTCGGTGATCGGGTTGAGGATGAGGCGGTGCCGCGGGTCGCGCTCCTCGACCTGCAGGGTCGGCTTGTCGAGCGGCCCGCCCTTGTAAGCGAGGATCTTCCACGGCGCGATCGCCATGTAGACGGCGCGTTCTTCGGTGGCGACCGGCACCGCCGGCTCGAGGCCGCCCGGATCGTAGAAGATCGGCCAGCCGGCCTTCTCGCCCGCGTAGGCGACGACGAAGAGGCGCGCGACGCCGGTCATCTCCTTCTTCTTGAAGTAGTAGGGCGCCTTGTGGAAGCGCTCCGGGGTGAAGAGCGCCGCCGGGAGGTTCAGGGTGCGCTCGCCCAGCGCGCGGTAGTGCACTTCGACGCCGGCGGCGACCGCCTCGAGGAGGTTGTCGAGGGTGGCGCGATGGGCGTCGGCCGAGGCGCGCTCGAGGCGTTCGAGCCACAGGTACTGCAGGCCGAGGAGCGCCACCAGCGGCACCATCGCCGCCGCGAAGACCGCCCAGCTCTGCCAGTGGCTGAAACGCCGCATCACGTCGTCTTTAGACCACACGTAGAGGGGATACGAAAGAGCCCGGCCGCAGGTTTTACGAAACTTTGACGAAACCTCACAGCCTTTTACCGCTCCGAGACGTCGTTTACAGACCGGGCGCGTAAGTTCTCTCCGTGGGCGCCAGAGAGATCGAACCTACCCCGGAGACTCCGGCGTGCGGCGCCCAACGCCAGGGACCGGGAGAGAACCGGAGCTGAAGATGACGCACCTCAAGAAGTGGACCGCCGTCGCCGTCGCCCTGCTGCTCGCTCCTGCCGGCATCGCTTTCGCCGGCGGCGAGAAGTGCGCCGAGCAGCACACCCAGGCGAGCTACGATGAGATGGCGAAGAAGTACGCCAAGCACGGCTACCTCGGGATCGAGACCGAGAAGAACGCCGCCGGCCTCTACGCGATCGCGAAGATCGCCCCCGGCAGCCCGGCCGAGAAGGCCGGATTCCAGAAGGGTGACGTGCTCGTCGCGCTGAACGGCGCGCGCTTCGGCGAGGACAACATGGAGGCGGTGAAGAAGGCCAAGTCGGCTCTTGGACCGGGCAAGGCCGCGACCTACACGGTGACCCGTGGCGGCAGCGAGAAGCAGCTCACGGCGACCCTGTCGGAAGTGCCGCGCGAAGTCCTCGCGCAGTGGGTCGGCGAGCACGTCGTCGATCACACCTCGGTGCAGGTGGCGGGGAACTGAGGGCGGCAGCAGAAGACTGAGTGCACAGGACTCCTCGCAGCGATCAGAAGCGACCAGCAGCAGGGCCGAAAGGGCCGGTGGCGTCCTCGCATGCGCTACCGGCCCTTTCCTTTTTCTGCAGGCTCCATCTCCTGATCAGGCTCCTGTTAGTTGGCCCCACTGCCTTCTGCTCGGGGTCCTGTCTGGCCCGCTTCCCATAGGTGCTCGCGCTGATAAAGCGCGCTCCGCGCCTATGGGAGCCCTCGGTCCAGCCACCCCTCGTCGGGAGATCTGAGAGAAAAGCTCCGGGGCGGGCTCCGGCGCTTGGGGATTTGGGGTTGGCGACCAAGCTTCACTAGGAGCCGGCCCCAAATCCCCGAGTGTCGGAGACCGCTCTGTCAGGATCCGGCGCCCGATGGCGTGGAACAGGTCAGGGAGGGTGGCACCATGACGAGGAGTGGACGGCGGGATGGGTCTGTCCGGGCAGAGCTGGCGGTTGGGCTCGCCCTGGGGTGGCTTGCCGGGAGTCCGGTCGCAGCGGAGGATCTCCGCGTCGGCAGCGGTTGCTCCTACGCCACGATCGCCGCCGCGGTGGTCCAGGCGGTCGCGAACGGCACCGCGAGCGATCTCATCATGGTGCGAACCAGCCCGTCGCAGACGATCTCGGCGCCGATCAACATCGATCTCAACGTTGCCGGGACGGTGGAGATCGTCGGCGGCTTCGGGACCTGCACCGACCCCCTGCCGATCACCGGCCAGCGCACGACGATCTCGCTCCCCCTTTCCAATGCCTTCACCATCCAGAACGCCGGCGGCTCAACCCGCACGTTCACGCTGCAGCAAGTGGCGCTCATCGCGAGCGCGGGCGGCGGCCGGCTGGTCGATGTCACCGGACGGGTGCTCCTGAACGTCGACGACGCGCTGCTCTCGGCAGGCAACGCAACCGACGGCGGCAACATCCGCATGGCCGGCGCCAACGTGACGCTCTTCATCACCGGCGGCGCGGCGATCTACGCCGGCGACGCGACCGGCAACGGCGGCGGCATTCATTGCAGCGGCGGCGGCACCATCCTGCTCGACGACGGAGCGATCACCGACAACGCCGCCGACGGCTCGGGCGGCGGCGTCTATCTCGACGACTGCAACCTGAACGCCTTCGCCGGCGGCGGCTCCGTCGGCTGCCCCTCGGCCGGCAATCGCGGCATCACCTGCAACACCGCGGGACCGGGCTCCCTCATCGGCTCCGGAGGAGGCGTTTACGCCACCAACGGCGCGGTGGTGAACTTCGTCGGCAGCTCGAGCCAGCGGGCCGCGCTGACGCAGAACCGGGCGGACTACGGCGGCGGGCTCTTCGCCACCGGCGCGGCGACGGACATCGAGTTCCGGAATGCCGACATCTTCGACAACGCGGGCCTCCTGGGCGGCGGCGGGGTCGCGGTCGACAACGGCGCGCAGCTCCTCATGCGTTCGACGATCACCAGCTGCGGGAGCCCGGATGGCTGCTCGAGGGTAATGAACAACTACACCGCCTCCGCAGTCGGCGAACTCTCGGCTGGCGGCGGCGTCTGGGTCACCGGCGGTGCCGACGCCAACATCCGGCGGACGAACTTCTTCGGCAACTCTTCGCCCGGCTCGGGCGCCGCGGTTGCGGTCGACGGCGCGGGCTCGACGGTCCTGCT
>JANNGS010000024.1:0-46941 GCA_031403995.1 Thermoanaerobaculia bacterium
GGTACACGAGATCCTGCTGCGCACCCAGGGCCTCCCGAACCTGATTCGCGAGGGCAACATTCAGATGCTCGCCTCGGTGATCCAGGGCGGGAAGGGCGAGGGCATGCAGGCGATGGACGACGGGTTGTTCGCGCTCGCAACCGCGAACAAGATCAACGGCCGCGACGCCTACATGAAGGCCAACGACAAAACCCGCTTCGAGAAGTTCGCGCCGTCGGATTGACGCGCTTCGCGCGTCAATCCGGTCGTCGACGCGCCGCGACCGCGGAGGCCGTTGGCGAAGTTCGAGGCGCGTCGGCGAGTCCTCCTGGTTGACTCCGCTCGCCTCCGAGGACTCCGGCTCGCTGCGCGCTTCGCTTGCGGCCTATGCAGACGTGCTCGGTGGCGCTTCGGCACCGAGGTCTGGCTTCCTCGACAGGCAGAACGCCACCTCGTGCAGCCAGCAGCTCGCGTCGGCGGCGTGCGCGTCGGTGCGCAGCGACGCGACGGGCGGGCGCTGGCCGCGTTCGCGGTCGTAGGCGGCGCGGAGGCGCGCCTGGATCGCGGCATCGCGGCCGCCGAGCAACGCCTGCACGCCGATCACTTCGAGAAAGCGCGCTGCGAAGCCGTGATCGCTGCGCTTCGCGATCAGGATCCAGCCTGCGTGATCGCGCACGATGCGGCGGATGCGGCTCGGCGGCAGGATCGCCGTCATCGCGAGCGCGACGCGGCCGCCGAGCGGCACGGCTTCGAGCCAGCGCGGCTGCGGGTGCGTGACGCCCGCTTGCACGAACACCACATCCACCGCCTCGCTCGGCTGCCCAACGCCGTCCGCGTGGCGCACTTCAATCTGCTTCCAGCGCGCGAGATTCTTGCGCGCGCGCTCCACGAGATCGGGCGCGAGCTCCACTGCGATCACGCGCCCGCGCGGGCCGACCACCTCGGCGAGAATCGCGCTGTAATAACCCGTCGAGCAGCCGATGTGCGCGACGCGCTCGCCTTCCTTCACTTCGAGCGCCTCGATCACGCGCGCCAAAAAGCTCGGCGCGCCGTTGTTCAGCATGCGTGCCGCGTCGAGCGCGATCGCGACGTCCTGATAGACGTGGCGCACGTCGGCGTCGGGCGTCGACCGGTAGCCCGCCGAGTCGGGCAGCGTGAGCCACGGGCCGCGGCCGACGAAATCCTCGCGCGGCACGCTCGCAAAGGCGGCAACGATGCGCGGGTCACGCAGTGCGCTCGTCTCGCGTAACTTCTCGGCGAAGGCTTCGCGCGCAGAGGCGATCTCGGCTGCATTCATCGCGGCGGACCGTAGCCCCCACAGATGCGCCTCCATAGAATGCGCGCGTGCCCCTCGGAAACGCCGTGAAGCCGATCCCGCTCGCGCTCGGCCTCGCGGCGTTCGCAGCGCTCGCCTTGCTCGATTCGCCGCTGCACCACTTCGGCGAGCACGGCGCCCTGCCCGCGCTCGCCGCCGGCGTCACCGCCTGGATGGCGATCTGGTGGATCGGCGAAGCGCTCCCGCTTTGGTGCACCGCGCTGATTCCGCTCGCGCTCTACCCGTTCGCGCGCGTCTACGGCGACGGCTTCGGCGCCAATTTGTGGGGCGCCTTCGCGCCGTACGTCGACCCGTACATTTTTTTGTTCCTCGGCGGCATGGGCATCGCCGCCGCGATGCAGCAGTGGAACCTCCACCGCCGGCTCGCGCTCGGCATCATGGAGAGAATCGGCACCGATCCGCGCCGGCTCCTCGCCGGCGTCCTCGTGGCGACCGCCTTCATCTCGCTGTGGATCACCAACACCGCCACCGCCACCATGATGATGCCGATCGGCGTCGCGCTCATCGCCCAGCTCGAGATCCGCAGCGGCACCCGGCTGCGCAACTACGGTATGGCGATCATGCTGGCGATCGCCTACGGCTCCAACCTCGGCGGCATCGGCACCAAGATCGGCACGGCGCCGAACGGCCAGTTCGCCGGCTTCCTCGAGCGCATGGGCAAGTCGGTCAGTTTCGTCGAGTTCCTGTTCGTCGGGCTGCCGTTCGTTCTGATGCTGCTGCCGCTCCTCTGGTGGATGCTCTGGAGGCTGGGCCGCAAAGACGGGCTCGCCGGCGACGCCCGCGAGGTCGTACACCGCGAGCTCGCGGCGCTGGGAGCGGTTCTGCGCCCCGAGCGCATCGTCGCCGGCGTCTTTCTCTGCGCCGCTGCGTTGTGGATCGTGAGCAAGCCGCTCGTCGACGCGTTGGCGCCGCTCGCCGCGCCGTGGAAGCCCGGCACCGCGCACGTCGAGGGTGCCGTCGCGATCGCCGCCGCCGCCTTGCTGCTGCTCGTCTGGCGCTTCCGCGGCCGGCAGGTCCTCGAGGTGCGGGCGCTCGGCAAGGTGCCCTGGGAGACCCTGCTGCTGCTCGGCGGAGGGTTCGCGATGGCCGCCGGAATCCAGCAGAGCGGCCTCTCCGGCTGGATGGGCGCCCAGCTCGCGGGGATCGCGACGTTGCCGCCGCTCGCCCAGATCGTGCTCGCCGCGCTCGCCACGGTCGCCCTCTCGGCGGTGGCCTCGAACACGGCGACGATCGCCGTCATGCTGCCGGTGCTCAAGGACGCGGCCGCGCCCGAGATGATGACCAGCGTGCTGTTCGCGGCGACCATCGCCGCCTCGTGCGACTTCGCCCTGCCGGCGGGAACTCCGCCCAACGCCATCGTTTTCGGCAGCGGCTACGTGCGGATTCCGGTGATGGCGAGAATCGGCGTCCAGCTCGACCTGGTCGCGGCCCTGGTCGCGGCCCTCTGGTGCTGGGCGGTCGTGCCGTTCGTTCTCGGCCGTTGACCTGCGGGTCAGGCGGTGAGGGCGCTCTTCTCGTGCTCGCGCAGCTTGCGCTCGAACTGGCGGCCGAAGACCTTCTTCATCAGCGCCAGCTTGGCGCTCTGCCAGAGGTAGCGCTTCTGCGAGAAGCCGCGGCACTCCTCCGGCAGCAGTACCAGCGAGACATGGATGTTCGGCGCCAGCCCGACCGGCAGGCCCTTCTCCATGCAGGACTCGTAGAGGTGGCGGAAGACCGGGATCAGGTCCTCGGTCTTCGGCGGCTCGTGGTCCTCGAGGTCGGTGCCGACCAGCGGCCGGAAGACGCAGACGGTCGGGATCGCGCCCACCGAGGTGATCCAGTCGATGGCGCGGATCGACGAGCCGGCGGGCTCGAGCCCGGCGATGATCTCGCCGTTGGTCACCCAAGGCTCGTCGGACCGGCCGGTGCCGGTGAGCGCCGCGCAATAGCGGATCGCCTCGAGATAGAAGTCGAGGCCATATTCGGCATGCTTGCCGGGGCAGATCTCCTCGAACAGGCCGCGGTTGAAGATCTCGAAGCAGAACGAAACCCGGTTGACGCCGATCTCCTTCAGGTGGTCGTAGCGCTTGAGGTCGCGGTGCGGCGGTGTCTGGACCCCGATGAGGAGACCGAGCTCCTCCTTGATGCGCAGGATGTAGGGCTCGAGGATGTCGAGGTAGGTGTCGCCTTCGTAGTGCCCGGTGTTGAAGTCGACGTAGGTGATGCCCGACTCCCGGCGCGCCGCGCGCACGACTTCGAGAACCTCCTCGACCGACTTCTCGTCGGCGTCGTCGATGCCGAGGTTCAGACCCACCGAGCAGAACTTGCAGTTGACCTTCTGCGGCTTCTCCGTCCAGTACTCGCAGACCTTCGCCTGGTAGATCCCGAGATAGGTTCCCTGCAGGGTGCCGATACGGGTCATCGGCTTGCCGGTGGCCGTGTTCGTGTCGTACCAGGCCGGACGCGGCGAAAGCTCGACCGGAGAGAGCGGGACGTCGTCGCGATAGAGCCAGTACTGACTCTTCCTGCCCGTACCCTTGTGCAGGACGTAAGGGGACCGGGCGGCGAACGGCTCGGAGACCGGGGCGTTCGTCCACAGCCCGCCGGGCAGGATGAGCTCGAGTCCCGAACCGAGGCCGGCGCGAGTGCGCAGGATCTTGCGGCCGCCGTCCTCCTCGATGAAGCAGGAATCATCCAGCCGCAACCCCTTGCAGTAGAGGTCGAGCTTCAGCAGTGCCGGGTTGGTGCGCAGGTCGTCGAGCATCGTGCCTCCAGAGAGACTCCAGCATGGCGTCCGACCGGCTTCCCGTCACCATCCGGCCGGGTGGTGACCCAGCATGCCTCCCGCCGGATCGGGGGGGTATGACCGGCGTCATCTGCGTCGTGCAGGCCTCCCCGAGCGCCCCGTCCGACAGGTGTTTCAGGAGATGCACGGGAGGTGCCAAGAGTCTCGCTGCCTTCAGACCGGGGTGCCTTCGGCTTCGGCGCCGCGCTCGCAGGCGAACGCCAGGCGATAGCTCACGAAAGCGAGCAGGATGCCGGCATAGCCGTCCACCGCGTAGTGCCAGCCGGTCACGAGCGAGCCGACGAAGGTCAGAAATGTCGCCAGAATGAAGACCAGCGCCAGCGGCCGGGCGTGGCGCCAGGACCAGAAAGCGAACAGGGCGTGCGCGCCGACGTGCAGCGAGGGCATCGCCGCGATGGAGTAAATCGGATTGAACTCGCGCAGGACACCGCTGCGGCCGGCCAGGATCTTCTGGTAGTTCGCCCACAACACCTCGTGCATGCCGCTCGCCCCCGGGATCCGCCCGGAGATCTCCTTCCAGAGCTCCGGAACGTAGTAGATCGGCCCCAGCGCCGGCACCGCGACATACAACCAGCAGCCCAGGCCCCAGAGGAAAACACAGGAAAGCATGAAGCGGCGGCGCAGAAGGGAGTCCGTGCTGGCGGTGAAGAAGGCGAGCGTGACCAGGACCGTGGCGGACCAGAGTCCGTACCACCTGTCGAGCCAGCTGGTGAGGGTGCTGTGCTCGAAGAGGGCGGTGGCGAAGACCGCAGGCGAAAAGCCGAAGTGCAGCGTCCGGTCGAGATTCCACAGTGCCGGATCGTAAAGGTCGGCGCGCAAAAGGGGGACGCAGACCTTGACCCAGAAGTAGGTGTAGGTGAGCGCCATGCAGACGACCCAGAGGCGCAGCCAGAGCCCCCACCAGCGCCAGCTCTTGAGCGCTGAGAGATAGCCCGAGAGCGGCTTGCGCAGGAGCAACAGGACGATCCCCTGCAGACCCAGTCCGATGAGCAGCGGCTTGGGCAGCGCCTGCAGCATCGGATAGACCGTGTACTCGACCGTTCGCCAGTCGATGCGCATCCCCTTGTGGCGCAGAAAAGCGATGCTCCCGGCGGTGAGCAGGAGACAGATCCACTCGAACGGGTAGAGCGGCAGGCGGCGCAGCAGCGCCGTCAGGCGCGCGAGGCGCGACCGAGCCGGCGAAGGATCGGGAGTCATCGAAACCTGGCCGCCATGGGTTCTTCCTGCACTCTATCGGAAGGCCCTCGCGGGTTCGGCTCGAGCGCTCCCGGAGGCAGAGGCACTTCCGCGAGCACCCTACCCGGTTGTGTAGGGGATCGGCGCCACCGGCGTTCTACATTGTCGAGTTGAATGGCCACACAGAAAGCCAAGTGTCCGCATCCCGAACCCTCGTTCCTGGCGCCACACCTGGCGTGGACCGATGGTGAGACCGCCGACAACGGCGCGGCCGGGAAGGACCGGCATCGCCTGCTCACGGTGCGGTTCGTCGACCCTGCAGCCGGCGTCGGCGCTTCGAGCCAGGCGACCCGCAGCGGCGCAGCTCCCGGAGCGCCTTCAGGCGGGCCGCCGTGCGCGGTCGTTCGCAACCGCGTCCTGGGGCTTTCGAGTCCGGCCGAGACCTGGTTTGCCGGAGGTCCGGTGCGTCGCGAAAGCCACGGACCGGTCGAATGGGCCGAAAACGGCGCCGTGCTCTTCGCCAGCCTCGCCTCGCGCCTGCGAGGCAGCCTGGCGGAGGAATCGGAGAGGCACTTCGAGGCGCTGCTCGCGACCGTCGAAGAGCAGGGATTCCCCCATCTCCTGCGGGTCTGGAACTTCCTCCCCGGCATCAATGCAGCGGAGAACGGCACGGAGCGCTACCGTCTCTTCAACGCCGGGCGGGCAGCCGCTTTCGACGCCCGCTATGGCGTTGCCGGAGCCGAGGCGCGCTTTTCGGCATCGTCGGCCGTCGGCAGCTCCGGCGACCATCTGGTGACCTGGTTCGCGGCGGCAAAGTCGCCCGGCCTGCACCTCGGCAATCCGCGCCAGGTTCACGCCTTTCGCTACCCGACCGATTACGGTTCGCGGCCGCCGTCTTTCACCCGCGCGACGCTCGCCCCCCCGGAGCTCGGGCAGGTACTCTTCCTCTCCGGCACCGCGAGCATCGCCGGGCACGAGACGCGCCACGTCGGAAAGCTCCTGCTGCAGCTCGAGGAGACCCTGCACAACATCGAGACCCTGCTTGCGGCCGCGCCCGGTGAGACGGCGAAGTTTCCCGATCTCCCGGCCTTCGACCTCTTCCGGGTCTATCTGCGCGAAGCCTCCGACCTCGAGCTCGTGCGCGAACCGCTGCGCCGGCGGATCGGACCCGGACCTCGGCTGCATTTCGTCGAGGCCGACATCTGCCGCGCCGACCTCCTGCTCGAGATCGAAGGGGTCGCCGGCCTGCCGCGCTAGCCCCCCGTCAGCGCGAGTGTCGCGCCGGCGACGAGCACTTCCGGCTCGAGCTCGACGGTGGCGCGCATGGCGCGCGCGATGAGGCAGGTCTCTTCGGCCTTGCGGATCATCTTCTCGGCCTTCTCCCGGTCCGCCTCCCGGAGGAGAGTCACCCTGGGGCGCAGGATGAGGCGCGGAATCGAAACCCGACCGTCGTCGCCGCGCTCGACGATCGCCTCGCCTCCCGCCTCCACCGCCACCACCTCGAGACGGGATTTCTCGGCATAGGCGAGAAAGGTCGTCAGCCAGCAGGTCGTCGCGGCGCCGACGAACAGGTGCTCCGGCGTCCATCGCCCGCCCGGGCCACCGAACTGCGGTGGAGGGGCGACCTCGAAGTCCGGCAAGCCGTCCGGCGCGCTGGCGAGCCCGACTCTGCCTTCGAGCCAGCGCACGGAGAACGGGTAGGTGCTGTGCACTTCAGCCATGATTCACTCCTCCGAGGCACGCACTGTGGGCCCCGGACAAGGATCTCGCCCCTCGTCCTCGAAGTCGCCGCCCCTTCGGGCTGGATTAACCAGCGCTGCGCCTTGGCCAGCGGCACCGGAGCATGACAGTCGTTTGACGGTCGTTCCTCGAACGAAATAATGTTGCCGCGATGGCCCCGCCGCGCTCTCAGGATCTGGTCTTCACTCTCTACGGCGACTATCTGCTCGGGCGCGATCGCCCGGTCTGGGTCGGGTCGTTGATCCTTCTCCTCGGGCGCCTCGGCATGTCGGCGCCGGCGACGCGCACCGCCCTCTCCCGCATGACGGCCCGTGGGTGGCTGGTCGCGACCCGGCGCGGCGGACGGGGCTACTACGGGCTCAGCCCACGCGGCCGGCGCCTGCTCGAAGAGGGCCGGCAGCGGATCTATCACCCGCCGCGGCTCACCGCCTGGGACGGCGCCTGGTACCTCGTCGCCTACTCGATCCCCGAGACCCGCCGCGGACTGCGCGACAGCCTGCGCGCGAAGCTCACCTGGCTCGGTTGCGGCGCCCTGACCAAGGGACTATGGATTACACCGCACGATGTGCGCGACGAGGTCGCGGAGTTCGCCCGGCGGCTCAAAGTGACGCGCAACGTCGAGGTCTTCCGTGCGGAGCACCTCGGCTTTTCGAGCGTCGAGCAGCTGGTCGCGCAATGCTGGGATCTGGCCGAAGTCAACGCCAACTACCGGCGCTTCATCGACCGCTGGGCGCCGCAGCTCGCCCACTGCGGCCGCTGCCGTCATGCCGGCAGCGAAGTCGCCCGCGGCCGCCACGCGCGACCCTGTACCAGCCCTGAGGGCTGCTTCGAGCGCCGCTTCGAGCTCGTGCACGCCTACCGCGCCTTCCCGGCGAGCGATCCCTTTCTGCCCGGCGATCTGCTGCCGAAGGGCTGGCTCGGCGACCGCGCTGCCGAGCTCTTCGAGCACTACCATGCCGTCCTCGCCGAGCCCGCCGAGAGCTACATCCAGGAAGTCTGCGCCGCCGGCGACTTCTAGTCCGGCGCCGCATCCTCCACGAGCGCCGGCCGGCGGCGGATGAGCTCGACGATCTCCCCGCTCTGGACCAGCGCCCCCTGCTGATTCACCAGTTCCGCGACGAACTTCACGACGCCGCGGTCCCGGCCCGGCAGCTCGCGTCGTTCGGCCACCCGGAGCGTCAGACGCAGCCGGTCTCCCGGCCGGATCGGCGCGACGAACCTCCAGTCGAGGCCCAGCAGCGCCACCAGCGTCCCGGCGGTCAGGCCGGTCCGCGCCATCAGGCCGGTGGCGATGGCAATTCCCAGGGCGCCGTGAGCCACCCGGCCGCCGAACGGCGTGCCGCGCGCGTACTCCTCGTCCAGGTGCAGGGGATTCCTGTCCCCCGAGAGCTCCGCGAAGGCGACGATCTCCGCGTCACCGACCGTGCGTTCGCCGCCCTCGAACGTCCGCCCCTCCTCGAACTCCTCGAAATGGAGCCCCATCCTGCGATCCTCCCGGCGGTCAGGCCGCTTCCCGCCCACGGCCCTTGTATATCACTTTACACACGACCGTATAGTTCGTGTAATATCTCGGCGGAGGCATTCCATGAGCCAGTTCCCCTCCCGTCCTGCCGCGAGCTTCGGATTCGAGGAAGTGCTCTACGCGAAGAGCGACTTTGTCGCCACCATCACCATCCACCGGCCGCAGAACTACAACGCCTACAGTACACGCGCTCTCGAAGAGCTCGCGACCGCCTTTCGCGACGCGAGCTTCGACGACGCTGTCGGCGTCATCGTCCTCACTGGCGCCGGCCACCAGGCGTTCTGCACCGGCGGCGACGTCAAGGAGTATGCCGAGGACTACGTCACCACCCCGCGCGACTACTGGAAGTACATGGCGCTCTTCCGGGCCTACATCGAGAGCATCCTGAATACCGGGAAGCCGGTCATAGCGCGACTGAACGGCATGGCGGTCGGCGGCGGCAACGAATCCCAGCTCGCCTGTGATCTCACGGTCATGGCGCAGCACGCCTTCATCAAGCAGGTCGGCACCCACGTCGGCTCGGTCGCCTGCGGCGGCTCGACGCAGTGGCTGCCGATCACGGTCGGCGACAAGCGGGCGCGGGAGATCCTCTTCCTGAACGAGCCGATCCCGGCGGCCAAGGCGCTCGACTGGGGCCTCGTCAACTGGGTGGTGCCGTCGGTGCGACGCGGCGAGGAGTGGCTCGAGAACGCCACCGCCGAGGAGATCCGCCACGCCCAGCGCGGCGAAAGGGACTACCGGATCGACCTCTCCCTCCTCGACGCAGAAGTGGCGAAGGTGGCGAAGAAGCTCCTCGCGAGCTTCCCCGAGTGCACGCGCTACACCAAACAGCAGGTCAACTTCTGGAAGGACCTCGCCTGGCACCAGACGGTGCGTCACGCCCAGGACTGGCTGGCGCTGCACTACACCTCCTGGGAGCCCGTCGAGGGGATGCGCGCCTTCGTCGAGAAGCGCCCAGCGCGCTTTCAGATGCTACGCGATCGCGCCGCCGCCGGGCGCTCTTCGGAAACTCCGTGGGGACCGCCCACTCGCGCCTGCGGCGCCTGTGGCGCGAACAACCTCCCCGCCGAGCACGCCTTCTGCGGCGCCTGCGGTGTCGACCTCGCGCCGGCTCCGGTTGCCGGAGGAACGCCGGCATGAGCGCCGCCGGCACGCAGCCCAGAGTCTTCCCGGAGTGGCAGAACAAACCGCTCGAAGCGGCGCTCTACGAATGCCGCGAGCTCCTCGAGGACACCGACTTCCCGACCGTCAAGCGCTGGCGCGCCGCCGGCGGCAAGGTCGTCGGCCACTTCCAGGTCTACTTTCCGGAGGAGATCGTGCACGCCGCCGGTGCCCTGCCGTTCAAGGTGCGCGGCGCGCCGATCGAACCGACCCAGGCGGACTCGCGCTTCGGCTCGTACCTCTGTTCGATCCTCAAGACCTCGCTCGATCTCGCGCTCTCGAGGCGCGTCGAGCTCGACCTCTTCGTCAGCCATCCGATCTGCGATGCCGCCCGCAACCTCGCGGCCATCTGGGGGCGCAACTTCCCCTACCCGGCCGAGATCCTCTACCTGCCCCAGAACGCCAACTCGGCGCATGCCGCCACCTGGCTGCGCGGCGAGTACGACCGTCTGCGCCGCAGCGTCGAGGAGGCCACCGGCGGCGCAGTGACCCCCGAAGAGTCCGATGCCGCTCTCGCGAACTCGATCGTCGTGTTCAACGAGAACCGCGCCCTGATGCGCGATCTCTACCGCCTGAAGCGCGAGACCCCCTGGCTGGTCTCGGCCGACGAGGCGTACGTTCTCGTGGCCCTCGCCGGACTCCTGCCGCGCGAGGAGCACAACGAGATCCTGCGTTTCATGCTGCCGCGCCTCGCGGAGCGTCCGGCCAAGCGGATGGACAAGATGCGGGTGGTGCTCGAGGGCGGCTTCTGCGAGCAGCCGCCGCTCGACCTCGTGCGCTCGATCGGCCGCTCCTGTTACGTGGTCGACGACGACCTCCTCATCGGCCTGCGTTGGTTGACCAGCGACGTCTCGGTAACCGGAGATCCCCTCGGCAATCTCGCGTCCGCCTACCTCGAGCAATCGAGCTACAGCCCGGTGCAGCACGACCTCCGCAAGCCCAAGGAGAGCATGCTCCTCGAGCGCATCGCGAACGCCCGCGCCGACGCCGCGATCGTCATGGCCGCCAAGATGTGCGAGCCCGGGCTCGAGGAGCAGGTGGCCTACACCAAGGCTCTCGACCATGCCGGCATTCCGTACTTCGTGAGCGAGTTCGAAGAAAGCATGACGAGCTTCGACCACCTCGAGATCCAGCTCCAGACCTTCGTCGAGAACCTTCTCTTCCGCTGAGGGCGCCCTGATGGAAACTCCCAAGACCGGCAACTCGCCTCTCGTCAACCCGCACGCCAGCCCCCTGGCCAACCCTCTGGCCAACCCTCTGGTCGGCCGCGCCAACCGCGACGGCGCCCAGCTCTTCCGTGACTGGTTCTCCACCCTCGGCGAAGCCGCCGAGCGCGGCCAGGGTGGCGCCTACGTCTTCGTCATGGGGAGCCTCGCCGAGCTCCTGCGCACCTTCGACTTCCCCATCGTCTTTCCCGAGATCAACTCGCTGCAGACCGCCGTGCGCCATCTCGCGCATGACTACCTCAACGAGGCCGAGGACTTCGGCTACTCGCCCGACATCTGCGGCTACGTCAAGGCCGACTTCGCCACCCAGATGCGCGGCGGCCAGTTGCCGATGGGCCGCATTCCGAAGCCGGCGCTCGCGGTCTACACCAACGCCTGCAACACCTACATCAAGTGGGCGGAGATCTGGGAACGCATGTACGAGACGCCGATCTTCACCCTCGACGTGCCCGGCACGCGCTCGGCGGGACGGGTCACCGGGCCCGGCCACGTCGACTTCGAGAACGACCGCAAGTACGTCGGAGGCCAGATCGCCGAGCTCATCACGCTGTGCGAGCGGGTGAGCGGCCAGCGCTTCGACATCGACCGCCTGCGCGAGGCCCTGGGCCACGCCAACACCATGAACCGCTGCTGGAAGCGCGTGCTCGAGCTCAACCGCTCTCGCCCGGCGCTCTTCAACGCGCTTACCGACGGCACGATCTACCTCGGGGTCGCGAACGGCCTGCGCGGCGACGCGAAAGGCGCCGCCTACTTCACCGACCTGGTGGAGGAGATGGAATACAAGGCGGCGCACGGCATCGGCACGCTGACCGCCGAGGAGTACCGCCTGCTCTTCGTCGGTGTGCCCTGCTACCCGATCTTCCGCCGCTTCAACGAGCTGTTCACGGAATGGGGCGGCACCTTCGTCAATTCGACCTACCTCTGGTTCGCCTCCGGCGGCTCGAACCTGGGGTTCGAGTACGACCTCTCGCGGCCACTCGAGAGCCTCGCCGAGGGCATGCTGCTCGCGGTGCGCGACGCCATGGACAGCATGTTCTTCTCGCCCGCGATCCTCGAGCGGATGATCGCCGACTACGCCGCCGACGGCGTCGTCTTCCACCCGATCAAGAGCTGCCGCACGGTCTCGACCGGCCTCGCCGACAGCCGCCGGTCGCTGCTTTCGAAGGTGGATACCGCGACGCTGTTCATCGAGTCCGACCACATGGACCGCCGCGTGGTCTCGGAGGCCCAGCTCAAGAACCGGATCGACGCTTTCTTCGAGGGCCTCGCAACCCGCAAGCGGCAATCGGTGATCGCCGCGGGAGTTGCCGGCGCCGCTACGCCTCAGAGCGCCCCGACCTCTTCCAACCCCGCGACCGCCGGAGCCTAAGGAGAAGCGATGGCCTACGCAGCCGGAGTCGACGTCGGATCCACCCAGACCAAGGCCATCATCCTCGACGAGGAGCGCCGCATCGTCGGCCGCTCCCTCATGATGACCGGCGCGAACGTCGTGCGCGCCGCCCAGGAGTCGTTCGACCAGGCGCTCGCCGACAGCGGTTTGCGCGAAGAGGAGGTCGAGTACGTCGTCGGCACCGGCTACGGGCGCTACAAGGTGACCTTCGGCAATACCCAGGTGACCGAGATCAGCTGCCACGGCCGCGGCGCGGTCCACATGTTCCCGGCCACCCGCACGGTGATCGACATGGGCGGCCAGGACACCAAGGCGATCTCCGTCGCCGCGAACGGCGAGATCGTCGATTTCTGCATGAACGACAAGTGCGCCGCCGGCACCGGACGCTTTCTCGGCGCCGCCTCGAGCGCGCTCGACATTCCCCTCGACCAACTCGGAGCCACCGCCATGCGCGGCGAGCGCCCGGTGAAGATCAGCACCACCTGCACGGTCTTCGCCGAGTCCGAAGTGCTCTCCTGGCTCGGCAAGGGCAAGAAGATCGAGGACGTCCTGCTCGGCGTGCACCAGTCGATCGGCGCGCGCTCGGTGGGCCTGCTCCGCCGGGTCGGCGTCACCGACCAGGTGACCTTCACCGGCGGCGTGGCGCGCAACCCGGCGATGATCGCCGCCCTCGAGAGCCGGCTCGATCTCAAGCTCAACGTCAGCGAGGAATCACACTTCATGGGCGCGATCGGCGCGGCGCTTTTCGCGCTCGACCGCATTCTGGCGAGCCGGATTCCCGTGGCCGAAGCGCTGACCGGTACCGAAGGCAAGGAGGCGACGGCATGAGAATCACCGCCGGCATCGACGTCGGTTCGACCTACACCAAGGCAGTCATCCTCGACTCCGAGCGCCGCATCCTCGGCCGGCGGCTCGAGCCGACCGGATTCAAGCTCGACGAGGTGGCCGAGAACGTCCTGGCGCTGGCGCTCGCCGAGGCCGGCGTCGAGCGCTGCGAAGTCGAGTACATCGTCTCGACCGGGTTCGGGCGCCACCAGATGGCCTCGGCCGACACCCAGGTGACCGACCTGACAGCGAGCGCCCGCGGCGCCATGTTCCTCTTCCCCGGCACCCGCACCGTGCTCGACGTCGGCGGCCAGACGATGAAGGCGAGCCGCCTCGATGCGACCGCGGCGGTCAAGAGCTTCCGGTTGAACGACAAGTGCGCCGCGGGCACCGGCGCCTTCCTCGAGAAGACGGCGCGCTACATGGGCTACTCGACGATCGAGATCGGGCCGCTGGTCAACACCTCGAAGAACGCCGTGCCGATCTCCGGCGTCTGCGCGGTCTTCGCCGAGTCGGAGGTGATCAACCAGCTCTCCGAGGGGACGCCGCCGGCCGACATCATGCACGGCGCCATCGTCTCGCTGGTCGGCCGCTCGGTCCAGCTCATGAAGCGCGCCCAGATGGAGCCCGAGTTCACCCTGCTCGGCGGCATCATGCGCTTCGAGAAGATGGTCACGGTGGTGCGCGAGCAGCTGGGCGAGCAGGTGAACGTGCCGGAAGGCGATCTCGTGCAGTTCACCTCCGCCCTCGGCGCGGCGCTCCTCGGGCAGCTGCGCCTGCAGCGGCTCGCCGAGGCGGCGGCTACAGCGGCGGCCGCCACCGCCGTTCCCGATGCGACGGCGATGGGAGCCGCTGGAGCCTGAGCGTGAGCACCCCGGGAGTCACCCCACCAGGCGGGCCAGCGCTCTCAGACCCCTCAGGCCCCGAGACCACCCTCCTCCGGCTGGTGAAGCAGGAGGAGCATCGCGTCCTCTCCACCGCGGCGCTCACTTGCGACCCCGCGCGCGTCGCCGCTGGCTGGGAACGCCGCTTCATCGCCGACGGCCCGCGCGCCGTCGAAGCGGTGGCGCTCTATGAGAGCCTCGGATTCGAGGTCGCCGCCGACCCGCTCTCCGGGCTCGAGCTGCCGCCCGATTGCACCGACTGTCAACTGGCGACCCTGCTCGCGTTCAAGACCATCTACACCCGGAAACTCAAGGAGAAAGAGCGATGAAGGCAGCTGTTTTCCATGCCGCGCACCGTCCGCTCGAAGTGACCGAGATCCCCACCCCGGAGCCGGCCGCCGGCCAGGTGCTGGTGAAGGTCGCCGCCTGCGGTCTCTGCCATACCGACCTGCACTTCATCGACCACGACACCCCGACCTTCAAGACGCCGCCGCTCGTGCTGGGCCACGAGATCTCCGGGACGATCGCGAGCTTGGGCGTCGGCGTCACGGGCTGGAGAGTGGGCGAACCGGTCTTGCTGCCGGCGGTGTTGACTTGCGGGGCCTGCGGCGCCTGCCGCGAAGGGCGCGAGAACATCTGTGATCACAACCAGATGTTCGGCAACCATATCGACGGCGGTTTCGCCGAGTACGTCGTGGCGCCGGCGAAGGATGTCTATCGTCTGCCGCCGGAGATCCCCCTCGAGGCCGGCTCGATCATCGCCGACGCCATCACCACGCCGTTTCACGCCGTCGTCCGGCGCGGCAAGGTCGTGCCCGGCGACTGGGTTCTGGTGCTCGGCTGCGGCGGCGTCGGCTTGAACATCGTGCAGCTCGCGGCGGCGATCGGCGCGCGGGTGATCGCGGTCGACATGGCCGCCGACAAACTCGACTGGGCGCGCAAGCTGGGGGCGGAAGTCGTGCTGGATGCCGGCAAGTGCGAGCGCCTGGACAAGGACGTCCGCAGGCACACCGGCGGCGGCGGGGCTGACGTCGCCTTCGAGGCCATCGGCAACGCGAAGACCCAGGAGCAGGCGTTCAACTGCCTGAGAACCGGCGGACGCCTGGTGCTGGTCGGCTACAGCCCGCATCCGATGACGCTCAACTCGGGCCGCGTCATGTTCCGCGAGATCGAGGTCACCGGCTCGCTCGGCTGCCGCCCGGTCGACTACCCGCGGGTCATCGAGCTCGCGCGCCAGGGAAAGATCAAGGTGGCCGAGCTCGTCACCCACCGCTTCACCCTCGATCGCATCAACGACGGCCTCGACGCCCTGCGCGCCGGCCTCCCCATCCGCGCCATCGTGGTACCGGACTAGCGCGGCGACGGGTGTTCTAGCGCGTCCGCGCCGCGGCGGCGGCCATCTCCGCCATTG
The DNA here is from genome assembly GCA_031403995.1 of Thermoanaerobaculia bacterium. Lineage (GTDB taxonomy): Bacteria > Acidobacteriota > Thermoanaerobaculia > Multivoradales > JAGPDF01 > JAGPDF01. The sequence goes on from JANNGS010000024.1 coordinate 15,436, forward strand.
CGGCCCCGGCCGCCACGGCGGTACGCCGCGCAGCAGGGAGGGCGACGCCGCGGTTCTGGGCCCAGGCTGCGCCCATCTCTTCGAGGGTCTCGGTGCCGAGGAGCTGCTCCGCCATCGGGAAGAGGACGAGCTCCTCCTTTTGGAAGTGGCTGCGCGCCTCGGCGATCGCCGCCTCGAGGTGGAGGCGCGCTTCGCCGGCCTCACGGCTGGTCGCGACTTTGGCGAGCTCCCCTTCGATCTCCTCGTGCTCGGCGCGCATCGCGGCGACCGGGCCGCCGCCGGGCATCACCCGGTCGAGCGCGGCGAAGAACGAATCGTTCTCGAAGTGGGCGTGGGCGAGGATCGCGGTCTCGAAGAGCGCCGCGGAGGTCTGCAGCGTCGCGAGTTCGGCCCCGGCCAGCCTGCCCTCGATGGCGTTCATCAGCATGTAGAGCGAGCCGTGTTCCCCGTAGAGCGCGTCGGTGATTCGCATGGTCGGCCTCCTGCCGCGGTCTTGGACTTCCCTGGCGGCAGTCGAACCGTAGCGCCGAATCGCCGGAGCGGAGATGACGCCCGTCATAAGGGCGCCCGGGGCGCCCGGCCGGCGAGTCCGCGCTAAGTCGCCTTGGCGTCGCGCAACATCAGCAGGAGCATCCGCGCCGCCGCCGGCGCCTCGACGGCGTGCGGAAGATCGGCCGGCATCTGCACCACCGTCCCAGGAGTCGCCTGCACCGCGACGCCGCCGATGGTGAGGGTGAGCTCCCCCTCGAGGACCATCACCAGGGCGTCGAACGGCGACGTGTGCTCGGTGAGTCCCTGCCCGGCGTCGAAAGCGAACAGCGTGAGGTTGCCACCGCCGGTGCGCGCCAGGACGCGGCTCGCGATTCCCTGCGCGGTGGGGGTGATGAGATCGTGAAGCGGGAGCGCCTGCGCGGCCGGTAGTGTCTGCTTGATGGTGGACATCGATCCCCTTTTCGTCGATTGTCGGAAGAGCTGGCGGGGAGACTCCCCGGCCCGCTGCCCCGCCATCTCTCCATGCTACGTTACCGGCATGCCCTCCCACGCCGATTCACCATGGAACGCCCCGTCGGTCGTGGCCGGTTTCGCGAGCTCCGCACCGAACCAGGTGCTGATGCGGTTCGCCGAAGATGAGCTGCGTCGCAGGACCGATCCCGAAACGTGCCGGCCCCGGGCGCTCGACCTCGGCTGCGGTGCAGGACGCAACGCGGTGCCGCTTCAGAACCTGGGCTTCAAGGTCATCGGCCTCGACAACTCAATGCCGATGCTCTGCGCTGCTGCGGCACGCTCCGGCGAGTCGCCGGCAGTAACCTGCCTCCACCTGGCGCTCGCCGGCATGGACCGGCTTCCGGTTCGCGATCGCAGTTGCGACCTCGTGATCGCGCACGGCATCTGGAACCTGGCGCGCTCGGCGGCCGAGTTCCGCCGGGCGGTGAAAGAGGCGGCCCGAGTTGCCGCTCCCGGCGCCGCGCTCTTCGTCTTCACCTTCTCGCGCAACACCTTTCCGCCCGAAACCGCCCCCGTCGCCGGCGAGCCGTTCGTCTTCACCCAGTTCTCCGGCCAGCCGCAGTGTTTTCTGACCGCGCAACAGCTCGTCGCCGAGCTCGCCGAGGTCGGTTTCGCTCCGGATTCTGCGGTTCCGCTCACCGAGTACAACCGCGCTCCGCCCGGAGCGCGCCCGGTCGCGGCCCCGCCAACCCGCCCGGTCATCTACGAGGCCGCCTTCCGCTTCGACCCCTGAGCGCGGTCAAAACAACGTCGAAACGAAGATCGCGGCGATCGCCAGCGGACAGACCCAGCGCAGCAGCCAGACGCAGAGCCGCCGCGCGAACGGCGTCGTCTCCGCGAGCTCCTCGGCGAGGATCTCGGGGCGGATCCTCCAGCCCACGAACAGACTGGTCGCAAAAGCGCCGATCGGCAACAGCAGATTGGAAGCGACGTAGTCGAGGACGTCGAAGAAGGTGCGATTTGCGAAGGTCGGAATCCAGGCGAGCGGGTACCATGCCGACCACCGGTTGAACGACAGCACCGTCCCCAGCCCCAGCGCCCAGACCGCGACCGCGACGATCGCCACCGCCCGGCGGCGCGAAGCCCCGCGATGCTGCTCGAGCCAGGCGACCATCGGCTCGTAGGCCGCGAGCGACGGCGTGAACGCGGCCAGGAAGAGCAGCGCGAAGAAGAGGGTGCCGACGAGCCGTCCGCCCGGCATCTCGGCGAATACCGTCGCGAGGACTCCGAAGACCAGCTCCGGCCCTCCCGCCGGATCCATCCCGTAGCGAAAGACCAGCGGGAAGATCGTCAGCGTCGCGAGCAGGGAAACCAGCAGGATCGAGCCGGTGATGCCGAGCGCGGAGCGCACCAGCGAGGTCCCGCGCGGCAGGTAGGCGCCGTAGGCGAGCATCATCGCCATACCGACACCGGTGGCGAAGAAGGCCTGCCCGACCGCCGCGACCACCACCGGCGGAGTGATCGCCGCGAAGTTCGGCTCGAACGCGAAGGCGAGGCCGGCCGAGACGTCACCGGTCGCCAGCGCATAGCCCGCGAGGACGACCAGCAGCACCAGCAGCATGGGGGCGCGCAGCCGCGTCGCGACCTCCACCCCCCGCCCGACGCCGCGCGCCGAGACCAACGCGACGGTGGCGATGAACGCGATCTGCCAGGCGCCGAGCTCGAGCGGACTGGCGAGGAATTCCCGCCAGAGCGCTGCCACCTCGGGCCGCCCGAGGCCGGAGAGAGCGCCGGAGGCGACCTTCCAGGTATAGGCGAGAACCCAGCCCGCGACGACCATGTAGTACGAGGTGATGAGGTAGCAGGCGATCGTCCCGAGGAGACCGATCGCGTTCCAGCGCCGCGACCCCCCGGACTCGACCGCCACCGCTCCGGCGGCCTCGGGCGGGCTCAGGCGCGAGCGCCTGCCGAGCGCGAACTCGGCCGCCAGCAGAGGCGTCGCGATCGCCAGGCAGGCAAGGACGAAGACGAGGACGAAGGCACTGCCTCCACTCGTTCCGACGAGGTAAGGCAGCCGCCAGATGCTGCCCAGCCCGACCGCCGCACCGATCGTCGCGAGATAGGCGGTGAAACGGGACGACCAGATGGGTGCGATCGGAGGGGTACGCCCCGGGTTCGCCATGGACTCTCCTAGTGAGTTCCCGCCGAAGCGCGCTCGGGAACCGCGCGATCGCGGCGGAAACGATCGAGAGCGAACGGGGCGATGACCTCCGGCACACGCCCGGTCGCGATCAGGGCGGCCATGTTCCGGCCCGAGACCGGAATCGCTTTGAAGCCCCAGGTCCCCCAGCCCGACGACAGGAAGAACTGCGCGACCGGAGTCGTCCCCAGAAGCGGCGAATAGTCCGGCGTCATGTCGCAGACCCCCGACCACTGGCGCAACAACCGGAGGTTCGCCATGAACGGAAAGAGATCGATGGCGCGCGAAGCGCAGGACGAGACGAATGGGAAGGTCGAGCGCGTCGAGTAGCACGTGTAGGGGTCGATCTCGGCCCCGACGAGCATCTCGCCGCGGGCGCTCTGCGAGACATAGATGTGCAGGTCTGCAGACGCCACGATGCGGTCGAGCACCGGCTTGTAGGACTGGGTCACGAAGGCCTGGAGCGGGTGAGTGACGATCGGCAGCCTCAACCCGACCATGTCGGCGATCTGGGTGACGTAGCCGCCGACCGCGCTCAAGACGGCGCCGGCGTGAATCGTCCCGCGGTTCGTGTGTACGGCGGTCGCGCGGCCGCCCTCGACGGCGACCCCGGTGACCTCGACGCCCTGATGCACATGCACGCCGAGCCGCGCGGCCGCGGCGGCGTAGCCCCAGACCACGCCGTCGTGCCGGATGATCGAGCCCGGCGGATGGTAGGCCGCGCCGAGGATCGGGCGCACGCCGCCGCAGGTCATGTCGAGCTGGGGACAGGTCTCCGCCACCTCGGCGGCAGACAGGAAGACGGTATCGACGCCGTAGACCTGGTTCTGCAGCGCCCGCTCGCGTTGGCTGTTGATCTGGCCTTCCGAGTGCGCCAGCCAGAGGAGCCCGCGCTCGGAGCGCAACAGATTGAAGTCGAGCTCCTCGGCCAGCGTGCGATAGAGGTCGAAGCTCTCCTTGTAGAAGCGGATCGTCTCCGGCGTCTTGTAGTTGGCGCGCAGCACCGTGGTATTGCGGCCGGTACCGCCCGAACCGATGTACGAGCGCTCGAGGACCGCGACCTTGCGCACCCCGTGCTCGCGCGCCAGGTAGTAGGCGGTCGCGAGTCCGTGCCCGCCGCCGCCGATGATGACGACGTCGTAGCGCGCCTCGAACGGCGACTGCGGCAGGTAGACGTCGTGGTTCCGCGCGTCCGGCCTCGCTCTCGTCACTCTCGTCCTCAGCCTTCCGCCGCGAGGCCGGCGAAGGGGATCTCCTCGGCGGCGATCCGGAGCGTCCCGCCCCCCACCTCGCGCAGCCGGCGCTCGACGTGATCGCGCAGGGCGAACGGCACCAGGAGAAAGACGATCCCGGGGAGAAGCAAGAGCTTGGCCGAGCCGCCGGCGACCGCCCCCTGGACGAAGGCCGGGCGGCGCTCCGGGAACGGAATCATGGCGAGCTGGCGCAAAGCCAGCATCCCTTCGTCGTCCGGCAGACGGCCCGGCAGGCCGAAGATCGTCCAGCCGTCGCTCTGGTCGACGGCGATCGCCCCCGGCTCGACGACGGCGAGGTGCGCCGTCGCCCGCCGCAGGAGCTCCTCGGTGCGCGACGGCGCCGCGAGCAGGAGCAGCTCGTCCGGCGCCACTCGACACCGGTGCACTCCCGCGGGCACCTTCAGCGCATCGAGCGTCCGTGGGCTGGCGTGGCACTCGACGATGCCGGCGCAGAAGCGGCCGATCTCAAGCACGAAGGCGCTCTCCCCGGGGGTCGTAGAACGGCGCCCGCGTAACGATGCCGGCGACCTCGCCGCGCGTATCGCGCGCCGTGACCGCGAGCGGCGGCGAGCCCTCCGGATGCCGCACCCAGCCGAGCGCCACGCCTTTCCCCAGCAGCGGTGAGAAGCGCGACGAAGTGATGTGGCCGACGTGCGCGCCAGCGACGAAGAGCTGTGCCCCCTCTTCCGGCGCGCGCGGCCCGGCGAAGGAAAGCGGCAGCAGCGAGCGCTCGCGCGGAATTTTCGCCAGCCGCTCGAGCGCGGTCCGGCCGACGAAGTCGGGCTTCTCCATCTTGACTGCCCACGCTGCTCCGACCTTGGCCGGGGTGCTGTCGAAATCGGTGTCGAGCCCGACAATGAAGTGCCCCTTCTCGAGGCGCAGGAGCTTCAGGGCATCGAGACCGTGCGGCCGCAGTCCGCACTCCGTCCCGGCGGCGAACAGGGCGTCCCAGAGCGCCGGGGCGAGCCGCGTCGGGAGATGGAGCTCGATCGAGAGCTCGCCGACGAATCCGACGCGGATCGCGCGGCAGGCGATGCCGGCGACGCGGATCGCGCTCACTCCGCCGTAAGGCAGAGCGGCGGCATCGATCGGATCGTCCGTGAGCTTTGCCAGAAGCTCTCGGGTGCGCGGTCCGGCGACGTGGATGGCACTGCGTGACCAGGTCAGGTTGGCGATGTGGACGTTGTAGCCCCAGGACTCCGCCCACTCGCGCAGCCACGACTCGGCCGCGTCCGCTCCCGACGAGGTGAAGGTGATGTAGTAGCCGTCGTCGCCCAGGGCGCAGACCAGACCGTCGTCGAAGAGATAGCCGGCCTCGTTGAGCAGCAGGGCGTAACGGCTGCGCCCCGGGGCGAGGTCGGCGATATGGCACGGGTAGAGGCGCTCGAGAAAGCGCATCGCGTCCGCGCCGGCGATCTGGTACTTACCGAGCGTCGAAACGTCCATGAGACTCACGTTCTCGCGCACCGCCCGGTACTCCCCTTCCACGTCGCCGTAGTGCGAAGGGCGTTTCCATGCGCCAGTCCATTCCATCGTCGCACCGAGCGCGAGGTGCCGCGAGTGCAGGGCGGTGTGGTACTCGAGCGGCACCCGCACACCGGCCGCGAGATCCTCGAGACGCACCGGGCGGGCCGGCGGGCGCGCGACAGTCGGACGGACCACCGCGGTCGGCCGCGATGCTCCTCCCGAGCGCTCGCCGACGAAGGCGCGCAGATGCGCCTGGCAGAGCGCTCCCTGGCAGGCGCCCATGGTCACCGTGGTGTAGCGCTTGAGGAGCTCCGTCGAGCGATAACCCTCGTCCCAGGCCTGCGCCAGCTCACCGGCCTCCACGTCTTCGCAGAGACAGACGAAGCCCTTCGACGCCACCGGCGGCAACGCGCGCTCCGTAGCAGGCCAGACGAAGGCGCCGGCAACGGCGATCGTCGAGTCCGGCGAAGCGGCGGCGAAGCCGCTCGCCTCCGCCTCCGCGAGAGTGCAGCCCGGCGAGACCACCTCTCCCGCTCCCTGGACCGGTTCGCAGACCGCCTGCCTGAGGAGGCCGTCGCGCGGCTCGAGCCCGAGCCCGAGCACCAGGGCGTCGCAGGCGATGGTGCGCCGGCCGCCGCCGGTCGCGACCACGACAGCACGGAGCCCTCCGTCGCTCCCTGCGAGAACACCGCGCCGGCCGAAGGCGGCCACGACCGCACCGTCGTGCAGGACCTCGACGCCGGCCGGCACCCGCGCCGCGAGGGCCCGGGGCGCGACGACCGCGACGACGCTCGCGCCGGCATCGCGGGCCACTTGCGCGCGGAGGGTGTCGAGGTGGTCCATCGCCTCGTCGCTCGTCGCGACCATGACGATGCGCCGTCCTGGCGAGAGGTGGTGGACACCGGCGAGCCGCGCCGCGCCGCGGGCGAGAAAGACCCCCGGCAGGTCGCTGCCCGGAAAGACCGCGTGGCTCTCGACCGCGCCCGTGGCGACGACAATCCGCGCCGGATGCACGAGGTGCAGCCTGTCCGCTCCGGCGATCGGCACCAGCGGTCCCTGGTAGAGCCCGATCGCGAGCGCCCGCTCGAGCACCGTGATCGAGCCGTGGCGCCGTAGCTGCGCCCTCAGGGCATCGACGCGGGCACGCGCCGGGCCGGGGGCGAGACCCTCGCCGATCACCCCTTCGTCGGCGAGCACCACGGTCTCGCCGCGTTGCGCCGCGGCCAGCGCCGCGGCGAGGCCGGCGACTCCGCCGCCCACGACCAGCAGCTCGGGATGGTGATTCAGCCGCTCGCGGTTCACCACCGGCAGGTCGCGGGCGATCGGACCGAGCCCGGCGACTCTCCGGATCACCCGCTCCGCGAGCGGCCAGAGCCAGCGCGGGCGGATCATCGACTTGTAATAGAAGCCGACCGGCAGGAAGGCGCGCAGGCGCCAGAGAATCGACAGCAGATCGTGCCCGGCCGACGGCCAGCCGCTGCCGCGCGCCACCGTGCGAACCTCCGTCGCCGGCGTGCGGCAGGTGCGCACCGCGGGCTCGCCGTCGACGGTCATCAGGCAGTTCGGGCAGTCGCCGGTGAGGCAGTAGAGCCCGCGCCTGCGGTGGTACTTGAACGAGCGCGAGAAGATCCGCACCCCGGCGCGATAGAGCGCCGAGGCGACCGTATCGTCCGGCGCCACCGGAATCGCGCGGCCCTCGAAATCGAGCCGGCTCGCCTTCGGCGCTTTCGGCCGTCCATTGTCAGGCGCGATCATGAACCTCGTTGGTGAGCGTGTCGCGCACCGCGGTATGCCAGCGCCGGCAGCCTGCATGATGGAACCAGCGCTCGCGCTGGATACCGTAGCTGTTCTTGCGCAGCCATACGCGCGCGAAGTCGGCCTCGAGCACGGCCTCGCGGTTCATCTCAGGGCGCGCTGCGGGCGCCACCGCCGCGCTATCGGCGCGCGCGGCGTGCGCTTCGACCTCGCCCCCGAACCAGAACTCGGTATGCGGACGCGAACCACAGTTCGGGCAGGTCAGCCTCAACGCCATGCGGCATTCCCTCGCGAGATGCGCGCAGCATAGTCCCGAAGTCGACGCCAAGTCGAGGGAGCTCCGGCGCCGCCGGCGGCTGCGGGCGCAAAGCTGTATATTTCCCAGCTGACTACGGCCGTCGCTGCTGCGTAATATACTGATCGTCCGCTCAAAACGAGGAGTCCACCCCCAATGTCCAATACAGTCCATCCGGAAGTCATTCAAGGCGGCATGGGAGTCGGCGTCTCGGGCTGGCGCCTGGCGCGGGCGGTCTCGGCCGCCGGCGGGCTCGGCGTGGTCTCGGGCACGGCGCTCGACGTTCAGCTTGCGCGCCGGCTGCAGCTCGGCGATCTCGCCGGCGATCTCCGGCGGTCGCTGGCGCGCTTTCCGTATCCGGAGCTCGTCGATCGCGTCATGAAGCGCTACTTCGTGCCCGGCGGCATCGCCCCTGGCACCCGTTTCGCCGAGGTCGCGCGGCACACCCTCAAGCCGAGCCGCGATCTCCTGCGGCTCAATGTCCTGGCGAGCTTCGTCGAGGTGGACCTCGCCCGCGAGGGCCACGACGGTGTCGTCGGCATCAACCTGCTGCAGAAGATCGTCCTGCCGACCCTGCCGACGCTCTACGGCGCGCTCCTCGCCGGCGCCGGGTACGTTCTCATGGGGGCCGGGATTCCGCTCGAGATTCCCGCCGCCCTCGCGGCCCTCGCCGAGCATCGGCCGGCAGCGCTCTCGGTCGCCGTCGCCGGTGACGACAACGCCGACGTCCGGATCGGTTTCGATCCGGCGGAGATCGGCATGGGCGCACTGGCGGAGATGGCAGGCGCCCCCCAGCATTCGCTTGCGCTGCCGTACTTTCTTCCGATCATCTCGTCCGTCTCGCTGGCGCAGATCCTCCTGAAACGCGCTACCGGCCCGGTCGACGGCTTCATCGTCGAAGCGCCGGCGGCGGGCGGCCACAATGCGCCGCCGCGCGGCGCGGCCCGGTTCGACGATAGCGGCCAGCCGCTCTACGGGCCGCGTGACGAGGTCGATCTCACCAAGCTCCGCGAGCTCGGAAAGCCGTTCTGGCTCGCCGGCAGCCGCGGCCGCCCGGGTGCGCTCGCCGCAGCGCAGCGCCTCGGCGCGCACGGCATTCAGGTCGGCACCGCGTTCGCCTTCAGCCGCGAGTCGGGCCTCGATCCGGAGTTGCGGCGGGCGGTGATAGCGCGAGTGGAATCCGGCGCCACGGTGGTGCGCACCGATCCGCGCGCCTCGCCGACCGGCTTCCCGTTCAAGGTCGTGGATCTCCCCGGGACGCTTTCGGAAGAGGCGGTCTACGAACAGCGGGAGCGCCTCTGCAACCTCGGCTTCCTGAGGAGTGCCTACCGCCGCGAAGACGGCGGCGTCGGCTATCGCTGCGCCGCCGAACCGGTCGAGGCGTTCGTCGCCAAGGGCGGCGAAGCGGAGCAGACGCTGGGACGAAAGTGTCTCTGCAACAGCCTGCTCGCCAACGTGTCGCTCGCCGAGCCGCAAGTCCACGGCGAGCTCGAGCCGCCGCTCCTCACTGCCGGCGATGACCTCGACTCGCTGCGGCTCTTCCTGCCACCTGGCGAGCACGACTACGGAGTTGCAGAGGTTCTCGCGGCGCTCGTTCCGCAGCCCGCCTGAAGGCGGCTTTCAGGGTTCTCTGCCGCTTAGGGTGCGGAGGCGGACCAGGATGTCGTGTAGCCGGACTCGAAGCCGTCGGTGAAGATCGCTTCGACCCCGAGCGGGATCGAACGCCGGGCGATCTCGATCGGCGCGCCGCGGCCGGTGGCGTTCCAGAGGTTGGCGAGCGTCTCGCCCCAGTCGTCGGTGACGTTGCCGTCGCGCAGCGCCTCGATGTAGTGCCGGGGCGTGCTCTGGTAGTAGATCTCGGCCTCCGCCCGCACCGCACCGGCCGGCACCGCAAAGCGGGTGTCGCTCCAGTACTGGCCGTCGGCGTAGACCGCGCCGACTGGCGGCGCCCCACCTGCCTCGAAGGCCGCGTTGGTGAAGCCGCGCGGCGGAATCCGGGTGTCCTTGACGATGGTGTCGGCGAGCGCCATGTGGGTAGTGATCCCGGCCGGGAGGCCGGTCGCGGCGGCCGCGTCGGCGCTCAATCCGACGTGCATCTCGAAGACCGTCGTCGAGGCCTCGTCGAGGTGGGCTTCGGCCGCGTCGTAGTGGCCGTGCTCCCCGACCAGCGCCCCCGCGGCATCGAAGAACCGCGCGTGAATCCAGACCCGCCGCCCCTCGATGTGACCCGTCGGCAGCTTGTGGCCCGACTGGTTGGTCACCCGTACGACCAGCTCGGTGCCCTCCTGCACCAAGTCGAGCGTCGCCGAGCGCCGGAGCATCGATACCGAGCGCGCCCGCGAGGCCAGGATGAGGGCGGGATCGACGGTCGGACTTCCGGACTGGTATTCGAGGATGAGATCGAGCACCGGCGCCGCCGCGCCGGCGAACTCGTGGCGGGCGAGGTCGGTGCGCTCGCGACCAGCCGAGGCGCCGCGCGCCGTCGTCTTCGGCATATGGCAGTCCTGGCAGCTGCCGACCACCGGCCCGCCGGTGCCGCCGAAGCGCCCGCCGAGATCGACCCCGGTGTCCGCGAACTCGGAGAGCTGCCACTCGGTGAAGGTGCGCTCGAGCGGGAACTGCATCCACGGATTCTCGTCCGGCGTCGGCTGGTCGAGCAGGTTGTAGCGGTAGGTCCCGTTGGGGAGCTTCGAGACCGCGACGTTGCCGACGTCGTGACAGGTGCCGCACATCTCGCCCGACTTGTGGAACGGCGAGTAGATCGTCTGGTGCGGCGCGTCGGTGTCCACGTACGGGCCGCGGCGCCGGCCTTGCGGATCGAGCACGAACATCGCGTTGGCGTAGCTCGTCGGCACCGAGGCGAGCGCGCCGAGCACCGCCTCGTCCTCGGCCGGACTCTGCCCCGCAACGTAAGTGGGGTCGACCTGGCTGTGGCAGAAGTGACAGGTCACGCCGTCGCGGTCGACCTCGTCGAGGCTCCCGCCGGTCGGATCGCTGGCATGCCCGGTGACGTACGACATCGGCACGTGGCAGCGCAGGCAGAAGGTGCCGACGTTGGCGACGTCCTGGTTGGCGGTGGTCATCTGGGCGTAGAACAGCGGATCCTGCCCGGCGAGGCCCATGAGGCTGCCGGCCCAGGTCGCCCAGGGCTCGTCCTCGACGTCGTAGTCACCGTGGCAGGTGCGGCAATACGACGAGGTCTCGAGCGCCCCGGGCGGGACGTCACCGATCTGCGTACCCGAGAGGTGGAAGTCGGCCTGGGTCATCGGGATGAGCGAGGTGACGGCGGCGTAGGCGGCGACGGCCAACCCGACCCCCAGCAGGGCGACGATCCAACGGCGACGGGACGGACGCGGTCGCTCGGGCATGGCAGGGCACTCCTCCTGAGAATGCCCTCAAGCTAGCAGCGCGGTCTCACCCCCGGCATGACCGCGGTCATACGGCAGCTCGCGGCCCGGGTGCCGGTGGCCCGCGGGGCCGGCCCCTTCAGTCGGCGAGGGTCGAGAGGTCTCCGGGGTCTTCGCCGAGCTCCTGCGCCTTGAGGAAGCGGCGCACGATCTTGCCCGAGCGGGTCTTGGGAAGCGAAGTCCGGATCTCGATGTCGGAAGGCTGCGCGATCGGGCCCAGATCCTGGCGGACATGGTCCTTGAGGCTGCCGATGAGGCCGGGCCCGGCGAGCTCGCCGGGCTTCAAGACCACGAACGCCTTGATGCGCTCGCCCTTGATCTCATCCGGGAGGCCGACGACCGCGCTCTCCGCGACCGACGGATGGCGCAGCAGCGAGCTCTCGACCTCGGCGGTGCCGATGCGATGCCCGGCGACGTTCATCACGTCGTCGGCGCGGCCGAGCACCGCGAAGTAGCCGTCGCGATCGCGCACTGCGATGTCACCTGCCGCGTAGCAGCCCGGCACCTGCCGCCAGTACTCCTTGTAGCGCTCGTCGTCGCCCCAGATCGTGCGCAGCATGTAGGGCAGGGGCTCGCGCAGCACGAGGAGTCCGCCCTGCCCGTCGGGCAGCGAGTTGCCGAACCGGTCGACGACGTCGACCACGGCGCCCGGCAAGGGCTTTCCGACCTTGCCCGATCGGGCCTCGAAAGTCGGCAGCGTCCCGAGCACCGGCCCGGCAATTTCGGTCTGCCACCAGTTGTCGACCACCATCCCGCCGCCCTGGCCGACGAGGTGCGTCTGCGCCCAGAGGTGCGCCTCCGGGTTGAGCGGTTCGCCGGCGCAGGCGAGCAGCCGCAGGCGCGAGAGGTCGTACTTCTTCGGCGCCTCTTCGCCGTGGCTCATCCACATCCGTAGCGCCGTCGGCGCGGTGAACATCAGGTTGACGCCAAAGCGCTCCACCAGCTCCCAGGTCACCTCGGGAGTCGGGTAGTCGGGCACGCCCTCACGGCAGAAGACCGTCGCGCCGACCGAGAGTGGGCCGTAGACGATGAACGAATGCCCGACGATCCAGCCGATGTCCGACGTGCTCCAGTAGATGTCGCGCTCGCCGATCTGGTAGAAGGCGCGCGACAGGTAGGTGACGCCGACCATGTAGCCGCCGGTGGTGTGCACGACACCCTTCGGCTGGCCGGTGGTTCCGGACGTATAGAGGATGAAGAGGGGGTCCTCGGAGTCCATCGGCTCGGCGTGGCAGTGGATCTCGCGCGCCTGCTGGATGTCGTAGAAGTCGACCTCGCGGGAGCTCTCGAAGGCGTAGGGCGCGTCGCCCGGCCGCGAGCCGCGGCGATGGACGACGACATGTTCGACGAAGGTGAGGTCGCGCACCGCTTCGTCGACCGTCGGTTTGAGCGAAATCTTCTTGCCGCGGCGATAGGTGAAGTCGGAGGCGACGATGACCTTGGCGCCCGAGTCGACGATGCGCGAGCGCAGCGCCTGCGTCCCCATGCCGGCGAAGACCACCGAGTGGATGGCGCCGATGCGCGCGCAGGCGAGCATGGTGACGATCCCCTCGGGGACGAGCGGCATGTAGATGATCACCCGGTCGCCCTTGATCACGCCGAGCCGCTTCAAGGCGTTGGCGAAGCGGTTCACCTCGCGGTAGAGACGGTTGTAGGTGTAAGTGACCTCCTCACCGTCTTCGCCGACCCAGATCAGGGCGGCCTTGTTGCGCCGGTCGGAGTGGACATGGCGGTCGATGCAGTTGGCGGTGGCGTTCAGCTTGCCGCCGAGAAACCACTCGTGGTGCGGCGTCTCGAAGCGCCGCACGGTGTGGAACGGCTCGATCCAGTCGATGAGCTCAGAGCGTTCCGCCCAGAAGACCTCCGGATCGTCGGCGGCCGCCGAGCGCTCGATATCGTCGTTGACCAGGAAAGCGCCGCGGGCAAGCTTCAACGGCGGCTTCACCACCACCTCGTCCTTCGCCAACCGGGCGATCGCCGCGCGCTGGGTCGCGCTCAGCTCAAGGTCGGGTAAAGTCTCGCCGGGCACACCGTCGCTCATCGCCAGATCCTCGCTCTCGGGAACGGCAGCAACCTAGCATCGCCCTCCTAACGGCGGGCCGCTCCAACGGGTAGCCCCAAGAGCTCCGCGCCCCGCCTTCTGGCAGGCCACCGCCCGGCGGCGCCTTGGCAGGAGCTGGAGGTCCGCGGTGAGAGGCGGACCGACGCGCCGGTTTCGCTGTAAGATGTAAGGCGAGAAAGTAAGGCATTGGAGAAATCGAATGACGATCACGGTCAGTTCGAAGGGGCAGGTCACCTTGCCGGCGGCGGCCCGCAAGCGGCTGGGACTGCGCGCCGGCTCGCGCCTCGAGGTCATCGTCACGGGAGACGACAGGCTGGAGGTGATCCGCGTCGGGGGATCGCTGCGCGACCTCAAGGGCCTGCTGCCCAAGCCGCCGCGACCGCTTTCGCTGGCGGAGATCGACGCCGCCGCGATCGCGGGTGCGCTCGCCGGGGCCCGGTGATCGCCCTCGACACGAACGTGCTGGTGCGCTACCTGGTGCGCGACGACCCGCGCCAGACGCGTGCGGCCACCCGAATCGTCGAGACCTCCTGCACCGTCGAGACACCGGGTCTCGTGCCGCTCGTGGTGCTCTGCGAGCTCGTCTGGGTGCTCGAACGCGGCTATCGGTATTCCCGCGTCCAGATCGCCGCCCTGGTGCGTGGCCTCCTCGCCGCCGATGACCTTTCGATCGAGCGTTCGGAGCTGGCCTGGCAAGCCCTCAACGCCTTCGAGGAGGGACCGGCAGACTTCGCCGACTACGTCATCGGTTGGACCGCGCGAGAGGCCAGGGCGGAGGCGACGGTCACTTTCGACCGCCGCGCCGGCACCTCGCCGCTCTTCCGCCTGCTGGAGCCATGAGCTCTCATCGAGCGCCCGTTCCCCTGGCGCGCCTGGTCTGGTCCGCTCAGACTCCGAAGTAGCGGGCGTCGGGGTGGTGGAAGACGAGGGCGGAGACGCTCGCTTCGGGGTCCATCATGTCGCCTTCGGTGAGCTCGACGCCGATCTCCTCGGGGCGCAGGGCGGCGAAGAGCTGCTGCTGGCCGGAGAGGTCGGGGCAGGCGGGGTAGCCGAAGCTGTAGCGCTTGCCGCGGTAGCGCGCCGAGAAGCGGTCCTGGGGCGTGGTCTCCGCCGGGTCGGGGAAGCCCCAGTCGGTGCGGAGCTTGCGGTGCAGCCACTCCGCCGCGGCCTCGGCGGTCTCGAGGGCGAGCGCCGCGAAAGTGTGGCTCTTCAGGTAGTCGCCCGCATGCTTGAATTGCTCCACGCGCTCGCGCACGCCGGCGCCGGCGGTGGTGACGAAGAGCGCCACGTGATCCGAGTCGAGGACGTAGTCGGAGATCGCGAGTCCATCGCTGCCCTCCTGGCGCGGCAGCTCCCAGGAGGCGATCACCTGGTCCTTCGCGCCCGACTTCGGGTCGAGCAGCGTCAGCGTGTTGCCCTCGGAGCGCGCCGGGAAGAACTGCCAGACCGCCTTCGCCTGCATACCGCCCTGGCGCGCGACCTCCTTCAACTCGTCGACCACGCCGAGGAGCTTGAAGTACTTCGGATCGCCCTCCTCGGCGAGCTTTTTCACCACCCCGCGCATCCCCAGGTGCTTGCCGTAGAGCATCTGCGGATTGAGCTCCTCCCAGACCGCGTCCAGGTCGAGCGTCACCGCGTGGCGGTCCAGGTCCGGCGGAGCAGGCACAGGAAGATCGCGACGCACCGCCGACCGGCGGAGTGCTGCGCTCTCCGGGCCGGAGGCGCCAGGCGTCGGGATGGCGTCGACCCTGTCCTGCTCGAGCAGCGCGCCGATCTCCTGTTCGAGCGTCGGCCGGCTCGCCGGATCCATCAGGCGCTCGACCAGCTTGAGCCCGTGCATGGCGTCCTTGGCGTAGGTGCAGACACCGCCGTAAGCCGCGGCGATCTTGCGGTGGGTGAAGCGCCGGGTGAGCGCCGCGCCACCGACCAGGAGGGGCGTGTCGATGCCGACCGCCTGAAGGTCGCCGGCCGTCACCACCATCTGCTGCGCGCTCTTGACCAGCAGACCCGAGAGGCCGATGATGTCCGGCCGGTGCTGCTCCACCGCCTGGATCAGCTGCTCCGACGGCACCTTGATCCCCAGATTCACGACCGCAAAGCCGTTGTTCGACAACACGATATCCACCAGGTTCTTGCCGATGTCGTGCACGTCCCCCTTCACCGTGGCGAGCAGGACCTTGCCGCGCGAGGAGGACTCCGTCTTCTCCATGTGCGGCTCGAGGAAGTTCACCGCCGCCTTCATCACCTCGGCCGACTGCAGCACCTCGGCGACGATCAGCTTGTTGTCGTTGAACAGCCGCCCGACCTCGCTCATCCCGGCCATCAGCGGCCCGTTGATGATCGCCAGCGGATCGCTGTAGCGCTCCTCGCCGAGCGCCTGCTGCAGGTCTGCCTCGAGGCCGATCTTGCTGCCCTCGACGATGGCGCGCGCCAGGCGCTCCGCGAGCGGCAGGGCGGCGCGGCTCTCGGCGCTGGCGTTCCCCTTCTGGCCGCTCCTCTCGCGGAAATGCGCGGTGAAGGCGGCGACCGCCGCCTCGCCGGCCGCCTTGTCGCCGAGCTCGAGATCGATCAGCGCCTCCGCCAGCCGCCGGTCGTCGTCGGGGATCTCGGCGAAGCGGGCCAGCCGCTCGGTGTTGACGATCGCGGCGTCGAGGCCGGCGAGAGTGGCGCGGTAGAGGAAGACCGAGTTCAGCACTTCGCGGCCGGAGGGCGGCAGGCCGAAACTGACGTTCGAGATGCCGAGGATCGTCTTGGTGAGCGGGAATTCCGTCTTGACCGCGCGCACCCCCCCGATCGTCGCCGAGGCGCTGCCGAGGTAGGCCTCGTCGCCGGTGCCGCAGGGGAAGACCAGCGGATCCCACCAGATGTCCTCGGGGGCGACGCCCATCTCCTCGGTGAGGATCTGGTAGCTGCGACGCGCCACCTCGAGCTTGCGCTCGACGGTGACCGCCATCCCGGTCTCGTCGATGAGGCCGACGACGAACGCCGCACCGAAGCGGCGGCCGAGCGGCACGACCTTCTCGAAGCGGGAGAGACCGTCCTCGAGGTTGATCGAGTTCAGGATCGACTTGCCTTGACACCAGGTGAGCGCGCGCTCCATGACCTTGGCGTCGGTGGAATCGATCATCAGCGGCGCCTTGACGACGCGCACCAGCTTGTCGAGCAGGCGAAGGACGTCGATGAGCTCGTCGCGATCGGGATCCTGCAGGCAGACGTCGAGCACCTGCGCGCCGGCCTTCAACTGTGCGCGGCCGACCTCGGCGGCGCCCTCGTAGTCGCCGGCGGCGATGATCCCCTTGAAGACCCGCGAGCCGAGGACGTTGGTGCGCTCGCCGACCAGCAGCGGCCGGTTGCTGACTTCGAGCTCGACCGCCTCGATGCCGGAGACGAGCGCCCGCTGGTGATGCGGAATCGGCCGCGGCCGGTGCTGCTTCGCGACCTCGGCGAGGACGGCCACGTGCTTGTCGGTCGTGCCGCAGCAGCCGCCGACGAGATTCAGCCAGCCCTCGTGGAGGAAGCGCCCGAAGACCTCGCGGAAGACCTCCGGACCCTCACGGTACTTTCCGTCCTCGTCCGGCAGGCCGGCGTTCGGCACGCAGGCGACGCGCGTCCGGCAGAGCGTCGAAAGCGTGCGCAGGTGATCGGCCATGAGCGCCGGGCCGGTGGCGCAATTGAGTCCGACATAGAGCAGGTCGGCATGGAAGAGCGAGATCGCGAGCGCCTCGGCGTCCTGCCCGGCGAGCATCGTTCCGGTGGCCTCGATGGTCACCGAGACGGCGACCGGAATCCGCCAGCCGGAGCCTTCGAACGCCTGCTCGATACCGATGAGGGCGGCCTTGATGTTGCGCGTGTCCTGGCAGGTCTCGACGAGCAGATAGTCGGCGCCACCGGCCATCAGCCCGAGCGCCTGAACACGGAAGTTCTCGCTGAGCTCCTCGAAGGTGATGCCGCCGGTGACCGAGATCGCCTTCGTCGTCGGGCCCATCGCGCCGCAGACGAAGCGGATCCTTCCGGGCTCGTCGAACTCGGTGCAGGCCTCGCGCGCGAGCTTCGCCGACAGGCGGCTGATCTCGAACGCCTGGTCGGCAAGGCCGTATTCGCCGAGCACCAGCGGCGTCGAGCCGAACGAGTTGGTTTCGACGATGTCGGCCCCCGCCGCGAGGTAGAAGCGCGACAGCCCGCGCACGACCTCCGGCCGGGTGATGCAGAGGTTCTCATTGCAGCCCTCGAGCGCCGGCCCGCCGAAGTCCTCGGCGGTCAAGTCGAAGCCCTGCAGCGCCGTACCGGTGGCGCCGTCGAGGACGAGGATGCGCTCGTCGAGCGCCTCGAGGAGCGCCGCGGTGCGGGCCTCGGTATCCGGAAGGGCAGGCAAGGCTGCCGGAACGGGCACCGCTGAAGCTGTCGGCTGACTCATGTTCACTCCCCAAAAACAAAAAACGCCTCGTCAACATCACGAGGCGTCTTCGCTTCAGACACTTCGTTGCCGCTTTCGCGACCGCATCCCGGCGACTGTCCGCCGGTGAGCACCTTGGGTGTCTGCCCCAGGTTGCCGTGCCCGGAAACTCCTCCGGGCCCTCGTGATGTGCCACATAGGCTACGTCAGCTCCGGGTTCAAGTCAAAAGCACGAATGCGCCGGCCGCCGTCAGGGAGCTCGAAAGGATCTCGGTGCTCGGTCGGGACCCCGGGTAACAGATTTCTTTCTTGTCGGCGGGGCCCCCCGCCACTGCGCGCCGAGATCCTTTCGAGCTCCCTGCCGTCGTCCTGTCAGCGTGGAAACCCCGGAAAGATGGCCGCCGCCTTTGCCAGCTCTGAAAGGCGGGCGGCGGTGGGATCGTCGGATTCCCGGCGCGGAGTGGCGGGGGGCCCCACCCTCAAGAGAAAAAATCCAATCGACTGGGGTCCCGACCGAGCACCGGGGATTCGGCGATACCACCGCCGACCGCCGGCGCACTCGCCACAAGCGCTAGAGGTACCCCAGCGCCCTCAACTGCTCCAACTCTTCCTCCGTAAACGGCTGTGCCTCGGGCGCGTCAGGCAAGGAGACTCTGCGCCCCGCCGCAGCGATGGCCAGCCGGTGCACGTCCTCGAGCCGCGCGGCGTCGGCTTCGCGCGCCGGCAGGAGGTTCGACTGCTCTCCCGGATCGGCAGCCAGGTCGTAGAGAGAGCGCGGGAACTCGGGGGTGGCGAAGACGAGCTTCAAGTCGTCGAGCCGCACGGCGTCCTTCGAGATCATCAGCCGGCCCGCCCGGGCGGACAACTGCGCGAGGTCCCGCCCCGGGAGATCGTCGGCCGGCAGTCCGAAATGCGCCAGGATCGTCGGCGCGAGGTCGAGCGCGGTCGAGAAGCGGGTCGTCGAGACTCCGGAGCGCCGGGAGGAAGCGGGCCACTTCACCAGCAGCGGCACGCGCAGCGTCTCCTCGTGCGGCGTGGTGTGCAGGAAGTAGCCGTGCTCGCCGAACGCCTCGCCGTGGTCGCCAGTCACGATGACGAGCGTCTCGTCCCAGAGACCGGCGCGGCGCAGGTCGTCGAAGAAGCGGCCGAGCTGCCGGTCGAGACTTTCGATCCCGCGATCGTAAAGCCAACGGGTGATCTCGCGCTCGCGTTCCAACGGCTGCAAGGCCTGGTAGTGGATCGCCATGAGCCTCCGGCTGGCGCAGACCTCGCCGGCACAGCCGTAGTTCTCGACGCCGAACTTTTCGGCGACCGTCGCGCGCGTCACGCCGGCCGCCTCGTAGGGCAGGATCCCGAAGTCCGAATGCGCGCCGTAGAGATGGACGAGGAGGAACGAGGCCTCCTCCCGGTGCGCGCTCGCCCAGTCGGCCGCCAGGCGCAGCTCCTGATCGACCGTCCAGGCCTTCAGCCGGTAGGTCCTGAACCCCTGGTTCAGCGCGAACTTCTCGGCGAAGAACGGGGCAATCTGCAGGAAGGCGGCGGTCGCCGCGCCGTTCGCCGGACCACCGGCCGCGAGCCGCTCGGCGAGCGTCGCGATCTCGGGCGAGAGCGGCCGCTCCTCGCGATCCACGCCGTGGACGGCGACCGGCAGGCCCGTCAGCATCGAGGCGTGCGAGGTCTTGGTCGAGATCTCCTGCGCCCAGTGCGGCGAAAAACGCTCGGACTCGGCAAGGAGCCGGTCGAGCACCGGCGTCACCGTGCGTCCACCCATCGCCCCGATGGCATCCTCCCGGAACGCATCGAGCGAGATGAGGATCGCACGGCGGGCTGCGGGGGCCGGCCCGGCGGGGAAATCGGTACGGACCGCAAGACTGTCCACGAAAGCGCGGGCTCCCGCGGGAAGCATCGCCGCGAGCTCGAGTCGAACCTCCCCGCCTGCGGTCTCGGGCACGACCCAGCGTTCCGACCAGGCGGAGCCCAGGGCGACCGACTCCTCCTGCCGGCTACCGTCCGGCAGGTAGATGCGGACCCGCAGACGGTTGTCCAGGTTTCGGGGTGCCCCTTCGGCCCCAGCCGCGCAGCCACCGAGGAGGAGCTGCGATGGTCCCGGGAGCGTGACCGTGAAACTGCGCGTCTCCCCGGCGGCAAGGACGAAGCTGTCGCGCGACTCGTCGGCGCAGGTATGCACGCCGGTCGCCGGATCGAAGGTGCCGTAGAGCGCCTGGTCGACGACGATGTCCTGATAGCGCGCCGCGGCGAACGGCAGCACCGCCGACGCCGGCGACGCCACCGGCTCTCGCCGGCCGCAAGCGACGGGCGCGAGGCCGATGACCAGACCGGCCAGCGCCGCTGCCCACCGCTTCAGGGCAGCGTCGCACTCCAACGCGTCCGCCCCCCGGTCTCGAAGTTGTCGAAGAACAGCCCCTTGCACTGCGCCACGCGGAAGGCGCCGATCCGCGTCGCCCAGTTGCTCCCCGAGCTCGCGGTGTAGTACTGGTTGGTGTACCAGAAGGTGCACTCGTCGGCAGGATCGATCGACAAGGCCGAGTAGTCGCCCCAGCGGTCGGAGCCGGTCTGCGAGCCGCCGCCGGCGATGAGCGTCGATTCCGAGCCGAGCGTCCCGGCGGCATCCGTCACTCGCCGAGTGGCGAAGCGAATCGCCGGCGAGACTGCGGCCGACATGGCCGAGTAGCCGAGCGCGATCGAGCCCAACCGGTCCTGCGCGATCGAGCCCATGAAACGATGCGCGGTCGCATCAGGGTCGTAGGTGCCCTGCTGAAAAAGCGTCCAGGTGGTGCCGGTGCCACGCAGCTCGAACCAGCGCGGCGCAGCCCGGCCGGAGACCGGCACGGTGAAGTTCCCCACCAGGCTCTCGTGCCCCGCGAACCGCCGGTAGGCGAAACGGAACATCGGCCACTCCGAGACCACATCGACCTGTTGGCCTGTGCCCGCCTGCGGCGCGCAGCTGAGGTTGAAGAAACCGCAAACGGTGTACGTGAAAGCCGCGATCGTCGGAGATCCGACAACCGTGAAAGTCGAGCTCGCCGGTGTCACCCAGTCGACATCGAACGCCCGCAGCTCGAGGCGGTCGGTGCCACCGTGGAAACTATTGTCGAGGAAGGTGTAGTAGATCGCCGGAGCCCCCGCAGGCGGCGCCACGATGCCGTCGACGTCGGCCGGCATCAGGAAGTTGTCGGCGAAGCCGGTCGCCTTGACCGAGCCCGCCGCGATACCCTGCAGCATCTTCACCCGGTCGAACGCCCAGGCGTTGTAGTCCAACTCGTTGGTCGAGACGTAGTAGCCGTCCGGCCAGACGCCGATCTTGAAGTAGTCGGGGAAGTTCGTGGTGGAGAAGGTGTAGACGGCATAGGTACCGAGCGGATCCGCGGTCGTCGAGACCGCGAAGCAGAGGTTGTTCGCGCCGTTGAACTGCGCCAGTACCCAGCGGTCGGCGAGCGGATCGTAGGCGACGACTGGATCGCCTGAATCTGCATTGCAGGCGCCCGTGCTGAAGAGGTCCGAGAGATTGAACGGCCCGTCCAGAAGGGTGCCGGTCTTGCTGTAGACCGCAACTTTGGTCGAATTGACCATCTGGATGTAGTGCTTCGGGCCGACATCCCCGACCGTGTCCGGCGGCGAGCAGCCGCTGCAGGCGATCGGATTTCCGGTTCCCGCGAAGGTGAAGAGAACCGGCGGGGTGAGGTGATTCGGGTCGAAGCCCCGGCTCGCCAGCGGATCGGGTGGCACCGCGGTCCGGTTCCAGGTTCCGCGCCGCCCCTGATCGGGCTCGTGGGCCAGCGGGTTCTGGCGATCCTTGGCCTTGTCGATATAGGGGTGCGGCTGCACGACGACCGGAAGACTGCCGAGCGCGACGCTCGTGACCGGACTCGCCGTAGGCCCGACTTCGACCTTGTCCTCCGGTCTCTCCGCCGGTCCGTCAGCGGTCGCAGGCTGCGCGGCCGGCAGCGCGAGCGCGAGGCACAAGACTCCTACGCTTCCCCAATTTCGCAACATGAGCTTCCCCCTTTTTCGCCTATCCTAGATCTTTCATCAGGCTCTTCACCGGACCGGCGCTCTGCATGACGTAGAAATGGAGGGACGGCACCTTGCGCGCCAGCAGCTCTTCGACCTGCTTGCGGCCCCAGGCGACACCGATCTTCAGGACCTCGTCGTCCGGCGCCTCGGCGACCGCGTCGGCCAGGGCAGCGGGGATCTCGACATAGAAGTTGCGCGGGATCGACGACAGCTGCGAGCGCGCCGAGAGGACTTTCAGCCCGGGGATGATCGGCACCGTGATGCCGGCCACGCGGCAGGCGTCGACGAAGGCGAAGTAGTGCCGATTGTCGAAGAACATCTGCGTCACCACGTAGCTCGCCCCGGCCTCGATCTTGGCCTTCAACTGGCGCACGTCGGCGGCGAGGTTCGGCGCCTCGAAGTGCTTCTCGGGGTAGCCCCCGACGCCGACGCAGAACTCCGAGCGCTCGGCGTCGAGGAGGTCCGCGGCGAGGTAGCGGCCGTGGTTCATGGCGTCGATCTGCGCCACCAGATCGACCGCGTAGCGGTTGGCGCTGCGTCCTTCGCGCAGCGGCTTCTCGTAACCGCTGTCGTCGCCGCGTACGGCGAGCACGTTGTCGATGCCGAGGTAGCGCAGCTCGATGAGGAAGTCCTCCGTCTCCTCGCGCGTGAAGCCGCGGCAGAGGACGTGCGGCACGGCATCGATGCCGTACTTGTTCTGGACCAGCGCGCAGACGCCCATCGTTCCCGGCCGCTTGCGCTTGACGCGGCGCTGGATGCCGGCCGCCGTTTCGTCGTAGAAGACCTCCGCCGCGTGGCTGGTGATGTCGATGAACGGCGGCCGGAACTCGACCAGGTCCTCGATCAAGGCCATGAGATTGCGCACGTCGCCGCCGCGCAGCGGCGGAATGATCTCGAAGCTGATCAGCGGCGACTTGGCCCGTTCCAGATGCTCGATGACCTTCAAATGCGCCTCCCTTTGACGAATCGGGCGGGCAAAAAAAACCCGCTCGCCGGCGGCAATGGGAGCGGGTTTTCGAGCCCGGACACTTGGTTGCCGGGCGTCGGACTCCTGGGGGCTCCAGGGGGTCCTTGCGCGACCGCATCCCCGCCGCTCTCGCGGCGGGAGGGCACCTTGGGTGTCCGCCCCAGGTTGCCGAGCCCGAACCGCGCCGCGGCTCGTCCGGATTCGCTCCGTTCAGCCGCCGCGCTCTTCGAACCGCTCCGAATGCCCGGAAAGAGTAGACCCTGCCGGCCGACCCTGTCAACGCTCTGGCCTCCCGGTTTCCACCCGTTCTCCGCCCGGCGCCCGCCCGACGCCCGTCCGGTGTCCACCCAGGGTCCGGCCGGCGTCCGATAGACTTCCTTTTCCGTGCATCGCGACTCCTCGAATCAGGCTTCCTGGCGCTCCTGGTCGCTCGTCGGCGATCTCGCCGTGGGGTGGATCGCCCTCTATCTCGCCTTCCAGATCCGCATCTTCGCGGCGCTGCCGGGCTCGAGCCAGCCGCTGCCGCTCGAGAAGCTCGCCTATTTCGACCTGGTCTGGATCTGGGTCGTGCTCTCGCAGCCGGTCGCGCTCTATTTCTTCGGGCTCTACGAGACCCGGACCAAACTCCCGCGGCTGGAGATCGCCCGCTGGGCGAGTCTTGCGGTGCTCTTTCAGACGCTGGCTCTCGCCACCGCTCTGTTCCTCGCCAGCCAGCCCTTCCCGCGCTCGGTCCTGGTGCTCTTTGCGCTGCTCAACACGGCGCTCCTCGTGCTCTGGCGCGTCGGGTTGCAGAGCCTCATCCGTACGCCGATGCGCCAGGTCGTGCTGGTGGGCTGCGGCCCGGCGGCGCTGGATGTCGCCCGGAAGATCCGCGAGCACCACGTCCACGGTCTCGAAGTCCGCGGGTATCTACCTGTACCCGGCAGTAGGCCTGCCGGGGGGGCTGTACCCGGCGGCGTCTCACTACCTGCGGTGGACGATTCCCACCATCCCGACGATCCCGACGGCGCACTCGGTCAGCGCTTCACCAGTGCCGCCGAGCTCGAGGCCCTGCTCGCGAGCGGCGAGGTCGACGACGTCATCCTGGCGCCGGAGGCCGATGGCTGGCAGACCGCGCTGATCGACGAGCTCGCCGGCAGCCGTCCGCGCCGCCCGACCATCCTGCTCCTGCCGGGTCCGTTCGAGAGTCTCATCGGCACGATGCGCTACCGCTGGATCAACGACCTGCCGCTGATCGAGGTCATGCGCGACGGCGACTGGCGCGCGCCGATGCCGGTCAAGCGCCTCTTCGATCTCGGCGGCGCGGCGGCGCTGGCGATCGCCACGTCCCCACTCTTCGTGCTCGCCGCCCTCGCCGTGCGTCTGTCGTCCGCCGGGCCCGTGCTCTTTCGCCAGGAGAGAGTCGGCCGCGCCCTGCGTCCGTTCCAGGTGGTCAAGCTCCGCACCATGAAACGCGACGCCGAACGCGAGTCGGGAGAGGTTCTCGCGCTGCGCGACGATCCGCGCCTGACGCCGGTGGGGGGATTCCTGCGCCGCTACCGCCTCGACGAGCTGCCGCAGCTGTGGAACGTGTTCGCCGGCGAGATGAGCCTGGTCGGCCCGCGTCCGGAGCGCCCCGGCTTCGTCGAGCAACATCTCCGCAACGTCCCGGGCTACGCCGAGCGCTTCGCGGTGCTCCCCGGGCTGACCGGTCTCGCCCAGGTCAACGGCGAGTACCACTCGACGCCCGAGAACAAGCTGCGCTACGACCTCGCCTACCTCTCCAATCGCAGCCTCTGGCTCGACCTGTCAATCCTCGTCCGCACCGTCCGCATCGTCCTGACTTCGCAGGGCGTCTAGGCCCTGCAGGCCCTCGAGGCCCGCTGATACCGCCGTCTGCAGACTCGCCGGTACCTCCTTCATCAGCCGCGGATCGAGCACCACCGCGCGCGCGAAGTAGCGCACCGCGCGTTCCGTCTGCGCCTGTGAATAGCTGACCTTGCCCAGGTTGACCAGGATCTCGGGGCGCGGCTCGAGCCGGTTCGCCGCGAAGTAGACCTGTCGCGCCGGCTCGAGCTCGCCGAGCATCAGATGCTGGCTTCCCAGGAGCGTCGGAATCGCGACGTCGGCCCGATCGAGCTTCCGGGCATCGGAGAGCGCCGCGACATGGGCGCGGAGCTTCGCCTTGTCGAGGTCGCCGCTGCGCAGCATCGCCATGCTGCGCCGCTCGACGCTGTTGCACAGGCGCTGCGCGCGCGTCAGATCGGCGGCCCGTTGCACCTGGGCGATGAGGCCCAACGCCAGCAGGGCAGGGAACACGAGGCGCAGCACGAGCTTCATGCGCTTTCCTCGGCGCTCAGGATCCAGGCGACGAAGAGACAGATCGGCCAGAGCGCGACGGCGATCCGGAACGGAAAATTGGCCAGCGACAGGACGCCGATCGCGGCGCTCCCGGCCCAGGCAAGGGCGGAGGTCGAGCTCTCCGCCGACCGGCGCAGCAGCCGGCGTACGAGCATTCCGAGCCCGAAGACGAATGCCGCGAGACCCGGCCAGCCGGTCTCCGCGGCAACCTCCAGCAGCTCGTTGTGGGCGTTGGCGAAGACGACGTTCAGCTGATCGACGAAGAACACCACGCCGTCGCGCAACAGCGCCGTCTTGGCGGGCACGAACTCGGTCCGGTAGGCACCGACGCCGACGCCGGTGAGCGGGTGCTCCCCCACCATCCAGGCGGCGGCGCGCCAACCGTCGAGCCTGCCGGTCAGCACGGAGTTCCAGTCGCCGCGCGCGACCTCGGCGATCTTGACCAGGCTGCGCTCGCGGAACGGGCCCACCAGGGCGAGAACGAGGACCAGGGCTCCGGCGACCGCCGCGACGGCGATGGCCGCCCGCCGGCGTGAGATTTGGAAGCCCCAGAAGACGATCGTGCCGACGGCGACGCCGGCGATCGCCGAGAAGGTCTGCGTCACGATCAGGCCGTAGAGGCAAAGCGCCAGCGCCACCGCGGCGAGCGCGACCCGTTTGCCGCGCGCGAGCTCGGCCTGCGCCAGGATCGCCGGCAGGACCAGGGCGGCGGCGAGATCGCCGACGTTGCCGGCGAGGGATCCGATCGCGAACCGGGACGACTCGGCGATGCCGACGAAAGCGTACGGCTGGTAGATGCCGTGGAACTGCAGGATCGCCACCGCCGCCAGGATCGACGCCGGCACGAGGTAGAACCGGAGCGCCCCGCCGAGCTCGCGCCGCGAGAAGCCGACGCTCCAGCCCCAGATCGCGAGCGCCCCGATCCACAGGCCGGCGAGACCGCGATGGACATGCTCTACGTGCGGACTGGCGAAAGAGAGCAGGGTCGCGAGCACCACGAAAGGCCCGAATGCCAGAACGAACGGCGCGCGCGCCAAGCGACGCCATTCCTCCGGGCCCTTCCAGGCGAAGGCGAGAAAGAAGAGCGAGAGCAGCGCCAGCGTCTCTCCGAGGAGCGCCTTGGGGAGGCGAAAGGCATCCTTCTGCGCCGAGTCGAGGATGAACGGCACGGCGAGGAGCAGCAGCCAGAGCGACCACAAGGCCAAGCGGTGCGCGGCGCGCTCGGCGGTATTGGAGCGACTAGCGCCAGCGGTGCGATTGGCGCCACTGGAGCCACTGGAGCCAGCGGAGCCACCGGAGCCACCGGAGCCAGCGCCACGAGCGGCGCGATCGACGCTAGCCGATCGCGGCCGGCGCGCACGGGGTTTCGGGCTCATCGCGCGAAATCATATCGTCTGCCACGCTCGCCCAGCCCCGGCTTGCCAACTCGCCGTCGCGCCCGTAATCTGGCACGCGCATGTTGACGCCGATCTCCGTGGTCATCCCGCTGCACAACCGTGCCGATCTCGCGTCGCAGTGCCTCGCCTCGCTCGCGCGCTGGACGACGCCGCTCGAGATTGTCGTCGTCGACGACGGCTCCACCGATTCCGGCGTGGAGCTGCTGCGACAGGCCGGGCTCGCCCACCACTGGCTGCACCACCCGCAGGCGCTGGGCTTCAGCGCCGCGGTCAACCGCGGCCTCGCGCACGCGACCGGCGATCCGCTGCTGCTCCTGAACAGCGACACCGAGGTCACCGAAGGTGGCGATCACGCTCTCCGCGCGGCCTTCGCGGCGGAGTCCGGCGGTGTCGGCGGTAGCGGCGGTATCGGCGATGGCGGTGGCACCGGAGCCGTCGCCGCGCGGCTGGTCTACCCGGACGGGCGGCCGCAGTGGAGCGGCGGCGCCTTCCCCTCCCTGCTCTGGCTCTTCGCGCTGGCGAGCGGACTCGGCCGCGGGGCGCGCTTCAGGCTGCGCCAGGCGCCGCCGAGCGGCTTCGCCGGCGGCCTCGTCGACTGGGCCCCGGGCGCCGCCCTGGCGATGTCGCGCGCGAGCTCGCGCGCGGTCGGACCGTTCGACGAGACCTATCGCCACTATGCCCAGGACCTCGATTACTGCCAACGCCTGGCGACCGCCGGCCGCAGCGTGCGCGTCCTCGCCGACTGGGTCGTCGTGCACCACCTGGGGGGCTCACTCGGCCAGGCGAGCGGCGAAGAGGGACAGAGGCTCGATCTGCTCTGGCTCGACCTGCTGCACTGGGCACGCCGGCATCGCGGCGCAGCCTGGGCGCGCCGGGCGCGCACCGCGCTCCTCGCCGGAGGGCGTCTGCGCCAGCTGCGCCTCGCGCGGCGACGCGGGAGCAGCGAGGCGATCGCCGTGGCTGCGGCGGTCGCGGCCGTCCAAGCCGTCGCGGCGGACGGGATAGAATGACGACTCCATGGCCTTCGCCTTCCCCTACTGGGACCTCGTCTCGGAGCTCGTGCATCGCGAGCTGCGGGTCCGCTACCGCCGCTCGCTGATCGGCTTCGCCTGGACGATGCTCCAGCCGATGCTGATGATGGGCGTCCTGCACATCGCCTTCAGCACCGTGTTCCGCTTCAACGTCGAGAACTACCCGGTCTACGTCCTCGCGGGCCTCCTGTTCTGGAACTTCTTCTCGCAGAGCATCGTGACGTCGATGAACAGCTTGCGCGCCAACGGCGGGCTGATCCAGAAGCTGCCGGTTCCGAAGTCGGTCTTTCCGCTCGCGGTGGTGATCTCGGGAGTGATCAATCTCCTCCTCGCCCTGCTGCCGCTCCTCGTCCTGCTGGTGGCGACCGGACATCCGTTGCGTCCGGCGATGCTTTTCCTCCCGGTCTCGATTCTGATCGCCGCCGTCTTCACTCTCGGCGCGGGCCTTCTCCTCGCCCCGCTCGCGGTCATCTTTCACGACATCGTCGAGCTCGTCGGCGTCGTTCTGCAGATCCTGCTCTTCCTCACTCCGATCATGTATCCGATGGCGATCCTGCCCGAGCGCTGGTTGTGGATCGTCCGCTTCAACCCGGTGCGCTCGATCCTCGAGGTCTTCCGCGACCCGATCTTCTACGGCAAGGTCCCGCCCGCGAGCCATCTCACCGTCGCGGCGCTGCTCGCGATCGCGCTCTTCGCCCTCGGCGCCTTCTCTTTCAGCCGCACGAGCCGGCGAATCACCCTCTACCTGTGACGCCATGCCGCCCCTCGTGAGCTCACCCGAAGCGGCCCAGCCCCTGCTCGAGCTCGACCGCATTTCGCTCTGCTACCGGCTCGCCAAGCAGCGCCTGCCGTCGTTCAAGGACTACGCCATCCATTGGGTCAAGGGCACCCTCGTCTACGAGAAGTTCTGGGCTCTCTCGGAGGTGAGCTTCAAGGTGGCGCGGGGTGAGGTGGTCGGCATCGTCGGCAGGAACGGCGCCGGCAAGAGCTCGCTGCTCAAAGTCGTCTCGCGAGTCCTCGAGCCGACCACTGGGACGATGCGCTTCGACGGCCGCACCGCCCCGATCCTCGAGCTCGGCACCGGCTTCGATCACGAGCTCACCGGGCGCGAGAACATCTTCTTGAACGGCATGCTGCTCGGCCGGTCGCGGCGCGAGATCCGCGAGCGCCTCGATGCCATCGTCGAGTACAGCGAACTGGGCGACTTCATCGAGTCGCCGATCCGCGCCTATTCCTCAGGGATGCTTGGCCGGCTCGGCTTCGCGATCGCCTCCGCCTGGACCCCGGATCTGCTGATCCTCGACGAGGTCTTCGCCGCCGGCGACGCCTCCTTCACGAGGAAGTGCGAAAAGACGCTGCAGAACTTCCGCGACGCCGGGGTGACGATCCTGTTGGTCTCGCACTCGGCGCAGCTCGTCCTCGACACCTGCACTCGCGCACTCTGGCTCGACCACGGCCACCTGATCGCCGACGGCGCGCCCAGCGAGGTCGTCACCGCCTACGACCAGAGCACCTACGCGACTGCAGGTTGAATGTCCAACGGGGAAAGCACCGATTTCCCGGGGGGCTGGTCCGAAAGGACGACTGAAATTCAGGTCGAGGCGCCCGCGTCGACTTCGACCCGGTTGCGCCCGGCGCGCTTCGCTGCGTAGAGCGCATGGTCGGCCCGGCCGAGCAGGCTGGAAGCATCCTCGCCGGGTACCCATCCAGCTACTCCCAGACTGGCGGTGATCTTCGCTGCCACGAGCGGGGAAGGAAGCTCACAGGACTGAATTCCTCCGCGCAATCTCTCGGCGACCAGCACGGCGTCGCCCAGGGAGGTGGAAGGCAGAATAACGACGAACTCCTCGCCGCCGTACCTGCACTCCAGATCGCCGGTGCGGAGGAAGCCCCGAATCTCCTTCGCTACGGTCCGCAGAACGGCATCTCCGGCCGGGTGGCCCCAGGTGTCGTTGATGCGCTTGAAGTGGTCGATATCGAGCAGGGCGACAGCAAAAGACCCGTCTCGAGTACCGGCTTTCGCCACTCGACGCACCAGGTCCTCATCCAGGTAGCGGCGGTTGTACAGTCCGGTAAGGGCATCGGTGTAGGCATCGCCCAGTGCCTTTTCGACCTGGTCGGCCGCCAGGGCACTGGCACGTATCCGGCGCATCTGTGAGCCGACACGGGCGACCACCTCCATCGGTGAAATCGGCTTGGAGACGAAATCATCGGCACCGCTTCGCAGGCAATCCAGCTTCTGTTCCTCGTCGTCGACGGCCGTCACGACGACAATGGCCGGGGCATGTCTGCCGCGCGTGACATCCCGGAACCGTTGAATGACTCTCGAGCCGTCTCCGTCAGGCAACCCGAGATCCACCAGCACGACGTCGGGCTCGGCGCGTGCGATCCCCTCGATTCCGGACCGCAGATCAGCGGCCGACTCGACTGTATGACCAGCAGCGCGCAAGGAGGCAGTCAACAGGGTGCTCCACTGCGCGTCGTCCTCCAGGACGAAGACGCGTCCAGTCGGCGCGGCGCCGCTCTCCACTTCAGGATGGTGCAGGATCCGCCCGCGGTGACGCAGCTCCCTCCGGAGTCGATGCAGGCGCACCTGCGCCTGGACACGAAGCTGCAACTCGGCCATGTTGACCGGCTTGGCTAGAAAATCGTCGGCGCCCACGTTGAGGCCGTGTGTCCGCTCCTCGGGTCCGTCGTATCCGGTGACCAGCACGACCGGCAGGCCCTCGAGCGTCGGGTCGTCGCGGATTCGGCGCACCAGTTCGAATCCGTCGACTTCTGGCATCCTGACATCGGACAACACAAGGTCGACTTCCATGGCGCGCAGCATCCGGATCGCCGCCTCGCCGCCGGAGGCTTCGAATACCTCGTAGCCCAACGAGCGTAAGCGGATGGCGGTGAGCACCACATTGGCCCGCTCGTCA
Source organism: Thermoanaerobaculia bacterium (assembly GCA_031403995.1). Classification (GTDB taxonomy): domain Bacteria; phylum Acidobacteriota; class Thermoanaerobaculia; order Multivoradales; family JAGPDF01; genus JAGPDF01. The sequence continues at coordinate 45,907 of JANNGS010000024.1, forward strand.
TCGACGACGAGCACCCTGCCTCTCGAGGCGGTCACGGTCGCCATGCGCTTTCGGACCAGAATCCGCTCGCGTCCGGCCGGTCGAGTGCGACTCGCACCGCGCGCAACAGCCTTTCCCCGCTGAACGGCTTCTCGAGCAGCACGACGCCTTCCTCGAGCACGCCATGTTGCACGATCGCCCCGTCGGTGTACCCCGACATGAAGAGCACCCGGAGTCCGGGGCGCAGCGCGCCCATCCGCCGGGCGAGCTCGGCGCCGCCGAGATTCGGCATCACGACATCGGTCAGCAGCAGGTCGATCGGCTCGCTGCGAGCGCCCTCCATCGCCAGGGCTTCGTCGCCGTCTCCCGCCAGCAGCACCGTGTAGCCGCGTCCCGCGAGCCGCCGCCGGATCATCTCGCGCAGCGCCGGATTATCTTCCACCAGCAGGATCGTCTCGCTGCCACCGCCGATGATCGTCGAAGAGTCGCCCGGAGGGGTGCCCTCGGGTAGCTCGTCGACCCGGGGCAGGTAGATCTTGAACGTCGTGCCCTGGCCCACCTCACTGTAGACCCAGACATGCCCGTGGCTCTGTTGCACGATGCCGAGCACGGTCGAGAGGCCCAGGCCCGTCCCGCGACCCTTTTCCTTCGTCGTGAAGAACGGCTCGAAGATGCGCGCGCGCGTCGCGGCGTCCATTCCTGCGCCGGTGTCGCTCACGGCCAGCATCACGTATTCGCCCGGAGCAACCCCATGATGATGAGCGCTGTACTCCTCGTCGAGGTGCGCGTTTGCGATCTCGATGAGAAGCTTGCCCCCCTGAGGCATCGCGTCTCGGGCGTTGACGGCCAGGTTCATGATCACTTGTTCGATCTGTCCGGGGTCGGCGAGGACTCGCCCGAGGCCTAGGGAAGGGAGCACGGATAGGTCGACGTCCTCATGCAGGAGGCGTCGCAGCATCTTCTCCATGCCAGTCACGATCTGGGCGAGGTCGATGACTTGAGGTTGAAGGAGCTGCTGCCGGCTGAACGCAAGGAGCTGCCGCGTCAGCTCGGTCG
>JANNGS010000025.1:0-2430 GCA_031403995.1 Thermoanaerobaculia bacterium
GTTGCGCACGCTGGGCAAACGCGTGGCTCGCAGGACTCTTCAAGGAACCCAGTTGCAGTGTCTCAAACTGACTTTTTCCGTCGACCTGTGGAAGAGAATTCCTCTCCTCTAACATAACAAACCCTTCCACCAATACCGAGCCTTAAAAACTGGTAACGATCATAGCATAAGGGAGACGGAAACCGATCTATGCTGAGAAGTTCGCGTGAAGAAGTGCGGCTAGCCTGAATGTCCACGGACGACAGTTGGCCTAACCTGTGGTGAGCCGGCTCCCCGCGCCCGGCTTCTTGCTGTGCTGCGTCTTCACCGCGGTCGATCGCGGCGGGACGTCCTGAGTATACCCACCGAGCGTCTCCCAACGACAGGTCATGGCGTACTGGCCAGCGAGTCTCCCAGCTCAATAGTGTTATCATATTAGTGCGCTGATAGTTACACGATAACAGTATGTCATCGTGCTGCCTGGCGCGGGCGTGATATTTGATCGACGAGGCGGTGACAACTCGCGGCGAGCCGTGATGTCGCCCTCCCACTGGCGAGACACGCCGCGGGTCTGCGGACGGGGCGTCTACGACCCGTGGTAGCGCTCTGAGATGTTGACACCAGATGTTGCGTGTGGCATAGTGCTAATGTGCCTATCGGCGCACCGAAAGACATAATCGGCTGTCGCCGCTTCTTCCTCGAGGCGACGGCGCCCAAGCAGCGCCAATACGAGGCCCTGCGCGCCTACTTCGTCGACGGCCGGTCCTCCCGGGAAGCCGCCACCACCTTTGGCTACTCGGTCGGATCCTTCCGGGTGATGTGCCACCATTTTCGCCGCGACCCGCGGCCGGAGTTCTTCGTCACACCGCACCGTGGCCCGCAGACCCAGCCGAAGAAATCGGCGGCGCGGGACACGATCATCGATCTGCGAAAGCAGAATTACTCGGTGTACGAGATCAGCGAGACGTTGAAGGAGCGTGGCCTGGCCTTGAGCCCCACCGCGGTCCGGGAGGTCCTCAAGGCGGAGGGCTTCGCGGCGCTCCCCCGACGACTTGATGAGGAGCGCCCTGATCGCCCCGAGCCCCTGACCGAGGCGGTGGCGGACGTGCGCGCCTTCTCGCTCGCGCCGCGCCGATTCACCACCCGGTGCGGCGGCCTCTTCCTGTTCCTCCCCGATCTCGTCCGCCTGCACCTGGAGACGATCGCCACAACCGCTCGGCTCCCCGGGTCCACGATGATCCCGGCCCCGCATGCGTTGCGCGCGAGTCTGGCCCTCAAGCTGTGGTCCATCGAGCGCAAGCGACACGTGATGGCGTTGGTCAGCGATGAAGGGCTCGCCCTCTTCTCCGGCCTCAATGTGACGCCCAAGAAGAGCTACCTCTCCGAGTATGCCTCGCGTGTCGATCCCCGCAAGACGACCCGGGTGCTGGCCGCGTGGCACGCCGCCGTAACCGGCGATCGGCTCTTCGACGGCACGTCGTTCAACCTCGACTTCCACTCCGTCCCCTATTACGGGGAGCACCCGGTCATCGAGCGCCACTATGTCTCGGCACGCAGCCGCCGGCAGCCCAGCGTCCTGGTCTTTCTCGCGCAGGATGCCGAAGGCCGGGCGTTCTGCTACGCCAACGCGGACCTGCGGAAGGGGGAGGAGGCCGAGGAGATCTTCCGGTTCATCGCCTTTTGGCAGCGGGTCCACAAGGCCCTCCCGCGCCACCTCGTGTTTGACTCACGGCTGACGACGTACCCGAACTTGGCGCGCCTCGACCAGATGGGGATCACGTTCATTACGTTGCGCCGACGGTCCCCGAAACTCCTGAAGGAAATCGCGCTGCTCCCGCGGAGTGCCTGGCGGACCCTGGACCTGGACGTGCCCACCCGCAAATACCGGACCCCGCGGGTTTATGATCAGAAGATTCAGCTCGCCGGCCGCACGTTCCGACAGGTCTATATCCTCGACCTCGGGCATGAGCTCCCGACGATTCTGTTGACCAACGACATGCGGACCCCGATCACCCAGCTCATCACCCGCTACGCGCACCGCATGCTGATCGAGAACGCGCTCTCGGATGCCGTCCGCTTCTTCCACATGGACGCCCTCTCCTCGGCGGTGGGCTTCAAGGTCGATTTCGACATGACGCTACTGGTGATCGCCAGCGGCCTCTATCGCCTCCTCGCTCGTCGCATGCGCGGCTACGGGGACGCGCAGGCCCGCCATATTTTTCGCGATCTCGTGGACATGCCCGCCACCGTCGACATCACGGCGCGCGACGTGACGGTCGCCTTCCATCGCCGGGCGCACTTGCCCATCCTGATGGCCTCCGGCCTGTTCGATCAGCCCGTCAAGGTCCCCTGGTGGGGTAACCGAACGCTCCGCTTGACCACCGACTCCGCGTAAACCGCTCACCGAGGGGGCGCGTTAGGCCAACTGTCGTCCGTGGACATTCAGGCTAG
>JANNGS010000026.1:0-132245 GCA_031403995.1 Thermoanaerobaculia bacterium
GCCTCCTGCGCCACGCCGCCCACGAGGTCGGTGCGGCCGCAGAGAGTGGCCAACTTGAACAGCAGTCCGTCCATCTTCCCGCGCAGCTGGGGGTTGTCGAGCATGCCGCACGCCTCGGGATTCTCGGCCGCCCAGGTGGCGTCCTCGATTGCGCGCTTGGCCTGCTCGGGGGTGACTGCCGCCCCGGCCGCGGAGGCGAGGCTGAGCACGACCACGGACAACAGAACGGACAAGGCGACGGCCACTCTTCGCATCTCGAACTCCTCGTTCGGAAGGTCTGCCGCAGAAAGCGGCGATCAGAAGACTCTCAACCTGAATGAATACCTGGGACGACAGATCCTAGTTTTACCGGCCGGGGAAGGCAACCGCCCTACCCGCGTCAGCCCGGGGCTGGTTCGCCCAGCACCCGTCGTGCACCAGAAACCGCGGCCTTCGTTCGACTGGACTCCGCCTCAGGCCAGCAAGAGGCGGATCGATCGCGGCTGAACTTCGAGCTCCGAGGTCTCGGCCGCGAACCGCGGCCGGGCGGCTTGCGGCGGGAAAAGCGTGGCGCCGGCGACGCCGGTGTCGAGCGCCAGCTGCCACTGGACCCCGCCGGGGGCGCGTGGCAGCGGAAAGCGGGCCGGCGCTCCTCCCGGGTTGAGCGCCAGAACCAGGGTCCGGCTGCCGGTTGCGTCGCGCGTCAGCAGGAGAACCGGCCCCGTCCCGGGACCGTTTCCGGCCGGGTGAAAAGGCGCGATCGCCGACCACTCCGCGAAATCGAGCGCCGTGAGCTCGCGGCGCAGGGCGAGCAGCTCTCGCACGAGGAGCTCTCGACTCTCGTCCGAACGACTCCAGTCGATCCACGAAATCGCGTTGTCCTGACACCAGGCGTTGTTGTTGCCGCTCTGGCTCCTCCCCCGCTCGTCGCCGGCGAGCAGCATCGGCGTACCGCGGCTCAGGAACAGGAGGGTGAGGAAGTTCGCCGCCTGGCGACTGCGCAGCGCCAACACCTCCGGGTCGACCGTCGGGCCCTCGACGCCATGATTCGATGACAGGTTGGAGGGCGATCCATCCCGGTTCTCTTCGCCGTTCTGCAGATTCCACTTGTTCTCGAAAGCGACCAGGTCTGCCAGCGGGAAGCCGTCGTGGCAGGTGACGAAGTCGACCGCCGAGGACCGCGTGTGCGGCGGCGGAAAGAGATCCCGGCTGCCGCCGAGACGCAACTCGAGCATCCGCGCTGCGACCGCGTCGCCGCGCACGAAGCGCCGCACGTCGTCGCGGAAAGCGCCGTTCCACTCCCGCCAGGGATGCGGAAAGCCTCCGGAAGGCGTGAAGCCGGTGACGTCCCAGGGCTCCGCCACCAGGAGCCGTCCAGCGAGCGCCGGATCGCCAGCGATCTCGTCCGCGATCGGCGAGATCGCTAGTTTTTCGCCGGCGAGACCGCGAAAGAAGACCGCTGCGAGGTCGAAGCGGAAGCCGTCGACGCCGATCTCCTCCGCCCAGAAGCGCAGCGAATCGAGAATCAGCCGGCGCACCACCCGGTGATTCGTGTTGACCGTGTTGCCGCAGCCGGTGACGTCGAACGGCCGTCCGGTCGCCGGATCGCGGATGTAGTAGACCGACTCAGCGAGACCGCGGAAGGAGTGGAGCGGGTCGCTCGCTCCCCCGCCTCCCTCTGCGGTGTGGTTGTAGACGACGTCCACGAGAACTTCGATCCCCGCTGCATGCAGGGCATCGATCAACGCCACGAGTTCGAGCTGCGCGCCTCCGGGGGCGGGATCCGCCGCGTAAGAAGCCTTCGGGGCGAAGAACGAGACCGGACTGTAGCCCCAGAAGTTGAGCAGGCGTTCGCCGGTATGCGGGTTTCGCCGGAAGTTCTCCGTCTCGTCGAACTCGAGGAGCGGCAGGAGCTCGACCGAGGTGACGCCGAGCGACAGCAGGTAGGGGATCTTCTCGATCAGGCCGAGGTAGGTTCCGGGGTGGGCGACGCCCGAAGAGGAATGGCGGGTGAAGCCACGCAGGTGGAGCTCGTAGATCACCCGCTCGCCGTCGCCGATCTGCGGTCGCGGCGGGCGCCCGTCGCCCGGCGAAGTCGCCCGGCGGGGCAGGAAGTAGCCGCGATAGGGGCGAAACCTCCCCCCGGCGGTCTCCCAGGAACGGTCGCCCCAGACCTCGCCGCCGGTCAGGCAGCGGGCGTAAGGATCGAGCAGATCCGGCCCGCCGTCGAGCCGGTAGGCATACTCGAAGCTGTCCGGAAGTCCGACAATTTCCTTTTGCCAGAAGCCTTCCTGCTGCGCATCGCTGCCGCGGGAGTCGAGCGCGAAAAGCTCGGTAAAGGGGGTTCCCGGCGAGGCGGTGTTGACGCAAAGCAGCACGCTCCTGGCGGCGGGAGCGAACAGCGTGAAGCGCAGCCCCTTGGTGGTTCGCTGGATGCCGAGACTTTCGACGGCGCTCCAGTCGCCGGCCGCCGCCGCCGCGGGAGCGGCGGCCGAAGGCTCGACGACGGCGCTCGACCTGGGCTTCCTCAGGAGACGGTGCCGTCCTCGTGGACGGTCCAGATGTCGCCGCTCTTCAGGAGCTGGTCGAGCGAGCCGGCGCCCTTGCGCTCCGTCTCGCGCTCGATCTGCCCGACGACGCCCGATTCGAAGGAGGGCAGGTCGACGCGCCGCAGGACGCCCAGCGGCGTCGGGAAGTTCGGGGGTCCCATCTGGGCGATCATGAAGGCGATCGCCGGGTTCATCCGCGTCTCGTCCCAGACCAGGCAGTCGCCGGGGCCGAAACCCGCGGTGAGATCGATCACTTCGAGCTCGGTGCCAGCAAGACGAATTCCCCGGGTCTTTCCTTTCCCGAACAGCAAGGGTTTGCCTTGCTCGAGATATACCGCCGACTCGTCGCGCGACTCCTTGTCGGTGATCGGGGCGAACGCCTTGTCGTTGAAGATGTTGCAGTTCTGGTAGATCTCGACGAAGGCGGTGCCCTTGTGCGCGGCGGCGGCCTTGAGCGTCTCCTTGAGGTGCGCCTGGAAAATGTCGACCGATCTGGCGACGAAGGTCGCGCCCGTACCGATCGCGACGGAGAGCGCGTTGAACGGATAGTCGATCGATCCGTAGGGCGTCGACTTGGTGCGCTTTCCCACCTCGGAGGTCGGCGAATACTGACCCTTCGTCAGGCCGTAGATCCGGTTGTTGAACATCAGAATCTTCACGCCGACGTTCCGCCGCAGTGTGTGGATCAGGTGATTGCCGCCGATCGAGAGTGCATCGCCGTCGCCGGTCGCGATCCAGACCTCGAGATCGGGCCGCGAGATCTTCAAGCCCGTCGCGACCGCGGGAGCGCGGCCGTGGATCGTATGGAAGCCGTAGGTGTTCATGTAATACGGAAACCGCGACGAGCAGCCGATCCCCGACACCACCACGAAGCGCTCGCGCGGAATGCCGAGCTCGGGGAAGACCGCCTGCACCGCGGAGAGGATCGCGTAGTCGCCGCAGCCGGGACACCAACGCACCTCCTGGTCGGTCTGGAAATCTTTCTTCGAGAGCTTGGGGGTGTCGACCGTGGACATGATTCTCAGGCTCCCGTGCCTTGCAGAACGGCCTGGATCTTCGCCAGGACTTCGAAGCGGTAGAAGGGCTTCCCTTCGACCTTGCAGTAGCTCACGATGTCTTTGAGGTACTTCGCCCGCAGCAGCAGCGCAAGCTGGCCGAGGTTCATCTCGGGAACGAGGACCTTCTCGAAGCGCGACAGGACGTCGCCCAGGTTCTTCGGGAACGGGTTGAGGTGATGCAGGTGGGCGCGGCTGACCTTGGCGCCCTGCTTGCGCGCCAGGTTCACCGCGCCGGTGATGGCGCCGGCGGTCGAGCCCCAGCCGAGCACCAGGAGCTTGCCCTCGGGCTCGCCATGAACTTCGAGATCCGGAATCATGTCGGCGACCCGGGCGACCTTCTCGGCCCGGATCCGCACCATGTGCTCGTGGTTCTCCGGATCGTAAGAGATGTTGCCGGTGCCGTCCTGCTTCTCGATGCCCCCGACGCGGTGCTCGAGGCCCGGCGTGCCCGGAATCGCCCACGGCCGCGCCAGGGTCGCCGGGTCGCGCAGGTACGGCAGGAAACCGTCGGCGCGAGTGTGGAACTCGACCCCGAAGTCCGGCAGATCGGCACTCTCGGGCAGTCTCCATGGTTCGGAGCCGTTGGCGATATAGCCGTCGGAGAGCAGCACCACCGGCGTCATGTGGCGGATCGCGATCCGGCAGGCCTCGATGGCACGCGCGAAACAGTCGGCCGGCGACGAGGTCGCGAGCACCGGCAGCGGTGACTCGTTGTTGCGCCCGAACATCGCCTGCAGCAGGTCGGCCTGCTCGGTCTTGGTGGGCAAGCCGGTCGAGGGCCCGCCCCGCTGGACATCGATGACCACCAGCGGCAGTTCCACCATCACCGCCAGATTCATCGCCTCGCTCTTCAGGGCCAGACCCGGGCCCGACGTCGAAGTGATGGCAAGCGCGCCACCGAAGGCCGCTCCGATCGCCGCGCATACCGCGGCGATTTCGTCTTCGGCCTGAAAGGTGGTGACCCCGAAATTCTTGAACATCGCCAGCTCGTGCAGGAGATCGGAGGCCGGGGTGATCGGATAGGCGCCCTGGAAGAGCGGCAGGCCGCTCTTCCGCGACGCGGCGACGAACCCGAGCGCCATCGCCGTGCCGCCGGTGATATTGCGGTAGACACCGGCCGGCAGCTTCGCCGGCTCGATCTCGTAGCGGGTGTGGAAGAGCTCGGTGATGTCGCAGTAGTTGAAACCCGCCTTCATCACCCGGATGTTCGCCGCGGCGAGCTGGGGCTTGGCGGCGAACTTGGTTTCGAGCCACTGGATGGTGCCCTCGAGCGGCCGGCTGAAGAGCCAATAGACCATGCCGAGGGCGAAGAAATTCTTGCAGCGCTCCTGCGACTTGGCGTCGAGCCCGCTGTCCTCGAGCGCCCGGCGTGTGAGGGTCGTGAGCTCGATCTTGAACAGGCTGTACTTGTCGAGGCTCCCGTCTTCGAGCGGGTTGCCGTCGAAGCCCGCTTTCTTCAGATTGCGCTCGTCGAACTCGTCGAGGTTGATGATCAGTGCGCCGTTGGGTTTCAAGTCCCTGAGGTTGACCTTGAGCGCCGCCGGATTCATCGCTACCAACACGTCGGGCGCGTCGCCGGGGGTGTGGATGTCGTAGTCGGCGATGCGCACCTGGAAAGCGGAGACCCCGGCGAGGGTTCCCTGCGGGGCGCGGATTTCGGCCGGGAAGTCGGGGAAGGTCGCGAGATCGTTGCCGAGCAGCGCCGAGGTGTTGGTGAACTGGGAGCCGGTGAGCTGCATGCCGTCGCCCGAGTCGCCGGCAAACCGGATCACGACGTCATCGAGCTTTTCGTGCGCTACAGCACGGCCGGATGCGGCCCTGGAGTCGAGAATGGGAAGCGTCATGGGGGAGGAATTCTAGCACCGGCCCTACGGCCGGAGCGCCTCATGCCGCATCGGGCTCGCGGCCGACCAGGAGCCCCCCGAGACCCGCCAGAGGAAGGAACATCGTCACGCCGACCACCATGAACCAGAGCGGGTGCGGAATCATCGCCAACTGGGCCACGGCGACCACGGTCTGCACAGCGCCGACCGCCAGGCCATGCAGGCCCCGGCGGCGCTCGGAGAGGAGGGCGGCCACCAGCCCGCCGACGAAAGCTCCACCGGCCCAGGCGATCAGGACAGAGAGCAGCATGCCTGCTGGCGCGGTGGCGACGAACTGCCGGAACGCTTCCACATCCTGGGGATCGAGTCCGGCCGGCGGCGGATAGAAGTAGTGCCCGGCCATCTCCAGCACGAGAATCGTCACGACTCCGGCGAGGATGCCGACGATGACGGAGAGAATGCTTCGAATCACCTGGTTGCCCTCCCGGCAAGGAGAAGGAGTCTAGATCACTCGCGCCGATCGACCACTACCAGACCTCGGCGCCGGCCAGAAGCCCGAGCCGGGGAGCCCGGGCGAGCGTTCGCGTTGGCTATAGTCTCTCCATGCGCATCCTGATCGTCGAGGACGAATACCGGCTCGCCGAGCTTGTCGCCAAGGGGCTGCGCGAGGAAGGGCTGGCGACCGACCTCGCCGCCACTCGCGCCCGCGCCCGCGAGCTGATGATCGAGAACCCCTACGACCTCGTTCTCCTCGACCTGATGCTGCCGGACGGCGACGGTCTCTCCCTGCTGCGCGACTGGCGGAGAGAGGGGCACGCGACACCGGTCCTCGCGCTGACCGCGCGCGACCTCCTGGCCGACAAGATCGCCGGCCTCGATTCCGGCGCCGACGACTACCTGACCAAGCCGTTCGAATTCGAGGAGTTGCTGGCGCGTATTCGCGCCCTCCTGCGACGGCCCCCCGCGCAGCCGAAGGACGTCCTGGCGATTGCCGACCTCGAGCTCGACCGCACCGCGCGCCGGGTCCAGCGCGGCGGCACCGCGGTCGAGCTCACGCCCAAGGAGTTCGCGCTGCTCGAGCACTTCCTGCTCCATCCGGGCGCCACCCTGACCCGCGCCGAGATCGCCGAGCACGTCTGGGACGAGCGCTACGAGGCCCGCAGCAATGTCATCGACGTCATGGTGGCGCGCCTGCGGAAGAAGCTCGAGGCCGATGGCGCCCCGCGGCTCCTCCACTCCGTGCCCGGCCTGGGCTACGCCCTGCGCTCGAGCGAGCGCGGCCAGTGACGCGGGCCGCGGGTTCCCTCAAGGCCATCTTCGGCTGGTGGTTCGCGGCCACCCTGCTGACGCTCTACGGTGTGATCGCCGCGTCGGTCTACGTGCACACCCGTTCGAGCACCCAACGCGACATCCAGCTGGTCGTCAAGACCGAAGCTGAAACCGTCGCCGCCTACATCGGATCGAGCGGGCGGCTGGATCCGCCGGAGCTCGCGGAGCCGGAGCGCGAGCCCTTCCCGATCTGGATTCGCCTGATCCAGGGCGACCGCCTCCTCGACGCCACTCCGGGCGCCCCTGACCTCCCCGTCTTGGCCCATTCGCGCGCTGTCGACAGCGCCAACACCGTGCGCATGATTCGCGGCGACCGGCCGCTGGTCGTCGTTCAGCACGACGTCGGCGGCGCACGACCGGATCTCGTCGTCGAGGCGATCGGCAGCGTGGCGACGGCCCTCGAAGCGCAACGCCGCGTCCGCGACGGATTGCTCCTCGGAGGACTCGTCGTCATTCCGGTCGCCGCGCTGGGCGGCCGCTTCCTCGCCGCGCGCGCCATGCGTCCGGTCGACAGCCTGGTGACGGCCATCCGCAAGCTCGACTCCGAGCGGCTCGGCGACCGGCTCGTGCTGCCCGGCACGGTGGTCGAAGAGATCGCGGTCATGACCCGCGCCTTCAACGAGCTCCTCGCCCGGCTGGAGGCAAGCGTGCAGGCGATGCGACGCTTCACCGCCGACGCCTCGCACGAAATCCGCAATCCGCTCACCATCCTGCGCACCGGTTTCGAGGTGGCATTGCGGCGAGCGCGAACGGTCGACGAGTATCAGTCGCTTTTGCGCCGGCACCTGCAGGAGATCGACCGTTTGCAGCGGGTCGTCGAGGGCCTGCTCGCCTTCGCCCGGCAGGAACCGGGGCGGGAGACGCCGATCGTCCGCCAACGACTCGACTTCTCGCGCCTCATCGCCGAGTCGGCAGCCACATTCGCGGAGATTGCCGCGGAGCGTCGAGCCCGCCTCGATTGCGCCATCGTCCCCGGACTCGAGGTCCTCGCGGACGCGGGTCTCCTTCGCCTGGTGGGCTTCAACCTGATCGACAATGCGCTCAAGCACAGCCCCGAGGACTCGGCGATCGAGATCTCGGTCGCGCCGCAGGGCGAGAGTATCCGGCTGGTGGTCGCGGACCGTGGCCGGGGAGTGCCCGCCGAGGATCGAAACCGGATCTTCGACCGCTTCTTTCGCAGCGCCGAGGAACCCGGGTTCGACGCCGCCGGGGGGCTGGGTCTTTCGGTCGCGAAGTGGGTCGCCGAGATTCACGGCGGCAGCGTAAGACTGCTCGACCAAGCCTCCGGCGCTGCCTTCGAGGTTCTCCTGCCGGCGGCCCCGCCGGCAGATCGGACTGACGCCGGCTGACCCCGGGGCCTGTACACCGCACGGGAGTCGCTCGAAGACGACCGGTACGGCCGGCTTCAGTGCGCGGCGGGACGCTTGCCCGCGCCGGCGTTCTCTCTCGCGGCGGCGACCAGGTCGAACGCCTGATTTCGCATGCTCGCGCGGCGCCCGTCCTCCTCGAGACTCGCGGGCCGATACCCCAGACGGCCCTCGTCGACCGTGAACGGCTTCATCAGGTCGGTCTTGCCGACGATCGACTGGTCGCGGCTGTAGTACGCCATATCGTGGTTGTTCGACATGATGATCGCCTCTTCCGGACAGGCATCGACGCAATAGCCGCAGAAGACGCAGCGCAACATGTCGATCTCGTAGACCACCGGATACTTCTCGATGTTGACATCGGGATGCTCCGCGGCTTCGATGTGGATGCACTCTGCCGGGCATGCCGTCGCACAGAGGTAGCAGGCGACGCAGCGCACCGAGCCGTCGGGCCGGGTGGTCAGGATGTGGTGTCCGCGGTAGCGCGGGCTGTACTGGCGGCGCTCCTCCGGATACTCGATCGTCACCCGCTTGCGGATCCTGAGGAGGTTCAGGAACATGTGGCGGATAGTGACCATGAGACCGGCGAGAAGCGGCAGGTACATGCGCTCCGCGATCGTCATGCGCCGCGGCACGATCTTCTTCGGATGGTGCTCGACGCCCGGCAACTTGAGGGCTGCGGGATTGATGGTCATCGATCGAGCTCTCCGGCGATGACGTTCAGGCCACCGAGCGTGGCGATGACGTCCGAGATCGTGTGCCCCATCATCAGGGTCGAGAAGGACGAGAAGATCGGGAAGCAGGGCGGGCGCACCTTGATCCGGTAGGGGTTCCCCGAGCCGTCCGAGATGCAATAGAAGCCGAGCTCGCCGTTCGCACCTTCAACCATGCCGTAGCGCTCTCCCGGCGGCACCCGAATTCCGTCCATGATCAGCTTGAAGTGGTAGATCATCGACTCCATCTGGTTGTAACAGGCTTCCTTGGATGGCAGCGCGATGTGCGGGTCGTCGACGATGCACTTGCCTTCCGGCATCCCGCGATCGAGCAACTGGCGGATCATGCGCAGCGACTGCCGGATCTCCATCATGCGGATCCGGAATCGGTCGTAGATGTCGCCTCCCTGGAGCACCGGCACTTCCCAGTCGAGCGTGTCGTAGAGGTCGTAGGGGTGGGCGCGGCGCACGTCGTAGGCCACACCGGAGGCGCGCAGGCACGGACCGGTCCAGCCCCAGCTCACGGCGTCCTCGCCGGACATCGCCGCGATGCCGACCGCGCGATCCATGAAGATCCGGTTCTTGGCGACCAGCGTCTCGACGTCGTCGATGAGTGGCGGGATGAACTCCAGCAGACGCCTGCAGTGCGCTTCGAACGTCGACGGCAGCTCCGCGAGCAGCCCTCCGATCCGATTCGCCGACACCGTCAGGCGCGAGCCGCAGACCGACTCGAGCAGCCCGTAGATCTCCTCCCGCGGCTGGAAGAAGTACCAGAAGTTGGTCAGCGCGCCGAGGTCGACCAGCGTCGAACCGTTGCACACGCAGTGATCCATGATGCGCGAGAACTCGGAAAGAATCGTGCGCGCCCAGACCGCTCGCGGCGGGGCTTCGATCTCCAGCATCTGCTCCACCGTCCGGCAGTAGCCGACGTTGTTGATGAAAGAAGAGCAGTAGTTCAGCCGGTCGGTGTACGGAATTACCTGCTGCCAGGTGTGGCTCTCGGCCATCTTCTCGAAGCACCGATGCAGATAGCCGATCTCGACTTCTGAGGCGACGATCCGCTCGCCGTCGACCATCGCGACCATGCGCAGGGTGCCGTGCATCGCCGGATGCGAGGGGCCGATGTTGATCGTCATGCGCTCGAACATCGAGTCGCCGTTCTCCGATGACGCGGGCGCTTCGAGCTTCGGACTGTAGATCTTGTCCTCGGTCAGGATCCAGCGCCGCGCGGCGTCGTAATCCTTGCGCAGAGCGTGCCCCTGGAAGCCATCATGGGTGAGGAGGCGGCGGAGATTCGGGTGACCCGAGAACTTGAATCCGAAGAGATCCCAGGCCTCGCGCTCGAACCAGTCGGCGGCTTTCCAGACCGGAATGAGCGAAGGCAGAACCGGATCGGCCTCGGTGAGCGGCACCTTGAGCCGGAGGCGCTCGCCCCGGGGCATCGAATAGAGGTGGTAGACCGCTTCGAACCGTCCACCGCTCTCGTCCGAGCGGTCCGGGAAATCGACTCCGCAGAGGTCGAGAAGCATGTCGAAGCGCGTTTTCGGGTTGTCGCGCAGGTCCTGACAGAGCTCGAGCAGGTGCTCGCGCGAGACGATCCAGGTGGGCTGATCGAGCCCCTCCTGGGGAGTGACGCTCCCGGCCGGGAAGCGATCGATCAGGCGATCAAGCGGCTTCTGAGCTTCCACCTGCACTCTTGGCCCTCCCCTTCTGGTTCCTGGCCTTGCGATCGCGCGCGATCTTTTCCTTGATCTGCAGAATGCCGTAGATCAGCCCTTCGGGAGAGGGCGGACAACCCGGGACGTAGATATCCACCGGGATGATCTCGTCGATCCCCTGCATCACGTGATAGGCGCGGTAGAAGCCGCCGGAACAGGCGCAGGCGCCCATCGAAACCACCCACTTCGGGTCCGGCATCTGGTCGTAGATGCGCTTGAGAACCGGCCCCATCTTGTCGGTGATCGTTCCCGCGACGATCATCAGGTCGCTCTGGCGGGGCGAAAAACGAACCACTTCGTAGCCGAAGCGCGCCATGTCGTAGTGGCTCGACACGGTCGACATGAACTCGATGGCGCAGCAGGCCGTGCCGAAGGGCAGCGGCCAGAAGGAATGCCGCTGCGCCCACTCCGCGATGGTGTCGAGCCGCGTCGTCAACCAGGATTCGCCCTGAATCTGCATCTCGTTGGCTGCCATCCGTCCCCCGCCCTCCGAGTTCATCGTATCAGCCCGAAATGTCGCCGGACGAGCGCGTCATCGCGTCGAGCAGCGAACCGAGACGGACCAGGTGCTCCTGCTGGCGGGCGACGACCTTGGCGAAGACCGCGGCCGTTCCGGCATCCACCTCGCCGGACATGCGGGGGTACAGTGAGTCATTTTCGTAGCGCTCCTCGGCCAACGCCGCCTCGAGGTCCTGGTTGCCACCCCGGACCTGCCCGGCAGCTTCGAGCTGCAGCCGCGCCAGCTCGTCTTTCTCGCCTGCGAGCGCGCGCCATGCATCCGCGAGCTTCGGGTGACCTTCCTCCGTCGCCCGCACGGCGGCGGCGCGAAAGCGCGCAGCGCTGGCGGCTTCGGCGTTGAATCCGGTCTTCAGGTACTCTTGAGCGCGTGGCAGTCGGGACACGAGACATCTCCTCTGATTGCGTGCGGCGAAAACGCCCGGGGCTGGACTCGCCCCGGCGGGGACGCGCGCTGACCGCTATTCTAGGTCAACGGACGCGCTCGCGGGCAATCCCGGCGAAACCGCGCGGGCGCCGCTGCGTAAGTCACTAGCAGGCTCCGGAACTTCAATCGTGCCGCGCGGTTCGCGAACCCTCACCCAAACCACCCTGCTGATCTCGGGGGCGATGTTCGTTCTCCTCCGCATTCTCGCCTTGGCGCTCGACTCCGGGATACTCCGGACGCTTTCCAAGCTCGCCCTGGCATGCCTGGTCCTGGTGGCCTTGGTTTGGGCCTTCCGCGCTCTCTGGAGAAGCTTTTTCTGGCGGGTCGGCCGCCGTCTGGCCTTCTCGTACTTCACTGTCGGCGTCCTGCCGATGGCGATGCTCGCCCTGATCTTCCTCCTGGCCGCCTACCTCTTCGGCGGATTCCTCCTCGGCCACCTCTACCGGGATGCCCTCGACGATCTCCAGGTCGAGATCGGTGTCGCGGCCGACTCACGCCTTTCCCAGCTGCTGCATCGCAAAGCCGGTCTCCCCGAGACCACCGGCCCGCTCACCTTCGCGGAATACCGCAACGGGCGCAAGGTGTCCGGAGGATCCGAGGCGCCGCTGCTCTGGCCCGCCTGGATCGAAACCGGCGACGCCGGCGAGCGCGCACCCGGTGCCGCCGCGGAAAAGGTCGCCGACGAAGGCAAGCACGAGGCGGAGGCCAGTCATCCTTTCGTCGCCCTCTCCGACGGTACTCTCTCCACGGCCGCTGTCGCGCGCGCGGAAGACCGCGGCGTGGTGGTCTATTTCGCCGGCAACCTCGACGCCGAGCTGCGGCGCCGGACCCGCGTCTGGGTCGAGCTCCTGCGCGACGACGATCCGCGCCGCAAGACGACTCGCCTGCAGATCTTCGGCCTCGAGCTCCGGCTGGGAGGTTTCGACCTCACGACCGAGAAGAGTGCCGAGTACTACAAGCTCAATCCGCCGGAGCAGGAGGGCGCTCCGCGCTTGCTCGAAAAGCCTTCCATCCTCTGGATGGAATCGACGGGCGCCCTGCCGCTGCTCGCCACCGGCGAGCGCATCTCCGAAGGTGTCGGCGCTTCCCTCGCGAGCAGCCCTCCGAGCCTTTTCCGCGCCATGCTGCTGACTTCGTCGGAAGTCGATTCGGCGGCCTGGATCGCTCTTCTGGGAGTCGCGGTGCTGTTCGCCGAGATCTACCTCGTCGCAGCGGGCATCGCCATTTTCATGATTTTCGGCCTCTCCCGCGCCGTGAACCGGCTCTCGCAGGCCACCGACGCGATCGGACGGGGCGATTTCTCGACCCGAATTCCGGTTCGGCGGAAGGACCAACTCGGCGACCTCCAGCGCTCCTACAACTCGATGTCCGAGCATCTCGAAGAGCTGGTCCAGACCGCCGCCCAGAAAGAGGCCCTGGACAAGGAGCTTGCGCTCGCGCGCCAGGTCCAGCAGGACCTTCTTCCGGCGGCGATCGACGAGCGTGCGGGGGTCGAATTCTCGACCTTCTTCGAACCGAGCGCGGCGATCGGCGGCGACTACTTCGACATCCTCGACGCCGGCGACGGCAAGGTCGCCGTGGTGGTCGCCGATGTCGCCGGGCACGGCCTGGCAGCGGGGCTGCGCATGGCGCTGGTCAAGTCGGCGCTCACCCTGCTGGTCGAGGACCGGATCGCCGCCCCGGCCATCCTCGCGCGCCTGCACCGACTGTTGCGCAGCAAGCCGGGCGAACGCAGTTTCGTGACCGCGAGCCTCTCCCTCTTCGACCCCGCAAGCGGCCTGCTCGAGCTCACCAACGCGGGACACCCTCCCGCCTATGTGGTGCGCCTCGCCGGCGGCGTCGAGGAGCTCCTCGCACCGGGCGTCCCGCTCGGGGCACTCGGCGGGGTCGGCGGGGTCGGCGGCGCGGCGGGCGCACCGGGCGCAGCCGCAGCCCGGCTCGAAATCGGCGACGCCGTCGTCTGGCTCTCCGACGGCCTGATCGAATGCTGCGATGCGCAGGGCGAGCAGTTCGGCTACGACCGCATCCGACGGCACCTCGAAGGGGCGCCTGTGCACGCCGCGGGGCTCCGCGACCGCCTGCTCGATGCCATCCGCGTCCACACCGGCGGACTTCCCGCCGAGGACGACCGGACCCTCGTCGCGATGATCTACCGCGCGCCGGTGGCGCGCGCCGGAGCCGGGCAAAGCCCGGGTTAACGCGCCAGGCCGGCGAGCGTCGCCGTTTCGAGCCCGAGGAAGCCGAGGATGCGCCGGACGTAGCCTTGCGTCTCGCGGTACGGCGGCACGCCGCCGTGGCGGTCGACCGAGCCTTCGCCGGCGTTGTAGCCGGCGAGGATCCTGGGCAGGTCGCCGGCGAAGCGGTCGGTGAGGAATGAGAGGTAACGCACCCCCGCTTCGATATTCCTTTCCGGCTGGAAGAGCTCGGACGTCCGCACACCGTAGCGCTTGGCGGTCGCCGGCATGAGCTGCATGAGGCCGCGCGCCCCCTTGGGGGAGATCGCCCGCGGATTGAACGCCGACTCGGCGCGAATCACTGCCGCGATCAGCTCCGGATTGACCTTGTGTTTGCGGGCCGCGGCGAAGATGAGGTCGCCGAAAACGGTTGGCGGCGCCACGTCCCCCTCCGTGAAGCGCACCGGGAAGTCGAACGCTGTCGCCTCGAGGACCTCGGCCGCCTTCTCCGGCTCGGGGACCACTTCGTCGTCCACGACGCGCTCGACCCGGAGCAGAGGCATGCGGATCGTCCCTCCCTTGGCGAAGGTGAGGACCGCGCTCTCCTCCTCGACCGCGAAGGCTTCGGCCTTGAGCACCGAACCGTCGGTCAGGATGACGAGATGCGCGGTTGCCGCGCGCGCCAGGGCGAAGGCGCAGAGGGCGAGCCCGAGAGAGCGCAGGAAGCGGACGGTGCTCGAAGTTCTGCTCATGGCGCTCACCCGTATCTTACGCACGGGGATGAAAGCGGTCATAGGCGCCGCGCAGGCGCTCCTGGTGGATATGCGTGTAGATTTCGGTGGTCGCGATGTCGGAGTGGCCGAGCATCGCCTGCACGGCGCGCAGGTCGGCGCCGTGCTCCAGCAGGTGGGTGGCAAAGCTGTGACGCAGGACGTGCGGCGAGATCGCCCGGTCGATGCCGGCCCGCACGCCCCAGGCTTTCAGAATCTTCCAGAAACCCTGCCGGGTCATCGGCGCGCCGCGCAGGTTGACGAAGACCGCGTCGTGCCGCCCACGTGCCACCTTCGGCCGCAGCTCGGCGAGATAGCGCCCAAGGGAGCGCTCTGCCTCTTCCCCCACCGGCACGACGCGCTCCTTCGAGCCCTTGCCGAAGGCGAGGAGGAACCCGCCCTTGAGATCGATCTGCGGCAGTCGCAGACCGACGAGCTCCGAAACCCGGAGGCCGGTGGCGTAGAGCAGCTCCAGCATCGCCTTGTCGCGCACGCCCGCTGGAGTGGCGAGATCGGGAGCGGCGAGGAGACGCTCGACCTCTTCCTCGGTGAGCACCTTGGGCAGGCGCCTGAGCAGGCGCGGCGCCGCGAGATTCTCGACCGGATCGTCGCGGCGTTCGGCGGCCTCGACGAG
The DNA here is from genome assembly GCA_031403995.1 of Thermoanaerobaculia bacterium. Taxonomy (GTDB): domain Bacteria; phylum Acidobacteriota; class Thermoanaerobaculia; order Multivoradales; family JAGPDF01; genus JAGPDF01. The sequence goes on from JANNGS010000026.1 coordinate 15,058, forward strand.
GTCGCGATAGAAGCCGTGCATCGCGGCCATCGCCCGGCGCACCGAGCGCGGGCTGATCTCCTGGCCATGCAGCCACCGCAGGTGGGCGGCGATCGCCGCCGGGTCGGCCGCGACGAGGTCCTTCCCCTTCTGTCGGTCGAGCCACTCGCCGAGGCGCACGAGGTCGCTGCGATAGGCCGAGACGGTGCGCGGCGAGAGACCGCGCTCGTAGGCAAGAGCGTCGAGCCAGAGGTCGAGGCGCCGGCGCCACGGGACGGGCGTAGCAACACCGGCGGGCGGCTCGCCGGACCGGTCTGGGGCTTTCGCCGCCGCCATCAAGCCTTCACCATCCCGGTTGGTCCACCATCGCGCCGACGAACGGGTTAAGGCGTCGTTCTTCGTCGAGCCCGGTCTCCGGACCGTGTCCGGGGAGAAGGCGGTAGTCGCCGCCGAGCACGAAGAGCTTTCCGCGAATCGACCGGACGAGCGTCTCGGCGTCGCCCCCGGGCAGATCGCTGCGCCCGACGCCGCGGCAGAAGATCGTGTCGCCGACCAGAATCTCGCAGCTCGCCTCATCGATCAGGCAGACCCCGCCGGGCGTGTGTCCCGGGGTATGCAGCACGCGCAGCGCGAGCCCTGCGACCTCCACTTCGACCCCCTCTTCCAGCCAGCCTGAAGGCTTCGGACAGGGGCGAGCCTTCAGCAAGGCCTCGAGCTCGGGCCACTGTTGCCGCTCGAGGTAAGGCAGATCGGCGCGATGGATCCAGACCCCGATGCCAAACCGCTCCGCGACGTGGGCGCAGTGCGCAATGTGGTCGACATGCCCGTGGGTCAACAGGATGCGCTCCGGCGTGAGGCCGCGGTGCTCGATGGCAGCGATGATCCGTGCGCTCTCGGCGCCGGGATCGACAACCGCGCAGCGCCCCGTGTCCGCGGCCCCCACGAGGTAGCAGTTCTCTTCCAACGGTCCGACGGTCAGCTTCTCGATCAACATGGCTTTCGGGCCGGCGGCGTGCGGCGGCTCAGGTCTTGGCGTGGCGCTGACAGAGGGCGAGCAGGCGTTCCTCGGAGAGGACCTCGGTCGACTCCTTGGCGGCCTGAAAGATCGTCCGGACGAGGGCAGGCGAGCTCTCGATCCCCCGTTCCTGCAGCCAGCAGGTGACGTTCGCCTGGCCGCTCATCGGACCGACCTCGACCTCTTGCCGCCGGCCGACCATCGCCGCCGGGATTCCCGAATAGACCCGGTCGGCGAGCCAGTCGTGCCCCTTGGCGCGCGCTTTGAGGATGGCGGCGGCGTGCACTCCGGTCTGCGTGCGGTAGGCGTCCTTGCCGAAAACCGGATAGCTCTCGGGAATCGCGACGCCCGTGGCGCGCGAGACCAGGTTGCAGAGCCCGGAGAGCGGCTGGAGGTTCCAGTGACTCCAGCCGAACAACTCGAAGTTGACCAACATCTGATCGAGCGCACAGTTTCCGACCCGCTCGCCGATGCCGAGGATGGTGCCGTGGAGACGGTCGGCGCCGGCCTCGGCCGCGGCGATGGCGTTGGCGAGGCCCAGGCCGCGATCGTTGTGCCCATGCCAGTCGACCGCGACGTCCTCCCGCATGTCGTCGACCACTTCACGGAGGAAACGGACCAGGTTGCGCGCCCCTTCGGGCGTCGCGTGCCCGACGGTGTCGGCGATGCAGATCCGGCGCGCTCCAGCCTCGACCGCCGCTGTGTAGAGGGCGCGCGCATCCTCGGGCCGGGCGCGCGTCGTGTCCTCGGTGACGTACATTACCGGCAGGCCCTCGCGCGTCGCCAGGCCGACCGCCTCGCGGGTCAGCTCGAGGAGCTTCGGCAATTCCCAGCCCTCGGTGTACTGGCGGATCGGCGACGAGCCCAGGAAGCAAGCGACCTCGATCGCCAGGCCGGTGCGCTGCGCGATCTCGACGATCGGACGGATGTCGGCCTCGAGGGTGCGGGCCGCGCAGTTGGGGGAGATGGCGAGATTCTGCTCGACGATCTCGCGGGCGAGACGCGTCACGTCGGCGACGACGTGCGGACCGGCACCCGGCAGGCCGATGTTCAGCGAATCGATGCCGATCGCCGCCAGACCGTGGAGGATCTCGAGTTTCTGCTCGATCGTCGGCGTCTTCACCGACGGCGACTGCAGGCCGTCGCGCAGGGTCTCGTCGTTCAAGGCCACGCGCCCGCGCGCCGGGACGAGCGCCCCTTCGGCGGAGTTCCAGTCGTAGATCAGCTCGGCTTCGGAGGGATGCATCGGCGGCCTCCTCAGGAAACGACGCCGGCGGTCATTCCTGCGGCGACGGCGCGCGCGACGAGGTCACCGACTTCGCTGGTGGTCATGCTGCCACCCAGATCGTGCGTGGTGCGACCGGAGCGGATCGACTCCGCGACGACACTCTCGATCTCGAGTGCGGCGGCCCGGTGGCCGAGAGTCTCCAGCATCAGCGAGGTCGAAAGGATCGCGCCGATCGGGTTCGCCTTGCCGGTGCCGGCGTACTTCGGCGCCGAGCCGTGCACCGGCTCGAACATCGAGGTGCGACCCGGGTGGAGGTTCGCCGAACCGGCGACCCCCAGACCACCCTGGAGCGCCGCGCCCAGATCGGTGAGGATGTCCCCGAACATGTTGTTCGAGACGATTACCTCGAACTGCTCCGGCGCCCGCACCATCTGCATGCAGAGCGCGTCGACGAACATGTGCGAGGCCGCGATCGACGGGAACTCCTTGGCCAGCCCGAAGAAGACCCGCTGCCAGAGATCGTGGCCGTAGCGCATGACGTTCGACTTGTCGGCCATCAGCACTTTCTTCTTGCCGTTCGCCACCGCCCACTCGAAGGCTGCACGGCAGATGCGTTCGACCCCCTTGTAGGTGTTGATCTCTTCCTGAATCGCGACCTCGTCCGGCGTTCCCTTCTTCAGGAAGCCGCCGATGCCGACGTAGGAACCCTCGGTGTTCTCGCGGAAGATCGTGAAATCGATGTCCGCCGGGCTCTTGCCCTTGAGCGGGCAGAGCCGGGCGTCGTAGAGCCTGCACGGCCGGAAATTGATGTAGAGGTCGAGTTGAAAGCGGATACCGAGGAGGATGTCCGCCGCGTGCCGCATGTCGGGGATGCGCGGGTCACCGTAAGCTCCGATGAAGACTGCGGAGAAGTTGTCCCGCAGGTCCTCCATCGCCCCGGCGGGGATCGATACCCCGGTCTCCAGATAGTGGTCGGCGCTCCAGGGAAAGTGCACCAGCTCGAGCGGCAACGAGTGGCGCTCGGCAGCCGCCTCCAGGACCTTGATCGCCTCGGCTGTGACGTCGCGTCCGATGCCGTCTCCGGGCAGCATGGCAATCCGCTGGGGACGGCGCATCTTCGGATCAACGGGATCGGTCAGGTTCATTTGGCCTTGGATGCTAACACGCGCTCCAGCGCCCAGAAGCCGAGCCAGAGAGCGCCGCCGACGACTCCGGCAGCTCCCCAGAGCACCCCGCCGCCGTATCGGTCGTAGACCGCGAGGCCGAGCGGTGGAGCGATCAGGAACGCGCTCGCGAACGACATCGTGTAGGCGCCCAGGTAGCGCCCGGAGCGCGCCGAACCGGCGCGCGCGGCGACGAAGATGTTGCTCATCGGCAGCGTGAGCATCTCGCCGACCGTCCAGACGAGAATGGTGGCCGCCGCGTAGAGCGCTCCCCTCCCCAGCGGCAGCAGCGCGAATCCCAGACAGAGCAGGAAGGCCCCAGGTCCGATGACCGCCAACGGTGACAGGCGCTCGATGCGATGCAGGATCAACATCTCGCAGGCGACGACGATGAGCGCGTTGAGGCCGAGGAGGCCGCCGATGCCGGCTTCGCTGAGCCCGTATTCGTGGTGCAGGTAGAGCGGAAAGGTGCCGTTGATTTGAAAGAAGACGATCGCGAGGATCATCGCGAGCCCCAGGAAAGCGACGAACGGACCGTCGCGCCAGGGCGATCCGACGGGATCGACGGCGCGTTCGGCGGTGTCCGCCTGCACCCGGCCGCGTCGCGCGGCGCGGCGGCGTGTCAGGAAGAGGACCGCGGCGGCGGCCCAGCAGGTCCAGGCGTCGGCGATGAACAGCAGGTTGTAGTCCACGGTGGCGAGAAGTCCGCCTACCGCTGGACCGATCGACATCCCGGCGTTCACGGCCAGCCGCAGGAGCCCCATCGAGCGTCCCCGGACCTCCGCCGGGACGCCCTTCCCCGCCGCCGCGAGCAGCGCTGGGCGATACATTTCGGCCACCAGACTGATCACGACCATGGCGATGCCGAAACCGCGTTCCGAGGAGATCCGGGTCAGCGCCAGAAAGCCGACGCCGGTACCGAGAAGCGAGATCTGCTGCACCGCCACCGGCGACCAGCGATCCGCCGCCCAACCGCCGAGGAAAGCCCCGCCGATGGCGCCGGCGCCGTAGAGGGCGAGCATCCGGCCGGCTGCCGCCGGACTCCAGCCGAATTGGCCGGTGAGGTAGAGCGTGAGAAAAGGCAGCACCATGGTGCCGGCGCGATTGACCAGGGTGGCGAGCGCCAGAACCCAGACCTCGGCTGGAAGACCCGAGAAGGCGTCGGCGTAACGTCGCCCGACCCAGTGCAGCGGACTCAAGGCAGCGTCACGAACAGGCGGTCGGCCAGGGGTTCACCCGGCGGCCGCCACCGGCGCGGCTACCGGCCGCTCGTGCGCCGCACCGAACGCGAGAACGACCTGCACCCTCGGGACGAGAAAGGCCGAATACAGTTCGCTCCAGCCGCGCGAGGGCGCGAAGGGAAGAAAGGTCTCGAGCCAGTCGGCCCGTTCGATTCGCGCGCCGACCGGCAGAAAGGTCGCAGCGGGCTGCTCGGACTCCGCCTGACGCAGGGTTTCGCTCCGCAGCCAGAAGGTACGCGTGCGGTCGCGAAAAAACGCGACCTCCGCCTCCCACGGCTGTCCGGAGACCGCAAAGCCCGGCTCGCAGGCGCCGCCGACCTGCGCCGCCACTTCGAACCGCGCGCCGGCGGAAAATCTCCATCGCCAGATGCGTTCGTCCTGTTCACTCGATCCGGCGGCACCGGCCCCTGGAGGCGGCGTGCTCGGCAGGCCTTGTGGAAACTCGCAGACGGCTGCCGAAACCGGCTGGCCGGCGACGAGGCGTCCGACCGGCACCGCCCATCCCGGCACGAGCTGTCGCAACAGCAGCACCGACGCCGTGTTGGCGGCGTCGCGCACACACAAACGCGCGTTGATCTGCGGGTAGGAGAGCGCGAGCCAGCTCGCCCCCCGCAGGTGGAGCCCGACCTGACGGAAGAGCACCAGTGAGAAGAAGGCGAGGCTTTCGCCGCCGCGGTCGCTCCGGTCGTAGCGCAGGCCGGCCGGGGCCTGCGGCAGCCGCGAAATCGGGATCACCCAGTTCAGGTGAAGGGCGTCGGCGAGTGCCGTTTCGAGAATCACGGAGAGGAAGTTAGCCTGTCTCCCGTCGACCGGCAAGGGGCCGCGTCTGCGAGCCGGCGCCAGAGCCAGCGGCCGAGCCGCCGCGCGCGCCGCAATTCGGGGGAGAATGAGGCGATGAAAAAGCCGACCTCCTCCTCCTTTCCCCCCATCGTCGCCAGCCTCACTTTCGCGCTCGCACTCGTACTCGAGGGTGGCGCGTCCGCAGCCGGCAGCGCGATCGACGCCGCGACGCTCGCCGCCCCGGTACGCTTCCTCTCCTCCGACGCCCTCGAAGGGCGCGGACCAGGGAGCCGCGGCGACCACTTGGCGCGCCTCTATCTCGCCACCAGTCTCGAAGAGCTTGGGCTCCTGCCGGGTGTACCGGCGGAGGCGTCTGAAGCGGCCGGAGCGATCGGAACGAGTGGCGGAGGCGATACCTGGGAGCAGCCGTTTCCGATGATCGGCATCGCCTCGCAGGCGCCGCAGGCCTGGGTCTTCTCGGGCCCCGGTGGCGAGCTCTCGCTGGCGCGGTGGGACGAGTTCATCGCCGTCTCGGGAGTCCAGGCGCCCACGGCGGCGATCCAGGATGCCGAGGTGGTCTTCGTCGGCTACGGAATCCAGGCGCCGGAGTACGGCTGGGACGATTTCAAGGGCGTCGACCTCAGGGGCAAGGTCCTGCTCATGCTGAACAACGATCCGGACTGGGACGAGGCGCTCTTCGCCGGCAAGCGACGGCTCTACTACGGGCGCTGGACCTACAAGTACGAGAGTGCCGCGCGTCAGGGTGCCGTCGGCGCTATCCTCATCCACACCACGCCTTCCGCCGGCTATCCGTTCCAGGTCGTCCAGTCGTCTTGGACAGGCGAGCAGTTCGAGCTCCCTGCCGGCGACGAACCGCGCCTCCAGGTCTCGGGTTGGACGACCGAGAGCGCCGCCGAGCGACTCGTAGCGCTCGGCGGCAGGAAGCTCGCCGCACTGGTCGAGAGCGCGAGGTCGAAGTCGTTCCGGCCGGTGTCGCTCGGCGTGCGCACCAGCCTCGCGCTCGCGAACCAGACCCGCGAGGTCGAGACCGCGAACGTCGCAGGCCTGCTGCCGGGCTCGGATCCCGTCCTCAGGAACGAGGTCGTGGTCTACACCGCGCATCACGACCACCTGGGCGTTGCCACCGCCGACAAGGAGGGCGACGCAATCCACAACGGGGCGGTCGACAACGCCACCGGTTGCGCCCAGCTCCTCGCTCTCGCGAGAGCTTTCGCCGCCCTGCCGCAGCCGCCGCGGCGCTCGATCCTCTTCCTCTTCGTCGCCGCCGAGGAGCAGGGCCTGCTCGGCTCCAGGTACTACACGGCGCATCCGACCTTCTCGCCCGGACGGATCGCCGCCAACATCAACCTCGACTCGGCGAACATCTACGGCCGCACGCGCGACGTGACCTACGTCGGCTTCGGCAAGTCGTCGCTCGACACGGTAGTCGCCGCCGCCGCAGCGGCTCAGGGGCGAGTCGTCAAGGGAGATCAGGCCCCCGAGAAGGGCTCCTTCTACCGCTCGGACCAGTTCAACTTCGCGCGCATCGGCGTGCCGGCGATCTATCTCGATCCGGGGACCGAGTTCATCGGTGCCGGCGCGGCGGTGGCCAAAGCCCGTCAGGGCTCCTACGACTCGACCTGCTATCACCAGCCCTGCGACGAGATGACCGCCGATTGGGTCTGGGAAGGCATGATCGAAGACACCCAACTCGCCCTGGCCTGCGGCCAGGCCATCGCCAACGCCGACGCGAAGCCGACCTGGAACCCCGGCGACGAATTCGAGGCCGCGCGCAAGCGTGCGCTCGCGGAGCTCGGTCGCTGATCTCCGGATGAAGATCGTCGTCTCGATTCCAAGGCAACTTGCCGAGTTCGCAGTGGCCGAAGCCTTGCGGCGTGGAATTAGGCGATCGGAACTCCTTGCCGACCTTCTGGACAGAGCGCGCGTCCGCTCACAGCTTCGACAGTACTTCGATGCACACCGATGGGATGTTGCCGAAGACGAGGAGGAGTGGCGGGTCTACCAGAGGGCCCGCATGGCGCTGGAGTACGCTGGTGACGACTGGTGAGCGCCGGCCGCAATCGCGTCATCCATGGAGGCCCACTTGTTGACCTTGTTCAGGAGATCTGACTCTTGAGCCCCCAGGGTTGGCTGCTGGCGGGACTCGCCGTAGTGGTGCTGCTGGTCATTCTCGAAGGCAAGCGGCAGGAGCGCATCCACGGCAAGAGCCGGCGGCGCGGGTTGATGCGCACCGGTCTGCTCGAGCTCCAGAAGCAGCTCGAGCCGGAGCGCAAGATCGAGATCCTCCTCGACGAGCGCGACGACACCGAGGCCGACGAGAGCGCTGCGCCGCCCCCTTCCCGGACTCCGGCGGCACCCGCGGCACCTCCGGAGGCCCACCGTTGAATCTCCCGGAGGCGATGCGGGCCCTGCGGCACCGCAACTACCGGCTGTTCTTCACCGGTCAGCTCATCTCGCTCGTCGGCACCTGGATGCAGTCCCTCGCCCAGGCTTGGCTCGCCTACCGGTTGACGAATTCAGCCGCCATGCTGGGCATCGTCGGCTTCGCCGGTCAGGTCCCGACGCTCCTCTTTTCGCCTGCCGGCGGGGTCGTCGCGGACCGCTTCGCCCGCCGCCGGGTGCTGCTCGCCACGCAGTCGACTTCGATGCTCCTCGCCCTCTCGCTCGCTGCGCTCACCCTCTCCGGCGGCGTGACGGTGCCCTGGATTCTGACCATCGCGGCGCTCTCCGGCATCGTGAACGCTTTCGACATCCCGACCCGGCAGGCGTTCGCTGTGGACATGGTGGGGCGCGACGACCTGGTCAATGCCATCGCCCTCAACTCTTCGATCTTCAACGGCGCGCGCGTCGTCGGGCCGGCGATCGCCGGGCTCCTGGTAGCGCGGATCGGCGAGGGCTGGTGCTTCCTCGCCAACGGTGTGAGCTATCTCGCAGTCCTCGCGAGTCTCCTGGCGATGCGGCTCCCGGAGCCTTCGCCGGTCGCGCACCCGACCTCGGTGTGGACGAGCGTGCGGGACGGCTTCGTCTACGTCTCTCGCGCGCGCCCGGTGCGGGCGCTCCTTCTGCTGCTCGGGTTGGTGAGCCTCGCCGGCATGCCCTACGCTGTCCTGATGCCGGTCTTCGCCCGCGAGATCCTCCACGGCGGCGCCCGGGAGCTCGGCCTGCTGATGGGGTTCTCGGGGGTCGGCGCCCTCCTCGGCGCGGTCGTGCTCGCCACCCGCAGGTCGGTGAAGGGCCTCGGCAGCTTCGTCGCCTTCTGCGCCGGAGGACTGGGCCTCACCCTTGTCGTTTTCGCCTTCTCTCGCGACTTCCGGCTCTCGGCCTTCCTCCTCGTGCCGGTCGGCTTCTTCATGATGAGCGAGATGGCGAGCTCGAACACCCTCATCCAGTCCCTCATTCCCGACGCAATGCGCGGCCGAGTGATGTCCCTCTACGCCATGATGTTCATGGGGTTGGCGCCGATCGGCGCCCTCCTCGCCGGAGTCCTCGCCACCCGGATCGGCGCCCCGGCGACCGTCGCCGGCGGTGGACTCGTCTGCTTCGCCGGTGCCGTACTCTTCGCCCGCCACCTCCCCACCCTGCGCACCGACGCCCGCAAGATGATCGTCGAGCTGCAGATGTCCGCCGGCAACCCGCCCGAAGAACCGACATGAGGCGGACCCGGTCTGGACATCGCCGAGCGCGCCGGGAATAGACTGCGCGTCGAGGATAGGAGCAGCAGCCCCTGCAGAAGGAGACCCCATGAGCTACGTCGAAGGATTCGTGTTCGCGTTGCCGAAGAAGAACGTCGCGGTGTACAAGAAGATCGCGACGAGGGCGGGCAGGGTCTGGATGGAGCACGGGGCGCTCGAGTATTTCGAGTGCCTCGGGGAGGACATCGCGAAAAAAGGAAAGGTGAACTTCCCCGGCATGGTCCAGGCGAGGCGCGGCGAGGTCATCGGCTTCTCGTGGATCGTCTACAAGTCGCGCGCCCACCGCGACAAGGTGTTCAAGAAGGTCATGAACGATCCGCGCCTCGCCGACATGATGGATCCGGCCGCCATGCCGTTCGATGTCCAGCGCATGGCCTACGGCGGCTTCAAGACCCTCGTCTCGTTCTGATCGCACGCATGATCGCGCCGGTCCCCATCACGCTGGAAGGCCACGGCGTCCGGCTCGAGCCACTCACGGCGGAGCACCACGACGGCCTCGCCGCGGCGGCGGCGGACGGCCGGCTCTGGGAGCTCTGGTTCACCTCCGTGCCGGCGCCGGAGGAGACCGCCAGCTACATTGCGCAGGCGCTCGCCGGCCAGGCCGCCGGGACGATGCTGCCCTGGGCGGTGCGCGACCTCACCACCGGCACGATCGTCGGCAGCACGCGCTACCACGACATCGTCGCGCCGGTCGACCGGGTGGAGATCGGCTGGACCTGGTACGGCGCCAGCTGGCAGCGCAGCCACGTCAACACCGCCTGCAAGCTGCTGCTCTTCGAGCACGCCTTCGAGTCGCTGGGCTGCGCGGTCGTCGGCCTGCGGACGGACAACTTGAACTTCGCCTCGCAACGGGCGATCGAGGCGCTCGGCGCGCGCAAGGACGGCGTGCTCCGCCACCATTGGGCGCGGCGCGACGGCTCGGTGCGCGATACCGTGATGTACAGCCTGCTGGCAGCGGAATGGCCGGTGGTAAGGCTCCATCTCACGACGCGTTTGGCGCGGCACGGGACGTCCCGCGGCGGAACCCGCTAGCAGTACCCGACTAGATCTCGAGCTCGCGGCCGAGGTGACGGGAGGCGGCGGCCAGAATCTCTTCCCGCATCGCGGCGAGGTGGGCGCGCTTCTCCGCCTCCGGCAGGAAAGAGTGCTCGGCCGCGGCGAGGGCCAGATTGGCGAGCACTTCCGGAGTATAGGAGAACGCCTCGCCGACCCGGCGAAACTCCTCCGACAGCGTCGTGTCGAAGAGCGCCGGATCGTCGGTGTTGATCGAGACCTCGAGGCCGGCGCGGCGCAGCTCGTCGAACGGATGGTGCGCGACATCGGCAGCGAGGCCCAGGCAGATGTTCGAGGTCGGGCAGACCTCGAGCGGCACACGATCGCGGCGCAGCCGCTCCACGAGCCCGGAGTCCTCGATCGAGTGCACACCGTGGCCGATGCGCTCCGCGCGGCAGGAGTCGAGCGCCGAGAAGACCGCTTGCGGTCCTGCATGCTCGCCGGCATGTGCGACGCAGTGGAGGCCCGCGGCGGCGGCGGCGGCGAAGTGGTCGGCGAACGGCTCGCTCGGGTAGAGCGCCTCGCGGCCGGTGAGTCCGAGGGCAACGACCACCCCCCTCTTCTGTCCGGCGAGCGCCCAGTCGAGTGTCGGATCGGCGGTCTCGTTGCCGACATCGCGCACGATGTCGGGAATCAGCCGGATGCGGATGTTCTCGTCACGCTCGACCGCGATGATCGTCTCGGTCATCGCGTCCAGGACTTCGTCGATCGCCACCCCGTTCTGCCAGTGCGTGCCGATGGTGAAATGGACTTCCGAGTAGCGGATGTTCTCCGCCGCCTGGTCGACCGCGAAGTCGACGAGCAGGCGCTGGAAGTCCTCCGGGTCACGCACACACTTCGAGCAGGTGAGGTAGATGTCGACGAAATGGTCGAAGTCGCGGAAGCGGAACCACTCGCGGAGGCCGGCCTCGTCGTCGGCGGGCAATGTCACCCGTCGGCGGCGCGCCAACGCGAGCAGCGTCCGCGGACGCATCGCGCCCTCGAGGTGGACATGGAGCTCGACCTTCGGAATTGCGCGCAGGAATCCTTCGAGACTCAGAGTGCCTCCTCGGGACCGGGTCCCCGGGTTTGGATGGTCGACGGCCCGCGCCCCTGCTTCTCGTGCAGCCGGCCGATGACCGAAGGGGGAAGGAGTCCGTCGACCTGGGCACCGAACCGGGAGACCTCCTTCAGCAGGCGGCTGGAGACGTAGCTGTACTCCTCCTTGGGCATCATGAAGACGGTCTCGATGCGCGGGTTCAGGTGCCGGTTCATCAGCGCCATCTGGAACTCGTACTCGAAGTCCGAAACCGCGCGCAGGCCGCGCACGATGGTGCGCGCCCGGATCTGCTCCATGAACTCGACCAGCAGCCCCGAGAAACTTTCGACGCGGAAGATGCCGTCACCCCGAACCAGTTCGCGGATCATCTCCATGCGCTCCTCGACCGAGAAGAGGGGATTCTTGTCCTCGTTGTGCAACACCGCGATGACCACCTCGTCGAACATCGGTCGGCAGCGTTCGATGATGTCGAGATGACCGTTGTGAATCGGATCGAACGAGCCGGGATAGACCGCCACGCGACTGCTCATCGCTTCACCTCGGAACTGAGATCGAACGTTTCGTAGTTGAGCGCCGCGTCCGCGAGCCGCAGGAGAACGAGGCGCGCCGACGGAGGGATGCCGCCCAGAAGAAGTGTCTCGCTCTGCCCGTCGAGAAGCCCGTCGGCCGGCGCCACCGGCTGCCACTCGCCGGCGTCGATCGACAGCATCGCCTCGCGCAGCGGATTCAGCCGGTCCGTCACCTCGACTCGCCAGCCGCCGTCCCGGCGCTCGGCCCGGCCTCTCGCCGGCGGCGAGTGATCGATGACCACCGGCTCGCTCTCCTGCTCGGCCGTCAGCGCCTCCCCCTCGTCCGCATCGCTGTTGCCCCGGCGGTCCGATGCCGTCAGGCGGAAACGATATCGCCCGTCCGGCAGCACTGTGGCATCGAAACCGTAGTGCTCCTCACGGAGGTCCCCGGCGACCGCCAGCCAGTGAACCGGATCGGCCTCCGTGCGCACCTCGAGCGCGAACCGCATCTCGTCCCCGTTGGGATCGGTGACGCGCCAGCGCAGCGTCCGCTGCCCGCGCTTCCACAGCTGCTTCGTGCGCATGTCGCCGCCCGCCGTCGCCGGCTGCAGGCTGGTGAAGATGCCCTCCCGGTTCGGCCCGGTCGGCTCGTAGACCTGCTCGGCCGGATTGAAGTTCGCCGGCACGAGGATCTGCCCCGGGTCGAGCGCGCCGAAACGCTCGATCCGGGGCCGCTGGTTGACCTGCCGATACGAGGCCGCCGCGAGCTGCAGGCGGGGCGAACGTCCGCCCTCCCCCAGCAGCTCGGCCTGCCACTGCAGAAAGCGGCCGTTGCCGATCTGTGGAATCGCCGCTTCCCAGCCGCCCCCGGTGGGCACCCCCGCGCTCGCGGAGCTCCAGGGCGACCAGCTCGCGTCGGGCGTGGCGCTCGATCCGGTGCGGAAGCGCAACCGCACGCTCGTTCCAGCGGGGATCTCCCCGCTCCAGCGAAAGACCCCGTAGCGGGCGAGGAGCCCGGAGTCGAGGGGGGCGCTGGTGAAAGTGCCGCTCGCCGAAGGACGCTCGGTGAGCCGGTACAAAGCGGCGGCGTTGGTCGTCAGGACGACCGGCATTGCCTGGCCGGCGGCAACCGCCCAGTCCGGCTCCCCGCCCGCAACTCCGACCACCTGGTGCTGGTCGAAGTCGTGATCGAGAGTCACGGTCAGCGGCGGGATCGGTGCGCCTGCGACACCCTTCGCAGTCCGCTCGACTCCCTGGACGCTGTAGAGACGGCCCTCGCCACCGGTTCCCATGAAGAGCCTGCGGCTCATCCAGGCGAGGGTGAAGACGGTCTCTTCCTGCGACGTCCAGACCGGCTCGACGAGACCGGCCGCGGAGATGGCGACCAACTCGCTGCGCGGCCCGCGGGCTCCTGCCGGGCGCGACCCGGTGGCTCCGGCGCCCGCCGGCTCGCCCTCCCCCTCCCCCTCCCCAACGACGCTCACCGTCGCCTGCGGTTCGGCGCCGTTTTCGCCGCCCTGTGGCGCCTCGGCGGCCGGCCGCTGTGCCGCGAGATCGACGAGGCTCGCCTCCGACGCCAGCACGGCTGCGAAGACAGTTCCACCCGGTGCCTCCGCGATCGCCACGACCTCCGACAGCGTCGAGTCGTAGAGCGTCCGTACGCCGCCGTCGGGCGACCGGCGAAGGAGCAGACCCTGCCCCGCCGTGCCCACGAGCAGCCCGCCGTTGCGCTCGGCGCGGAGGCTGCGCAGATGCGGGTCCTCGCCGTCGTAGACCAGCTCTCCCTTGCCCACGGCGTCGACGCGATAGAGGTGTCCCTCCGTGCCGGTGGCGACCCAGAGCGCACCATCGGCGCCCCGCGCCAGGGCCCAGATGTAGGTCTCCCCGGGATCGAAGAACGGCTCCGACGTGGCGTTTGTCCCGGGAGGAAGGCGATAGACCTTTCCCGAAGGCGAGGTGCCGATGAAGAGTGTGCCGTCCGGGTCGGCGAGGAGGGCGAAGACATTGGCCTCCGGGGCATCGAACAGGACCGACACCGCGCCGTCCCGGGCCACCTTGAGCACGCGGCCTTCACCACCGGTCCCGATCGCCCATCCGTCCGCGAGCGCCGTCGCCGCAAAGGCGAAAGGCTCGGGAACCTGGGCGAGAGCTTCGACGTCGGCGGCGAGCGTCAGCACGCCACGGGCGTCGACCCGGACGCCTGCGAGCGTACCGGCGACGAAACCGGCCTGCGAGTCGATCTGGTGGATGCGAACCGGACTGGCGCCGAGCGGAGCGGCCCAGACCAGGGCTGCCGAGAGCACGCCACGGCACCACTTTCGAGCGCCTGCGGAATCAGGGTTCATCGCGTCCCTTTCAGGGCCGGCACGTTCCTGCGCCCGGCTCATCTTCCACCGCCCCGGCCAGAGGACGGCGCATCCCGATCGGGCGGGTGGCGGATTTCGACGTCGACCCGCAACAGGCCCGAAAGCGGACGATCGCGACGGCGCGCCTCATTCTGCACGATCGCGTTGCGCACGACAGTGGCGCTCTTGGTCCCCATCGCCCCCCAGATCGACCGCATCGAACCAGGGAGTCTCGGCAAGAGTTCGCCCGCGGTGGAAAGGCCGGCACCGGAAAGGACGCCGAGGATGACCAGGTCGCTGCGCGAGTGGAGCGAACGCAGGAGGTCGAGCGCCTGCTCGATCCTGGTGGGCGGCGCCGGCGCGAGGGCCAGGCGCGCCCCATCGGAGCTCGCACCGTCACCGACCAGGAAGGAGTACCGGCCGTCCGGGAGACCCGACGGCACCACCACCCGCTCGCTCCAGCGCACGCTCTCGCCGCGCCAGCCGCGGGCGTCGATCTGCAGGTCGAGCGCCTCCCCCGGCGCGATGCGCGTCCGGCTCGGGCGCACGAAGGTCAGCGTCGCGGCACGCGGGTCCGCCTGCATCCGGACGTCGACGCCGATGCCGCCGATGTCGAGCGGCGCGAGGTCGTTCTGGGTGAGATAGGCGAGCACCGCCATCAGGAACCCCACCGCATCCCCGGAGGCGCTGGGGCCCTCGAAGCTCTGGTCGAGCGCGAGCGGCGGTCGCTGCGGCTCGCCGGTAAAATCGACCCGCAGGGAAAGTTCCAAGCTCTGGACTCCGCCCGTCCCCGCGGCGACGTCCCAGGCGCCGAGGCTGCCGATCGCCGCGAGCGCCGGCAGAAACTGCGGCATGCCGGCGAGTCGAAGGTCGAAGCGGCGCTCCGCGCGCGCCGGCGAGGGCTCCCGTCCGGCCGGGACGAGCACCCGGATGACCAGCGGGACGGTCCGTGCCATGGTGCCGATCCGCCCCACCGAGCCGTAGGTGTGGTCGCGCTCGAAGCTTCCGACCGCCGGACCCGAGTTGGCGAGCTTGAACGACGAGACCGCGCTCGGCATGACGGTGACGACTTCCGAGGTCGCGAGCGGCATGCTGATCTCGCTGATCCCGACCGCGGAGTGGCCGAAGGCGAGGAGAGTCTCGCCGATGCGATCGGTGACCGTTCCGGTCGCAGCGAGACGCAGGTCGCCGTCCACGAAGAGCGCCGCCACCGAGCTTCCGGGAGCGAGATCCGAGTCGATCGCGGCGCTCCGCCCCCCGCCCAGCGCCGCCAGCGGCAAGGCCGGGCCGGGCAGGAAGCGGGCGAGCCGGGCGCGCGCGCGCTCCGCGAAACCGGAGGCGCCCCAGAGCAGCGCCGACCGTCCTTCGTTCGACACCGAGCGCGCGAAACGTTCGAGCTCCTGGTCGACCCGTCCGGCGGAGATCCTTCCCGCGACGATGCCCGCAAGATCGGTCGTGGCGCCCGCGCGGGCCGGAGGGGCCTGGGCGAAGAACGGCGGCGCCTCGCTGGCGATCGCGCGCATCGCCGCAATCGGCGTGATGCCCGCGATCGGCTCGGTCGCAAACGGCCAGGCGAAGGCCACGGCCCCGGCCAGGCGACCGTCGAGGTAGACCGGGCTGCCGCTCATGCCGGCGATGACGCCGCTCTTCTCGAGGTTCTGCCCGGAGAGGCGGGCCAGGATGTAGCTGCCGCCGGGCTTCTGGTTTTCGAGCACGCCCAGCACCTCGACCTCGAAGCGCTCCGGTGTCGTGCCCTTGAAGACCGAGAGCCCGTAGCCGCGCATCCCGGCGTGGATCTCCTCCACCGCGATCGTCGCGACTTCGGGGAAGTTCTGGGGCACAGGAGAAGCGAAAAGACCAGTAATGGAAAAGAAGCAGAGACACGCTGTCAGCACAGCGACGCCGGGTCCGGCCGGCACCGCAGCTTCGCTACGGCTCCCCGCGCGCTCTGCGCTCAAGACATTTCCGGCATCAGAGAACATCTTCCCGGCCCTTTCGCAGGATCTTCACCTGGCCGGCACTCACTTCGACCAGGGTCGAGGGCGATCCGCCCGGGGTCTCGCCCTGATCGACGACGAAGAACTTCTCGCCGGAGGCCGCGAGCCAGGAACCGACGGCGGCCGGATCGGTGAGCGGCAGCTCGCCGCTCGGGTTGGCGCTGGTCGCGGTGAGGGCGTGGCCGAGCTCGCCCAGCACCGCGCGGAGGCCGGCGTGCGCCGGAATGCGCGCCGCGATCGTCGGGGCCCCGGCGCTCGCCGCGATCGGCGCCGCTAGCGGCAAGACCACCGTCAGCGCCGCCGGCCAGCGCGGCCGGGCCCAGCCCAGGGCTTCCGAGCCGGCTTCGACGCCGAGGGCGAGCAGCTGAGCGACATCGGCCGCCACGACCGGCAGGGCTTTGCCGCGCTCGCGACCCTTGAGGCGATAGATCGCTTCGACGCCCCGCGGATCGCGCGGATCGACGCCGAGGCCGTAGCTCGACTCGGTCGGAATCGCCAGGACGCCGCCGGCCGCGAGCAGCTCTGACGGGGTCAACTCTTCACCCCCGCCGCGACCAGCATCTCTTCGGCGTGCGACAGCGAGAGTGCAGTCACTTTTTCGCCGGAAAGCATGCGGGCGATCTCGCCGACCCGTTCTGCGCGGTCGAGGCGCTCGACATCGGCGAACGTGCGGCCGCTCCGTATCCGCTTCGTCACCCGGTGCTGCACGTGGCCGCAGCTCGCAACCTGGGCGAGATGCGTCACGGCGAGGATCTGCCCGCGCTTGGCCAGGCGCCGGAGCTTCTTGCCGAGCGCCGATCCCTCGGCGCCGCCGACTCCGGCGTCGGCCTCGTCGAAGACCATCGTCGGCCCGCCCGCCAACTCCTCGCCACGCGCCGCGAGCTGGAGAGCGAGCGAGACCCGCGCCAACTCGCCTCCGGACGCAATGCGGGAGAGCGGCATCATCGATTCGCCTGGATTGGGCGCGAACTGGAAGACGACGTGATCGTAGCCCTGCGCTCCGAACTCGACGCCTTCGCCGTCGATCCGCAGGGCGCTCGACGAGCGCCGGATCGTGTCGAGGCTGACGCCGAATCGCGCTTTCGCGAGGGCCAGATCGGCGAGCTCGCGTTCGAGCCGCGCGACGAGCTCCACCGCCCAGGTGGACCGCAGGCGACTGAGCTCGCCCGCTGCCTGGCGGTAGGCATCGAGTGTGAGTGCGGCGGCTTCCTCCAGCGCAGCGCGATTCTCCAGCGAGTCGTCGAGCTCGGCGAGCTCGGCCTTGAGCTTGGCCTGGACCTCGAGAAGCTCCACGCTGGTCGAGCCGTACTTGCGAAAAAGCCTCTCGAGCAGCGCCAGCCGATCCTCGATCTCGTCGAGGCGCCCGGGCTCGGCGTCGGCGCCGGCGTCGTCCAGGCGGCTGCGCAGCTCGCGCGCCAGTTCCTGGACCCTGGCCTCGAGCTCGCTGAGCTCGGGGATCGCCGCGGCAGCGGTCGCCTCCCACTGCGCGACATTCGCGAGCGCGTGGCGTGCCCGGGCCAACCGGTCCGAGACCGCCTCGTCTCCTTCGTAGAGAAACGCGAAAGCCTCGCCGAGGGCGCGCGCGATGGCCTCGCGATGGCGCAGGAGGTCGCGACTCCTGCGCAGCTCTTCTTCCTCGCCGGCGACGGGTTGCGCCGCGGCGATCTCGCCCGCCTGAAAGCGCAGCAGGTCGATGCGCTCGCCACGCAGACGGGCGTCGCCCTGCAGGCGATCGAGCCGCTCCGCGGCCTGCGCGTGCTCGGCGTAGAGCGCCTCCACCCGGCTCGCGACTTCGCGCCCCTTCTCGCCTCCGAGGCGATCGAGCCACTGGCGCTGAAGCTCCGGGTCGGCGAGCCCGAGCTCGTCGCGCTGGCCGTGGATCCGCAGCAGGCGCGGGGCGAGCTCCTGCAGCATCCGCAGCGTCACGGGCTGGTCCTGGACGAAGACCCGATTGCGTCCTTCGCGGGAGATCTCGCGCCGGATGACGAGCTCGTCGCCTTCCGGCTCGATTCCCGCTTCGAGGAGGCGCACCCGCAGCGCGGCATCGCAGTCGAAGATTCCCGAAACCGTGGCAGCCTCGGTCCCTTCACGAATCAGGTCGCCCGCCGCGCGCGCGCCGGCGAGCAGGGCCAGCGAATCGACGACCAGCGACTTGCCGGCGCCGGTCTCCCCGGTGAGCACGTTCAGACCGGGACCGAGCTCGATCTCGCCTCCCGCCAGAACCGCCAGATTTTTCACGCTCAGTCGGCGCAGCATTTTCGGTTTGGAGAGCTAGCTTCGGGTGAACGACGGAACGTGGTCGGGATCCTCTTGCAGCTCGCGCTCCGAGCACAGGAAGTCGTAGAAGCCGCAACGCACGCTGCCTGGGTGCTCGCGGCAGATTTTGGGCCGCGCATCGTAGATGCCGCACTGCCGTGTTTCGAGGTTCAGGAACTGGCAGACCGAGCCGAAGATCGCGTCTTTCTGGTGGCGCAGGACGCGCAGCTTCCCGCCCTGAACCAGCTTGGTGAAGCGCTTGGAGGCGGCCGCCGGCGTGAGCCCATGATGCTTCGCCAGGCGTTCGATGTCAGCCGGTTCGGCCGGGATGTACTCGTAGGAGCAGCAGTGCGCCGGGCATTTCGAGCAGTTGTAGAAATGCGGCTTGCGCGACATTTACGGATACTAACAGCGGTGGTCGCTCGCGGTGCGCCAGGCTCGGCGGCTTTCCTGGGCCTCGGTTGCCCTGGCCGTACTCAGAGGAACGACAGGGTACGCCCGGAGGATCAGGCGCTCGGCTATGCCGGAGCGGCTGGCGAGGACGGCGGTTTCGGTTGCGTCACGACACGATTGCGGCCCGCCCCCTTGGCGACGTAGAGCGCTCGGTCGGCGGCCTCGAAGAGGCTGTGGTCCATGGCCATGCCGGCATCGCGTTCAGCGATGCCGAACGAGCATGTCACCGAGAACAGAGCCCCTTCGCGCGAGAAAGCGAGCTCGGCGATCCGGTCGCGCAGCTTCTCCGCCAGCGCCCTGCCGCCATCCAGACCAGTCTCGGGACAGAGCACCGCGAACTCGTCGCCCCCGAGGCGAGCAAACACCTGCTCCGAACGAAGGTGCTCGCTCACCGAAGCCGCCACCTGCTTGAGCACCATGTCGCCGCAAAGGTGGCCGTGGGTGTCGTTGACTTCCTTGAAGCTGTCGAGGTCGAACAGCACCAGCGCCAGCGGCCGGTCGTGGCGCTCGGCCCGCGCGAACTCCCGCTCCAGCTCCTCGTGGAACTTGCGCTGATTGAGCGCCTCGGTGAGGCCGTCTCTCATGACCATCTGGTAGATCGCTTCGTGATAGGCGTGCTCGACATCCTGCTCGTGCAGGAACTTGAAATGCACCGAGCCGACCTGAAAGCGGTCGCCGCTCCGGAGCAGGGCCGGGCCGTCCACCCGTTGATCGTTCAGGAAGGTGCCGTTCGTCGAGCCGGCATCCTCGACCGTGACTTTGCGCCCCTGATGGCGCAAGCGTGCGTGGCTGCGGGAGATGGAACGAACCTCTGGAAGACTGATGTCGACGTTGTCGGCGCGGCCGATTTCGAGCGTCGAGCCCGAAACCAGGCGGTAGCGCGTACCGAGGCGGGCATTGTCCGGATGCGCGATGAGGATGACGTTCGCCTCGAGCGCCGGGCGGCCGGACGCCTCCTCTTCGGCCTCGCGGTTGGCGACGGTGATGGCGCCGGTTCGCTGCCGATCGTCCAACTCCTCCATCCGAAAGCTGTCGGTAGAGGGCTGCCTCTGCCTAGCGCGACTCACTTGGGGGAGAGCGTATACCCGGCAACGGGCGAGGGCAAACGGCTATTGAGATGGTCCAGAGGGACCAGCGGATGCGACCGCGCCGACGCCGCCAACAGCGACGACCCGGGCGAGAAAGCGGCGCAGCAGGGTGGCGGACTCCGGCGACGGATGGAGGGCCTGCTCGAGGCTCTCCATCGCGCCGTGGTCCGCGAGGTACTCCTCGCGATAGACGCTCGCCCGGTCGAGCATCCGCTCCCGGTCGAGCTCGACATGGAACTGCGCGCCGTAGACCGGGGCTTCGGCGAGGCGAAAAGCCTGATTCGGGCAGAGGGCGCTCGCCGCAAGCTCGACGGCACCCCGTGGCAGGCGGACGACCCGATCGTGGTGCCCGAGCTGGACGCCAAAGCGGCGCGGCAATCCGGCGAGCCAGGGATCGGCCTCGCCGGCATCGCTGAGCTCGATCTCATACGTTCCGAGCTCCTTGCGATCAAGGTCGGTGACGACGGTTCCGCCGAGCGCCTTGGCGATGAACTGGTGTCCCCAACACGAGCCGAAAAGCGGCTGGCGCCGGGCGACCATGTGTTCGACCGCCGTCGTGAGCGGCGCGGTGAACGGATACTCCTGGGTCACCGAGTGGGCGCCGGCACCGCCGATCACGACGGCGTCGAAGGCCTCGACGTCGCGCGGCTCGAGATCCGGCCTCTCGACCAGATTGCGGAAATCGAACTGCTCCGGGGCGAGGCCCGAGAAGTGCACGAAGCACTCCTGCTCCTGGCGCTCCACCTCGGGCTCGTCGCGGATCTGGAGGAGGAGAATTCTCAGCCGCGCCAACGGATCCTCAGCGGGCACCGAGCATGCCCTTGAGGACGTAGGTCGCGACCTCCGGGTTCTCGCGCAGTCGGCGAGTCGAATAGGGATACCAGTCGCGGCCATAGGGCACGTAGACCCGCAGGCGGTGGCCGCCGGCGATGAGGATCTTGCGCATCTCCGGGTCGACGCCGTAAAGCATCTGGAACTCGTAGCGCTCGCGCGGCACCTGCAGCCGGTCGACGAGCGCCACCGCGCCACAGGCGAGGTGCTCGTCGTGGGTGGCGATTCCGACGTAGGTGCCGCTTTGCAGCAGCTTTTCGAGCGCCTGCAGAAAGTTCAACCGGACTGTCTCGTGGCCCTTCCAGGCGACCGTCCGGGGCTCGATGTAGATCCCCTTGCACAGCCGGACGTTGGCGCCGGACGGCGGGAGCGCCGCGATATCGGCGAGGGTCCGTCGCATGTAGGCCTGAAAGACGACGCCCATGTTCTGGTGCCGGGCGAAGACCTCGCGGTAGATGGCGAGTGTCGCGTCCGTGGTGGTGTGGTCTTCCATGTCGATGCGCACGAAATTGCCATGCCTCTGCGCCGCTGCCACGATGCGAAGCACATTGTCGCGGCAGAACGCGGGATCGATCTTGAGCCCGAGCGAGGAGAGCTTGATGGAGACGTTCGACGGCAGGCCGCGCGCCGCGATGGCGTCGAGCATGCGGACGTACTCGTCGGCGGCGGCAGCGGCCTTGGAGCGCTCCGACACCTCTTCGCCCAGCAGGTCCAGAGTCGCCATCGCGCCCTCGGCGGCGAGCCTCTCCACCACCGCAAGGGCATCCTCGAGCTTCTCGCCGGCGACGTAGCGGCTCGCGACCCGCCCGACGATGGCCTTGGGGACGAGCGGCAGTCCCTTGACGATCAACCAGCTGAGGATTCCCATCGCGATCGAAATGCTCCGCCGCCTAGGCGCCGACCGTGGAACCGGGCAGCTCGATCGCCTCCTCAGCGACCCAGCGGACCGACTTCGAACAGGGACACACGCCACCCACCCGGCGCAGCTGAGGCATCGTCTTCTGGGCCTCGTCGGCGGTCTTCTCTCCTCGCGCAACCGCCCGGAGGTTCTCCACGAAATCCTGGAAATCGCGGGTCGCTCGATAGCCGTCGGGCAGCGTCTTCGTCAGATGAGAGAGATAGCTCTCGACGTTCTCGAAGCGCTCGCCGTCCACCCCCACCCAGGAGAAGGCGGGAACGCCGCGGCGGCGCCCGTACTCGCGATGCGGCAACCGCAGGAGCTCCTCGAACTTCACCCCCTGGAAGCTCCCGCGATCGCGCTCGAGCGTCGCGAGGCCGGCCTCGGCGTCGGTGAGCGAGACCTCGGGCAGCCGGGCGCGCAAGTAGCGCATGTTCAGATCGCGCACGACCTTGGTGCACTCCTTCGCATACTGATCCTGGGACTCGGCGTTCTTCATCGGCTTCAGGCCCCATTTGACGTTGGTCCCCCCGCCGCGCTCGTCGCCGAACATCTCGTAGGCCCTTGGTACCCACTTGTTGAGGTGCTTCTGGATGACCTCCATCGTGATCATGGGCGATCCGGCGGCGGCCTTCACCACCCAGCGGCGCAGCGGAACGACACCGGTCGCGAGATGGAACGCCTCCTCGCGCAGCATCTGCGGCATCGAATCGGCCATCGGCGAGTAGGCCGAGACCTTCTGCAGCGAGAGCTGGTACTTGCCGACCCGGTCGATGAGGGCGCAGAAGACGATGTTGTCGACGAATGATTCGAAGTCGATGTTGAACGCGCCGAGGACATGCGATCCGGTCTTCATCGACAGGATCTCTTCGACCGTCTGGTCCCGCGTCTGACCGGTGACCGGCTGCCAATCGTCGTCGGTCAGCAGATGCAGCATCTGGTAGCCGTGACGCAGCTCCTCGGCCATCATGCGCAGTACCATCGCCTGTTCCTCCTCGTCCTGGGCGCGGGCGAGGGTCAGTTGATGCTGCTGGATCGAGCCGAACTCGGTCGATGCCTGGGCGCGGATCGCGCTCACCAGGTGGTGCGCCGCCTCGGGCTTCATGTCGCAGGCCCGGGTGTACTTCGGCTTCCCCTGATCCTCACCGCACTCGATGCTACACGGCATACCGCATTCGCGATAAGCGCACAGGCGGAACTTGTCGTCGCGCGGGAAGTAGCGGTCCCAGTTCTCGATCAGGTAGGCGAAGTCGGGGAGATAGGTATCGCGCCACTTCTCCACCGCCTGATGAAACTTCCGCGGAATCTCGGTCGTCGTCGTCGCCATGGGTCTTCAGGTCCTCGCGTCCGGGCTTGCACCCAGATCCTTGCAGTAGGGCCGCAGCGTGTCGGGCGCGAAGCCGAGACGGGTGAAGAACGTCTCGACATCGGGCATTGCCGCATCCACCATCGTTCGCACCTTGCGCACGCCGCGCGCCTGGTAGCGCCTCAGCATCTCCTCTGCGAGCGCCCGCCCGACTCCGCGCCCGGCGCAGTCGGGATCGACACCCATCACTTCGATCCACCCGCACTGCTCTTCGATCCCGAACTCGCCGGAGCGGATGTCGCCGAGCATGAAGCCGGCGACCACGCCGTCGATCTCTGCCACCACCGAGCCCTCGGGGGCGCGACGCAGGTAGTAGGTCACCCTGCTCTCCCAGAGATCGGGCTCATAGCGATTACGCATCTTCTCGCCGATCCGGACGATGCTGTCGAGATCGAGCTCGGTCAGGGCACGGACTTGGATCGCTTCTGCAGACAATCGGACACCTCGCGGCGACATTGTATCGGCTGCCCGTCGGTCCGCCAATCCTCGGCTCGCACGACTCGCCCACCTCCCGGCGCAGCAGGCGAAGGCTGCGCGCTTTCGCGGTTCCAGTAACCGCTAAGATCCGCCCATGTCCGCGATCCGCGACGCTCCCGCCGCCGATCGCGCCGCCCTCGCGGCGCTCCTCGCCGTGCAGGTGATCTTCGCCACCCTGCACGTGGTCGGCAAGGTGGTGCTGGCGGAGATCCCGGCGCTCGCCTTCGCCAGCAGCCGGGTGCTGATCGCCGCGCCATTCCTCGCCGTCATGGCCTGGAGCCACGACCGGGTGCTTCCCGCGCGCCGCGATTGGGCCGCGCTCACCCTGCTCGGGCTGCTCGGGGTCTTCGCCAACCAAGTGCTCTACCTCGTCGGCCTGCGCTTCACCACCGCCACCAACGCCGCCATCCTGATGCCGTCGATTCCGGTCTTCACCGTCGCCGCCGCCGCCATCCTGGGAGCCGAGCGCCTGACGGCGCGACGCCTCGCTGGAGTCGCGCTCGCCGCGGTAGGAGCGCTGGTGCTGCTCGATCCGGTCCGCCTCGAGCTCGGCGGGCAGACCGCTTTCGGCAATCTCCTGGTGGTCGGAAACTGCCTGTGCTACGCCTTCTATCTCGTCCTGCTGCGCCCGCTCCTCGCCCGCCTGCCCTGGCGCACGGTGGTCGCCGGGGCCTTCGTCACCGGCGGCACGGCGACCCTCCTGGTCTCGCTGCCGACCATCGCCCGGGTCGACTGGGCGGCAGTCCCAGGCGTCACCTGGCTGGCGATCGCTTATGTCGGAGTCTTCCCTACCGTGGGCACCTACGCCCTCAACATCTGGGCCGTGCGGCGCACTTCGGCCTCGCTGGCCGCGGCCTTCACCACCCTGCAGCCGCTCTTCACCGCGGTCCTTGCAACCCTCTTCCTGCACGAGAGCTTCGGCTGGCTGCAGGCCGCCGGACTCGGCCTCATCGTCTCCGGCCTCGCGGTCGTCTCACGGCGCAGCTGACGCCGCAAGGCGGCCTTCGCCGGTTTCAGGGGCAGGTCGCGAAGGCGTCGCTGTCAGTGATCGCCGGCGAGCGGCGACCGAGCGGGTTGAAGTAGCGGCGCGACCGGCCGGTCGCGGTGTCGGTCGCCGTGAGGGTGTACTCGACATCCGTCGTTGCCGCAGCATAGACCCAGTGGCGCGAGAACACGGCGCAAGCGTCCACCACCTTCACCAGGACTTCCAGATTGGTATCGGCGAAGAACCAGAAGAGTCCCGAGTCTACGGTCAGCGGATAAGCATGCCCTGCGCCCCGGCGCCCTAGATAGTCACGCCATTCGACTGTGATCCGAAAGCGTTCGTCACCCAGACAGAGCGCCGAAGAGTTCTCCGAGCAGCCCTGGTCCTGCGGCACCAGGACGAATCGCCGTGCGACGATGTCCTGCGGCAGCGTCCCCTCGGCGAGATCGTCCCAGACGACGACGAACTCGTTGCCGCCGAGCGCGGCGACGCGCACGTTGCCCGGATCGGTGTGCGTGGCATTCAGCACGACCTCGCCGCCGACCGTCCCAGAGGCCTCGAACGCCCGCGCATAGACCGCGCTCCCCTCTTCGACGAAGCCGTTCTCCCCCCAGACCGCGACGAAGCCTTCGCCCACCGCGGCGACGGCGGAGTCCGCGGTGTTCGGGGCGCGCGAGGTCCGCAGCACCAGCTCACTGCCCAGCGGCGTACCGTCGGCGGCGAAGGTGCGCGCGGCGATGCCGGTCCCGGACCCTGAGGTGGGCGGCGCGAGGTCGGACTTCCAGACCACCGCGAAGGCGCCTGTCGGGCTCACGGCGACCGTCGGATGGCTGGGCCGGCGGCCGCTCGGCGCCACTACGAATGCCGGTGCGACAGCCGTGCCTTCACCATCGAAGAGCTGCGCCTTGACATGCAGATTCGCCTCCTCCTCGCCCTCGACCCAGACAAGTACGAAGCCGCCGTCGCCGCGATAGGCGACGTGCGGCTCACGCCGGCCGATGAACCCGACCGCGCCCAGCGAGCCGACCTCTCCCGAGGTCGTGCAGTACCCGCTGAGGCGGCGAAAGAAGATGCTCGGCGGAACGCCGGCGACACGCGGGTTCTCCTGCCAGGCGACGACGCTCCTTCGGTCGCTGTCGGTCGCCACGCGCACGTCGGATGGGAGCCGGGACGCCGGCGAGATCGTGCCCTCGTCGACCCGGACCAGCCCGGCGGCCGGCATGCCCTGGATATCGGTGCAGTAGGCGTCGACTTCGGCCCCGCCGAGCGTCGGTCGGTCCACGATGCCGGCCAGAACCCCGTAGCCCTCTCCGTCGAGGCCGAGATCCGGGTGCAGGAGAGGAACATCGAGCAGGCTGCCCGGCAGGAACTCAGGGTCGCGCAGGACGCGACGCTGGCGGCCGGTCGGATGGCTGAAGTCGAGCCTCTCCGTCTGCCAGGCAACTCCCCAACCACCGTTGCGATCCGCGGCGACGTTGGCAAAGCTCTCGTAGTCACCGTCGGCTTGACTGACCGCGATCTCGTCGCTGACCGGAACGATCTGCGAGGACAGCGGCAGGGCGGCCGCGAACAGACAGGCTGAAGCGAAGACGAATGCGGCGGGAGCCGCCGCGAACGAACGACATCGGCTGCCGATGGGACAGTGCTGGGCTTCCATGGGGGGCTCCTTGCTCTGCGGAAACGAGGTTGAAATCAACCTAGCACAGGGCCGGACTCCTTCCGGCGCAGCCTCGGAACGGGGGAACGGGGAACGCGCGCGAACGGTCAGCCGGCGGCGGTGGGCACGGGCTGTCCCGGCGGGACGTGCTCGTGGGCGTGGTACGACGAGCGCACCAGCGGACCGGCTTCGCAGTGCAGGAAGCCGAGCTCGAGCGCGTACTTCTTGTGCGCCGCGAACTCGTCCGGGGGAACGTAGCGGTCGACCGGGAGGTGCTTCGGCGTCGGCTGCAGGTATTGCCCGATCGTCAGGACCTGGACGCCGGCGGCGCGGATGTCACCGAGCGTCGCGCGGACTTCGTCGGCGCTCTCGCCGAGGCCGAGCATGATGCCGGTCTTCACCCGCCCCGCGTAGCTCCCCTCGTCTCTCCGCCCAGAGGCTTCGGCGAGCAGCGCTAGCGTCCGGTCGTAGCGGCTGCCGGGACGGGCTTCCCGGTAAAGGCGCGGCACCGTCTCGGTGTTGTGCGAAAAGACCTCCGGCGCCGCCGCCAGGACGATGTCGAGGGCGTCGGGGACGCCGCGAAAGTCGGGCGTCAGGACCTCGACCGCGCAGGACGGGTTGAGGTCGTGGATCGCCCGGATCACCGCCGCCCAGTGACGGGCGCCGCCGTCGGGCAGATCGTCTCGGTCGACCGAAGTAATAACGGCGTGCCGCAAACCCATCGTGGCGACCGCCGCAGCGACGTTGTCGGGCTCGGCCGCATCCACTCCCGGATTCGGCTTGCCCGAAGTCACCGCGCAGAAGCCGCAGCGGCGGGTGCAGATCTCGCCGAGGATCATGAAGGTGGCGGTGCCGTGCTCCCCCCAACACTCGTAGATGTTGGGGCACTTGGCCTCTTTGCAGACGGTGTGGAGGTTCAGTCCGTCGACGAGCTTGCGGACCTCGTGGTATTTGGCCGGCGTCGCGAGCTTGATGCGCAGCCATTCAGGGCGGCGTCCCGCCGCGTCCGGGCGGCGTTGCCGCGGGTGTGCCCGGCCGCCGGGAGGCTTGGAGACGCCACCGATCTGGACGAGGTTCTCGCTCACGCGCCCTAGTCTATCTTCCCGCGCCGGCTACTCGTCGAAGTCGAGCGCCACGTCGAGGGTCGGCGCCGAGTGCGTGATCCAGCCGACGGAGATCAGGTTGACGCCGCTCTCGGCGACCGCGCGAACCGTCTCGAGGGTGATGCCGCCGGAGGCCTCGCAGAGCGCCCGGCCGCGAATCCGCCGCACGGCGTCGGTGAGCTCAGCGGGAGTCATATTGTCGAGCAGGATCACGTCGGCGCGGGCGGCGAGCGCCTCCTCGAGCTGCGCGACCGTCTGCACCTCGCACTCGATCTTCACCAGATGGCCGACGGCGGCTCGCGCACGCTCGATGGCTGGCGCGACGCCGCCCGCCGCGACAAGGTGGTTGTCCTTGATGAGCACCGCGTCGTCGAGCCCGAAACGGTGATTCGCGCCGCCGCCGCAGCGCACGGCGTACTTCTCCAGGGCGCGCAGGCCGGGGGTCGTCTTGCGCGTACAGACGATTCCGGCGTGGGTGCCGGCAACCGCGTGAACCAGCGCCCGGGTCGCCGTCGCGACGCCGGAGAGATGGCCGAGAAGGTTGAGCGCCGTGCGCTCGCCGGTGAGGATCGCGCGCGCCGGACCAGTGATCCGCGCCAGCATCGTCTTCGCCGGCACGACGTCGCCGTCGCTGACGAGGAACTCGAACTTCACCCTCCCGTCGAGCAGCGCGAAGACCCGCTCGGCCATCGGCAGCCCGGCGATCGAACCGCCGCTGCGCGCCAAGATCGCGGCGCTGGCCAGGGTCTCGGGCGGAATCGTCGCCTCGGTCGTGATGTCTCCGGCACGGCCGAGATCCTCTGCCAGAGCGAGCCGCAGGAGCGGTTCGTAGATCAACGGATACGGCGGCGTCGGGCGGATCATGCGATCGCCGTCGAAAGCAGCTCGGCATCGTCGGACGGCGCGTCCGGCGGCGGAGCGAACCGTAACGCGACATCGGCGCCGGAGATCCCGACTTCGAGAAACTGGCGGAAGCGCCAGGCTGACGCGGATTCAGGGAAGTCGCGCCGGAAGTGCGCTCCGCGGCTTTCCTCTCGGTGCAGCGCGGCGGCGGCCACCAGAGTGCCCGCAATCGCCAGGTTGCGCACTTCCGAGGGCTCCTCTCCTAGCTGGCGAAGAATACCGGCGAACCGGCGCTGCGCTGCGGCGAGCCCCGCGGCATCGCGCACCAGCCCAAGCCGCTCCCAGGCCAGTTCGCGGATCTCGCGCCGCAGGTCGGCGAAGGCGGTGATGGGATCGAGCTCGCTTCCGGGGGTGGCGCACTCGCCGGCTTCGGCCGCCACTTCCGCTGACCAGGCGGAGCCGGCCATTCCCGGTCGCGGGGCGCGGCGCGCGCTGGCGCCGATCGCCTCGGCGACGCGCGAGCCGAAGACCAGCGCCTCGAGAAGCGAGTTCGAAGCCAACCGGTTCGCGCCGTGGACGCCGGTTGCGGATACCTCACCGCAGGCCCAGAGCCCCGGGAGGCTCGCTCTGCCCCACTCGTCTACCGCCACCCCCCCCATGTAGTAGTGGGCCGCCGGCACCACCGGCATGAGATCGATCCGGGGATCGATGCCGGCGCGCTGGCAGTTCCCGAAGATGGTCGGGAACTTCTTAGGGAAACGCTCACCGATGGCCTCGCGGCCATCGAGAAAGACCTTGCGACCGGCGGCAAGCTGCTTCCAGATTCCGCGCGCCACGATGTCTCGCGGCGCGAGCTCCGCGTCGGCGTGCTCGGCAGGCATGAAGCGCAGGCCCTCGTCGTTGACCAGCGTGGCGCCTTCGCCGCGCAGCGCCTCCGACAGAAGCGGCAGCGGATCGAGGTCCACGGCGAGCGCCGTGGGATGAAATTGCACGAACTCGAGGTCGACCAGGCGGGCTCCCGCCGCGGCGGCGAGCGCAATGCCGTCGCCGGTCGACTCGGGCGGATTGGTCGTGAAGCGGAACAGCTGACCGAGGCCGCCAGTGGCGAGCACGACCTGTGTCGCTGCGTGCAAAACGAAGCGCCCGTCCGGATGACGAGCGAGAACACCCACGACACCGGACTCGCCGTCGTGCTCGTCCGGCGCGACGACGAGCTCGGCGGCGAACGTGCCTTCGAACAGCTGCACCCATGGCGCTTCGCGGACGCGTTCGGCCAACGCCCGCACCAGCTCGGCGCCGGTCGAATCGCCGTGGGCATGGAGAATCCGCCGGCGGCTGTGCGCCGCTTCGCGGCCGAAGTCGAGCTCGCCCTTGGCCGAGCGGTCGAACTCGGCCCCGAGCTCGATCAGACGGCGGACGGCAGTGACCCCCTCCTCCGCCAGGAGCTCGGCGATCACGGGATCGACCAGACCGGCTCCTGCGGCCACCGTGTCGGCAGCGTGGAGCTCCGGCGAGTCGCCGGCTCCCATCGCCACGGCGACGCCCCCCTGGGCCCAGAGGCTGGACCCGGAGGAGAGCGTCGTCTTGGTGATCAGGTCGACCCGTTTCCCGGCGAGCTCGAGGGCGCAGGCGAGGCCTGCGACGCCGGTGCCGATCACCACGACATCGGCCTCGCGGCGCTCCAAAGGGGGGCGCGAGCGAGCGCCCTCGTTCTTCGTCATCGCTTCGCTCCGCGTGCCACTTCGAGCATGCGCTCGACGGCGCGGCGGGCCCGGACGGCGATCTCCTCCGCGACCTCGACCCTGTACTCGAGAGTTTCCAGGCTGCGCAGGATCTTCGGCAGAGTGATCCGCTTCATGTGCGGGCAGAGGTTGCAGGGGCGGACGAACTCGACGCCAGGATGCGCCGTCGCGACGTTGTCGCTCATCGAGCACTCGGTGATCATCACCACTCGGCGTGCTCCGGAGGCCCCCACTTCGCGGATCATGCCGGCGGTCGAGCCGACGTAGTCGGCGGCCGCGAGCACGTCTGGCGGACACTCGGGATGAGCGAGCACGAAGACCCCCGGATCCGACACCCGCAGCGCCTGGATCTCGGCGCCGGTGAAACGTTCGTGCACCTCACAGTGCCCCTTCCACAACACGAGCTCGACGGGGGTCTGCGTCGCCACCCATTTGCCGAGGTACTCGTCCGGGAGAAAGATCACCTTCGCAACATCCAGCGACTCCACCACCTCGACCGCGTTCGCCGAGGTGCAGCAGATGTCCGACTCGGCCTTGACCTCGGCGGAGGTGTTGACGTAGGTCACTACCGGAAGACCCGGGAAGCGCTCCTTGAGCAGGCGCACGTCGGCGCCGGTGATCGACGCCGCGAGCGAGCAGCCGGCAAGCGGGTCGGGAATGAGCACGGTCTTGTCCGGCGAGAGGATCTTCGAGGTCTCGGCCATGAAGTGCACGCCGCACTGCACGATGACCGCGGCCGGCGTCTTCGCCGCCTGCTGCGCCAGGGCGAGCGAGTCGCCGACGAAGTCGGCCACACCGTGGTAAATCTCCGGTGTCTGATAGTTGTGCGCCAGGACGACGGCGTTGCGCTCCTTCTTCAAGCGCTGGATCGCCGCGATGTAGGGCGCATGAACCGGCCATTCGATCGCCGGCAGGACACGACGCATGCGCTCGAAGTAGGCCGCCGTCGCGCGCTCCACTTCCGGAGTGAAAGGGAGTGCGGCCGGGCGGGCGGCGCCCAAAGGGATCTGCATGTCGTTCATCGCGGATTCTTTCTTATGCTCAACATGAGAATATATGAGGCCCAGAAAAACCGGCCTGCGCCGGCGACCCAGTTATCCTAGAATTGAGTATTACTGAATGTCAAGCTGCGCTCCGGGCCCGCTCCCGATCAGGCTCCCGCCCGCAACCCCGGGAGCCCGACGCCCGCCGCCGGCCGCTCCCGCAAGACGTCACGGCGGAAGCGAAAGAGCTCTGCGGGCCGGCCGCCGGTGCCCGCCTCCAGGCGTCCCGTCCCCTCCACCAGGCCGCCCTGCTCGACGAGCCGGCGGAAGTTCTGCTTGTGCAGTCGAACGCCGGCGAGCGCTTCGACGGTGCGCTGAAGCCGCAGCAAGGTGAAGGTGCCCGACAGAAGCTCGAAGACCAGCGGCCGATAGCGCAGCTTGCCGCGCAGACGGCCGAGCGCGGAGGCCAGGATGCGGCGATGGTCGAGCGCCAGAGGGCGGCCGAGCCGCACTCCCGGATCGTCCGCCGGCGGATGGCGCACGGCACCCTGCGGCGCGTCACGCAACGCTTCGGCGACCAGTCCGACCTCGTAGAGCAATTCGAAGCGATCGTGGACGCGCTCGCCGTTCCATGGCGCACCACCCTGTCCGAAGCAGATGTCGGCGCGCTCGCGCCGCAGGCGCACGGCCGACTTGTCCTCTCCCGCCCGCACCCAGCGCTCGAGCGCCGAAGCGATCTCGCCTTCGAGGATCGCCGGCCGGCCGCCCCGCCAGTCCTCCCAGGGCAGGAAGTCGTACCAGTTCACCCAGCTCGCCCCTGCGGCCCGGTCGAGGGGCGCCTCGCGCACCAGCGCGAGGTAGGCGATCGAGACGACGCGCGGGCCGCCCAGGCGCTCGCGCGGATCGCGAAATCGGTTGCCGAAGGTGTAGAGCTGCTCGACGTAGCCCAACTCGACGCCGGTCTGGCCCTGCACCCAGGCGCCCAGCGCGAGCTCGAGGGTGCGATCCTTCTCCGGGTCGAGAGGTCCAGAGGGCAGCGCGAGCTCGCTGCCCGAGCCGACTTCGTCGGTCCGGTGCACCGCCAGCAGACGCGGCTCCTCATCGGTCACCGCGACGATGACGGCGTTCAGGCCGATCTCGATCGCTGCCGTCAACCGGGTGCCTCGATCTCGCGCAGCGCGAGCGCCTCATCGCTGGCGAGCTGGCGCTCGAAGACCACGCAGAAGTGCTCGCGGAGGCGCGCCGCCACCTCCTCGAGCGCCGGCGAGACACCGGTCTCGCTGGCGATCGAGGTCATCTCGACCTCCGGCATGCCGCAGGCCACGATGCCTGAGAACAGCGCGAGCTCGGGGGCGACGTTCAAGGCGAAGCCGTGGGTGGTTCGCCAGCGCGAGAGATGAACCCCGATCGAGGCGATCTTTCGCGCCCCCACCCAGACACCGATGCGCTCCCCTCCCCCCCCTTCCGCCGTCACGTCGAAGTCGGCGAGGGTGCGCACCAGAACCTCCTGCAGATCGCGCACGTAGCGGCGGATGTCTCGCCGATCGGGCGACAGGTCGAGGATCGGATAGCCGACGAGCTGCCCCGGGCCGTGAAAGGTCACCTGCCCGCCGCGGTCGGACGGCGCCACCTCGACGCCGTAGAGGGCGAGCTCGGCGGGGCTCCACAGGATGTCGGCCGCGGTGGCGTTGCGGCCGAGCGAGAAGACCGGCTCGTGCTCGAGGAGGAGAAGCCGCTCCGGTCCCTCGCCGCGCCGCAGCGCCTCGCGCAGCTCCACCTGCAGCGCCGCAGTCGCAGCATAGGGAACTCGCCCCAAATAGCTCCAGCACGTCCGGCGGACGGTCACCACGAGGCGATTCTATTCCTCGCCGGCCTCCCCGACGGCATCTTCGACGGCAGCCTCGCAGGCGCAGCGGCGGGCGCGCGCCTGCGCCCGAACCTTGCCGAGCGTGTCAGACCTCGCGCTCGAGGATCGCCTGCGGCTCGCCGGGGGCAACGGTGGGGAGCTCGATGCGTACGGTGGTGCCCTTTCCGGGTCGGCTGGTGATGCGGATGCGGCCGCCGGCTTCCTGGACGATCGAGCGTACGATCCACAGGCCCAGGCCGGTGCCTTTGCCGATCGCTTTGGTGGTGAAATTTGGATCGAACAGCCGGTCGAGATTCGCGGCGGGAATGCCGACGCCCGAGTCTTCGACCTCGAGCGCCCAGGCTCTGCCATTCTCCGAAACTGTGCGGAGCGCGAGCTTGCCGCCGCCGGGCATGGCGTCGCGAGCGTTGGCGGCGAGATTCAGCACCAGCTGTTCGATCTGCCCGTCGCGCAAAGCGACCGCGAGCCCCGGCGCGCCGAGGTGCTCCACAAGCTCGACCGCACTGCCGACCAGCGAGCGCAGGAGGCCGGCGAGGTCTGCCAGAGCCCGGTCCGCGAGCACCGGAAGCAGCTCCTGCGGCCGACCGCGGCTGCGTTCGAGCAGCCGGCTTAGGAGATCGGAGGTGCGCCGCGCGGAACGCTCGATCTCCTGCGCGTAACGCTCGAGATCTGAACCCGGCGGGAGACCCGCGAGCAGGAGGTCGCAGTAGCCGAGCAACGGCGTCAGGAGGTTGTTGCCGTCGTGGGCTGCACCGGCAAGCAAACGCCCGAGGCCGGCAAAATGCCGCGCCTCGGCGAGCAGCGCCGCGTGCTCGTCGGTCTCGCGGCGATCGCGCAACAGAACCGCGCGCATGCGGCCGGCGGCGCGGGTCGCGCCGCCCGGTGCAGCGTGGCGAGGGAAGACGCGGACGCGCAGGCCGAGCCGGATCCGCGAGCCGTCCGGGCGCTCGAACTCGGCGGGCAGCTCGCGCGCCGAGAGCGACCCGGCATCCGGCGCCCCTTCGCCGGAGTGGGTCCAGCGCAGCGCGCCGAAAGGGGTGCCCTCGAGATCGGCATCCGAGAGCCCGAGGAGAGCCTTCGCGCCGCGGTTCCAGCGCCGGATGCACAGTTGCTCGTCGACCAACAGGAGCCCGTCCTCGATCAGGTCCCAGATCGCGCCGAAACGCAGCTCGAGATCCGCGAGGTCGAAGCGCCACCGCTCCGCCTCCCGTGCGTGCTGTGCGACCTCGGCGGCAAACCGGATCGAGCGCACCAGGCGGTCGGCGTCGATCTCGTACACGAGCACGAAGTCGCAGGCACCTGCGAGCATCGCGGCCGTGACAACGGACTCGTCGCCGCGACCGGCGACGACGACGACCGGCGAAAGTCCGCTCGGGCCGCAGAGCGAGCGCACCAGGCGCACCACCTCGCGATCGCCGAGCGTGGAGCTCACCAGGCCGACACAGGCCGCACCGCGCTCGTGCAACCGCCGCAACCGCGCCAGGGCGCCGTCGACCGTCGCAGCCTCCAGCCAGCGCGTGAGGGTCGATTCCTCGACCTCGGCCTGAAAAGCACGCAGCGCGCTGCCCTCCGAGCCACCGAGACCGACTCCGACCACGACGGTCTCGCGTTGCTGTCCGTCTGCTGCGCCCGGATTTCGCTCCCGCTCGAGCTCCAAGTCTCCTCTCCCCCGGGGGGCACAAGCGGCCCCCCCTACCTAGATAGTTGCTTGAGGGGGCCAAACTGTGACAAACCACCCGAATTCCTTTCGGTGGCGAAGAATCCGGCGCCGCTTGTCACATTTCGAGGGGGGTAAAGCAACTATCTAAGTGAGAGAGCCCCTCCGGCCAGGCAGGCCGGACGGCCGGACCCTCTCGAGAGGAGAAGTCCATGCCCCGCCTCCGTCCCGCCTGCACTGCAGCCTGCCTCGCCATCCTCCTCATGTCCGCACTGCCCGCCGCCGGGCTGGCGCAGCGCGGTGCCGAACCCGATCCGGCACTCGCCCAGTCCGGGCCGATGGGACAAGGCCTCGTCGGCGGTGTCCTCGCCTGGGGCAGTGAAGCCCTGGGCTGGATCCGGGCGCTCATCGCCGCCGAGCACGGATTCATCGTGCCCCTCGCCCCCCCACCACCTGCCGCGGAGCCCTCTGGGGCGCCAGGAAGCCCCGGCTTCACCCCCGCACCCTGAGCCGCCCGGTGGAGCCGGATTAGCCGACCGGACAGGGCGATTTCCCCGCCTGGTCGCGCTCAAGATCGCCATATCGGGTACGATCGAGGCCGGCAGTGCTAAACTGCCCGCAGATTTCGCGTATCCGAGGCCACTGTGAGCGCACTCGATCCGGGCCGCATCCAGGACGAACTCCCTCAGCTGCTCGACCGGCTGGAGTCGGAATTCGCTCGCCTCTTCATGTACTTTCGCATCCCGGCGCAGGACGCCGAAGATCTGCTGCAGGATGCGCTGGTGCTCTACATCACCAAGCGACAGCAGATCGTCTCGCCGGACGCGTGGCTGATCGGAACATTGCGCTACCGCTGCCTGCTCTATTGGCGGAAGCGCCGGCGCCGCCTGCTCGAAACGGTCGACGAAACGCTTCTCATGGAGCTCGCCGGGGGCACACCCCCCGGACAGGAGAACGACGATCTGGCGCGCGACCTCTCGGGAGCGATCGGCCGCCTCCCTGACCGCTGCCGCTCGCTGCTCCGCCTGCGCTACGGCCTGGGCTGCGACGACCCGGAAGTCGCTGAACGTCTGGGCTACAGTCCGACCGGAATCCGCAAGATCGCCCACCGCTGTCTCTCGGCGCTCACGCACCAGATGCTCGCTGGCGGCTATCCGATGGCGCGGATGGGACCGGCGGCGGTGACGGAATGAACGGGATTCAGCCGTTGCCGGCCTGCAATCTCGACAGCGCGCTGCTCGCCCGTTTCGCCGAAGGCGAGACGAGCGCGACGGAACGCCGCAAAGTCCTGAGACACCTGCTCTCTGGTTGCGCGACCTGCCGCTCCTCTCTGGCGCCGAAAATCCGCCTCCTCCAGGACAATCGGCCGAGCGAGTTCTCGATCAGCGGGGTGCTCGCGAACGTCGCCGAGCTCGAGCACCGGATGAACCAGGAAAGGGCGCAGGCCGCCGGGCAATTCCGGGAGTTCCAGAAACACCCGCCGGCGCGCCAGTGGACGCTGCTGCGCAACAGCCGCCGGTTCGACAACTGGTCGTTCTGCGAGTTGCTGCTCGATACCGGATTCGACGCGATCTACGACGATCCCCATCGCACGCTCGACCTCTGCCGGATGGGCGTCGCGATCGCCGAGCGCCTCTCCCCCGAGGGCTACGGCGAGCGCGCCATCGAGGATCTCCGCGCCCGCGCCTGGGGCCGAGTCGCCAACGCCCTGCGGGCGACGTCCGATCTCGCCGGCGCCGAGGAGGCGCTGACCACCGCCGCCCGCCACCTGAAGTTGGGCTCCGGGGAGCCGCTCGAGGAGGCCGAACACCTCTACTTCACTGCCTCGCTGCATCGTGCCAAACGCCGCCTGGACGAGGCCCTGCGCGCCATTCACCGCTCGCGGCGCATCTACCGGATGGTGGGCGACCGGCATCTCGAAGGGCGTTCCTTGATGTGCGAAGGAGCGATTCGCGACCTACGCGGCGAGACCGAAGAGTCCTTGACCTGTTGCCGCCTGGCTCGCCAGCAGGTGAGCCCCGAGCGCGACCGCCGCCTCGCGGTGGCCGCCCACCACAACCTGGTCTGGCAACTCATGTGCGCCGGAAGGCCTGAAGAGGCGGTGCGCGAGCTCGAAGAGCTCCGGCCCGCCTACGCCGAGCTCAACGACCAGATTCTGCTGCTCAAGTTGCGCTGGATGGAGGCGCGCCTGGCCAAGGACCTCGGCCGAACGAAGGAGTCCGAACGGGCCTTCCGCGAGGCGCACGTGGGCTTCGTCGAGGCCCGGATTCCCTACGAAGCCGCCTCGGTGGCGCTGGATCTCGCGGTTCTTCTCGCCGAGCAGGGACGGAGCCGGGAGTTGAAGCTCCTCGCCGCCGAACTGGTCGCGGTCTTCCGCAGCCTCGGCGTGGCGCGCGAAGCGTTCGCGGCGCTGACCATCTTCGAGCGCTTCGCCCAGGCCGAGGCCGTGACGCTCTCGCTCCTCGCCCGGCTCAGCCAGTACTTCGCGCAAGTCCGCAGCCAGCCGGACCTGCGATTCGATCCAAATAGTCAGTAGCGAAGCGGATCAGAGGTAGGGCTCGAGCTCCGGCCAAGCGTCGGATTCGAGCATCTTCTTCACCGAGTTCATGAAGTGATCGGCGTCGGCGCCGTCGACCAGCCGGTGGTCGTAGGTGATGCCGAAGTACGCCATGACGCGAATCGCGATGGTGTCGCAGCCGTCGGCGTCGGTCATCACCATCGGGCGCTTCTCGATCGCGCCGATGCCCAGGATCGCCACCTGCGGCTGGTTGATCACCGGCGTGCCGAAGAGGCTCCCGAAGACGCCCGGGTTGGTGATCGTGAACGTCCCGCCCTTCAACTCATCCGGTCCCAGCTTCTTCGCCCGCGCGCGGTCGGCGAGGTCGTTCGCGGTCTTCGCCAGTCCGAGCAGGTTCATCTGGTCGGCGTTGCGGATGACCGGCACCAACAGCCCCCAATCGAGCGCCACCGCCATGCCGATGTTGACGTCCTTCTTGAACACGACGTTGGTGCCATCGATCGACGCATTCACCTTGGGATGAGCCCGCAGCGCTGCGGCGACCGACTTGAAGATGAAAGGCATGTAGGAGAGCTTGGTGCCGTTCATTTTGAAGAACCCGTCCTTGGCGCGCGCCCGGATCCGGTCGACCTTGGTGAAGTCCATGTGGAAGACGGTGGTGACGTGCGCCGAAGTGTCCTTCGAGTACCGCATGTGCGCCGCCGTGATCTGGCGGATCTTCGACATCGGTTCGATGGTTACGTTCTCGCTCGGCTGGTAGGCCGCGACCGAGAATCCACCGAGGGCTTTCGCCGCGGGTGCCGCTGCGCCCGGCGCGGCAACCGCCGCCGCGCGCAGTGGCCTGCCCTGAGCGAGATAGTCGAGCATGTCCTGCTTGGTCACTCGGCCATGGATGCCGGAGCCGGTGAGCTGGGAGAGATCGACGCCTTCCTTGGACGCCATGCTGCGCACCAACGGGCTCGACAGCTGGCGCACGCGCTCCTCGATCGATCCGGGCGCGCTCGGCGGGTTTGCGCTGCTGGCGGCGGCCGGGACAGGCGTAGCGGCGGGAGCGACGACGGGAGCACTCGGCGGCGCCGCGATCGCAGCCGGGGCCGGAGCGGCGACAACCGCGGACGACGGAACCGGCGCCGGTCCGGCGGGGGCGGGGGCGGCAGCGGAGCCGGACTCGCCGATCATCGCCACCACCTGATTCACCGGTACCGTCTCGCCCTCCTGGTTGCGGATCTCGAGCAGCACGCCGGCCACGGGACTGGGAATCTCGGCGTCGACCTTGTCGGTCGAGATCTCGAACAGCGGCTGGTCGCGCTCGACCTTCTCACCGACCTTCACCAGCCAGCGGGTGATGGTCCCTTCGGCGATCGACTCGCCCATCTGCGGCATCACGACTTCGGTTGCCATTGCTCTCTCCGTCTGAAGCGATCCGTCGATCCCGGTCAGGCGCGAAGCAGTTCGCGGACGCGGGCGATGAGTTTATCGGCATTCGGCAGGTAGTCGTCCTCGAGTGGCGGCGAATAGGGCACCGGCGTGTCGAGGCAGCAGACGCGCGCGACCGGCGCGTCGAGATGCCAGAAAGCCTTCTCCGCCACCCGCGCCGCGACCTCTCCGGCGAACGAGCCGGTCTGCGGCTCCTCGGTCAGGACGATCACCCGGCCGGTCTTCCGCGCCGTCGCGACGACCGCCTCCTCGTCGAGCGGCTTCAGGGTGCGCAGGTCGAGGACCTCGATCTCGATGCCCTCGGCAGCCAGCCTCTCCGCCGCTTCGAGTGCCACGTGCAGCATCGCCGCGTAGGTGATGACCGAGAGGTCGCGACCCGGACGCGCCAGGCGCGCCTTGCCGAGCGGGATCGGCGCGCGATCGGCCGCATCCGCCGGGATCGTCCCCTTGATGCGGCGGTAGAGATACTTGTGCTCGAAGAAGAGTACCGGATTGTCGTCGCGGATCGCCGAACGGATGAGACCGTAGGCGTCCTCGACCGTCCCGGGATAGACGATCTTCAGACCGGGGGCGCGATTGAAATAGGCCTCCGGATTCCCCGAGTGGAAGGCCGACCCGCTCACCCGGCCCCCCGAAGGCCCTCGCAGCACCATCGGCACCTTCTGGCCCCAACGATAGTGGTTGGTGCCGGCGCAGTTGACGATCATGTTGAAGGCGTTGGCGATGAAGTCGATGAACTGGAACTCGACCACCGGGCGCAGGCCCATCATCGCCGAGCCGATCGCCGCGCCGACGAATCCCGATTCGGCGATCGGCGTGTCGATCACTCGCTCCGGCCCGAACTCGTCGAGCAGCCCCGCCGTCAGTTTGAAAGCGCCGCCGTACACGCCGATGTCCTCGCCGATCAGGTAGACCGTCGGATCGGCCTTCATCTCGTCCCACAGGCCCTGGCGGATGGCGTCGAGGAATGTGATCTCGCCGGTTCCGCCGCTCACGCTTGCGCTCCCTCTGCGTAAACGCCCTCGCGGGCGCGCTCGGGCGGGGGCATCGGGGAGGCGAGGGCGAAGTCAACTTCGGCGTCGAGCTCGGCGTTGACCCTGCCGGTGATCGCTTCGAGCTCGTCCTGGGTCGCGAGGCCTCCCGCGAGGAGATGGCGCTCGAAGCGATCGATCGGGTCCTTCGCTTTCCACTGCTCGAAGAGCTCCTTCGGCACGTAGGCGGCGTCGTCGTGCTCGGCGTGGCCCTTCATGCGGAAGGTCTTGACCTCGAGGAGCTGCGGCCCGGCGCCGGCGCGCGCCGCCTCGATCATCGTCCGCGCCGCTTCATAGACCGCGAGGACGTCGTTGCCGTCCGCGATCCGCGCCGGAATTCCGTAGGCCGACGCGCGTTGCGCCAGGTCCTGGATCTTCATCTGCCGCGCGGTGGGGGTCGAATAGGCGTAGCCGTTGTGCTCGGCGACCACGACCAGCGGGACACCCAGCACGGCCGCGACGTTCATCCCCTCGTGAAAGTCGCCGGTGGACGTGCCGCCGTCGCCGATGTAGGTCATGGCGACGTAGTCCCGATGCTGAAGCTTCGCGGCGAGACCGACCCCGGCCATGACCGGCACCAGTGCCCCGAGCATCGAGATCGGCGAGATCAGCCCGCGCTTCAAGTCGCCAAAGTGGAGGTTGCAGTCCTTGCCACCGGTGGGGCTCGTGCCGCGCGCCATGTACTGAGTGAAGACTTCGCGCGGCGAGACGCCGCGCACCAGCATGACGCCGAGATTGCGGATCAGCGGCGCGACGACGTCGTCGGGACCGAGCGCGTAGGCGGTGCCGATCGAGACCGCCTCCTGGCCCCGGCTGCCGTAGAGGCCGCCGACGACTTTGCCCTGGCGGTAGAGGTTCGTCAGGCGGTCCTCGACCAGCCGGTTGAGCTTGAGGAAGCGGTAGAGCTCGAGCTGGCGCTCGCGCGGCAGGGAGGTCTTCGCGAGCCTGTCCGTGTGCTCGGCGGCACCCGGGTGCAACGGACCGAGACTGCTCATGCGGCCTCACTTTCCTGGGGACACGAAGGACGCTGCGCGTCCATCATGTCCCCAGCCGTTGCGCGCGTCACGAGTGGATCGCCGGACCGAGGGTCGCGTGGGCGGCTTCCATCAACGCTTCGGACAGGGTCGGATGGGCGTGAATGGTGTGCATCAGCTCCTCGGTGGTCATCTCGGCCTGCAGCGCGACGCAGGCCTCGGCGATCAGGTCGGTCGCGTGCGGACCGATGATGTGGACGCCCAGTATCTCGTCGTACTTCTTGTCGCGCACGATCTTCACGAAGCCCTGCGCCTTGCCGAGGATGCGCGCCTTGCCGCTCGCCATGAAGCTGAACTTGCCCACCCCGATGTCGAAACCGCGCTCCTTCGCCTTGGCCTCCGTCAGGCCGACGCTTCCGACCTCCGGCTCACAGTAGGTGCAGGAGGGTGTGCGGTCGTAGTTCAGCGGATGCACCGGCATCCCCTTCATGTGCTCGACCGCGAGAATCCCCTCAGCCGAAGCGATGTGAGCCAACCAGGGAGTCGGCACGACGTCGCCCAGGGCATAGATGTGGGAGACCGGCGTTTGCATGACGCCGTTCACCTGCAGATAGCCCTTCTCGGTCGCGAGTCCGACCTTGTCGAGACCGATGTCCTCGGTCACCGGGGCGCGGCCGACCGCGACGAGCAGGATCTCGGCGTCGATCTCCGACTCCTTCTCCCCCTGCTTGAGCGTCACCTTGACCCCGCCGTCACGGGGCTCGGCCTTGGTCAACTGGGTGGCGGTCATGACCTTCATGCCGCGCTTCTTCAGCTGGCGTTCGAGCTCCTTCGAGACTTCGTCGTCCTCGATCGGCAGGATGCGCGGCAGCATCTCGACCAGCGTGACATCGGACCCGAACGACTGGAAGACCGAGGCGAACTCGGTGCCGACAGCGCCGGCGCCCAGGACCACGATCGACTTCGGGATGCGCTCCATCTCGAGGATGTGATCCGAGTTGAGGATCGTCGTGCCGTTCGACGGCGCCGCCCGGATGTCGCGCGGCACCGAGCCGGTGGCGACCATGACGAAGCGAGTGGTGAGCGCCCGCCGGCTGCCGTCGACCGCCGTCACCTCGACCGAGTGCGGACCGTTGAGGCGCCCGTAGCCGCGCACCCCTTCGACCTTGTACTTCTTGAACAGCGACTCGATGCCCGAAGCACTCTTGTCGACAATGCCACGCTTGTAGGCGTGCACCTTCTCGATTTCGATCGCCGGCTCCCCCACCGCGATGCCGAAGTCGCCGGCATGACGGATCTGGTCGACGAGCTCGGCCGAGTGCAGCAGGGCTTTGGTCGGGATGCAACCGCGGTGCGTGCAGGTACCGCCGAATTTCGGATCCTTCTCGACGCAGGCGACTTTCATCCCGAGCTGGCCGGCGCGGATCGCCGCGACGTAGCCGCCGGGGCCGCTGCCGATGATTACCAGGTCGTAGTCGAACTGGCCCTGCGGCGCCGCGGGAGCCGGCGCATGTGCCGGCGCGACGGCCGTCGGAACCCGGGGCGGAACCTGGGGCGGAACCGGCGCGCTGGCGACCGGGGCCGAAACCGCAACTGGCGGCGGGGCGACAGGCGCCGGAGCGGCCGCAGCTTGCGCGCTCGCGGCCGGAGCCGCAGCTTGCGCGCTCGCGGCCGGAGCCGCAGCAGCGGTCTCTCCTGCCGCGCCGATAAGGCCGACCACCTTGTTCACCGCCACCGTCTCGCCGGCGGCGTTGTGAATCGCCAGCAAGACCCCGGCGGCCGGCGACGGTATCTCGGCATCCACCTTGTCGGTCGAAATCTCGAACAGCGGCTGATCGCGCTCCACCTTCTCCCCGACCTTCACCAGCCACTTGGTGATCGTCCCCTCGGCGATCGACTCGCCCATCTGCGGCATCACGACTTCGATTGCCATCTCGACTCCCGTTGCGCCTGAAAGGCGGGCTATCTTGTTTTCGACTGCGAACAGCGTTGACTCGCATTCGCTCGGCTCACGGCAGCGAGCTGCCGTCGTTGTTTTCAGTAAAGGGGGGTTGTGGCCAGCGACGCTCCGATGCGAGGGCCCAACCGCCCCCCGACTTTACCGGAAGTAGAGGCCCCGCTTCCATGCACCCGCCCCCGCGCGGCGGCTGGCTAGAGAGGAACGGCCGAGAACCTTCCCGGTTTCTCGGAGACGATGCGTCCGAGCGGGTTTGCCGCGTCGTGCTCGAAGAGGCAGAGCCAGTTCTCCGCCACCAGCCGTGGCAGCCAACGCCTCTTGGACTCCATCGACTGCAGTGGATAGAGGTCGTACCCCATGATCCATGGCACCGGCGCATGGGCCTGCGTCGGCACCAGATCGGCGAGGAAGACCGCGCGGGCGTCGCCGTTTCCCCCCCCATCGACCGTGACGACGCACATGTCGGCGTTATGTCCCGGCGCCTTCTCCGCCCGGATCCCCGGCACGACCTCGCAGGCGTCGTCGAAGAGCTCCACCTTGCCGGCCGCGATGAGCGGCTCCCAGTTCCAGGGGAAGTAGCTCGCTGCGTCACGCTCGTTCGGCCGGCGCGCGTGCTCGACCTCGCCGCGATTCATGAAATAGCGCGCGTTCTGAAAGGTCGCGACCGGGTTGCCGGCGCCGTCGAGCCGGGTGTTCCATCCGCAATGATCGAAATGCAGGTGGGTGAGGACGACGTGCGTGACCGCCTCGAGCGCGAACCCGGCCGCCTGGATCGACTCCGGAAGCCTCTGCGCTCCCGCCTCGTAGGCGAAGATGCCCTGGAACTTCTCGTCCTGCTTGTCTCCCAGGCCGGTATCGACCAGCACTAGATCGCTGCCGGCCTCGATCAGGAGGCAGTTCGTCCCCATGTCGATCCGATTCTCGGCATCGGGGGTCTTCTCCTTCTGCCACATCTTCCTCGGGATAACTCCGAACATCGCGCCGCCGTCGAGCTTGAACCTGCCGTCCGACACGACGTGCAAGCGCAACCGCCCGAGATCGATCCCACTCATTCGCCGGAGCTTATCCAATCCCGGCCTTTGCTAAGGTCCCACCGTGAGTCGCGATCTCGCGCTGGTCCTGACCGGAGGCGGGGCGCGCGCCGCCTACCAGGTCGGCGTCCTGCGTTTCCTGGCCGAACGGCGTCCCGACCTCCGGGTGCCGATTCTCACCGGCGTCTCCGCCGGATCGATCAACGCCGCATTCCTCGCCTCCCACCAAGGGACCTTCGCCTCCGCTGCGCACCGGCTCGCCGAGATCTGGCTCGAGATGGAGCTCGACGCGCTCCTGCGCACCGGTGCGCTGTCGCTCGCCGGCAAGATCGGCCGCTGGGGCCTGCGCCTTTCCTCCGGTGGAGCGCGCTTTGCGCCGAAAGCGGAGGGGCTCGTCGACACCGAACCGCTGCGCCGGTTCCTCGAGCATCATCTCGGCCGGGTCGACGGCGCTCTCGAAGGACTGGAGGCCAACCTGCGGTCTGGGCGCCTCACCTCGTTCGCGCTCACCGCCATCGACTGGAGCACCGGCGAGACGGTCGACTGGGTGGCCGGCCGGCACGAGAGGCTGCTCGAGGCGCCTTTCCGGCGCATCGAGAAGCGCGCGATCACGGTCGAGCACGTCATGGCCTCGACCTCTTTGCCGATCCTCTTTCCGGCGGTGCGGCTGGAGGGCTCCTGGTATGGCGACGGCGGCGTCCGCGAATCCGACCCGCTCTGGCCGGCGCAGGCGCTCGGGGCGGGTCGGATTCTCGCGGTCTCGACGCGCCCCGCGCCCTCCGCCGCTGCGGCCCCGATCTTC
The DNA here is from genome assembly GCA_031403995.1 of Thermoanaerobaculia bacterium. Taxonomy (GTDB): domain Bacteria; phylum Acidobacteriota; class Thermoanaerobaculia; order Multivoradales; family JAGPDF01; genus JAGPDF01. Next base: position 59,076 of record JANNGS010000026.1, read on the forward strand.
GGCCGGCGGCGCTACCCGCCTCTGGCGCAGATCCTCGGCGTGCTCTCGAACGCGATCTTCCTCGACGTGCTCGACGACGACTTCGCGCGCCTCGAGTTGCGCCGACAGCTGCTCGAGAAGATCGCACCGGCCGAGCGCGACGGGCGCCAGCCGGTGCGCGGCATGCTGCTGCGTCCCTCGGCCGACCTCGGAGCCTTGGCCGCGCGCTACCAGCGCGAGCTGCCGCGCGCCTTCCGTTTCCTCGTCGGCGGACTGGGCACGCGCGAGGGCGAAGGCGGCGATTTCCTGTCGCTGGTGATGTTCGTCCCCGAGTACCTGGAGCGTCTGATCGAGCAGGGAGAGAAAGACGCCGCCGCGCGCGGCGACGAACTGCTCGCCTTCGTCGACGGTTGAGTGTCGATGAAGTCCATCTGTGCGAAGACTGCAAAATGGTGCTACGGCGCTCCCGAGGCGAGCGAAACGATCGGAGAGGTCGCTCCGCAAGTGTCGAACGCCTGCGAGTCGAGCACAGAAGGGAACGGCTCGCCAAGCGCAGTTTCCCGTTGCCAGGACTCTCCTGTCCACGTATCGACAACGGTGAGTTTCACCTCCACGTCGGTCAGCCCTGATGCATAGACCCAGAAGTCCTGGAAGTCCGGATGTGAGCAGGCGTCGACGACCTTGAGGATCAGTTCGACGTTGGCGGCGGTGAAGAACCAGAACGTCCCGCTCTCCGGCGTCAACGCCACCGCCTGGCCCACCCCGTCACGCCCGAGATGATCGTGGTAGGTCGCCGTGACGCGAAATCGATTCCCGGCGAGGCAGAGCACTTCTGCCGACGGAGTGCACCCGCCCTGGAACGATCCGAATCGGGCGCGAAGCCCGACATTCGAGCCAATCCCTTCCTCACCCCACACCACAATCCACCGGCCGGCGGGAGAGATCGCGGTGAGCGGCGCCACCATCAGCGTCGTGGGCAACTCGGTCAAGGCGACGACCGGTGAGAGCGGTGTCCCGGTGGCGCCGAAGGCCTGCATTCGACCGGCGAGCGGTGAGATCACCCCGTAGGCGGGCTCCCCCCATGCGACCATCGCGCGTCCCTGGGCATCGGCCGAGACGCTGCCTGTGGACTCTCCCAGGTCAACTTCTCGAATTGGAAAAGGCGGAACGGCCAGCTGGTCGCCGATCGTGGTGAGTCCCATCAGTCGGGTGACACCGCCAGGATTGGAAATCCCCCCCCCTAAGGTCCAAGGAAGACCAGATGAAAGTACCGATCCCCTTCGAAGCCGGCAGGTTCATCGCCATAAAAGACGAGGCCGTCCGCCGGATTCAGGGCGTAGACCTCTCGCGCCGGAGCCGCTGGAGACCCGTCGGGGAGCAGACGCTGAGCCAGCAGTCGACTCCGTTCCGGATCGAGTCTCGTCACAACCTGAATCGCACTATTGGTTGCGGAGGCGAGAGCCGTCGCATGCGGCGGGTCTGTCCATTCGAAACCCTCGCCGACCGGACCGGAAGCGGTCAGGATCCGCTGCGAGAATTCGCGAAGCATAAGTGCCTCGGACACACGCGCGTACCAGTGAACGATCCAACCTCCGGCGGGCGACGCTGTCATGTCCATGCCCAAAAACAGAGAGGCGTCCAGCTGCTCTGGATTCGCCAGCTCGACCGTCGGCCAGAGACGAGCCCCACTGCTCGAGAAGGCCGTGACATACAGCGCGGGGGCGACGCCTGCCACGGCGTTGCCGTTTCTCATCCACAAGGCGAGAGCATCGCTGTTCGCGTCGCATCCGAGTCGAGTCTTCAAACCCGTTGTGGTGCTGTCGCCGAACGGAACGATAGGCGAGAGCGCCGCGCCCTCGGCATCGAAGTGCTGGAATCTGGGCTCATGGAAACCGTGTTCGTAGTTGGTCCAACTCACGAGGAACGACCCGTCCGGACAGAGCGCAAGGTCGACGCTGTCCTCTATCGCATTGCCGCTCACCAGTTGCACATCCGTGGCAAGGAGCGGCGCCGAAACCACCGCGATCGCAAGACCCAGCAACGCGCATGGGCGCCATTGCCCTACACGCCGATTCCTGGGGGAGCATGAGCCGTCGAGCATAGAGACCACTCTTCTACCGGGGGTCTACCAGCGAACCGAAAGGCCCGGTGCCCTCCGGCTTCGCGTGACGCGAATCCACTCTGTCATACGGACCCGCAGGCTCTGGCGCGGACGACGGAGGCCCAGCCGGCGGCAGCAGAGTGTTCGCACCTGGCCCGCTTACCGAGCCTTTCGCGTCTCGAATCTCGAGAAACCCGACGCCCATCTCGATCTCAACCGGAAACCCGGCGTCGTAGGGAAAACGCGCCCAGCGGTGACAAGGTCGGGCCGGTGACGCGTTTCAGGCGACCGCTTCGCTGGCCCCGCGGCGCACCACGAAGACCGAAGCCGGTGGGAGGTTGATCCAGGTCATGCTCTCGCGGCGGGATTCGAGCCCCATCTCTGCCAGCAGCCCACGCGCCGCCGGAAAGAACAGGGAGTAGGTGAACTGCACGATGTGGCCCTCGGGCTTGAGGAGGCTGAGCATCGCCGCGAGGAGCTGCTGCTGCTCCTCACGCGGCCGGGTGAGCATGCCCAGCCCGGAGACCACGACGTCGGCGGTGCCGGGCGGAACGCGCGAGCCGGCGAGGAGCGCGGCCGCGTGTGTAGCGTCGCCCTCGATCACCTGGATGCCGGGAAAGCGCCGGCGCAGAAGCTCGCAGAACGCCGGAACCGCCTCGACGACGACCAGGTTGGGGATACCCTTCGCCACCAGGGCATCGGTGAGCGCCCCCGTGCCGCCGCCGAGCTCGACGACCGACTGGGCACTTCCGACCGCAGCCGCCACCGCCTCCGCCAGTCGCTTGCTGCTCGGACTGACCGCGGCGACCGACATCGGCTTGCGTAGCCACTCACGGTAGAAGTGTGCCGTCGCCTCTTTCTCATCGCGCTCCGACTGGATCGGGCGGTTCGAGCGTGATGCGGGCGGCTTGGGCATGAAGCAATTCTACGGGAACTTCGCGCGTCGCGACCCCACCGGCGGGCGTGAAGCCGCCCGAGGGCGAAGGATCCAACGGAATCGGGCGCTTCAGCCGCAGGTCGGGCAGGGCGAACAGCCGGCATCGAAGAGGATCCGCCAGCTACCGTCGGCCTGGCGCTGCCAGATCGAGTTGTAGAGGCCTCGGATCTCGACCTCTTTGCCCTCTTTGTCCTTGGTCCGGATCACCCAGGGGCCGCGCGAGAGGCCGAGATTGCCGTCGGCCGAGAGCTCGACGACCTCGGGGTGCCACTCGAAGTACGGCCGCGCGGGTCCGAAGTAGCCCTTCCACGCGGCGACGACCGCCGCCTTGCCGCGACTCACGTTCTTCCCACTGACGAACACCGCGCCATCGTCGAGAAGCGCCTCGAACGCCTCCGGCTTGTCGTCCATCAGCGACTTGGCGAAGGCGATCTCCGACGCCCGCACCTGCTCGATGCGCGCCGCGCGCTCGGCACCTGCATCGGCACCCATCGCAACCGAGGTCCCGGCGACCGTCGCCAAAAGTCCCAGCACAGGCGCCAAGCTCCTTCGCCGCATGGAATCCCCCCAATGCCAGATTCGACGCTGCTTTCGCGTCTTTCTCTCCAGTACGGGAGGCCCTGGGGAGAAGTTTCTTATGACCAAATACAATGACCATGGTGATATTGTTGTGACCATGAGAACCATCCCCGCCGGCGAGTTCAAGGCCAAGTGCTTGCAGATCATGGATGAGGTCGGAACGACCGGCGAGCCCGTCATCGTCACCAAACGGGGCCGCCCGGTAGCCAAGCTGGTCCCGATTCGCGATGCGGATCCCAAGTCCATCTTCGGCTGCATGCGCGACTCTGCCCGGATCGTCGGTGACATCACGCTCTCTCCCTGGCAAGAAGAGTTCGGGGATCGCGATCCCATCGTCGAGAAGTGGGAGAGGCTCAACAAGTGATCGTGCTCGACACTCACGCCTGGGTGCAATTGGGGCTCGATCCCGACAGGTTGTCGCGCCGAGCTCACTCTGCGATCCGGCGCCAGCGCCTCGGCGTCGAGATCTCGGCCTTCACCCTCTGGGAGACCGCGTGGCACGTACGGCGCGGCCACATTCAGCCGAAGAAACCGCTCCAGGAATGGCTGCCGGAGTTCGCCGCAGGTCTCCAGTCTCGCGTTCACTCACTCTCGACGGAGATTGTCGTCCAGGCGGCATTGCTGCCGGCGACTTTCCCGTCTGACCCCGGCGACCGCCTGATCACCGCGACGGCGATCGTGCTGGGCTGTCCGCTCGTGACAGCGGACGAAAAGATCCGCGCCGCCAACGTCGTCGAGACGATCTGGTAGCGGCTGTCGCCGTCAGGCGACGGTGACTTCCGGGCAGAGGTAGACGTCCTGGATGGCGTTGAGAAGCGCGATGCCTTCGGCGCGCGGGCGCTGGAAGGCCTTGCGGCCGGAGATGAGACCCATGCCGCCGCCGCGCTTGTTGACCACCGCCGTGCGCACCGCCTCCGCGAGGTCGCGCTCCCCCGCCGAGGCGCCGCCCGAGTTGATCAGGCCGATCTTCCCCATGTAGCAGTTCGCCACCTGCCAGCGCACGTAGTCGACCGGATGATCGGCGACCAGCTCGCCATAGACCTTCTTGTGGGTCTTGCCGAACTTCGGCAGGAAGTTGTAGCCCCCGTTCAGGGTCGGCAGCTTCTGCTTGATGATGTCGGCCGAGAGCGTCACGCCGAGATGGTTCGCCTGCGCCGTCAGGTCGGCGGAGGTGTGGTGGTCGACGCCGTCCCTGGCGAAGGCGGAGTTGCGCAGGTAGCACCAGAGGATCGTCGTCAACCCCAATTCGTGCGCCGCGGCGAACGCCTCCCCGACCTCCTCGATCTCGCGGTCGGCGTCGTCCGAGCCGAAGTAGATCGTCGCGCCGACCGCCGCGCAGCCCATGTCCCAGCCCTGCTCGACGCGGGCGAACATCGTCTGGCGGGCGCCGTTGGGATAGGTCAGCAGCTGGTTGTGGTTGAGCTTGAGGATGAACGGGATCTTGTGCGCGTACTTCCGCGCCACCAGCCCGAGGCCGCCAAGGGTACAGGCGACCGCGTTGCAGCCGCCTTCGATCGCCAGCTCGACGATCTTCTGGGGGTCGAAGTAGTCCGGATCCGGCGCGAACGAGGCCGCGCCGGAGTGTTCGATCCCCTGATCGACCGGCAGGATCGAGAGGTAACCGGTCCTCGCCAGCCGGCCGGTCGCGTGGATGCGCTCGAGATTCACCATGACCTGGGCGTTGCGGTCCGAGTCGCCGAAGCTCGCTGCGACATGGTCGGGCGCGGGGATCCGGATGCGCTCCTTCGGAACGCCCTTGCAGACGAAAGTCAGGAGGCTCTCGGCGTCGGCGCCGAGCTGCGACTGGATGCGATCGATCGTGCTCATCTCGTTTCCCTTCTCGCGTTTGGGGCCCGGAAAGTATTCCACAACTCCGGCGCGGGACTAGCCTGGACGCCGCGCCCGCTTCTCGCGCCGGCGCTCGGCGACCGCGGCGGCGGCGGCGCGGTCGACCGCCGCGAGGTCGGCGCGCAGTTGCACGAGGGAGCTCTCCGCCGCGGCCTCATCGGCGAAACTCTCGCGGACGTAGGTCTCGACGAGGCGCCTGGCCGCCGGCGCGGCCTCGGGCAACCGGCGCCGGCTGAAGTCGGCGAGCGCGAGCGGCCCGAGCCAGGGCGGCAGGCCCAGCCCGGCGCCGGCGAGCGTCGCGCGGAGGGCGAGGTAGGCGCGCGTGGCGTTCCACTCTTCCTTCCGGCGGAGCACGAGAACGATACCCGCCAGCGCCACGAGCAGGGCTCCGCCGACCGCCCAGACTCGCGGATCGCGCCAGAACGAGTTCGCGGACTCCGCCGCTGCGCCGGCCGGAGCTTCCGGGCCTACGGGCGCGCCAACCGCCACCTCCGGCGGGCGCTTCGCGCGCGTCGCGCGGAACAGATCGTGCGCCAGCCGGTCCCAGAGGGTGCGCAGACGGAAGAAGATGCCGACCTGGTCGTAGAAGTCGAACGAGATCACGTAGCGGTCCCAACGAAAGACCACGAACTCCCACGCCGAGCGCACCGAGCCGAGCAGACTCGCCGCATCACTGGTCGGCCGGCCGGAGGGTGGCGTCGGATCGAAGACCTGCCACCCGAGTCCGGGGAGGTAGCCCTCCACCCAGGCGTGGGCATTCGACTGGCGCACCACCCAAGAGCGCTCCCACGGGGCGTACTCGGCGCCGTAGAACCCGGTGATCAGGCGCGCCGGGATCCCTTGCGAGCGCAGGAGCAGCACCATCGCCGAGGCGAAGTACTCGCAGTGTCCGCGCCGCGCTTCGAGGAGGAAGTACTCGATCGGCCGATCGCCTCCCCGGCCGATGAACTCCTGCGTGTATTCGAACTCGAACAGCAGATGGCGCTCGATCCGGCGGGCGCGCTCGCTGGGCGTGCCGGCGCCCGCCCACTGCACGGCGAGCGCGGCGATCGGCGGCGTGACGCCGGACATGTCGAGCGCGGGATCGGTTGCCTCCGGGCGGGCGGAATCGCCAGCGACCACCGTGGCGCCTTCGGTACCGACCGGAGGATCGGCGAGCGACACCTCCGACGATCCCATCCTCACCTTGTAATTGAGAACCTCTCCCGGCATCCCCTTGAGAAAGAGCGCGCCTCCGCGGTCGAGATCGAGCACCGCGAGATCGATCTCGATCGCCAGCGTATCCATGGGGACGATCAGGCTGGTCGATCGCAAAGGCTCGAGGGCGATCTCGACCGCAGCGGTGCGGGCACCTTCGGCGAGACGGAAGCGCCCCTCGCGGGGACTGCGCCGCAGCGTGCGGCTGTTGCCGCTGCGGCGCCAGGTCCGCCCCTGCCAGACATCGTACGTCGCCGCCTTGAACCGCATCGCCCCCGGCGGCGCTGGGTTGCCGGCGAACGTGAGACGCATGGCGATCTGCCGGTTGTCCCGAATCCGCCCGATGAGGTCGAGACTCATGGCATCGGAGAATCCCGCCCGCGCCTCCATCTGTCCTCCGCCAGGGGCCATGATGTAGGGCGCGCGCACCCGCGGCAGGAGCGCGAAGAGCGGCACCGCCATCAGCAGGGTCGCCGCCACCGCTCCCACGAGGAACGCCCGCACCGGCAACTGCGGTGGCTCGAGGTCGCGATGTCCGAAGCTCGTGAGGACGTGCAGGTAGACGAAGCGCACCATCAGGACGACGGTGAGGCTCACGAAGACGACGAGATAAAGGACAACCGAAGGATGAACGCTGGTCGCCATCGCGCCAAGGAAGAGAAAGAAGATTCCCATCCAGGTCTGCCACTTCTGTTTCTCCTCCCGCAGTGACCAGAGTTTGGCGAGCACGCCGAAGAGCGCCAGATGGAGCACCGGTCGCAGCATCTGGATGCGGGCGGAGGCCGCGATATCCAGAACCAGTACCGGCAGATAAGCGAGTCCGAGGAGGTTCAGCGCCCGATTCGAAAGCCAGCGCCCGGGATGATCTGGGCCGTCCGCGCCACGCGCCGCGCGCACGAGGAAGGCGACGACACCGGCCTCGAACAGGGCGAGCACCGTCCATTCGAGCATCTGGTTGAACGGCAATGGCAGCGGCGCGAGCAGCGCCGCGAGGCCGAGCAGCATCCGTTTCTCGCGCGCGTAGGTCAAGGACAGGCCCCTGGATCGCGCGCGTCCTTCACGCGCGCTCCGCGGCGAAGGCGATCCGCAAAGAGCGGGCACCCGGGTCGGAAGATCGCAGCTCGGTGCGCTGGCGCGGCCGCGGCTCGACGAGCGCCAGGCTCTGCAGAATCGCCTGCCGGTGACGCGCTCCGATTCCGAACGCCAGGATGCCGTCGCGCGACACCAGCTCCACCTCGTAGCCACGCGCCAGATGGTCGACCGCTGCCGTCGCCGCCTCGCTCACGAGGTGCTCGAAGCGGCTTTCGGCCGCCGCATCGCCGAGGCGGCCGGTGGCGTTGTCGAAGACGATCGAGAGCCGGCGACTCTCCTCGCTCTCGCGCTCCATGAACACCAGTGCTCCGGTCTGCGCCGATTTCTTCCAGTGAATGCCACGCGGGTCGTCGCCGCTGCGATAACCGCGCAGCGCGTGCAGCTCGTGCCCCCAGCCCGGACGGGGCGCCGACTCGTCGCCGGTAGCGCCGGTCGGCTCGACCTCGAGGCCGCCCGCGGCGAAGAGCTCGGGAAAGACGAGCAGGTCGAGTCGCAGGGGGATGCGCATGCCTTTGCGGAAGAGGCCGAGGGGAAAGAGCGAAGAAAAATGCGCGAACTCGAGGCGATGCCGGCCGCGACGGGGCAGCAACATCTCGAGGCTGCCGCGCGCGCGCTTGCCGGCGGGCAGATGCGGGACCAACCGTGCCGGGCCCTTCACCGTCACCGAGAAGAGCAGCAGCCAGCGCGACCAGCGGCGGCCTTCGTTGGTGATCGTGAACGGCAGCTGAAAGGGGCGACGGGCGAAGATGTCGCCCGGCGGCTCGACTCCGACCGCGAGCCGCTGCAGATTCATTCGCGAAACGACGCCCGACATCACCAGCATGGCGAGCATGCAGGCGAGCACCAGGTAGAGCGCATTGTTGCCGGTGTTGGTGGCCGCCGCCGCCACGACCACGGTGAGCAGCACGAACCAGAGTCCGACCTTGGTGATGCGGATTCCCTCGGGTCGGCCACGGCGGGCGCGGCGGGCCCGGAATGCTCGCCACTGCCGCCAGAGTCCGCCTGCGCCGCGCGAGGCGGCTGGATCTCCTTCTTGAGCCATTCCCGCGCTCAGATCGGCGGGGGCGTGCCGTGGATCAGGACTTCGACGGCGCGGCGGGCAGCCTCGAGTCCGCTCGAACCGCGCCGCAGCACGACGCGATGCGCCAGGACCGCCGGCGCCAGCCGCTGGACGTCGTCGGGCACCGCGAAGTCGCGGCCCTCGAAGAGCGCCAACGCCTGCGCCGCGCGATAGAGCCCGAGCGCGCCCCGGGTCGAGACTCCGAGCTGGAACTCCTCGTTCCTGCGCGTCGCCTCGGCGAGCCCCAGGATGTAGTCGGCGAGCTTCTCGGCGACCCTGACTTTCTGGACCCGGTGCTGCAGATTCCGGACCTCCTCGGCGGAGACCACGACCTGGAGGTGCTCGAGCTCCTCTTCGACGCCACCGGAGAGGAGCAGCTCGCGTTCCGCGGCACGCGCCGGATAGCCGAGGCGCAGCGACATTTCGAAGCGGTCGAGCTGCGACTCTGGAAGCGGAAAAGTCCCCAGGTACTCGTGCGGATTCTGCGTCGCGAGGACGAGGAATGGATCGGGAAGGGGCAGGCGCTGACGATCGATCGAAACCTTGCGCTCGCTCATCGCCTCGAGCAGCGCGGACTGAGTCTTGGGAGTGGCACGGTTGATCTCGTCGGCGAGCACGATGTTGGCGAACAACGGTCCCGGGACGAATTCGAAGCGCTCCTGGCGCTGCTGGTACACCGACACCCCGAGGATGTCCGACGGCAGGAGATCGCTGGTGAACTGGATGCGCTGGAATTCGAGACCGAGGGAGCGGGCGAGGGCCTGCGCGAGGGTGGTCTTGCCGACCCCCGGCACGTCCTCGATCAACATGTGGCCGCGCGCCAGGAGGCACACGATGGCCAGTCGCACGGCTTCGGTATTGCCCTTGTAGACCCGCGAGACGTTCGCTTCGAGGCGCGCGAGCGGGCCGTTCGCGACAGGACCCTCCACGCCGGCGTGAATTCGGGAGTCGGAGCCGAGGATCGTCACCGGAAGAGATTGTAACGGACGATTGCCCAGAGCGCCGCAAAGCCGTCCCGCCAGCCGATCTTCTTGCCCTCGGCATAGGTGCGGCCGTGGTAGGAGATCGGCACTTCGTAGATCCGCGCCCGCAGGCGGGAGAAGCGCGCCGTCAACTCGGGCTCGATGCCGAAACGATCCGACTTCAGGTTGACGCCCTCGAGCAGGCTCCGTCGAAAGAGCTTGTAGCAGGTCTCCATGTCGGAGAGATTGAGGTCCGAGAACATGTTGGAGACCGTGGTGAGGAACTGGTTGCCGAGGAAGTGCCAGTAGAAGAGCACGCGATGCGGACCGCCCGTGAAACGTGAGCCGTAGACCACGTCGGCGCCATCCTCGAGCACCGGCTGCAGGAGCTTGCGGTAGTCGCGCGGGTCGTACTCGAGGTCGGCGTCCTGAACGACGATCCACTCGCCCGAAGCCTCGGCGAAACCCCGCCGCAACGCCGCCCCTTTCCCCTGGTTCTTCGGCTGCTCGAAGATCCGCAGCGGCGGCTCTGCCGGCGATCGACCGGAAACCAGCTGGCGCAGGAGGTCCCGCGTGCCATCGGTCGAGCCGTCGTCGACGACGACGATCTCGAGCCCGATTCCGGGAGGCAATGGCGCCGCCGCCACGCGCCGCAGCAACTCCTCGATCGTCTGGCGCTCGTTGAAGGCAGGAATCACCACGGAAAGAAGGCGCGTCATCGCGGGGGAGCCTATCGCGCCGGGATGGGCGATACTCATTGACAACCGGACCGGGAGGCCTTACCTTACCTGCCCGGTCCTCGAATTGCATCCGGAGTCCCTGCATATGCCCACCTGCTCACGTCTCACCCCGTTCGGAGCTCTCTTCCTCGCCCTGGCGCTGGGCGCGATCACCGCGGCGGACGCCACCACCGTCAAGCTGGTGAACGACTTCCGGCTGGTCGATCAGGCGCGGATCGTGGTCGTCGCCCGGGTCACCGGAACGATTCCGGCGCCGGAGCTCGACCGGCCGGTGACCGACTATCTGATGACGGTCGAACGCGTCCTCAAGGGGTCGGTGGGCGAAAGCAGCATCCTGGTGCGCGTCCCTGGCGGGCGTGCCGCCAACGGCATGGAGCTCAAGATCTGGGGGGCGCCGACGTTCGCCGAGGGCGAGCGCGCCCTGCTCTTCCTGAGTCGCCATGCCGATGGCACCTACGGCATCCTCCATCTGATGCTCGGCGCCTTCCGCGAAGCGCGCATGGAAGGGTATGCCGTGGCCTATCGCGACCTCTCAGAAGTAGACGTCGTGGATGACGCCCCTACCCTCGCCGACGAGACCCGCAAGGTGCGCGACTTCGATCTCTTCGCCGACTGGATCGCCGACCGGGCCGACTCCCGTCTGCAGGTGCCGAACTACTATCGATTCCTTCCCGGCAACAGCCAGAATTCGCTCCTGCCGATGTTCACCCTGCTCGGCGAGGGCGGGCGCAACTCCCGCTGGTTCGAGTTCGACTCTGGCGGCCAGGTGGGCTGGAGGGTCGATCCCGATCCTCTCGCCGGTTTCTCCGGCAGCACCGCGGACGGGTTCCGCAATGCGCTCGCGGCTTGGAACGCCGAATCCCATACGCCGATCCGCCTGGTCATGAACGGCACCTCGGGTTTAACCGCCGGCTTCACCACTTTCGACAGGCAGAATGTGCTGCTTTTCGAAGATCCGAACGGCGACATCGAGGGCGACTTCAGCTGCTCGACCGGCGGCACGCTCGCCATCGGAGGACCCTGGTTCGACCCCGGCGTGACCGGCCGCTTCAACGGCGAGACCTACATTCGCATCCAGGGCGCCGATATCGTTCTCAACGACGGTATCGCCTGCCTCTGGGAGCGCTCCGCCAACCCGGCCAAGGCCTTCGAGGAACTCATCGGGCACGAGACCGGCCACACCATGGGGCTGGGGCATGCGAGCGAGAACGCCGGCGAAACCAACCAGACGCTGCGCAATGCCCTCATGTACTTCCGCATCCACAACGACGGCCGGGGCGCCCGCCTGGCGAGCGATGACATCGCCGGGTTGCGGCGGCTCTACGACAGGTCGGCCACCGGAGGAGGGCCCGGTCCCGGTGGCTGCCCTGCCGGGACGCTCTGCCTGGTCGGCGGCCGCTTCCGCGTTACGGCGACCTGGAACAGCCAGTTCGACGGCTCGAGCGGCACGGCCGGCGCGATCAAGAACACCGATGTCGCCGGTTTCCTTTACTTCACCGATCCGAACAACATCGAGCTCATCGTCAAGGCGCTCGACTTCGGCGACCGCGTGCTCTTCTTCTACGGCCAGCTGACCAATCTGCGCTTCACCATCAGCGTGCTCGACACCACTACCGGAGTCACCAAGACCTACCAGAACACCGCCGGCGAATGCGGTGGCCTCGACAACAATCTCGCGACCTCGAGCCTGGTGTTCGAAACCGGCCGCGGGGACTCAGAGGCAGGAATCCTGGACATGGCCGCCTGCCAGAGCACCGCTAACGCGGTCTGCCTGGTCAACGGACGCTTTCGACTGGAGCTCGACTGGCGGAACCAGTTCGACTCGACGAGCGGCCGCGGCACCGGCAAGAAGCTCTCCGATCTGACCGCCGCCTTCTCGTTCACCGACCCGGCGAATCTCGAGGTACTGGTGAAAACGCTGGACTTCGGCGATCGTGTCCTGGTGCTCTACGGCACGCTGTCGAACCTCGCGTACACGCTGCGGGTCACCGAGACCACTACCGGACGGGTGAAGACTTACGTCAACGCAGCCGGGAACTACTGCGGCGGGCTCGACAACAACGCCTTCTGACGGTGCGTCAGTCGAAGATGCCCGGGTAGGCCTCGAGAAGACGCTCGCCGAACAGGCGCTCGGCGTCGATCGTCCAGTGCGAAGCATCCCAGAGCATCAGCTTTCCATCGTCCGAGAGGACGGTACAGGTCCGGTTCGGGCAAACGATGCCTTCCTTGCTGACGAACGGGACGCCGGCCGCCTCGGCGCTGCTCGCCAGCCCCTTGTTGATCCTGTCGGCTTCCTTGTCTTGCCAAGAGAACGCGTCGAGATTGATCTGCGCGACGGTTTCGCCCGCGCTCAGCCGTTTCAGTAGCTTAGCCTGCAGGTTCTGAAATACCGGCGTGCGACCCATCAAGACGATATCCACTTCGCCGTCTTGCGGCTCATCCAGTCCTTGTCGAATTGCACGGGTGTGCTGCGAAAGCCTCCGCGTCAGCTCGATCACTTCGCGCGCTAACCCCGCCGTCCGCTTCGTCCAGGCGGCGGAGAAGACGACGACATCGGCCCTGCCGACCTTGAGCGAAGCCCGGTAGGACGCTAGTTCATCCTTGCAGCGGGTGGTGTGGAAGGCGTTCACTTTGGTGTCAGGCGGAGCTTCGCCGGTCGCGATGAACAGAAAGCAGCGATCGTCGAAGGTCTGGATCCTCACCTCGTAGGCTTGCGGGTCGAGCACCATGGAAAGCGCGTTGGACACATCGCCCGCATGGCTATCGCCGACCACGAGCACCTTTCTGCGGTCGGTGATGAACTGCACTCCGCTGACGTGCTCATTCATGTAGCGGAGAGTATTCATGCGCAAGATGTCGAGGTCGAAGTCCGCGGCGATGGCCGCGCCGAACCGCCACGGCCATCCGCCTTTCGCCCAGGCGCTGGCGGCTGGCAGCGAGAGGATCAGGGCGAGCATGGCGCAGACGAAGCCGAACAGCGATGGCGTGGCGCCGCGGAAACCGCGCCGGAACGGCTGCTCGACGAACCAGTACATCAATGTCGCCGCGGCGAGCGAAACGGCGACGATGGCGTAACGCTCGACTTCGGTGAGGTCGGTCTTGTAGTAGCTGTAGAAGACGAAAATGGGCCAATGGATCAGGTAGAGGGAATAGCTGATCAGGCCGATGCCGACGGCGAGCGGGTTTCGCAGGATGAGCCCGCTGTATCGCGCGGAACCGGCATAGATGACGAGCGCAGCGCCGAAGCAGGGCGCAAGAGAGTTCAGCGTCGGAAACGAGGTCTCCGGGGTAAAGGTCACGATCGCGTAGGCGATCAGCGCAAGACCACCGAGTACCAGAGCTTCCAGCACGACAGGGTGCTTCGGCTGATGGGCGATCAGCCACACGAGGATCGCCCCGAAGGCAAACTCGACGACGCGGAAGGGCGCGAGATAAAAGGAACCGGACGGATCCGTCGCGAGCCAGAGCGAGCCGAGAAACAGGCTGAGGGCTCCCGCGGCCACGATGAACACCGGCGGGAGCCAGCGCGGCGTCTTCTTCAGGAGCAGGAAGAGCGTCAGCGGCCAGACGAGATAGAACTGCTCCTCGACGGAGAGCGACCAGGTGTGAAGGAGCGGCTTGAACTGGGCCGCGGTGTCGAAGTACCCGCTCTCGCCCCAGAAGTAGAAGTTCGAGATCGACATTATGACGTGGAGGAGCGCACCGGCGAACTGCTCGAGGTGCTCCGGCGAGAACAGGATGTAGGCGGCACCGAAAGAGACCAGCAGGGTGAAGAAGAGCGCCGCGAACAGCCGGCGCGCGCGACGCAAGTAGAATCTGGAGAAGCTGAACTCGTCTTCAGCGATCTGGTCGCGGATGAGGCGCGTGATGAGGAAGCCGCTGACGACGAAGAAGACGTCGACACCGACGTAGCCGCCGGTGAAGCCCTGGAATCCGACATGAAAGAAGATGACCGCCAGGACCGCGATGGCGCGCAGCCCGTCGATATCCGGCAGGTAGCGGGCCTCCGCCGGAGCTCCGGGAGGCTCGACCCCGGCGCTCTCAGGCGCCGGTAGAGCGCGCCGGTCTGCGAGACCCAGCCGCCCGAAGCTACTGTCCGTCATCGCATCTCCACTCGAAGCTGCGATTTCGTCCGGTTGCTGCCATCAGATCCCGAGCGGCTACGCTCCGCGTCTCCCGGCGGCGCGGCGCGCTTCGCCAGTCTGACAGCGACCGCCAGCGCCAGCGCCGCGACCAGGAAGCAGCCGCGCGTCCACTCGAGCAGGGCGTGGGAGCCGTAGTGCTCGAAGGCGAAGTCGGGGAAACGGGGCCCCGCGAGAGGCCGCCCGGCCTCACCGAGCGCGCTCTGCCCGAGGAGTTTCGAGGTCGTGGTCGCGACGGCCTGCGGCAGCGCCGCGAGGGAATGCAGCAGCGGTGACTCCTGAAGCCGCCATCCCGCTTCCGCAAAGTCGGTTCGCGACCAGGCAAGTGGGGCGTCCACCTGGCTGAAAGGAACCAGAATGGGAGCCACCGACACGGCGAGACTCGCCGCGACGGCGAAGACGATCCCTGTCCTCCATCCCGGTCCCCACCGCCAGCGAGAGAAGATCTCCGCCGCCGGCAGGATCCAGAGCGGAAGCAGCGGCACCAGAAAACGCGGCCCCCAGCAGCCGCCGCCGTACCACTGGTAGTAGCGCGAAATCAGCAGTAGCCAGGCGGCGCTCGCCGCCAGTACGACGAGCGCACACGCGCGATCACGCCGCCAGAATGCCCGCGCG
The DNA here is from genome assembly GCA_031403995.1 of Thermoanaerobaculia bacterium. Lineage (GTDB taxonomy): Bacteria > Acidobacteriota > Thermoanaerobaculia > Multivoradales > JAGPDF01 > JAGPDF01. Next base: position 74,328 of record JANNGS010000026.1, read on the forward strand.
CCCAGGAGCGCGAGCAGCAGTACCGGGCAGTACCAGAGGATTCCCTTGGCTGGTGACGCCAGCAAACCGCCGAGGCCGATCCCAAGCTCCGTCGTGAACTCGCCCGCTTCCCTGCCGTAGCCGGTCTCGAAAACGCTGCCGAACCGGCTCCAGTTGTACGCCGCGATCACTCCAAGCCAGACGAGAAAGCAAGAGCTCCAGTAAAGGGTGTGCAAAACGAGTCCGCGTTGGCGAGCTCGGCGCCAGCCGAGGACGCCCGCCCAGAGAAAGAGCGGCAGCACGATGACGACATGCGCGACCTTGGTCGCCACCGCCAAACCGGCGGCAAAGCCGGAGATCGTGAGCCACCATCGGCTCGCAACCAACCCCTTTACCGAGCCTTTGCTTTTCGCCTTGAGCAGTCCGAGAACGGCGACCGCGAGGCAAAGCGCCGAAAGAGGTTCGGACAGGAAGGTGCCGGCGTAGTGCGCCAGCAGCGTGGCCGAACCGAGACAAAGTGCCGTCATCAGGGCCACGAGCAGCGGGAAGCCGAGCTCGACGGCGAGCAGGAAAGTGACGGCGACGGTCGCGCCGCCGACCACGGCGTTGGCGAGTCCGGTGCCGAAGATCGCCGGACCCGTGCGCAGGTTGCCGACGCTGTCGGCCGTCTCGGGGAGCTCGAGGCGGTCGAAGAGGCGGTGGCTCGCGCCGTAGAACGGCAGTGCCACGAGCGACGGCCCAAGGCCGTACTTGGCGAACCGCTTGCCATCGAGGCCCAGGACCGGATGCGCCACATCGCTGGGCGGCGCCAGGGAATGGACCGCGACCTCGCCGCGCTCCCAGATCGCCTCGGTCACCTGGTAGATCAGGATGTCGTCGCCGAAGGCGAAGACGCCGCGGCTCGTCCCGCCATAGAACGCCGCGAACGCCAGCCCGAGCAGCAGGCCGACCAGGGCGACAGGACCGGAGCGCGGGGAAATCATGGGTTCGCGGTGGGAGTCGTCGCTGGTGTGCTGCCAAGTGTGGGCGCAAATCCTTTCACAGGCAGGACGGTCAGTTATCATCCCACCAATCATGCGGAAGTTCTTCGCCTCGCCCGCCACGACCCCGTCGGTGGGCTCGAGCGATGTCTACCGGCCCGAGGTGGACGGCCTGCGCGCCGTCGCAGTCCTGGCCGTTCTTTTCTTCCACGCCGGCATCCCCGGGTTTCGCGGCGGCTTCGTCGGCGTCGACGTCTTCTTCGTCATCAGCGGCTACCTGATCACCCGGCTGATCCTCGGCGAGCTCGACGGCGACCGCTTCACCTTCGCCCGCTTCTACGGCCGGCGCGCGCGCCGCCTCTTCCCGGCGATGTTCGCGACCCTCGCCGCGACCTTCGTCGCCGGCGTTTTCATCCTCTCCCCGATCCACCTCGAAGAGGCGAGCCTCTCCCTGGTGTACACGCTGCTCTCGGTTTCGAACGTGCTCTTCTGGAGCCTGTCGGGTTACTTCGACATCGCGTCGGAGGCCAAGCCCCTGCTCCATACCTGGTCGCTCGGCGTCGAGGAGCAGTTCTACCTGCTCTGGCCGATCTCGATCTTTCTCGCCTATCGCTGGCGGCGCCGCAACGGCGTGCTGGCCTGGATCGCGGGGGTCGGCCTCGCGAGCCTGGCCGCGGCGGAAGTCGCCGCTGGCCGGGCACCCGATGCGGCCTTCTTCCTCACTCCCTTCCGCATGTGCGAGCTGGCGCTGGGCGGGCTCTGCCTCTGGCTCGAGGGTTCGGCCGCGACGCGCGCGACCCGCGCGACCCGACGATGGCGCCGCGAGGGGCTCACCCTGCTCGGGCTCGCCCTAATCGGCTATGCGGTGGCGGAATTCACTCCGAGCCACCGATTCCCCGGTCTGGCTGCCATGGTGCCTTGCGCAGGGGCGGCCCTGGTCATCGTCGCCGGCCGCGGTCGCCTCGCCGGCGCGCTCCTCGCCAACCGCCTGGCGGTGGGCATCGGCCTGATCTCCTACTCGCTCTACCTCGTGCACTGGCCGTTGTTCGTCCTGGCGCGCTACGGCCGGGGTGCCGAGTCATCTCCATGGGAGAAAGCGACCCTCATCGTCGTTTCCATCCTCCTGGCGACGGCGATGTACTTCCTCGTCGAGCAGCCCTTCCGCCGCCGGCGAGCCGGCGGCAAGCGACTTTCCGATCCCGCCTTCGGGCTGGCCTGCGCCGGGCTCGCCTGCGCCCTGATCCTGCCCGCAGTTACCGCGATGGCCGACCACGGCTGGCCCGGGCGGGTACCGGCAGAGCTGCGAGCCGCGGCCGCAGGGCTCGACGCGATGAAGGAGCGCCACTTCGCCGACGCCTCCGCCCAGGAGCACGTCCCCTTCCCAGCACCAGGAAAGCGCAATGCGGTCATTGTCGGCGACAGCCACGGCGCCGACCTCCTCACCGCGCTGATGCGCGCCAAGTCGCAGGTCAACTTCCGCTTCGTCCACATCTTCTGGGACTGCCAGCCGATCCTCGGCGAGCGCCCCTACGGCGAAGGCACGCCGATTCCGTCGCGCGAGATCGCCGACGAGTGCCGCCGGCAGTCCGAGGTGCTCCGGGACAACCCCCAGCTCGCGGCTGCCGACCTGATCGTCATCGCGAGCTCGTGGATCGACTACGGGATGGACGGCCTGCCGCAGACCATCGAGTATCTGAAGTCGCGCTACAGGGCCCGCCTGGTGGTCGTCGGCGGGCGCTTCGCCTTCACCGAGCTGTCGGCCCTGCTCACCCAGGCGGCGACCGTCGAGGAAGCCAACGAACGCTTTGACGCCGCGAAGGGGAAGTACGGCATGAAGCAGGAGATCGCCCAGCTCACCACGATCGCCGAGCGCGAGACCGTGGACTTCATCGACCTGCGCCCGTTCACCTGCGACCCGATCCGCCGCGGCTGGTCCTGCCCGCTCTTCCTCGCGGACGGCGAGCTCCTCTACTGGGACGCCAACCACTGGACCGAAGCCGGCGCCCGCCGCATCGGCAAGAGACTCCGCGACAGCGGCCAGTTCGAGTATCTCTTCTGAGCGGCCAAGGCGCTCGAGGATCTTCCCCGGGCTAGTTACCCAACCGCCTGAAGGTCACCGAATCCTCCGTCGAGAAAGTCGTCACGCGCTCCCCCGTTGCCGGATCGAAGGCCGCGACGCTGGCGCGAACGGAACCGCTTCCAGTGTCCTCTCCGAACACGACGTGCAACGAGCTCCAGGTCGCGGTGGGGCAGAGGGACAGGTGCCGGTCACCGACACAGACGGCCGTCTGGCCGGCGCAGACGTAGCCGAAGGGGAAGCAGCGATACGACTCCATCTCGACTGCAGTGCCGGAGGCGTGACCGGAGAGAGAGCAGCTACCCAGTAGGGGATAGGCCACTTGTCCGGAAATCCCGGTGCTCCCTTCCCCCCGCCGAATCTCCACTCTGAGCGTCTGAGTGAACGAGAAGTTGCATTCCGGTACGGCAACGGACTGCGTCGCCTCCCAGTTCCCCAACATCGTGCTGGTGCGCGGACTTGTGGGCGAACCCTCATCACATCCAGCAAGCGGAATCAGGAGAAGCAGCAGGGAGCACGCTCGAAGCATCGCGATCCGGGCGGTCATTGTCCACCTCCTCGCCAAAGCAACAGAACAAGTCCCGACGACGCGGGCGAATTCAGGATAGGGCCTTCACCCGCCGGGAACGCCGCCCCTTGGGGTAGCACGTCTCGCGAAACGCTCCCGTGCAGCTCGAGTCACCGGAGCGCAGGCAGCCGCGATGCCTGCGCAATCGATGCCAATCAGTTCACAGCCGACTTCGCCGTCCGCTGCTAGATTGATTTACACCCCATGAGCACGGGCCCGCGGCGGTCTCGCAGGAGCACCCTCTTTACCGAGCTTTTCGCGTTCGGATTCGCCTTGACTGCCCCGCTCTGGGCCCAGCAGACCATCGACGGCTGCCAAGTCCTCCCGATCGAAAACATCTGGAACACGCCGGTCGCGAGCCTGCCGCTCGCCACCAACTCGACCCAGGTCGTGACCCACATCGGCCTGACCGACACGATGCATCCCGACTTCGGGACGGTCTGGGAGGGGGCGCCGATCGGCATCCCCTACGTCGTCGTCTCCAACGCGCAGGCGATGCTGCCGATCGACTTCGCATCGCTCGACGGCTGGCCGGGCGAGAGCGACGCCGGGCCCTACCCGATTCCGCTCAACCCGCCGATCGAAGGCGGCGACACCCCGACCAACCAGGGGGACCGCCACATCCTCGTCGTCCGGCAGGGGGCCTGCATCCTCTACGAGCTCTACCACTCGTGGAAGGAGGAGGACTTCAACGGCGAGTTCACCTGTGCGGTTCCGGGGGCAACACCTGGCTGGTGCGGGCTCTCGGGTGCGGTCTACGACCTCGCGTCGAACGCTCTGCGCCCCGACAGCTGGACCTCGGCCGACGCCGCCGGCCTGCCGATCTTCCCTGGCCTGGTGCGTTACGACGAAGTCGAGACCGGCGAGATCCGCCACGCCCTGCGCTTCACCGTCGACATCTCGCGCACGAGCTGGGTCTGGCCGGCCCGGCACGAGGCTGGGTCGACCCCCGACGTCAACGCCCCGCCTATGGGGTTGCGCCTGCGGATGAAGGCGAGCTTCGACCTTTCGGGCTACACGCCACGCGTGCGCACGATCCTCGCGGCGCTCAAGAAGTACGGCATGATGGTCGCCGACAACGGCACCGACTGGTATCTCTCCGGCATCCCCGATCCGCGCTGGGACGACGACGAGCTCTCCGTGATCAACGACATCCCCGGCAGCACCTTCGAGGTCGTGGACGTGTCCGGCCTCCAGCTCGGACCCGACTCAGGGGCTACTCCGCATCTTTTCAGCGATGGCTTCGACGGTGGCTCGACCCAGCACTGGTCGGCCGTCGCGCCCTGACTTCTGCTGCCGCGCCGGATCAGGCGTTGAAGCGCTGGGCCAGATCGCCGAGCAGCACGATCTCCGGTTCGAGCCGGACCCCGAACTCCTCCACCCCCCGGTCGCGCATCGCGCGCATCAGGGCGATCACGTGGTCCGCGGTGGCTCCGCCGGTGTTGACGATCACGTTGGCGTGCTTGGGACTCACCAGTGCGCCGCCGACGGCGGTCCCTTTGAGGCCGGCGGCGTCGAGCAAGCGGCCGGCGGAGTCGCCGGGAGGGTTCTTGAAGATCGAACCGGCGTTGGGCTGCCCCGACGGGAGCGCCGCCCAGCGCCGGGCGTTGAGCTCGTCGATTCTGGCCAGAAGCGCCTCCGGCGCTCCGGGCGCGAGATCGAAGAGGGCTCGCGTGACGATCGCACCGGTCGCCTTGAGGGCGGTCGAGCGGTAGGAGGCCCCGAGCTCGGACACGCCAATCCTCCGCCGCCGACCGTCGAGCTCGACCAGGCGGGCCGAGTGCAGGACGTCCTTGATCTCGGTGCCGTAGCAGCCTGCGTTCATGAAGACCGCACCGCCGACGGTCGACGGAAAGCCCGAGAGCGCCTCGAGGCCGGCGAGCCCTGCGGCGGCCGCCTTGCGGGCCGCGAGCGCAAGGGGCGCACCGGCGCCGGCGCTCAGCCGAGAGCCCCGGATCCGCACCCGCTTCAACTCACCGCCCAGCCGGGCGACGATTCCCGGCAGACCGGCGTCGGGGATCAGGACATTCGAGCCGAGGCCGAGGAGCTGGAAGGGCAGGTCCCGCCGGCCGACCGCCTGCAACAGCACCACCAGCGCACGCTCGGAAGCCACCTCCACGAAGGTCTCGGCCGGGCCACCGATCCGCAGGGTGGAGAGACGTGCGAGCGCCTGGTCCGGCCGGACCAGGAGACCCTGGATTCCCGCCAGCCAGTGGTCCGTCGCGGCCCTGCCGCCAGATAAGTCCACCCGATTCCGTCCTTTCTCTGACAGAAAGGCGGTCGATCCGTCGCTTTCTCGACCGTCCGCCACCGGGTAGTATAGGAGCGTAAAGCGGAGGCGCAAAAGCGGCGGCGAAACAGCGGCTGGTGCACGATCCGACAACCACAGCGACGAGCGAGGGAGTGAAACCGATGGCGGTAGACCCGAAGGTGGAAAAGGCCAAGGCGGTCGAAGGCGCCCTGATGCAGATTGAACGGCAGTTCGGCAAGGGCTCGATCATGCGCCTCGGGGCGCGCGAGATCCAGCCGATCGACTTCATCCCCACCGGCTCGCTCGCCATCGATGCGGCGACCGGCATCGGCGGTTTCCCGCGCGGCCGGGTGGTTGAGGTCTTCGGCCCCGAGTCCTCGGGAAAGACGACGCTCGCCCTGTCGGTGATCGGGCAGGCCCAGAAGCGCGGCGGCGTTGCCGCCTTCATCGACGCCGAGCACGCGCTCGACGCCGAGTACGCCAGGAAGCTCGGCGTCGATATCGACAACCTCCTGGTGTCGCAGCCGGACAACGGCGAGCAGGCGCTCGAGATCGCCGAGATGCTGGTGCGCTCGAACGCCGTCGACATCGTCGTCATCGACTCGGTGGCGGCGCTTGTGCCGCGCGCCGAGCTCGAAGGCGAGATGGGCGACAGCCATGTCGGACTTCAGGCCCGCCTCATGTCCCAAGCGCTGCGCAAGCTCACCGCGATCGTCGCCAAGTCGAACACCTGCATGGTCTTCATCAACCAGATCCGCGAGAAGATCGGGGTCATGTTCGGCAGTCCGGAGACCACCACCGGCGGCCGAGCGCTCAAGTTCTACTCTTCGATCCGGGTCGACATCCGGCGGATATCCGCCATCAAAGAGGGCGACGTCGTCACCGGCAGCCGCGCGAAGGTGAAGATCGTCAAGAACAAGGTCGCGGCGCCCTTCCGCCAGGCTGAGTTCGACATCGACTACGGCGAGGGCATCTCCCGGCCGGGCGAGCTCGTCGACATGGGCGTCGAACAGAAGCTCGTGCAAAAAAGCGGCGCCTGGTTCAACTACGGGGAAATCCGGCTCGGCCAGGGGCGCGAGAACTCGAAGCAGTTCTTGCGCGACAATCCGGAGCTCGCCAACGAGCTCGAGGCCAAGCTCCGCGCGGCGCTCTCGTTGCCGCCGATGAAGGCGGCCGAGGAGGCAGCGGTCGCCAAGTGACCGGTTCCGGCCTCCGCCCCATCTGGCGCATCGGGTGGCTGCTGCTCGCCACCGCCACCGCGTGTCTGTCGGTGGCGACGGCGACGGCAGCACGAGCGGCGGAGCCGGAGGCATCCCCCGGGAGAGCTGCCCTAGTCGTGCACGCCTCTCCCTGGATCTTGCCTTCCGGACGCCTCGGAGTCACCCTGGAGCAACGGGGCGTCCTCGCCGGCAGGCGCCTGGCGATCCTTTTCTTCGTCGACGGCAACCAACTGGAACGCGTGACGACGACATCCGATCGCACCCAGGCCCGCCTGGATATGCCTGCCCTGGCGCCCGGTCGCTACATTCTCCTGGCCAAGACAGGTTCGGAAGTCGCGCGGACCGAGTTTCAGGTGATCTCCTGGTCGTGGCTGGCCGGTTCGGCGCTGCTCGCCGGCGGCGGAATCGGCCTCTTCTTTCTCTTCCGGCGCCGGAATCGGCGCCATTGGCGCCTTCATCGCCCTTCGCGCCCGTAAAGCTCGTTCGTTTCAGGCCTCGTGTGGCCGCGGGCGACGCCACCAGAGGTCGCGCACTTCCCCCGCGTCCGCGGACTCGCGCGCACTCTCGAGCTCCGCGACCGGCCGTGGCAGGAGCGCCAACGTGCGGTTGCGCAATTGCAGTACCAGCCAGTCCATGCGCCGGGAGCGTTCGGCGGGAGCGAGCCCGGAAAGCAGGGCGCCGAGCTCGACAACGCCATCGATGCGGCGATAGAACTCGAGCATCGCGTCGCCCAGACGCCCCGCCGCCTCGCTCGACAAGGGAAAGAGCCAGACCGGAACGTAGTGCTCCAGGGCATCGAACGGCACGGCCAGGTGGTGGCGCAGGAAGACCGCCTGCTCCTCGGTGACCTGTTCGATCAGAAGGTCGGCGAGACGCAGCTCCGCCGATCCGGAATCGGAATGGTCGCCGACCGACTCGATGTCGAGGGCTTCCACCACTGCCAGGCGGTAGGCCGCCTGGAGAAACCGGTAGTACGAGCCGCGGACCTCGTTGTAGAGCTCGGCCAGGCTCAGCTTGCTGTCGACGGCGCGAAAGATCCGCCGCTCGAGTGGCGTCAAGAGCCCTTGCGGGGCCTTGCGACCGCGCTGCAATACGACGTTGTCGTGCACGAACACCCGGCGCACGCGCTGGGCCTCGTCGATCCACCGGCTGCCCTCCATGGCGAGGGCGACCCCGGAGAGCGGCTGCGAAAGCTCGAGCTCGCTGGCCAGCGACTCGGCGGCAAAGTAGAAGATACCCGAGCGCCAGAGAAAGATGTCGCAGACCTGATTCTCGACATGGTGCCGCAGCGCCTCCTGCACTTTCTCGGTCGGCAGAATCCCCATCGTCTGCAAGGCGTCGCCGAGCTTCTGTCCGGTCTTCTGACAGTGTTTCAAGGCGCGAATCAGATCTTTCTCGTCCAGCAGCCCGTTGACCAGCAGGTGCTGGCCGAAGAACTCGGCGGGATCGTCCGAAAAGCAGGCAACGACGTCGCCATTGCGCAGGAAGATGCGCTTCTCGGAGCCGCTGCGGCGAACCACCAGCGCACCCGCGCGCTGATCGTTGTGCGCCCATTGCAGAATGTCGCCGATCGGAAACGAGGCGAGGCGGCCGGAGAATTCCATGGTGGAGGGCTGGTATGTTACCTGCACTCTCCCGCTTTCCAACCTGACAGGAGGGGAAAGATCCGCATGCGACTCGGACTCACGGCCAAAATGGCTCTAGCTGTCTTCGTTCCTACCCTGGCGACCCTGGCGACCCTACCGGGAACAGCGCTCTTCGCTGCGGAACCGCCCTGCAGAATCTGCGCCGGTGTCCTGGTCGACGATCCGTTCGTCGCCGCCACGGCTGTCGAAGCCACTCCAAGACTCGAGAAGGGGGCGGTCTTCTTCGTCGCCTGGGATGCGCCGCTCGACGGCACGGCCTCGCCAGCCGCCGCGCACCTCCTCGCTGCGGCCGGAGCGAGGCCGTGGATACGCCTCCACTTCTCGACTCCGGCTCCCCTTCTCGACCATATCGAAGCTCTCCAGCGCGAGATCGACGCCGCCGTTGAGCTCGCCCGCCTGGCGCCAACCCAGACCCACTACGAAGTCGTCTGGCGAGGGGACGGCGCGAGTCCGATCGAACCCCGCGCCTATGCCTTTCTCGTCAAGCGGGTGGCGGTCGCCCTCACCGGCGTCCAGCCGGAGGCGCGCGTCTTCGCCCAGCCTCTGCCCGGAGATCCCACCTGGCTCGCTCTCTGGTACGGCGAAGGCGTCTCGGCCTACGTCGACGGCGTCGCCGTCGCACCGGCCGACGAGGAGTCGCTCGCCGCGACTCTCGCCGAGCTTGCCGGCCTCGACCCTGGTCGGACGGTCGCCCTGGCGGCGCTCGAGCTCCCGGCCGACACCCGGCTCGGTGTGGCCGAGGTGGCCCGCCGGGCGACGAGCGGCATCGGCATCACCTTCCTTCGCTCCGCCGCGCCCTCCGCGACCGATCTCGCTCCGTTCAAGGTTTTCGCCAACGAGCTTCGCGGCGAGGTCGAGCCCGATCCCGGCACGACGCCGCCGGGCGGCACCTCGTGGAGCTTCGTGCGCGGCGAGGACCTCGGTCTGCGGGTCGTGGCAACCGCCGGGGTCTCCCAGCGCCAACCGCTCGTTCTCACCCTCCCCGATCCGCAGCGGCGCGCGCCGGTGCGGATCGACCTCGCGAGCGGCGCCGCGACGCCGCTCGCCGAGCCCAGGCGCTCCCCGACCTCGGTCGAGCTGCGCCTCGTGGAGCCGCAGACGGTCGAGCTCCTGCGGCTGGAACGCCCTTCGGCGGCCGAGCTCGAGGGCCTTGCCGAAGAGGTCACGATCGCCTCCGAGCGCGAGATCCCGGTCGAGGAGATCCTGCGCCGGCTGCAGGCGTTCGAGGACGCCCAGGCCCGTCGCCTCTTGCGCTACCAGGCGGTCAATGCCACGACGTTGCGCTTCCAGGCGGCCTCGGGCGTCCAGGCCGTCGAGGCGACCTTCGAGGGGGAGTTCTTCTTCCGCCAGGGCCAGCCGTTCGACTGGGCGTGGCAGAACTTCTACGTCAACGGCGTCCGCTGGCGCGGCAAGGAGATTCCGGAGCTGCCGCTCATTCAGCCGGAGAAAGCCGCGGCGATGCCGCTCGAGATCCTGTTCACCAAGGAGTATCGCTATTCGCTCCGAGGCACGGACACGGTCAACGGCCGCGACTGCTGGGTGGTCGAGTTCGAACCCGCCGCCGCGGTCGCGGGACGCAACCTCTATCGCGGCACGGTCTGGATCGACCGCACCCTCTGGGCCCGGGTTCGGTCGCGCGCCGTGCAACTCGACCTCCAGGGCGAAGTGCTCTCGAATGAGGAGACTCTGGACTACGAGCCGATCGACGAAAACGGCGCGCCAGCCCCCTGGACCGGGTCGAGCTACTTCCTGCCGCTCACCGTCACCGGACAGCAGATCCTCTCGGTGCTCAACGCCGCAACGGTGGTCGAGAAGGAGGTGCGCCTGTCGAAGATCCGCATCAACGGCCCCGAGTTCGATCAGCGTCGCGAAGAGGTTCTGGCTTCGGCGTCGACCATGGTGCGCGACACCGACAAGGGCTTCCGCTACCTGGTCAAGGACGAGGCGACCGGCGAACGCACGGTCAAGGAGGGCTTCGACAGCGACCGGCTCTTCCTGATCGGCGGCGTGCTCTACGACGATTCGCTCGACTACCCCCTGCCGCTCGCCGGCGTCAACTATTTCAACCTCGACATCGGCGCCAAGAAACGACAACTGAACGCCTTCTTCGGGGGCGTCCTCGGGATCGTCAACTACGCCGATCCCCGCCTCTTCGACAGCAAGTTCGATCTCGGCGCCGACCTGTTCGTCCTGGCGATCGCCGGCACCGACCAGCTCTACCGCGGCGATGTCGAATCGCCCGGCGAGGAGGTCGAGCAGCGCCCGGCGCGTCTCAGCCTGAACCTCGGCCGCCCTTTGGGCAACTTCCTCAAATGGAGCGCGAGCTATCAGCTCGCCCACTCGAGCTTCTCCGACTCCGACCAGACGGCGCCGGAGTTCGTGCTGCCGCTCGACCACTTCACCCATCGTCTCTCCACCAGCCTCGCCTTCGCCCGTTCCGGCTATCGCCTGGAGGTGGGCGGCGCTTTCCACCAGCGCTCGCAGTGGGAGTTCTGGGGCCTTCCCGGAGCGGCGGAGAGCGGCGAATTCGACCCCGCAGCGAAGGACTACGTGACCTGGCAGATCGCAGCCAGCAAGAGCTGGTACCTGGCCAACTTCCGCAAGGTCGGTCTGGAGCTCGAATACCTGGGTGGCAGCGACCTCGACCGCTTCAGTAAGTATCAGTTCGGCTTCTTCGGCGACACCCGCGTGCACGGCTACCAGATCGGCAAGGTGCGCGCCGAGGAGCTCTACGCCGGCCATGCCACCTATGGCTTCGAGATCGGCTCGCTCCTGCGCCTTGATGCGATCCTCGATGCCGCGTGGGTGACCGACCCGACCAGCGAGCTCGATCGCGAGCTGCTCTCCGGAGTCGGAATCGCCGGCACTTTCATGGGTCCGTGGGAGACCATCATCAATCTCGACATCGGTACCCCGATCGCCGGGCCGGACGACGGGATCGTGGCCTACATCGTCTTTCTGCGGCTCTTCAACTAATGGCTCTCATCGTTCCCATCGCTCCCATCGTGCGACACTCGCTGTGCGGGCCGAGGTAGGCCGACGAGCCGGCGTCAATCCTCTCTCGTTCACCAGGCCTGGCGGCGCTTCGCGCTCCTGCGGCGCAAGCCGCGCGTCGACCTCGTGATGTCACCCGGGTATCGCTATGCGCTGCCGGGGGGCCTGCTGGACGAGGAACGATCGACGCGCATCTTCTCTTTCCTGCGACGCGCTGGGTTGACCCATCGCCGCCGCCTTCATCGCCCGCACCCGGCGAGCTTCGCCGAGCTGCGCGCCGCGCACGACGACGACTATCTCGAGCGCCTGCAACGTCCCGGGGCGCTGACTTCGGTCGTCGGCTTCGCGATCTCCGATCGGGTCGAACAGGAGCTCCTCGCGGTGCAGCGCGAGATGACCGGCGGCACTCTCCTCGCTACCCGGCTGGCACGCGCCTGGGGAGGCGTCGCGGTCAATCTCGGAGGCGGATTTCATCATGCACATCGCGCCCGCGGCGCCGGTTTCTGCATCCTCAACGACGTCGCCGTCGCAATTCGCGCGCAGCGCGCGCAAGGCTTCGACCGTCGGATTCTGGTCGTCGACCTCGATCTCCACGACGGCGACGGCACGCGCTCGATCTTCGCCGACGACCCCTCCGTGCACACCTGCTCGATCCACAACCAGAATTGGGACGATCGGCCGGCGATCGAGGCGACGGTGCTGGCGCTCGGTCCGGGAATCGACGACGCGCGCTACCTTGCGGCCCTCTCGAGCACCCTCCCCGCCCTCTTCGATCGCTTCCTGCCCGAGCTCGTGATCTATCTCTGCGGGGCCGACCCGGCGTCCGACGACGCCCTGGGCGACTGGCGGGTCAGTGCCGCCGGCATGCTGGCGCGCGATCGGGCGGTGACCGATCTCGTGCGCCACCGCCGTGTGCCGCTGGTCGTCACCATGGCGGGCGGCTACGGCGACAAGAGCTGGCGCTACACCGCCCGCTACCTCTCTTGGCTCTTGAGCGGCAGCGTCCTCGAGCCGCCGACGACCGAGGAGCTGATTCTCGACCGCTTCCGCGACCTCGTGCACGGTTTCTCGGTCGGCGAGCTCAGGGGGACGACCGAGGAGGAACCGCTCCTTACGGAAGCCGATCTCGGCGGAGGCCCGGGACTCGCGAGTCCCGAGACCCGCCTGCTCGGCTTCTACTCCCTGTCCGGGCTCGAGCTGGCGCTAGAAAGGCTCGGGCATCTGGCGCGCCTGCGCGAGCTCGGCTTCGACAGCCCAGAGATCGAGCTCGATCTCGGCGCCTCGGGTCAGACGCTGCGCATCTTCGGCGCGCGCGGCCGGCGCGACCTGGTGCTCGAGATGCGAATGCGCCGCGACCGCCGGACCATCCCCGGAGAGGAGTTGCTGGCAGTCGACTGGTTGCTGCTGCAGAATCCGCGCGGCCGGTTCAGTCCCGCCCGCCCAGCGCTTCCGGGTCAGAAATTCCCCGGACTCGGAATGCTCCGCGAGACGATGGCGGCGGTGATGCTCATCTGCGACCGGCTACGTCTTTCCGGAATCATCGTCACGCCGTCGCACTTCCATGCCGTGGTGCAGGCGCGCAGTCAGATGCGCTTTCTCGACCCGCGAAGCGAGGGGCTCTTTCGCGTCTTCCAGAAGGCACTCGCACCCCTGTCACTCGGTGAAGCGACACGCGCCGCGAGCAATGGGCAGTTGCACAACGCCGCCACCGGCGAACCTTTCTACTGGACGCCGAGCCCGATGGTCCTGCCGCTGAGCGCTGCGCTGCGCCAACGCCTCGAATCTCCCGACTACGAGCGCGACGCCGCGCAGTTCGAGAACGCCGCGAGCGCCCTGCGGCTCGCCGATCTCAGCGCGGAACGGTCTCGGGCGTAAGCTCGATCTGCCGCTCCTGCGGCTGCGGCAGAGGCTCCATGAGGCGCAGGACCGGATAGAGGCCGATCTGTTCGTCCCAGTAGGGCGTACGCGAAAACCACCAGCGATAGCGCGCCGACCGATCGCCGGCGAAAACCGGATCGGCGAGCGCCTCCTGCCACTGCGCGGCGACCGCCGGATCGACGAGCGCCGCGCGCACATGAAGGTCGAGCGCACTGCCATCGATGTACTCCTTGCCCTCGAAGAGACTGGAGACAAGGCCCCAGGAGAGAACCGAGTCCGGAGCTTCGGGCTCGAGCAGCTGCACCGCGACCGCGAAGTCGGGCTGATCCGCGGGCACCCAGAGAGCTCCAGCCGGGACGATTCTGCGCTCGCGCCCCCGCACCACGGTCGCCTGAAGCCGCGTCAACCCCTGATAGCTTGAAGCGGCCGGTTTCGGCTCGGAGAGCCGCACGGCCTCGACGTCCAGTTCGAGCTCCTGCGGCAGACGCTCGAAGCGCAGGGCATGTTCGACCAACCGCCGCTCGATTTCGGACCATCCCGGCAGGACGAGATAGCCCCGCGGCCGCGGCAGGCTCTTCGCCACCACCAGGCGATGAAACCAGGGCACCTCGAGCTCCTTGACCTCTCCCCGCCGATAGTGAATCTGGTCGCCGCCGCTGACCACCGAGGGCGCGCTCGTCCAGTCGTAGAACGGAACGCGGTAGACCTCGCTCTCGCCCCGCACGTAGCTCACGTCGATCGTGCTCGGCGGTGCCGCGGGCTGCCCCTGCTGCACGACCGCGAGCGCCGCTTCGGCGATCGCCGACTTCAACGCCAGGCCGGCGCGGCCGGTCTCGACGACGAGCGCCGCGAGAAAGTCACGGGTTGCCAGCACGCGCTCACGATACGGTTTGTGGGAATGCGATTCGAGAAGCACGGCCGGCCGGTTGCGCAGCGGAAAGTAGCCGGTCGAGAAGCGCGGCTCGTAAACCAGGGTCTCGAATCCCCGCCTCGGATCCTGCCCGTCGACGAGACTGACGTAGGGACCCTGGAGGTGGCCCGCGGCTTCGACGGCGGCGAGCACCGGCGGGAAGTTCCGGCGCAGCCAGCGATCGACCGGCTCGGCGAGCAATGGCGCCTCCGGCACGGCCCAGGTGATCACCCAGTCGAGTTCGACGCCGTCGGTGACGTGCGTGTCGACGAAGAGGTGCGGCTGCCAGGCATTGACCAGCTGCACCAGCTGCCGCGCTTCGGGCGTCACGAGCTTGAGGTAGTCGCGATTGAGGTCGTGCCCGTCGGCGGTGGTGCGGAATCCCATGCCGCCGACAGGACCGTCCTGGTTCGGACGGTTGAACGGCGATACGCGTTCGTGACCGTCGACGTTGTAGATCGGGACGATGAGCAAGGTCGCGGCGGAGAGGAGGTCGCGCCTGCCGCCGAGCGCGACGTCGCGAAGGAGCATGAGGGAAGCGTCCTTGCCATCGATCTCGCCAGCGTGGATGCCGTTCTGGATCAGGATGACCGGCTTGCCCAGTCCCTGCGCCGCCGGCGGTGTGAACGCCTTTTCAGCCGAGAGGATCACCAGCGGCATCGGCCGGCCGGAGGCGGAGTTGCCGAAGAACTCCAGCTTCATCTCGGGCAGCGCCGCCTCGATCCGCCGCAAGAAGGCGATCGTCTCGTCATATGAGGGCGTCGACTGGAACGCCGATTTTTCTGCTGGCGTCAGCCACTTCTCAGGGACCGGATCCGGCGCGCCCGCGACCGCGGGCGGCGCCGGGAGGATCGAAAAAAGCAAAAAGAGGGCCAGTGAGCGGAGTCTCATTCCCGTTCGACAACCATGGCGAATCCGTGGCCGCCGGCGGCACAGACGGTGATGAGGCCGAACTGCAGGCTCCGCCTCCGGAGCTCGTGGAGCAGTTGCATGGTGACCCGCACACCGGTCGCGCCGAACGGGTGTCCGAGGGCGAGCGAACCGCCGTTGACGTTCAAGCGGTCGAAGTCGACGACACCGATGGCCTCGCTCCGGCCGAGCTCGTCGCGCGCGAACCGCGGGCTGGCGAAGGCCTTGAGGTTCGACAGCACCTGGGCAGCGAACGCTTCGTGCATTTCGATCAGATCGATCTCTCCCAGCCGGAGTCCGGCACGCTCGAGCGCCATCGGCGCGGCATAGGCCGGACCCTGCAGCAGCTGCTTGCCCGGGTCAGTCGCGGCGTAGGCCCAGGAGCGCAGATAGCCCAGCGGCGTCCGGCCGAGCGTCCGCGCCCGGCGTTCGCTCATCAGGAGCACCGCGCCACCGCCGTCGGTGATGGGCGAGGAGTTGCCGGCGGTGAGCGTCCCGTGACGCCGGTCGAAAGCCGGGCGGAGGGCGGCGAGCGCCGCCATCGTGCTTTCGCCGCGCACACCGTTGTCGACCGCGATAGCGCGGTCGTAGGCCGGCGGCGGAAAGACCGCTACGACCTGCCCGGCGAAGAGTCCGGCAGCCTGCGCGGCGGCGGCGCGCTGATGCGAGAGCAGGGCGATCTCGTCCTGCGCGCGGCGGGAGACGTCGTTCTCCTTGGCCATCTTCTCGCACGCCTCGCCCATCGTCATGCCGGTCGAATGTTCGGCGATCGCCGGCGGGACGGGGACGAAGTCGCGCGGCCGGAAGCGGCTGATCCACTTCAGGCGCTCACCCAGCGAGCGCGCTTTCGCGAGGGCCATGAATTTCTCCGCCGCGCGCTGCGGAAAAGCGAGCGGTACGTTCGACAGCGACTCCGCGCCGCCGGCGAGCACGATCTCTGCCTCGCCGCGCAGGATCGCCTCCGCGCCGCTGGTGATGGCCCGATTGGCGGAGGCGCAGGCGAGGTTCACCGTGGTCCCGGGAATCGACGCCGGCAGCCCGGCGCGAAAGACGATCTCGCGCCCGAGGTTCGGAGCGTGAAGCGCCGCCACCACGACACCGAAGACGCACAGGTCGACCTCGGACGGGTCGATCGCCGCCCGGGCGACGACCTCGGCGGCCGCGATCCCCGCCAGATCGATGACGTCGAGCTCCTTGAGATCGCTGCCGGCGCGCGCGAACGGAGTGCGGCAGGCTTCGACGATCGCCACTCGCCCGGAAGGACCCCGCAACTGCTGGCGTGAGACGCGGAGCACTCCGGGCGCCGCCCCCGGCGATGCGGAACGCCGCGTCCAGACCGAGTCGGCGCGCTCCCGCACCTCGGTCGCCGCCGAAGCGTCGTTCGGCGCCGGCAGCGGCGCGGGCGGCTGGCCCAGATCAGACGTCGTCTCCGGCATCGGCGCCTCCTTCATCCGCAGGGTTATACCAAAGTGCCGCGCGCGAACGGCGTGACGCGGGGCGAGAAATGCGTCGACATCTCCCGCCAGCGCTTCCTCATTTGCTCGAGCTCGCCCTCTGCAGGCTCCCCTTCGACGACAAGCAGCCGCAGCCGCTCGCCACGATGGCGGAACCACCGAGGGCGAAAAAAGCGCGGGGCAAGGGATTCGAGCTGGCCGGCGAGGTTGAGCAGTTCCGCGACGCTTCCAGAGACGATCGTCGGCCGCGCCCAGGCGAAGAGCTCGGGATGAAGGGAACGACCGGGCTCGACGAGGATCGCCGCTCCGGCGACGAGCGCCCACCGGGCCAGAGAGAGCTCAGCAGGATCGGACAGCGGCCGCCACGAGATCCAGACGTCGCGGCCAATCCTCGGCTCGGGACCAGGAATGTCCGCAACGCCCAACGCATCGGAGCCATCCCCGAGCGCCGCCAGCAGGAATCCGCCGAGCAGCTCCACCGCCTCCCGCTCGACCACGACACCCCTTACCGAAAGCTCTTCGAGTGTGAGTCCGCGAACCTCAAGAAAAACGGAAATAGTCGCAAACGACCACCAGCGGAAATGTCCCCTGGCGTTGCGGTAGAAGAGAAAAGGTGCCTCCGGTTGCTCACGCGCCCAGCGCGCGAGCGCGGCGGCGAGCTCATCCGGCGGCTCAGGAGGGGTCAAGTGCGGGCGCCTGACCGGCCGGTCAGGCGGCGGCGGTCCGCATGGCCGTGCCGATCTTCTGTTCGATCATGCCGCGCATCATGCTCGCCGGCGGTCCGAGGCTGGCTCGGCCGACCAGCTTGCCGTCCTCGAAAGTGATCGCTCCTTTGGCCCCTGGGCCGGAAAGCTCGAGGACGTCTCCCGCCCAGTTCCGGCGCAACATGCCCCCCGGAAACTCCTTGGCGAGCGCCGCATCCAGGGCGGCGCGAATCTCTTCCATGCCGGACTTCGTCGTCGGAATCTCGAGTGTGAGGTCGCTCATGCGGGGGGAAAATTACCACATCGACGGCACGCATCCTGCTACAGTCGAACGGCATGCGGTCGCTTCGGCACTCCATCGCAGGCCTGCTGCTCGCCTTTCTGCCGTTCTCGGTGGCCTTGGAGGCCCAAGCCGGCAATTCGCCTCTCGAGCCCAGCCGGACCCAGACCCCCGACGAGGAGCTCTTCGGCAAGAGCCTGGAGGCCGCCACCCAGGCCACCCGGGTCTACGGCGCCTGGGACAATCCGGAAGCCCTGGCGAGGGTCTCCGAGATCGGCTATCGGGTCGCCCGAGAGTCCAACTACTCCGACTTCCCGATCTCGTTCTTCCTCGCCGACATGGCTGAACCGAACGCCTTCGCCTTGCCCGGAGGCCACATCTTCGTGACCCGCGGGATGATCGAGCTGGGGCTGAACGACGACGCGCTGGCGGCGCTTCTCGGCCACGAGATCACCCACGTGGTCCGCAAGCACGGGATGCGTCTCGAGCGCAAGGCGATGCTGCTCAACATCCTCTCCCAGGCGGTCCTCGTGGGAGTTGCTGTCGCCGCGGACAAGAACCGCGATCCGGTGCTGAACGTGCCCGATCCCTACGGCTACTACAACACCCGCGACCGGCCGGAGGGAAATGTCATCTACGGCAGCTACGCCGCGAGCGTCATCCTCTCGGAGCTGCTCCTGCGCAGCTACAGCCGCGACTACGAAGACGAGTCGGACATGGAAGGCCAGCGTTGGGCATCGGCCGCGGGCTACGCGACCGATGGCACGGTGCAGCTCATGGCGCTCCTCGGCTCACGGCTGCCCGACAGCTCGCGCGAGTACGGCTACTGGCGGACCCATCCCTTCTTCGACCAGCGGGTGCTGGCGGCCAAAGCCCGCAGCCCCGAGCTGACCGCCGGCACAGCGCGCCCGGTAGACGAGTTCCGCCTGCGTACGCAGGCCGCCATTCTCGGCTTCGAGAACCGGCTGCAGCCCGAGAAGCGGCCCGAGAAACCGGGTTCCGACGAGCGCCGGCCGGATCGCGGTCCGGGCTCCCGGGAAGGCGAGGAGCCGGCACCTGCGGTCACGCAGAAGGAGCTCCTCCACCAGGCGGCGCTCACCGCCTGGCCGGTGGGACCGGCGGCAGAACGCCTGCGCACGGAGCGCCTGCATGCGACGCGGGATCGCGAGGTCCTCGGGCGGGCGCCCGGCGCCCGCGACTACGGGCGCGTGCTGGCGGTCTATGACGAGGAGATCGACACGCTGTTCGGGCTGACGCCGGAGAGCCCTGCGCTGGTAGTGCTGCGCGCCGAGCGCCAGGCTCTGCGCCAGCAGCGCGACGACCTCCAGCCGGCGGCGCTCGAAGTCTGGAAGAGCGGCGTCTACGGCACGCCCTTTCTCGAGGTCTTTCTGAGCAACTATCCGGACGCCACCGCGGCTCCGGCGGTCCATCTGGCCCTGGGCGAGGCTTACGCGCGGACCGCCCGGCAGGCCGACGCCGTCGATCAGTTCCTGCAGACCTGGAAGGCCGATCCAGAAGGCCCTTCCGGCGAGGCCGCGCGCCGCGGACTGCGCAACCTCGCGCCCGCCCTGGACGAGCTCTCCGCGCTCGCCGAACTGGCCAACCAGGAGCAGGATGCCGACCTCCGCCGCCTGGCGGAAGAGCGTCTCTCCCGGCAGGCGGCGAGCTACTCGGACATCTCCGACGGCGCCGCCTATATCGCCAAGTATCCGACCGGGGCTTACGTCGAAGCCGTCACTTTGCGTCTCAACGCGCTCGCGGAAGGACTCTTCGGCGAGCTCCTGCTCTACCAGTCGGTCGGCGACCAGATGAAAGCCATGGACCGGATCCAGCGCATCTTGACCCACGCGCCGCTCTCGCCCGCAGCCTCCAGGCTGATGGCCAAGGTCGCCCTGCCGGCGTGACCGGCGTGACCGACGTGAGGGGGCTCGAAGGCGACAGGATGACGAAAGGCGGGGAGTCAATGGTGCCCAGGACCGGATTCGAACCAGTGACACCGGCATTTTCAGTGCCGTGCTCTACCAACTGAGCTACCTGGGCGGTAGGAGGCGCGCGGACTTCCCGCGGTCAGAGGGCATTTTTTAGCAGCTTCGAGACCTTGACGTCAACTAGAATACAAACAATGCAGCTTTTCGGCCGCTCCTCGCTGGCGCACAACCCCGCTCGGATCGCATGGATCTTCGTGATGGCCCTGCTCGCTCCGGGGTCGCTGCACGCCTGGAAGCCCGACACGCAGAAGGCGATCGCGCTCGAAGCCGCCGCCCTGGCGCCGCCGGACCTCGCGCGGCTGATCCAGAAGCACCGCAAGGAGTACCTTCGCGGTACCGTCGAGCCGCTCGCGGATGCCAGTGGCATCCGTCACATGAAGAACCCGGACGGCAGCGGCGAGCTCGACCAGGCCGTCACGGGAGAGATGACCGCCGCGATCGATCTCATTCGCCGCCACCGGCCGTTCGCCGAGGTGGTGGGGCGCCTCGGTCGCGTTTCCCACTTCATCGCCGATGCCAACCTGCCGCTGAACACCGCCAACTCGGACGCCTACGAAGCGCGCTATTTCCGCGACTTCCTCGACTACGCCGACTCCGCCCGGCCGCGATTCGCGGTCGTTTTCTACGGCCTCGGGCCGGAGTGGAAGAGCCCGCGCGACCTCCAGATCTGGACTCGCGCGACCTTCGCCAGAGGCCGCAAGCTCTATCCCGCGATCGGCGAGGAGTACCGCCGGATCGGCGCCGTCGACGGCAGCAGCCGTTTCGACGATCGCTCGACCGCCTTCGCGGTCGCCGCGCTCTCGTACAGTCATGCGGTATCGGATGTCGCCCGCGCCTTGCGCTACGTCTGGCTCACGGCAGGCGGCGTCGATCCGCGCGCGCGATTCGCCGCGCGGCGCGACGCCCTGGTCCTCGTCGACGCCGGCGCCAGCGCCGCTGGCTCCGACGACGGGCGCTGATTCCGGAGAGCTTTCGAGTCGAGGAGTTGACGATGCCGACCACTGCCCGCGCGCTGCTTTCGGTCTCCGACAAGACCGGCCTGTCCGATTTCGCCCAGGCTCTCGCCGGGCTCGGATTCGAGCTCGTTTCGACCGGCGGCACCCGCCGGCACCTCGAGGCGGCCGGGCTCGCCGTCACCGGCGTCTCCGAGGTCACCGGGTTTCCCGAGATTCTCGACGGTCGCGTCAAGACGCTGCACCCGAAGATTCACGGCGGGATCCTCGCCGACCGCTCGCAGCCTTCGCATGGCGCAGCCCTGGCGGAGCACGGCATCCAGCCTTTCGACCTCGTGGTAGTCAATCTCTATCCGTTCGAAAGCACGATCGCCCGCCCCGGGATCGACGAGGCGCAGGCGATCGAGATGATCGATATCGGCGGACCGGCGATGATCCGGGCGGCCGGAAAGAACTTCACCAGCCTCGCCGTCCTGGTCGACCCGCGCGACTACGGGGAGTTCCTCGCCGAGCTTCGCAGCCATAACGGCCGCTCTTCGCTGGAGATCCGCCGCCGCCTGGCGCACAAGGCCTTCGCCCACACCGCCGGCTACGATGCCGCCATTGCCGCTTGGCTGCGGTCGACGGCGCCGGAGTCGGCGCAATCGGGAGAGCTCCTCCCGGAGCTCCTCACGCTCTCTCTGGCGCGCGAATTCGCGACCCGCTACGGCGAGAATCCGCATCAGCCCGCGGCGGTCTACCGCCTGGCGGGCGGTTCCGGCCTGCTCGGCGGCATGCGCCAGATTCAGGGCAAGGAGCTCTCCTGGAACAACCTGCTCGACGCCGATGCGGCGCGCAAGCTCGTGGCGCTCTTCGACGATCCGGCGGTCGTCATCGTCAAGCACAACAACCCTTGCGGCGTCGGACGCGGCTCCGACCTCGTCACCGCCTACGGCCGGGCGCTCGAGTGCGATCCAGTCTCCGCCTTCGGATCGATCGTGGCGGTCAATCGCCCGCTCACCGAAGCGCTCGTGGCGGCGTTCGCCGACCTCTTCATCGAAGTCCTGATCGCCCCGGAGAGCACGGACGCCGCCCAGGGCGGTCTCGCCGCGAAGAAGAACCTCCGTTTCCTGCTCTGTCCACCGTATGCACCTGCGCACCGCGAGGTCGAGCTCCGTGGCCTCGACGGCGGCTTCCTCGCGCAGTCGCCGGACGGGTTTGACGAAGACCCTGCCGGTTGGACCTGTCCGACACGTCGTCAGCCGACGGCCGAGGAGCGACGGGCGCTCGGGTTCGCCTGGGCGGTGACGCGCTATACGAAGTCGAACGCGATCGTGATCACCGACGGAGACCGCACCCTGGGGATCGGCGCCGGCCAGATGAGCCGGGTCGACTCCTGCCGGATCGCCATCTCGAAGGCGAGGTCTCCCCTTGCCGGTTCAGTCGCCGGCTCTGACGCCTTTTTCCCGTTCCGCGACGGGCTCGACGTCTTGGCGGCCGCCGGCATCGCCGCCGTGATCCAGCCCGGCGGCAGCCGTCGCGACGACGAGCTTCTCGCCGCGGCCGACGAACACGGCATGGCGATGATCCTCACCGGCCGGCGGCACTTCCGCCATTGAGCAGGTCATGAAGACTCCGCGGCGGCTCGTCGCCGGCCTGCTCCTCGGCGCTGGCCTCAGTCTCCCGGCGGCGGCGCTGGCTCAGCTGATTCCGCTCGCTCAGCCGGCGCAGGTGGCTCCAGTGGCTCAGGTGACTCCAGGGGCCGCCGAGGTGCCCGTCGCAGGGACTGCGAAGTCCGTTCAGATCGACCCCTGGCAGGCGCTCACCGAGCTCCGCTTGCATCTCGCGGCCTCCGGCACCCTCGTCGCCGCCTTCCGTCAGAGCTTCGTCCCGGCCGGTTTCGCGACCGGCGACGAGGAGACCGGCCGCGTCGCCCTGGCGTTGCCCGACTGCTTGCGGTGGGACTACGCCGAGCCCTATCCCAAGTCCTACCTGCTCTGCGGCTCGCGGCTCCATGCCTGGGTGACCGGGGAGCCCCAGGGCGAGCGTCTCCATGTCGAAGCGCGCGACGAGGCCGGCCTGGACCTGCTGCTGCTGCCGGTCGAGCTCCTCGAGGCCCGCTACAGCGCCGTCGCACGCCAGGCGGGCGCCGGCGCCATCACCGTGGATCTCAAGCCCTTCGCCGCCGACTCGCGAATCGCGCACGCCGAGCTCCTTTTCGACCCGGCATCGCAGCGGCCGACGGCGCTCTCCTACCGCGACCGCGACGGCAACCTCTCGACTTTCCGCTTCGGGACTTTCGACCTGCTCGACGACGACACCCTCTTCACACCACCTTCCAACCTGATCTGGAAGGAGCCGTAGAAGCCGCCGCAGGCTACGTTGTAGGATCGGCGAAGCCTCTTTGGCACCTCCCATGGCCGACAATCAATCCTTCGATATCGTCTCCGAAGTCGACCTCCAGGAGATGCGCAACGCCGCCATCCAGGCCGAGAAGGAGATCGCGACCCGCTACGACTTGAAGCGCGTGGGCGCCAAGCTCCTGATCGAATCCGAGGCGCTCGTGCTCGAGACTTCGGATGAATTCACCCTGGACCAGGCCCGCGAGGTCGTCGAGACCAAGCTCGTACGCCGGGGCGTGCATCTGAAATCGCTGCGCCGCGGCGATATCGAACCGGCCTCCGGAGGCCGGGTCCGCCAGAAGCTCACCTTCCAGCAGGGCATTCCCCAGGAGACGGCGAAGAAGCTCGTTGCGGAGATCAAGCGCCTGAAGCTCAAGGTTCAGGCCGCCATCCAGGGAGACTCGGTGCGCGTTTCCGGAAAGAGCAGGGACGATCTGCAGACCGCCATCGCCGCCCTGAAGAGTCTCGAGCTGGACGTTCCGCTCTCCTTCACCAACTACCGTTGACTTCGGCCAACTTCGGCTAACTTCGGCTATCTTCGGAATACCGCGCTTGCCCCACAAACTGCTCGACGCCGCGACGCCCGCGGACTCCCGTGAGACCGAACGGTTCATCGCGCTCGTCGCGGACAAGTTGACGGCAACCGACCGTCTGTTCCGCGAATGCCTGGCTTCCGACGTGCCGTTCATCCAGAAATCGGGCGAGTACATCTTCGACGGCGGCGGCAAACGGATGCGTCCCGCCCTCCTCCTGCTCTGCGCCCGCCTGCTGGACCGGGACGGCGAGGAGGAGGTCACCTACGCCGCGGTGGTCGAGCTGATCCACACGGCGACCCTGATCCACGACGACATCATCGACCACTCGGCGCTGCGGCGCGGGCGCAAGACCATCAACGAGCTGTGGGGCAACAACCTCACCGTCCTGCTCGGCGACTGGCTCTACACGACGGCGATGAAGATGGCCCTGCGGCACGGTTCCGTGGCGATTCTCGACCGCCTTTGCGACGCTACGCTGCGCATGACCGAAGGCGAGCTCCTGACGCAGAAACGGCTCGGAGCGATCGACCTGTCGGTCGCGGAGTACTTCGAGATCATCGACCGCAAGACGGCACAGCTGTTCGCTGCTGCCTGCTCGCTGCCGGCGCGCATCCAGCCTGTTCGGGAGGAGGCGATCGAGCCCCTCGAGCGATTCGGACGCGCGCTCGGCACCTGTTTTCAGCTCGCCGACGACTTGCTCGACTTCACCGCGACTTCCACTGCCATCGGCAAGCCCGTGCTCTCCGACCTCAAGGAAGGCAAGCTCACCCTCCCTCTGCTCCTTCTGCTGCCCCGCATCTCGCTGCAGGAGCGCGCCAAGTTCGAGCGCGTCCTCGCCGAAAGGGCCTTCGCCACGGTGACGTCGGAAGAGATTCTCGAAATCGTGGCGCGCGAAGGCACGCTGGAAGAGGTGGCGCGTGAAGCGCGCCGGTGGGCTGACGAGGCGCGTCAGGCCCTAGCGCTCTTTCCTGACAGCGCGGCCCGCCGCGCGCTCGAGTTCGCGCCAGACTTCGTGCTCCACCGGAGCGCTTGAGGGCGGCGGCCGGATGCCGAGGATGCCTGCCGGCGACGCCGCGACAGGCGCAAGGGCACGCCAGGACGCCTCGCTCGTGGCCAGGACCTCGGCACTGAAGACTCCGGGCAGTCCGGCCACCGCCAGGTAGCGAAACCGTCGCACCGTCGAATCCTGATAGAGCCCGGCGCCCGGGATGGGTCGAAAAAGGGTCGAAGCCGCCCACGGCGGTCCCCCGATCGGCTGATCCGCGAACGCCAGCAAGACCGCCGGCATCGGAGTCTCCGAACGCCGGCCCGGAGCTTCGCGATAAGCGAGCTGCAGATACCCGGTCCGCTCGACACCAAAGTCGAACTCCACCAGCGGCCCGAGGCTCGCTGGACGGCGTTCGCGACCGGCACTCCGGCGCCAAGGCTCCGGCACCCCGGTGAGCCGGACGAGCGCGGACGGAATCGGCTCCGCGGCGGCGAGGGCGTCCTCGAAGGCCGGGCGCACCTGCCCCAGTCCGGGACTGCCCCAGCGCCCGAGAGGGCTGCGTCCCAGCAACCGCGGACGCTCGCCGGCCGGCATCGGACGCTCGCCGAAGAGGCCCCGCCAGTGGGTCCGGTAGATCGACCATGAACCGTCCGACCGCACGAGCTGCTGCCCACCGGCCAACAGTTCGAACCTGAGCCCTCCGGCCCCCGCCGGACTGCGGAGCTCGACGACCACCCGGTTGCGGCCTGGAACGAGCCAGGGCTCCACCCGGTAGCGGTCGACGGCCGCGCCGGAGACGAAACGATTCGAGCCGATCCGCGCGCCGTTGAGCAGCAGGAGATACTCGGCATCTCCGAGGATCCGCACTTCCGCTTCGGCCGGCGCCGCGACGAGATCGAATTCTTTGACTGCGTAAAAACCCGCCGCTTGAACATGGCGCAAGTCGTGGTCCCGCCAGATCCAGGCCGGAGCGTCGGCGTTCGCACCGGCCCCACCCGCACCGACGCTCGCACCGAGACGATGTCCGATCTCGATGCCGGCAATGGTGAGACAGAAAACGGCAGCCGCCACCCACGCGATTCGGGTCCAGACTGGACGATTCCCTGGAGATCGGTTCCGGCGCGACACCGCGCGCGACGGTAGCACAGGGAAGCCCGGCGAAGAGGGCCGAGGCCACGCAGAGCCGGCGAGATTGACTCGCACGGCGCGGCGAAGTAAATTGAGACGTGCACCACTACTCAGCCGATGTTCGCCCCGGCGGCTCGCCGGCGGCCCCTTCGAGTACCGTCATCGTGGGCGCCATTCCCGCCCGTTACGGCTCCCAGCGGCTGCCGGGCAAGGCCTTGCATCCGCTCGCCGGCAAGCCGATGGTCGAACATGTCTACCGCCGTGCAGCGCGCGCCAAGGGGCTCGATAGGGTCGTGGTCCTGACCGATGACGAGCGCATCGCGCGCGCCGTCGAGTTCTTCGGTGGCGAGGTCGAGATGACGCCCGCGGAGTGCGCCAGCGGCACCGACCGAATCGCCTGGGCGGCCAGAAACTGGGACTGCGCCGCGGTGATCAACATCCAGGGCGACGAACCGCTGATCGATCCCGAAGGCATCGGGCGGGTCGCGAGCCATCTGCGCGCTCATCCGGACGATCCGATCGTCACCCTGGCGGCCGATGCGCTCGAGGGCGACCTCGACTCGCCCTCCGTCGTCAAGGTGGTACTCGATCGCGAGGGTTACGCGCTCTATTTCAGCCGCGCCCCGATCCCCTTTCCACGCCTTCCGGGCGGCGCCGCGCCCCTGCGTCACTTGGGAATCTACGGTTACCAGAAAGAGGCGCTGCTGAGGCTCGCTGCGCTTCCCCAGACGCCGCTCGAAAGAAGCGAGTCCCTGGAGCAGCTGCGCGCACTGGAGAATCGCATGCCGATCAAGGTTCTCACCGGCGCCCGGCCGTCCTGGGGGGTCGACACCCCCGAAGATGCCGCCGAGGTGGAAGCAAGAATTCGCCAGGAGATGGCCGAAGCTTCCGACAGCCCTGAAAGAGGAGCGCAGCGATGACGACGAAGTACATTTTCGTGACCGGTGGCGTGGTTTCGTCGCTCGGCAAGGGTGTCGCTTCGGCGTCGATCGGCGCCCTCCTCGAATCGCGCGGCTTCCGCGTCACCCTGATGAAGTTCGACCCTTATGTGAACGTCGATCCGGGAACGATGTCGCCCTACCAGCACGGCGAAGTCTTCGTCACCGACGACGGCACCGAGACCGACCTCGACCTCGGACACTACGAGCGCTTCACCCACACCATCACTTCGAAGCTCAACAACTACACCACCGGCCGGATCTACGAGACGGTGATCAACAAGGAGCGTCGCGGCGACTACCTCGGCAAGACCGTCCAGGTCGTTCCGCACATCACCGACGAGATCAAGGAGGCGATGATCCGCGTCGGCAAGGGGGTCGACGTGGTGATCGTCGAGATCGGCGGCACGGTCGGCGACATCGAATCGTTGCCGTTCCTCGAGGCGATCCGCCAGTTCCGCCTCGAGCTCGGGCGCAACAACGCGGTCAACGTCCACCTGACGCTGGTGCCCTACATCGCCGCCGCCGAAGAGCTCAAGTCGAAGCCGACCCAGCACTCCGTGCGCGAGCTGCGGGCGATCGGCATCCAGGCCGACGTCCTGCTCTGCCGCGCCGACCGTGCGATTCCGGACGAAGTGCGGCGCAAGATCGCGCTCTTCTGCAACGTCGCGCCCGAGCAGGTGATCGCGGCGCGCGACGTCTCGACGATCTACGAGGTGCCGCTGATGTTCGCCCGCGAGGGCCTCGACGAGACGCTGCTCGACCAGCTGAACCTGCCGCGCTACGAGCGCGACCTAGCGCCCTGGGAGACGCTGGTGTCGCGGGTCAAGAACCCGAAGCACAAGGTGCGCATCGGCATCGTCGGCAAGTACGTGGAGCTGCCGGACGCCTACAAGAGCCTGAACGAGGCGCTCGCCCACGGCGGCGTCGCCAACGAGACCAAGGTCGAGCTGGTGTACATCAACGCTGAGGAGCTCGAAGCCGGCAGCTGGCCGCGGGCGCTCTTCGAGGTCGACGGCCTGCTGGTGCCGATCGGCTTCGGCAAGCGCGGCACCGAAGGCAAGATCAAGGCGATCCGCTACGCCCGCGAGCACAAGGTGCCGTTCTTCGGCATCTGTCTCGGCATGCAGTGCATGACGATCGAGTTCGCGCGCAACGTCTGCGGCATCAAGGAGGCGACCTCGACCGAGTTCGACAACGATGCCGCGCAGCCGGTGATCTTCAAGCTCCGCGACCTTCTGGGTGTCGAAGAGATGGGCGGTACCATGCGGCTCGGCGCCTACCCGTGCAGCCTCAAGGAGGGGTCGCTCGCCAGGTCGATCTACGGCGAAGAGCTGATCTCCGAGCGCCACCGGCACCGCTACGAGGTCAACCACAAGTACCTGGCCACCCTGCAGGAGCACGGGCTGCTGATCTCCGGCCGCAGCCCGGACGGCAAGTTCATCGAGATGGTCGAGCTCCCGGGGCATCCCTGGTACCTGGGTTGCCAGTTCCATCCCGAGTACAAGTCGAAGCCGACCGAACCGCATCCGCTCTTCGTCTCCTACATCGCCGCAGCGCTCGCCGAGAACCAGAAGCGCGCCGGCGAGGCGCGGCCCGAGAAGATCGAGGCCCGCGAGAGCCAGCTGGCGTGACGATCTCGTCTCTCGAGCTCGCACCCGGAGTCGCGATCGGCGAAGGCCTCTTCCCCGTCATCGCCGGCCCCTGCGTCATCGAGAGCGCGGAGACGACGCTGCGGGCGGCAGAGATCCTCGCCGGCATAGCGCAGCGCCTCGGCCTGAAGATGATCTTCAAGGCCTCGTTCGACAAGGCGAACCGCAGCTCCGGCAAGGCGTTCCGCGGACCAGGCCTCGTCGCAGGCCTGAAGGTTCTCGCCGAGGTCCGGCGACAGTTCGGCCTGCCGCTGCTGACCGACGTCCACGAGCCGGCGCAGTGCGCGCCCGCCGCGGAGGTCGTCGACGTGCTGCAGATCCCGGCCTTCCTCTGCCGCCAGACCGACCTGCTGCTGGCGGCGGCTGCGACCGGCCGGGCGGTGAATGTCAAGAAAGGCCAGTTCATGGCGCCGGATGACATGCGGCGGGTGGTCGACAAGATCCGCTCGGCCGGCAACGACCGCGTCACCGTGACCGAGCGCGGCGCGGCATTCGGGTACCACAACCTGGTGGTCGACATGCGCAGCTTCGCCTGGATGCAGAGCGACGGCATTCCGGTGATCTACGACGTCACCCACTCGCTGCAGCTCCCCGGAGCCGGCGTAGACGGCTCCTCTGGCGCCCGCGAGTTCGCCGAGCCGCTCGCCCGCGCCGCGGTCGCCGCCGGCGCCGACGGCCTCTTCCTCGAAGTCCACCCCGATCCCGACCGCGCGCTGTCCGACCGCGACACCCAGCTCCCCCCCGACCGCGCCGAAGCGCTGCTGGTCTCGCTCCTCCGGGTCCGCGCCGCGATTTCCACCTAGGTGGCGCCGGGTTTCGTGCCGCGCCAGCGAAGGTATGCTAGCGTATGACACATGAAGCGGACGACGATCTTCATCGACGAGAAGGCCGAGCGCGAGCTCGACTTCCTGGCGCAGCGGCGCGGCGAGCCCAAGGCGATGCTGGTGCGCGAGGCGATCTCCGAGTACCTCGTCCGCCAGCGTGACGCGCCGGGGGCGGCGCTCGCCTTCGTCGGTATCGGACGCAGCGGCCGCAGCGATATCGCGGAGCGCCACGAGGAGCTGCTCTTCCAGCAGGCTCCCGCCGCGTCGACGCCGGTCGGCCCCGAGACCGGCCACGCCTCGACCGCACCCCGGGCGAAGCGCCGGCGCTCCGGACCGCGCTGACGACGTGGCGCTGATCCTCGATACCGGCATTCTCTACGCTGCGGCCGACGCCGACGACGCCTGGCACGCCCGGGCTGCCGCCCTGCTCGCCGGCGAGCGCGACCTGCGCATCGTGCCGGTCACGGTTCTCCCAGAGGTCTGTTACCTGCTCCACGACCGGCTGGGCTCCGCCGCCGAACGCGCCTTCCTCGCCACGCTGGGGCGTGAGCTCGCCGTCGAACCGCTGTACGACGCCGACCTCGATCTCGCCCGCGAGCTCCTCGAAAGGAAGCCCGAGATCGGCTTCGTCGATGCCTCGGTCGTCGCCGTCGCAGCGCGTTTGCGGATCGCCCGCATCGCGACCACCGACCGTCGACACTTCGCGTCGATCCGCCTGTCATCCGGGTTCGTCCTCGAGCTGGTGCCGTGAACCGGACCGGCCGCGGCGAGCGCCGCGCCATATAATCCCCGTCGATGCCCAGAGCCCCGCGCCCCGCCCGCGAAGTCGCCCGCCAGGTCCTCGAAATAGAAGCCGCCGCGGTTGCGGGGCTGGTGGCGCAGCTGGACGAGAGCTTCGACCGCGCCGTCGAACGGCTACGATCCGCTTCCGGCCGGGTGGTCTGCACCGGCATGGGCAAGAGCGGCATCGTGATGCAGAAGATCGCCGCCACGCTCGCGTCCACCGGCACTCCTTCCTTCTTCCTCCACCCCGCCGAGGCGATCCACGGCGACCTCGGGATGATCGTCGAGGGCGACATCGTCCTCGCGGCTTCCTATTCGGGCACCACCGAAGAGCTGCTGCGACTGGTCGAGATCCTCAAGCGGCTCGGCGTGCCACTCATCGCCATGACCGGGAACTCGAACTCCCCGATCGCCCGCGGTGCCGAGATCCATCTGCCGGTGGCGATCGACAAGGAGGCCTGTCCGCTGAACCTCGCGCCGACCGCTTCGACCACCGCGACGCTTGCGTTGGGCGATGCGCTCGCCATGGCGCTCCTCGAAGCGCGCGGCTTCACGCCCGAGGATTTCGCCCGCTTCCATCCCGGCGGCCGGCTCGGAAAGCAGCTCCTCCACGTGCGCGAAGTGATGCACGCCGGCGACCGCCTGCCGGCAGTCGCGACGGGGGCGTCGATGCGCGATGCGATCTACGAGATGTCGAAGAAGGGCTTGGGAATCACCGCGGTCATCGATAGTAGCGGAGTGCTGGTGGGAGTCATCTCCGACGGCGACCTGCGGCGCCTGCTGGAGAAGGATGAGCAGATTCTCCAACGCACCGCCGGCGAGTGCATGAGGCGCAGTCCGCGGACGATCGACGGCGACGAGCTCGCTCCCGCGGCGCTCCAGCGCATGGAGCAAAATCGCATCACGTCGCTCTTCGTCTGTGCCTCCAACGGCCGGCTCGAGGGGATCGTGCATCTCCACGACCTCTGGGGCCTCGAGCTCTTCTAGGAGGCGTTCATGACCACTCCCTCACTCTGGCCCGCTCCGACCACCCCGGGCCTCTGGACACCGACGCTCGACGCCCGCGCCCTCGGCCTCAAGTGGCTACTCCTCGATGTCGACGGCGTGCTCACCGACGGGAGGCTCTGGTTCGACGCCAAAGGCGAAATCGTCAAGATCTTCGACGTGCGTGACGGACTGGGCATCAAGCTCCTGGCCGGCGCAGGAATCGAGGTCGGCATCCTCTCCGCCCGCACGAGCCCGATCGTCGAGAAGCGCAGCCGAGACCTCGGCCTCCGCGAGGTGCTGCAGGGGTGCGAGAACAAGCGCGACTCGTTTGGAGATTTTCTCTTGCGGCATGCGCTCGACGCGAGCCAGGTCGCCTACCTCGCCGACGACCTGCTCGACCTCGCCGTGCTCGGGGCGTGCGGCCTCTCTGCCGCGCCGGTGGACGCGGTGGCCGACGTCCGCTGCCGGGTGCACTACGTCACCGCGGCCGGCGGCGGGCGCGGCGCCGTGCGCGAGCTCGCCGAGCGGCTCCTGCAGGCGCGAGGCGTCTGGGAGTCGATCGTGAGGCGCTTCGCAGCGCCTTGTGCAGACCCAGAATCCCCCACCGACGCCGGCGAGGCCCACGATTCCTAAGCGCCCGGCAAGGCCCCTGGCGAAGGTCGCGCGCTCGGGCGCGCTCACTGGACTCGGATTCGTACTCGACTTCTTCTTTGTCAGACTGAGCTGGAGCCGCGCACAGCGGCTTGGGCGCGCGCTCGGCCACCTCGCCTGGCGGGTCGCCGGACGGGATCGCAAACGCACCATCGACCATCTCGCGCTGGCCTTTCCGGAGATGTCGGCGGACGAGGTCACCGGACTCGCACAGCGCTGCTTCGTCCACCTCGGAACGCTGCTCGGCGAGTGCCTCTATCTGCGGCATCACGACAACGCGGAGTTCTCCCGTCACGTCACGCTCGAGGGTTGGGAGCATGTGCTCGCGGCGCGCACGCAGCGGCGCCCGATCTTCGTCCTCTCCGGGCATTGCGGCAACTGGGAGCTTCTCGCCGCCGCTTTGAACGTGCATAAGCTCGAGATGTCGGTCGTGGCGCGCGAGATCGACGAGCCTGGGCTGCAGACGATGCTGCTCGACCTGCGCTCCCGCTTCGGCACCCGGACCATCGTCAGGGGAACTCCCGGAGCGGCGCGGGCGCTCCTCGGAGCGCTCAGGGGTGGTGGCGCCCTGGGCATGCTGATCGACCAGGACACGAAAGTGGATGGGGTCTTCGTGGAATTCTTCGGCCGGCCGGCGTGGACTCCCGTGGGCGCTGCCGAGCTCGCCCTGCGTTTCGATGCCGCCGTGCTGCCGGCCTTCATCGAGCGCCGGAGCGACGGCAGCCATGTCGCGAGAATTCAACCCGAGCTCACTCTGCCCACCGATCCCACCGCCGCGACGGCACTCATGACAGCGGTGATCGAAGCCCAGATCCGCAGCCATCCCGAACAGTGGGTGTGGCTCCACCGCCGCTGGCGGCGAAGGCCGTCGGGTTCCGATGGCGCGGATGGCTCGGCGGGTCTGGCGAGCTAACTCTCCGCCTTCTTGCCGCGCGTCACCAGCCAGGCGGCGCCGGTGCCGACCAGATAGAGGGCGATGGTCGGCAGGGCGAAGATGCACAGATTCACGATGTCGGAGGTCGGGGTGATGATCGCCGAAACGACGAAGATGGCGAGCACCGCCCAGCGGAAGTTGCGCATCAGGATGCGCGGCGTCACCAGTCCGATCTTCGCCAGTAGGACGAGGACGATCGGCAGCTCGAACATGAGGCCCAAACCCAGCATGATGGTGAGCAGCAGCCCGTAGTACTTCTCCGCCGTGATCACCGGCATGAAGTCCTTGCCCATGGCGAGCAGGAACTCCACCGCGAAGGGAAAGGCCACGAGATAGGCGAACACGCCGCCGGCGATGAAGAAGCCCCAACCCAGGACCACGAAGGGCGCCGCCCAGCGGCGTTCCTTGGGATAGAGGCCGGGCGAAATGAAGGCCCACACCTGGTAGAGGATCACCGGCGCCGCGAGGAAAGCTCCGGCGAGAAGGGCGGTCTTGACGTAGAGCAGGAAAGCGTCGGTGACACCGAGGAAGGCGAGCTTCTGACCCTCGGGGAGAAGATGGCGCTCGTAGATCGGCCGGGCGAAAAAACGGCAGATCTCGGGCGCCCAGTTGAAGCAGGCGAGCATTGCGACGAAGAGCGACGCCAGGGAGTAGACGATGCGCTTGCGCAGGTCCTCGAGGTGGTCGAGCAGCGACATGCGGGGCAGTTCGTCGGCGGGGAGGGCGCCGCCCCGCGGCTCTGGAACGGCGGCCATGACCTGGGTCAGGAGGGCTGGCTCTTCGCCGGGTCGGCGGCAGCCGCGGGCGGAGCTTCCACTGCCACGTGAGGAGGCTGAACAGCAACGGGAACAGGCTCGGGAACAGGCACGGAAACCGGTGCGGTCGTGTCCGGCATCTGGATCTCGGAGCGGACCTCGGGGTGGATGTCGGAGTGGATCTCGGGGCTCGCTGCCGGCCTCCCCGGTCTCGTCAGCCGCTCGGTCTGCCGCCGCGGCTCCTCTTCGAGAGAGATCTCGGTCTCGATCGTGCGCTTGAGGTCGGTCGTTGCCTTGCGAAACTGCGCCATGCCCTTGCCGATCGTGCGCCCGACCTCGGGGAGTCGCTTGGGGCCGAAGATGAGCAGAGCTAGTACCAGAATAAAGAGCAATTCCGGGAATCCGAGGGGACCGAACATGGCAGCGACCGGCAGCAATCATCGGCTCCGCGCACCGGCGGTGTCAAGGAGACGCCGCCCGGCGCTCGGGAAAGCGCCTGCTTTTCGCATGTTAGGATCGCCGCCATGCGTCGGCGTTGGCGTCTCGCTGCGACTTTGCTGGTCCTCCTCGCTACCGTGGTCGGCGGGTTGGCCGGGAACCGGCTGCTCGCCCTCGGAGAGGACGCGCGCAGCGATCTTCGGCTCTACACCGAGCTCCTCCAGGCGGCGCGCACGCGCTATGGGGGAGAGGTCCATTTCCGCGATCTGGTCTACTCCTCGATCAACGGCATGCTGCGGACCCTGGATCCGCACACCAGCTTCCTGCCGCCCAGCGCCTACTCGTCGATGCGCGAGAAGCAGCAGGCGAGCTTCTACGGCCTGGGGATTCTCGTCGGAGTGCGCAATGGCCGCCTGACCGTCATCGCGCCGATCGATGGCACGCCCGCCTCCCGGCTGGGGATCCGCGCCGGCGACGTCATCCAGCGCATCGAGGACGAACCCACCGACAAACTGTCGATCGACGAAGCGGTCACGCGGCTCAAGGGACCGAAAGGGACCCAGGTGCGCATCTCGATCCTGCGGGCCGGCCTCGACGAGTCCCTGGAGCTCACTGTCACTCGTGCCGAGATCCCGCAGACCACGGTGCGCTATGCCTACATGATCGCGCCCGATACCGGGTACATCTCGATCAGCGACTTCACGCGCTCGACCTCGGGCGAAGTGGAGAAAGCGCTCGCCAAGCTCAAGGCGGAGGGGATGAAGCGGCTGCTCCTCGACCTGCGCAACAACGGCGGCGGGCTGCTGGATCAGGCCGTGGACGTGGCCGACCAGTTCCTGCCGGAGGGCTCGACGGTCGTCGTCACGCGCGGACGCACCCAGGATTCCGCGCAGTCCTACTCCGCCGACGGCAGCCACGCCCCGATCGCAGAACCGGTGGTCGTCCTGGTCAACAGCGGCACCGCGTCGGCAGCCGAGATCCTCTCCGGAGGGATCCAGGATCACGACATCGGTCTCGTCGTCGGCACCCCCACCTGGGGCAAGGGGCTCGTGCAGACCGTCTACGGACTCTCCCATGGCGCCGGCCTGGCACTCACCACGGCCAAGTACTACACGCCGTCGGGGCGCCTGATCCAGCGCGACTACAGCTCCTATTTCGACTACTACACCCGCAACGGCCTGGAGCCCGGCGACGAGGCTCCCCACGCCAAGGTGGCCCCGCCCACGGCGGAGGCCTACGCCACCGACCTCGGCCGGAAGGTCTACGGCGGCGGCGGCATCACGCCGGACGTCGAAGTCCAGCCGGCGGAGGTCGCGCCTTTCCTGCAGTTCCTCCTCGGCCGCTCGGCCTTCTTCGGCTTCGGGGTGGACTACGCGCGGCGCCACCCCGAGATCACCCGCGAGTGGCGCCCGGACGACACGGTCCTCACCGAGTTCCGCAACTGGGTGATCGAGCAGAAGATCGACACCGCGGAGGACCTCGACAAGGGCTTCGTCGAGCCCGCCGAACGCGGCTACGCCTTGCGCCAGATTCGCGCCGAGATCTTCGCCTCCCGGTTCGGAATCGAAGCGTCGCACCAGGTGCAGAGCGAAGGCGACGCCCAGATCCAGGCGGCGCTCGGCCTCTTCCCGCAGGCCGAAGCCCTCCTCGCCGAACGTCTCCGGCTCGAAAAGAAGCCCGACGTCACGGCGGCGAACACCGTCCGGCCGTAAGTCCACTTACGAACAGTCTTCCTCGGACCTCGTGGCCTCCGGTCGGGGTCTTGTCGGTTGACCTCCCGCTCCTCTGCTCGGGGTCCTGTCTGGCCCGCTTCCCATGGGTCCTCGCGCTGAGAAAGCGCGCTCCGGGCCCATGGGAGCCCTCGGTCCAGCCACCCCTCGTCGGGAGATCTCAGAGAGAAGCTCGTGAGCTCACCCTCAGAGAAGCGCGTGGGCTCGCCCACGCGGTCGGTATCCGGCGATCGGGCTCCGAGCAGCGCAGAGCCCGAGGAGGGAGGAGAGGGACCCCCGAGGGTCGAGCAGCACAGGAGCCCGATCGCCACCACCAACGACCTCTGCGGGCGAGCCTGAGAAGGCGCCGGGCGAGCCTGCAACGGGTGCAACGGGGACAAGCCATCGAGGGCCACTCCGGACACAAACAGAAACGGCCGGCGCAAGCGCCGGCCGTTCCGTCCTGCGCGAGCTGAACCGCAGCGTCAGGGGACTTCGTTGCGGATCGTGAGATAGCGCTCGCCGATGATGCTCACAGCGCCGAAGTCGTCCACCGCCACCGCCTGGACATGGTGCAATCCGTCCGAGGTCAGCGTGGTATCGAGGAAGAAGAGCCAGCCGGGCGCCAGGCTGTCCGGAAAGCCCGGATAGACTGAGCTGACATCGGGGCGCGGCAAACCAAAGACCGCATCGCCGACGAACTGCCCGTCGAGCCAGATCTGCACCTCGGAGATGCCTTCGGCGTCGAGCACCCAGCCGTCAAGAGCGGTGATGCCGTCGACCAGCTCGCCGTTGTCGGGATGGTCGATGAAGCCGAAGGAGCCCTCGTTGCCGGTGTTCTCGTCGCAGAAGAACGCGACCGGAATCTCCGCGATGTTGGCGACGTTGCCGAAATAGTCGCCGGAGCGGATGGTGATCTCGTGGAAGCCCTGCGAGTATCCGATTTCGGAGATCAGCCAACCGACATCGAGCACGAAGCGGTAGCGCGCGTGCGGCGAGTTGGCCACCGTCGGGAAGATCCGCTCGACATCGAGGCTCTGCAGGCCGTAGCAGTTCGTCAGACCGCCCCAATCTGGGTCGCTGAAGCAGCTGATGACCGTGTTCGCGTAGAGTCCGCCGTTGATCAGCAATTCGACGTACTTGACGCCGGTGTCGCCGTTCTCGATGCCGACGTCGAGCGCCCAGCCGCTGACGACGCTCAGCCGGCGCGAGGAGTCGCTGAGATCGCAGGTGCCGTAGAACTCGCTGCTCGGATTGGGAAAGGTGATGGCGCCGAACGGCGCGAGGTTCGAGGAGTCGTTGTTGATCTGGATGGTGACCGAATTCAGCCAGGTCTGCTCGCCGGTGATGTTGCTGGTCACCCGCGCCGAGATCTGGTGGAGGTCGTTCGAGTAGAGCGTCGTGTCGAGGAAGATACCGAAGCCGACCAGGGCGCCATCGGGATAGCCCGGGAAGACCAACTCGACATCGGGGCGATTGCGGCCGTAGTCGGTGAGGCCGGCGGGTACCCCGTCGACGTAGAGCTCGACCCGCTCGACGCCGTCGTCGTCCAGCGCCCAGCCGGTGATCGGCAGGACGCCGCCCCCGGCGTTCTGGTTCTGGCCCCCGTGAATACCCTCGACGAAGCCGAACGGAGCGGCCGCGAAGGCGGGAAGGCCGGCGAATGACAGAGTCAAGCCCAAGAGAAAGCAGAGTTTGCGCCGCATCTCGTTCTCCTTCGTCTGAACTCCGCGTAGTGTGAGCGGGAATCGCCGGAAAGTCAAGTGAATGCAGCACATAGGCCTGCCAGGCCCAAAAAGCATTCGCCCGGAGACCGCTCCGGACAGCGGGCACGATCGCACAACGGGCTGTGCTGCGGTAGCACAGCCCGTTGTGCAACGGACGGTTCAGCAGTCGCCCCGGCGATCGCGCCGCGGGAGCTCGATGCCGCGGCGGGCGAGATTGCGGCGCAGGCGGTAGATCACCGAATCGATGCCGGCGATTCCCATCCGGCCAGCGAGCCCGAGGGCGATCTCTCGACTGCTCCACCCTTCGAGCAGCGCCAGACGGGCGATCCGAACCGTTGTGGAAGTGGCGCGTCGGCCCAGAGCCTGGCGACAGAGCGCGAGGAAGGCGCGCCGCCTCTCGTCGGCGAGCAGGCGATCCTCGGGTCCACCTGCTGCGAGGATGCCGACCGGCGGCGCGAGCTTCCACTCGACCCAGGCCACCCGCTGGCCGCCCCACCGCTTCTCCGCCAGAGCGACCCGGCGAGCGTCGACCACAACGCTCGCCGCGACGCGCTGCAGGTAGGTCATCAACTGGGCCTCGCTCTCGCCGCGAAAGTACCGCCGACTCCGCCCGCCGCCGAGCAGTCGGCAATAGACCTCCTGCACGAGGTCCTCCACCCTCTCATCGTTCGCACCCGGCACACCCAGGCGCAGCAGCGCCCGCCGCACGGCGGTCACCAGGCGGCCATGAAATCGCTCCACGAACTCCCTCCAGGCGCCGTCGCAGTTGCCGGAGGAGCAGGTTCGGAAGAGGTCCGCCGAGGAAACCGGTACCTTCGGTCCGGATTCGGACCGCACCGTTGCCTGCAGAATGAGGTCTATCTGGGACTGAGTCGCTGTTCCTGGCATGCTCCGCTCCTTGGAGGTAGTGGAGCGGAAGCGCCGGAAAAACAAAGGGCCGAGCGCGCGCGAGCGGCTCGGCCATCCAGGAACAACGGCAGTGTACACCCTTTTCCCTCGCCGGCCCAGCCCTCGGCCTTCGCTGAGGACTGCGGTGGCGACGGGTCCTGCCGATTCGCCGGATCAGTTCACCGGCGGCGAACAGAGCTCGTCGCCGGTGCGAAAGGCGTTGAGCCCGACGCTGTATCTCCCGGAAGCACTGGAGAGGGGCATCACCCAACTCTGCAGCGGAAAGTCGGCGAGCGGCACGGTGGCGCAGTCCGGCCGGACGCCGTTCTCGAAGTCCACGAAGCCGAACGCACCGGCCACAGGGATCTCCGCGGAGCCGACCGTGAGACGTGTCGCCACCTCGTTGACGCCGAAGTGGAGGACGGGTGTCTGACCGAGGGCATTCTCGTTGAAAGCGGTGGTCCGGAGAAACTGGCAGGGGTCGACGAAGCTCGGCCGTTGGCCGCAGGTGACTGGCTGCGGCGTCTGGGCGCTGGGCTCGGACCAGGCAATGAGATCGGTCCCGCCGGAGAAGGCGCCGCCGTTCAGGTAGCGCGCCCGATAGCGGGTGCCGAGCGGAGCGCGGGCGTCGACGCCGCTATGGGCGACCCAGGCACCGTAGAAGGTCGCCGGCTGGCTGCCGAAGCGCGCTTCATCGGCGACAATGTGGACCGCTTCGTTGCCCTGCGCGAAGTCCTGGCTGGCGTCGACGAGGAAGAAATCGCCGACCAGCACGTTGGAGTTGCTCGCGATGCCCGTTCCTCCCGCCGCGAAGTAGCCGGCATGCCCCGGGTAGGTGATCAGGGTCGAGCAGGCCTGGGCGGCATCGATCGTGACGAAGCCGGTGGCGACGTTCGCGCCCGCCCTACCGCTGCCCGCACAATTCCCTTCGGTGTCGGGCAGTCCGGTGTGCTGCTCTCGCAGGTGCGTGAGGGCGGTGGCGTCGAGGACCGGCAGTTCCAACGGGTTCGTGCAGCCGGTGAACGAGCCCCCGCCGGTCTGCGGCAGGATGCCGTTGAAGACATCCCGCAGATTGATCGACTGGACGTCATCGGCGGCGAGAAAAACATCGAACGTGAGCGTCGGAACCCCCCAATCGGTCCACACGACGATCTTGGCCAGAGTGGCCTGAGTGCCGGCGTTGGTGACCGCGAACAGGGTGGATTGGCGATCGGCCGCAAGGAGATCGACCTCGAAATAGGGGATCAAGAGCGTCGCCGCCGGAACGGCGCCGGCGCTGCAGCTGCTCTGCGCCAAACCCGCGGAGGCGTGCGCCCCCACGGCTGCCACCACCAAGACCGACATTGCCAGCCGAGTCGAGAATTGCATTGCTACCTCCATGTGGGTTCTCCGCCGCCCGGCGGGCGAGGGGACTGCACGAGCCACGATCACCACATTGCCATCGGACCCTTGTCGGGACAAGCGTAGATTCTACCCGGGGGTCAGAGGAGCGCGGCGCGCGCCAGCAGCGTCGCTGTTGCCGTTCGGGCGGAGCCCAGGACCTCCTCCAGATCCCACCGGGTCAGCTCCCCGTCTTCGACCAGCAGCTCGCCATCGACGGCCACATGGCGCACGGCGCCGGGGGACGCGCCGAAGGCGACCCGATCGTGCGGATCGACCTCCGCTGCGCCGGCGAGCTCGGGCAAGTCGGTTCGCAGGACCACCAGATCGGCCCGTTTGCCGACCTCCAACGAACCGATCTGATCCCCGAGTCCGAGGACACGCGCCCCCTCGCTGGTCGCGAGACGCAGAGCCTCGAGGCCCGAGAGACTTCCGGGACCGCTGCGCACGCTCGCCAGCTGGGCTGCCAGGCGAAGCTCGGCCCAGCCGTCGAGCCGGTTGTTGCAGGCCGCGCCGTCGGCACCGATACCGACCGGAATCCCGGCGCGGCGGATTGCCACCACAGGAGCGAGCCCCGAGCCGAGTTTGAGGTTGGAGCCCGGGCAGTGCACGACGCCGAATCGCCTCCCGGTGAGCCGCGGGAAGTGGCGCGGACGCAGCCAGACGCCGTGCGCGATGCGCAGGTCGCGGTCGAGGAGCCCGAGATCGGAAAAGTATTCGATCTCGTCGCGACCCTGCTTTTCCCGCCGCACGGCGAGGCCCTCCGCGCGCTGCTCGAGGGCGTGGGTATGCACTGGCCAGTCGCGTTCCGCAGCGACCTCGACGACGCCGTGCCAGAGGGCGTCCGAGCACGACAGGGCGAAGCGCGGATTGAGCACCGCCCGCAGGCGGCCGCCCCCCTCGCGCTCGAAGCGGTCGCCGAGCTCGACGGCATGCGCCAGGCTCGCCGCGGCAGGTTCGCAGAGTCCTGGCGGCAGCCCCTCGCCTGCGTCCATCAGGCACTTGCCCGCGGTGGCGCGCAGGCCCGATTCGGCGATCGCCGCCAGCAGTCCTGCGATGCCGGGCCCGAGTCCGATCTCCTGGATCGCCGTCGTGCCGCCGAGCAGACACTCGGCAGCTCCGATCCTGCCCGAGCTGTAAGCGGTCTCGTCGTCGTGCGCGGCCTCGAGCGGCCAGATGCGCTCGCGCAGCCAGGGCAGGAGCGCCCGGCCTTCGGCCAGACCCCGGAAGAGCGTCTGGCCGAGATGCACGTGCCCCTGCACGAGGCCGGGCAGGATCAGATGACCGGAAACATCGAGAACCCGCGTCTCTGCAGGCACAGCGAGGCTCTGCCCGAGTGCCGCGATGCGGCCGGCTTCGAGCAGGAGATCGGTATCGGGGTGTACGGAGGCGGAAGCGTCGAGGGTCAGAATCGTTCCGCCCCGCAGAAGGAGCGGGGCGCTCTGAGGGGCGAGAGCCGGCCCTCGCGTCACTGCGCTAGCGCAGCTTCTCTTCGACGAACTCGACGTGCTGGCGCACCTTCGGGTCGTACTTCTTCATCCGCAGCTTCTCGCTCGAGGCCTTCTTGTTCTTCGTCGTGGTGTAGAAATAACCCGTACCGGCCGAAGAAACCAACTTGATTTTGTCGCGCATCTCGAAACTCCCGATGTTTCAGACTTAGAACTGGCGGGGCCGACGGGACTCGAACCCGCGACCTCCTGCGTGACAGGCAGGCGTTCTAACCAGCTGAACTACGACCCCGCGATGATCCCTTCTGACCCTTCTGATGACTTCTGCGGCTCGGAGGCCTCCCTGAATGGTGGGAGGTGAGGGGCTTGAACCCACGACACCCTGCGTGTAAGGCAGGTGCTCTACCACTGAGCTAACCTCCCTCGCCCGAGCCGGTGCATTGTATGGAACCGCGGCCCCCCGAGTCAACGCCGGGGGCTCGGCTCGTCGAGGCTGGCGAGCGCCCGCCGCAACTCTT
Organism: Thermoanaerobaculia bacterium; assembly: GCA_031403995.1. Classification (GTDB taxonomy): domain Bacteria; phylum Acidobacteriota; class Thermoanaerobaculia; order Multivoradales; family JAGPDF01; genus JAGPDF01. The sequence goes on from JANNGS010000026.1 coordinate 115,784, forward strand.
CGCGCTCCGGCGCGAGCGCTACAGAGCGCTCGAAGGACCGCCGGGCCGCGTCGCGATCGCCCAGGCAGAGCTGGGCAGTGGCGAGCGCCGCCCAGGAGCCCGCCCGCCCTTCATCGCGCCGCACCGCCTCGGCGAAATCGGCGGCGGCGCCCCGACAGTCCCCCTGTTCGATTCGCGTCCGGCCGCGAAAGAGACGGAGCGGGACGTTGGTCGGCGTCCCTGCAACGGCGGCGTCGAGCAACGAGCGCGCGCGGTCGAGCCGCCCCCGCTCGCGCCAGGCAGCGGCGCGAGCGACCACGAGCTCGTCGCCCGCGGCAAGCCCACTCAGGAATGCCTCGACCAGCAACCGGTCCGATCGCGCCGGATCTCGGTCCTCCTCGAAGAGCAGATTGGAGAGATTCCACTTCGCCGCGACGTCGTCCGGCTCCTGCTCGAGCGCCTGCTCGTAGCAGCGCATCGCCTCCGCCGCTCGCCCGAGTCCCTCGAGAATTTGCGCCTCGTTGCTGAACGACCCCGCCGTGCGCGTGCCGTGGGGTCTGTGGACTTGTCCTCGATCAACGCTGGCACCGAGGTAACCCAGGGCCTGGAGCTTGCGGATCTCCTCGTCGCTGGTGGCCGGCGCTTCGATCCGCGAGTTCGTCTCGCGATCGGGCACCGGTAGTCGTCCTGTCGGGGTCGGCGGGAAAGCTTGACTAGGAGCCGGCCCCGCATCCACGAGTGCCGGAGACATCCCAGGCAACGAAGGCAGGTCGACCAAAGTCAGCAAGGTCGAAGCGACCTGCGCGACACCGCCTCGTCCACGGTGTCCGGGCTGCGCACCGATGCCAGAGCCGGCCAGCAGGTAAATCCCTTCGTCCCGGTGCCACTTCGCCGCCGTAGCGCCGCCGACACTCGAAAGTCCAGAAGGACGCCCGGAGCCCCACTGAAAGCCGTGGTCGGATGCGATCATCAGCACCGCTCCCGAGCGCGCAGCGAGCGCCGCCAACTCTCCGAGGACACCATCGACGAGCTCGTAGTACCGCGCAGCGACCTCACCGAAACGCGAGGCCTCCGCTGCCGAAGTGCCGGCGAGCGCCGGCGCTACGAACGGCGCGAAGAGATGCCCGATCGTGTCGGTCCCCTCGAAGTAGACCGCCGCCAGCCGAGTCGGATGGCGCGCGAGCCAGCCCACCGAGAGCCGTCGCACGACCTCGGTCTGCACCAGCACCTGCCGCAACCCCGGGATCTTCTCGGCAAAGGGATCCGACGACGAAGCCGCGGCGGCGAGCTCGGCAGCGGAAAGATCGGGAAGGAGCCGGCGGAGAGCAGCGAGATCCACGCTGTCAGTGGCCTCCCGGCGCACCCTCTCCGCCCACGGCGCTTCACCTGCCGGCGACAGCGCGCGTTCGACCGACCCATGAGCGGCGAGGAACACATTGCTTACCAGCAAGCCTTTCGCTCGCTCTGCCGGAAACGTCGCCCAGAGACCTAGGACCGCGACCTCCCTGCCGGCATCCGACGCGATGTTCCACACCGCCGGCACCTGCCGCTCGTCGCTGGTCATCGGCTCCCGGCGCCCCGAGCCCGGGTTGAAGCGCACGAAATCGAGAATGCGATGCTCGAGGGGCGAGCGCCCGGTCATCATCGTCGTCCAGAGGAGCGGCGAGAGCGGCGGCTGTTCGGTCGTCAGCACTCCCCCGCTCCCCTCGCGCTCGAGGCGAGCCAGGTTCGGCATCCTGCCGGCGGCCATCAGCGGCTGCAGAAACTGCCAGTCGGCGCCGTCGAGTCCGACGAAGAGAACCGAACGCGGCGCCGGTGCGCGCTCGACAGCTGCACCGGGGCGCACCTCGTCTCGCGTCCTCCCACACCCGGCGAGCACGCAGAGCGCGCAAAGCAAAAGGGCCCCCGCGAGGGGGCCCCTGAATCGGCGCTGCGAGCTACCGGCGGTCAAAAGCTCAGCCGGACCCCCAACCGCGTCGTCATCGGCGGGGTGCGCAGGATCGGCTGGCCGTAACCGGGGTTCACCGGCGTCGGCGAGAAGTTGTCGGCCTCCTGGAAGCCCCAGCGCTGATCGATCAGGATCGCCCGCTGGGCATCGAGGACGTTGAAGACGTCGACCAGGAAGTTGATCGTCACCGGCCCCACCTCGAGCGGATAGCCGAGGTGCACGTCGGCCTCGTAGATATCCGGCGCGCGGCCTTCGGCCCCGCGTTGGGTGAGGAAGAACTCGTAGCGGTTGTAGCCGTCGGAGAAACCGTACTTGGTGAGCGGCGTCCCGGTGCGGTAGTAGCCCGAGACGCCGACCGACAGTTTGAAGTCGGTCACGTAGTAGCCCGAGAACTTGAACTGGTGCCGGCGGTCGTTCGACAGCGGTCCGTCGTTGGTGATGCGGTCGAAGTTGCGGCCGTCGGTGAAGAAGTCGTAGTAATCGTAGGCGGCCGAGATGTTCGGATCGGCGCCGACGTTCGTGAACGGCGCGTACTCGCCGTCGTAGTTGCCGTCGAGCTTCGAATAGACGTACGACACGAGTCCCTGCCAATTGTCCGAGAAGCGCTTGGTGGCGTCGAGCTGGAGCCCCTTGTACTCGCGCTTCGGTTCGGGAGCCGGGAAGGTGGTCGAGACGTCGTAGGTGAAGATCCGTTTCATGATCCCCTCGCCGGGGTTGCCGATGCAGTAGTCGTAGGCGTCGGTGCAGACGAAGTCCTCGATCACCCGGCCGTATTCACGGTAGATGAGCTTGGCACCCACGGCGACGTCCGGCATCACCTCGCGTTCGTAGCCGAGCAGAAACTCGTTGATGTACTGGTTCTTGAGGTTCGGGTCGGCCTCCTCGGTGAAACCGCCGAGAATCACCGAGTCGCGGCCGAGGTCGAACTCTGCGCCGGCATTCGGCGAGGTCGAGAGCGGGTCGTAGTTGAAGATGCGCGCCTGCCGCTCCTGGGCGAACGAGCGGATCACGAGATCCATCGGAATCTGCTCGTAGTACTGGCCGAAGGAGCCGTAGAGCTTCGAGTGCCCTTCCGCGCCGGGGGTCCAGGTGAAGCCGAGGCGCGGCGCGTAGTCGTCCTTGAGGTCGATGACCTTGCGCCCGAAGCGGTCGAAGATCTCCTGGCGATCCCAGCGCACGCCGATGTTGAGCCCGAAGGCGGCGGAGACCTGCCAGCGGTCCTGCAGATAGGCCACCGTGTTGTCGTGCTTCACCGGCGCAACCAGCGCCGAGGTCGGAGCGGCGTCGATGGTAGCGAGCGGTGTCGTCCAATAGAAGTGGCTGTAGATCGCCGGTCCGCCACTGGGGTTCTCTAGGATATCCACCCGCTGCCCGCCGGACATTCTCTTCAGCACGTCGGCCTTCTCGGTCTCGAATTCGAGGCCGAACTTGAGGTCGTGGCGGTCGAGGTACTTGCTGACCGAGCCGCCCCATGAGTCGCGCTGGAAGGTCTTCTCCTGGATGAGCCCGAAGCCGCCGGTCTGGAACGAGTCGTTCGCCGAGTCGCGGAACTCGACGATGTCGCCCGCGGCGGAGGCCGGTCCGATCGAGTTCTCCTCCTCGTGGCGCGAGATTTGGGCGGAGAGGATCCAGCTGGCGCCGAGGAGCCCGTCGTAGCGCAGGGCATAGTCCCGGCCGCCGAAAGACTGCTGGCCGAGGTAGGTCAGCGGCTCGCCGTTCAACTTGTGGTCGTTGTCGTTGATCGCTCCGGCGTCGTCGCGCGGATCCTGGAAGAAGGTGCCGACCAGTGACTGGCCGGAGGTGATGTTGAAGGTCAGCTTGGCGGCGGCCAGATCGCGGTCGCTGGTCGAATCGACGATATCGCCGGCGGCCGGCCCGGCGGGCAGGACGGTGTTGACGGTGTTCGAGACCCGGTCGTAGGCGCCGAAGAACCACAGCCGGTCCTTGACCAGGAAGCCTCCGAGGTCGGCGCCGAAGTCCTGGCGCGTGAAGCCGTTGACGGTGCCCGCCGTGGAGACGACCCCATCGGGAGTTCCCTGCAGCGCATCGTCGTCGAAGTAACCGAAGACGTCGCCCTTGAACTCGTTGCCACCCGACTTGGTGATCACGTTGATCACCCCGCCGGTCGACCGTCCGTATTCAGCTTCGTAACCGCCGGTCTTGATGTCGATCGCCTGGACGAATTCGAAGTTGAGCTCCTTGCCCTGGAAACCGTACTCGACGCCGGTGGTGTTCACGCCATCGACGATGAAGGTGTTCTCGGCGCCGGACGAGCCGTAGATCGAGATGGTCGACTGGGAGGTGTTTTCCGGATTGGCGTCCGAGGTGACTCCCGGCACCATCTGCGCCAGCGAGCTGTAGTTGCGGCCGGAGGGCAGCGACTCGATCGCCTGCTGGTTCAGGTTGAGCCCGAGCTCGGTGGAGCGCAGATCGATCACCGCCGAGTCGCTCACCACGGTGATCTCTTCGGCCTCCGAGGGGCGCAGCGTGCTGTTCACCGTCGTGTCGCGATCGAGTCCGACCGGCGTCGTCTGGCGCTCCATGCCGAAGCCTGCGAGCTGAAAGGTGAGCACGTACTCACCCGGCGGCAGCAGGGTCAAGCGGTAATAACCGCTCGAGTCGGTCGTCGCGACACGCGAGCCCTGGAGCACCGCGCTCTCCACCTGTACGGTCACCCCCGGGAGAACGCCACCCGTCTCGTCGGAGACGCGCCCCACGATGCCGCCGGTGGTCTGCGCCGCCACCGGAGGCGCCAGCCCGACGAGCACAAGAAGCAAAGCGGCAATGCGGAAATAGCTCTTTGTACGCATTCGAACCCCCTGGTCCAAAAGCACCTGTCACCTGCGTCCACCTGACTACCGAGAAGACTGCCGCGCAGTATACTGCCGGCGAGGAGGAACCACCCATGCACGAGCTTCCCAAGCTGCCCTACGCCTTCAACGCCCTCGAGCCGCATCTCGACGCGCGCACGATGGAGATCCACCACGGCAAGCACCACCAGGCCTATGTCGACAACCTGAACAAGGCCCTGGCGAACGAGCCGGCCCTCTCCAAGCTCGCCGTCGAAGACCTGCTGCGCGGCTTCGCGACGGTCCCGGAGGCGATTCGCGGCGCGGTCCGCAATCACGGCGGCGGCCACGCCAACCACTCGCTGTTCTGGGAGATCATGGGCCCCGGCGCCGGCGGCGCTCCGACCGGCGCCCTGGCGGCCGCGATCAATGGGGCTTTCGGCTCCCTGAGCGCTCTGCAGGAGAAGGTCAACGCCGCCGCCATGGGCCAATTCGGCTCCGGCTGGGGCTGGCTGGTGGTCGCCGACGGCAAGCTCGACGTCATCGCCCGTCCGAACCAGGACAGCCCGCTAGCCGAAGGCAAGACCCCGCTCCTCGGCGTCGATGTCTGGGAGCATGCCTACTACCTGCACTACCAGAACCGCCGCGCCGACTACCTCAAGGCCTGGTGGAACGTGGTGCGCTGGGACAAGGTCGGCGAGCGTTTCGCCAAAGCCCACGCCTGAAAGACGGCCCGCCTTCCCATATAATTCGACGTCCTTCGACGCGGGGCCGGTCCCGGCCCCGCGTTCCCCGTTCCCCGTTCCGATACACGGCGGTGTAGCTCAGGGGTTAGAGCGAGCGACTCATAATCGCTAGGTCGGTGGTTCGATCCCACCCACCGCCACCATGAAATATCCCCGTCCGCTGGCCTCCTCGCTTCGCGTGTCACGATGTCGTACAATTTCGGTCATGAAGAGCTCTACGCTGACCTTGCGCCTGGATGCTGACCTCGACTCGCTGCTCGAGAAGCTCGTCGCGCAGACCGGCCGCAGCCGGAGCGAGCTGGCTCGCGAGGCGCTGCGGCGGCAGTTGACGCTGGTCGAGTTCGAGCAGCAGCGCCGGCGTGTCCTGCCGTTCGCCGAGGCCCGCGGCTATCTCACCGACGAGGACATCTTCCGCGACATCTCTTGAAGGTCTTCGTCGACACCAACGTGCTGGTCGCCGCCTACGCCGCCCGCGGCCTGTGCAGCGATCTCTTCCGCCTGATCCTCGCGCAGCACGAACTCGTCGTCAGCAAGCAGGTTCTCGCCGAGCTCGAACGTGCCCTGCGCGGGAAGATCGGCCTGCCGGAAGCGCTCGTCGAAGAGATCCTCGCCACCCTCGCGCCCCACCTTCACGAAGTGACTCCGGACCTCCGCTCCCCCATCCCCTTGCGTGACCCCGACGACGAACCGATCCTCGCCGCAGCGATCGCTTCCGGAGCCGCCGCCCTCGTCACCGGCGACGCCGACCTCCTCGACGCCGCCCCCCACGCTCCGATTCCGATCCTGAGCCCGCGCGCTTTCTGGATTCAGCAACGCAGCGGCTGAACCATGGTGCTGCAAGCCTTGAACTCCATCCTCGCCGCCGAGCGTGCCCTCGGCGCTCGCGGGCCGTGGGTTCTCGCCTTCTCGGGCGGCGGGGATTCGACGGCGCTGGCGCTGGGGCTCGCCGAGGTCGCGCCGCGGCATGGCCTGGCGGTCCATCTCTTCCATGTCGACCATGGGCTCGACCCCGGTTCGGGCGAGCGGGCGCTGGCGGCGGCGGCGATCGCTGCGGGGCTCGGCATGCCGTTCACCTGCGAGCGGCGTCCGGTGCTGGCGCCGGCGCGCCGGCGCGAGGGGATCGAGGCGGCGGCGCGCCAGGTGCGCTATGCGGCGCTCGAGGCCTTCCGCGAGAAGCTCGGAGCCGATCGCATCCTCACAGCCCACCATCGCGACGACCAGATCGAGACCGTCCTGCTGCGCATCGCCGCGGGGAGCGGCCTCGCCGGGCTCCAGGGGATCCACCGCCGTCGCGGGGCGATCCTGCGGCCGCTGCTCGACCTCGATCGCGCGACCCTGGACGAATTCGTCGCAGCCAGGGGAATCGTCCCGCTCGCCGATCCCACCAACCTCGACCTCACGATCGAACGCAATCGCGTTCGCCATCGTCTGCTGCCGCTTCTCCTCGAGCAGGAGCCTGGATTGGGCTCCGCGCTGGCGGCCGTGGCCGCGGCGGCGGAGCGAGCTCGCAGCGTTCTCGACCACCGAGTCGAAAAGCTGCTGGTAAAGGAATGTGGGGGCTCGCGCCATCGCCTCGAGATCGCAACGCTTCTTGCTTTACCGGAGCCTTTGCCTTTTTTCGCCCTCGGCCTCCTCGAGCGCCTGGCGGGGCGGGAGCGGTCCGGCGCGAGGCGGTCGAAGCGCGAGCTTCTCCGCCAGCTGGCGGCGGCGCCGGGCGCGGTGCTGGAGTCACCCGCCGCGGCCGGGGGCGGCCTCTTCTGGCAGGCGGCAGGGGGGCTTTTGGGCCTCGCTCCCCGGCCCCCCGCCGTACCCCCTTTTTCATATATTCTGGAGGCGCCGGGAGAGGTCGAAGTTCCGGAGATTGGCGGCCGTATCCGGCTCTCCCGACAGGCGTTTGCATCCTGGATGCGTTCCGGCGAACGCCGGCGCGCGGGATTGGCGTTCCCCGCGGGGGATCTGCCGGTCCGGGTGGAAGTTCGCAACCGGCGGCCGGGCGACCGCATACGGTCTTTGGGAGCGCCTGGAATGCGCCGGCTGAAGGAACTGTTGATCGATCACAAGGTGCCGTGTGCGGAGCGGGACGCCCTTCCCCTTCTCCTCGTCGACGGCGCCATCGCCTGGGTACCGGGTATCACCATTGCAGACCGGTTCCGGTTGGAAGACGGGAGCGACATCTGGGTCGCCGAGTGGATCGGCAACCCGGATGGGAACTTTCGGCGTATCCCTATCGAGGAATTTCCGGCCGCGGGCCGGGAGGAGCCTGAAACTTGAGTTCAACCCTGCGCACCCTGCTGCTATGGATGGTCATCTTCGTGGTGGTCATCCTGCTCTGGAATACCTTCCAGGTAGGCAAGACGACCCAGCAAGATCTCACCTACAGTGAGTTCAACGAGCAGCTCAACAAGGGCCAGATCGCCAAGATCACCCTGCGCGAGCAGTCGATCACCGGGGTGTTCAAGGAGGGCGGGACAAACGCCAAGGACAGCGCGTTCAAGGTCGAGTTGCCGTTCCGGCCCGACGCCGAGTTCACCGACCGGCTGATCGCTGCCAAGGTCGAGGTCCTCGCGGAGCTCCCGAAAGAGAACACCCTGCTCACCATCCTCGTCGGCTGGGCGCCGGTCCTGCTCCTGGTCGGACTGTGGATCTTCTTCATGCGCCAGATGCAGAGCGGCGGCAACAAGGCGATGTCGTTCGGCAAGAGCAAGGCGAAGCTCCTCTCGACCACCGGCAAGAAGGTCACTTTCAAGGACGTCGCCGGCGTCGAGGAGGCCAAGGAGGAGCTGCAGGAGATCGTCGAGTTCCTCAAGGACCCGCAGAAATTCCAGAAGCTCGGCGGCAAGATCCCCAAGGGCGTGCTCCTCATGGGCCCGCCCGGGACCGGCAAGACCCTGCTCGCCCGCGCCATCGCCGGCGAGGCCAACGTCCCCTTCTTCTCGATCTCGGGCTCCGATTTCGTCGAGATGTTCGTCGGCGTCGGCGCCTCGCGGGTGCGCGATCTGTTCGAGCAGGGCAAGAAGAATGCCCCCTGCATCGTCTTCATCGACGAGATCGACGCCGTCGGCCGCCACCGCGGCGCGGGGCTGGGCGGCGGCCATGACGAACGTGAGCAGACGCTCAACCAGCTGCTCGTCGAGATGGACGGCTTCGAAACCAACGAAGGGGTCATCCTGATCGCCGGCACCAACCGGCCGGACGTGCTCGATCCGGCGCTGCTGCGCCCCGGCCGCTTCGACCGCCGGGTCGTCGTCGACCGTCCGGACATGAACGGACGGGTCGGCATCCTCCAGGTGCACACCCGCAACATTCCACTGTCCGACGACGTCAGCCTGTCCGTCCTGGCGCGCGGTACCCCGGGATTCGCCGGCGCCGACCTCGCGAACCTGGTCAACGAGGCGGCGCTCATCGCCGCGCGGCGCAACAAGAAGAAGGTCGAGATGGTCGACTTCGAGTACGCCAAGGACAAGGTGCTGATGGGAGCGGAGCGCAAGTCGCTCGTCCTCACCGAGGACGAGAAGCGCGTCACCGCCTTCCACGAGGCCGGCCACGCGATCGTCGCGGCCTTCCTGGTCGGCCACGACCCGCTGCACAAGGTGACGATCATCCCCCGCGGCCGCGCTCTGGGCGTGACCATGCAGCTGCCGACGGAAGACAAGTACACCTACACCAAGAACTTCGTCTCGAGCCAGATCGCCATCCTCATGGGAGGCAGGGCGGCCGAAGAGATGACCCAGAAGGACATCACCACCGGCGCCGGCAACGACATCGAGCGCGCCACCGCGATGGCCCGCAAGATGGTCTGCGAGTGGGGCATGTCGGAGCTCGGTCCCCTCGCCTACGGCGGCGACAGCGAGCCGGTCTTCCTCGGCCGCGATTTCGCGCAGAAGGCAAGCTACAGCGAGGAGACGGCGCAGCGCATCGACGCCGAGGTCTCGCGCATCGTGCAGCGCGCCTACGAGCAGGCGCGGGACATTCTCAAGCGCCAGCGCCCGGTGCTCGACCGGATCGCAGCCAATCTGCTCGAGAAGGAGTCGCTCGAGGGCGCCGAGGTCTACGCCACCATCGCCGAGCTCACCGGCGAGCACCTCGATCCGACGCCGCGTCCGGCACCCGATGCCGCGTCCTCGGCTCCGGCCGCGGGCGCCGCTGCAGCAGACCCCGGCGCCGGACGCCCAGCGTCCTCCGGGCCGGCGTTCACTCCTGAAGCGACCCCGGCCTGACCGCGCCGCCTTTCGCGGAACTCTCCGCTAGACTTGCGGGCGGAAGGATCGCGCCCTGGAGATGATCGCCAACCCATTCGCCGCCTCATCGTTCCGGCTCACTCTCACCCGTGGGCAGGAGTTGGAGCTCGTCCCAGGCCGGCCGGCGCTCATGGGGATCGTCAACATCACCCCCGATTCGTTCAGCGACGGCGGCGCCTTTCTCGATCCCGGGCGCGCCACCGCACACGCCCTCCGCCTGGTCGACGAAGGCGCGGCACTCCTCGACCTGGGTGCCGAGTCCACCCGCCCGGCCGGGGCCGTCTACGGCGCTGGAGCGCGTGAGGTGAACACGCAGGAAGAGCTTGCCCGCCTGCTCCCGGTGCTCGTCGCCCTGCGCCGCGCGAGCGCCATTCCGATCTCGATCGACACGCGCAAGGCCGCGGTGGCCGAGGCGGCTTTCGACGCCGGCGCCGATCTGCTCAACGACGTCTCCGGCCTCGAAGATCCGGACCTCGCAGCACTCGCCGCGCGGCTCGGCTGCCCGGTCGTTCTCATGCACCATCGCGGCATCTTTTCGGCGAAAGCCCCGGCGAAGTCGCCGGCAAAGCCAGAAACCTCGCCGGAAGGCGCCTCCGATATCGTCGGGCAGGTGCGCTCGGGCCTCGCGGCCGCCCTGACGCGCGCCCTAGCGGCCGGCTGCCGGCGGGAGCAGATCGTGCTCGATCCGGGGCTGGGCTTCGGCAAGCGCGGGGGGCAGAGCCTGGAGCTCCTCCGTCGGCTGGGCGACCTCCGGGGGCTCGCTGGGCTCGGATGCCCGATCCTCGTCGGAGCGAGCCGCAAGAGCTTCCTCGGTGAGGCCTCGGGCACCAAAGAGCCCGCCGAGCGCATGCCGGAGAGCCTGGCCGCCGCGGCGTGGGCGGCCGCCGGAGGGGCCTCGCTGTTGCGGGTACACGATGTCGGCGCGACGCGCCGGTTCCTCGCCGCCTGGGCGGCGATCGGAGCGAGCGGAGGGATCGGCGGGAGCGGCGAGCGCGCCGCCGGCGCGGAGAATCCGCCATGACCGTCGGCGATTTCCTCGAGCTCCTGACCTGGCAGGATCTGCTCGACATCTCGATCGTCGCGATCGTCTTCTACAATCTGCTGCTCCTCATCCGCGGCACCCGCGCGGTGCAGATCCTGGTCGGACTCGCTTTCGTGGCAGCGACCAGCTACCTCGCCCGCTGGGCGAACCTCGTGGCGCTCGAGACCTTGATCCAGAAGTTCCTGCTGATCCTCCCGTTCGCGCTGGTGGTGCTCTTCCAGCCCGAGATCCGGCGGGCGCTCGCGAGCTTCGGCCGCGGTCCCTTCTTCGGCGCCGCGCCGCGAAAGACCGACGTGCTCCTGCACGACGTCGTGCTCGCGGCGACGACGCTCGCCGAGCGCCGCACCGGAGCGTTGATCGTCTTCGAGCGCAAGGAGGGCCTGCGCAACTTCATCGAGAACGGCATCGCCCTCGACGCGCGGCTCTCGTTCGACCTTCTGGTCAGTATCTTCACCCCCGACGCTCCCTTGCACGACGGCGCGATCATCATTCAGGCTGAGCGCATTGCGGCGGCCTCCTGCTTCCTCCCGCTGACCGCCAATCCCGAGCTCTCCAAGGAGCACGGATCGCGTCACCGCGCGGCGCTCGGGATCAGCGAGGAGACCGATGCGCTCGCCCTCGTCGTCTCCGAGGAGAGCGGCGAGATCTCGCTCGCGGTCGGGGGAGAGCTCGAGCGGAATCTCGACAAGTCGCAGCTCTCCACGCGGCTCCACTACCATCTCCTCACCGATACCCACTCGGCGCCCCGGGGAAGCCGGTGATCCGGAAAAAGTCGAGCCCCTGGGGGCTGCGCCTGCTCGCCATCTTCGCGGCGGTCGCCGTCTGGTTCTCGGCCTCGCTGGTGAAGCGCGAAAAGGTCAGCGAGAAGCTGATCGACGCCACGGTGACCTACAACCCGAGTCGCGGGATCATCATTCTCGATCCGATCCAGACGGTGAAAGTCCGCCTGCGCGGCCCGGACCGTCAGATCCGCACGCTGGCGCCGCACGTGGTGGACGTGGTGATCGAAGTCTCCGGCGCGTCGATCGGCACGCGCGACGTTCAGCTCGACGAGAGCAACGTCCTGCGGCCCGAGAGCCTCGAGGTCGTCGCGATCGAGCCCAATTCCATTCCGCTGCGCATCGATCGAGAGAAGACCACGATGCTGAAGGTCTCTCCCCGCCTGGTCGGCGAACCGGCCGCCGGCGCCGAGCCCTTGTCGCCGATCGCCCGTCCCGACATGGTCCAGGTCTCGGGCCCCGAGTCGCTGCTCGCCGGCATCACCGCCGCGACGACGAGCCCGATCAGCCTGGACGGCCATGCGCTCACCTTCACCCAGACGGTGAGCGTCGTGCCACCCAACCCGTTGGTCCGCATCGTCCAACCCTCGGTCGTAACCGTCGAGATTCCGATGCACTTCCCCGGCACGGGTTCGGAGCGCAAGGAGTCCCCTTGACCCGCCAACTCTTCGGCACCGATGGCATCCGGGCGCGCTTCGGCGAGGAACCGCTCACTCGCGCGACGGTTCGCCGCCTCGGACTCGCCCTGGGAAGGAAGCTCCGCGGAACCGCAGAGGGGGAGCCGCCGCTCGTACTCCTGGGGGGCGATACCCGCGCCAGCACTCCGGCGCTCGTCGAGTGGATGACCGACGGCCTCCATGCCGCGGGAGCTCGCACCATCGACCTCGGAATCCTGCCGACGCCAGCCGTCGCCTGGTCGGTTCCACGTTCCGGAGCGGCCGCGGGAGTGGTGGCTTCGGCCAGTCACAACCCGGCTGAAGACAACGGCCTGAAGCTCATCGATGCGGCAGGATTCAAGTGGTCGACGGAGGCCGAGTCGAGGCTCGAGGGCCTCCTGGCCGGAACCGGAGACTTTGAGTCGTCCGACGGTCAGGCTGCCAGGCAACCGACCGCCGGCGCGACCGATCCGGAGGCGAGCCGGCGCTACCTGCAATGGCTGGTGGGCGAAGCCGGCGGCCGGCGGGCCCTCGCGGGATTGCGTGTCGCCCTGGACGCGGCGAACGGCGCCGCCGCGACGATTGCAGGCGAGCTCTTCTCCGGCCTCGGCGCCAGGGTCGAGCTCCTTTTCACCTCTCCGGATGGACGCAACATCAACCTCGACTGCGGCTCGACCCACCCGGCGGCGCTCGCCGCACGGCTCGCGACCGGCGCGTTCGACCTCGGGTTCGCCTTCGACGGTGACGCCGACCGCGCGCTGCTGCTCGACGAACGAGGGACAGTTCACGACGGCGACGCGATGCTCTATCTCTGGGCCCGCGATCTCCACCAGCGAGGCCAGCTGGTCGTGCCGAAGGTCGTCGCCACCAGCATGAGCAACCTGGGACTCGAGTGCGCCCTGCGGCCGATCGGCGTCGAAGTCGTGCGCTGCGACGTGGGCGACCGTGCCGTCGTCGCGACTTTGCGCGCCAACGGCCTGCGCCTCGGCGGAGAACAGTCGGGGCACCTGGTCGATCTGCACTGCTCGACGACCGGCGATGGATTGTTGACCGCGGTGCGCATCGCGTTGATCGGCGCCAGCGCCGCCCGCGCGGGCAGAACGATCTCCGCGGAGCTCGCCGGTTTTCGTCGTTTTCCCCAGATCCTGGTGAACGTCCGGGTGACGAGCAAGCCGCCCTTCGCCGAGCTCTCGGGCGTCGCGGCGGCGGCACGCCGGGTCGAGGCCGGCCTCGGGTCCGAGGGCCGTCTCGTGCTGCGCTACAGCGGCACAGAGCCGCTGGCGAGGATCATGATCGAAGGACCCGACGAGGGTTCGATCGGCGAGCTCGCCAGCGAGCTCGCCGACGCCATTCGCCAGGAGATCGGAGCCGCTTCATGAGCGTCGACAGACTCCTGCTGTCGGTCAACGTCGATCACGTCGCGACCCTTCGCCAGGCCCGGCATTGCGACTATCCGGATCCGGTCGAAGCGGCCGCCGTTGCGGAATCGGCCGGAGCCGCCGGCATTACCATCCACTTGCGCGGCGACCGGCGGCACATCCAGGACAGCGATCTCGAGCGCCTGCGCGCGGCGGTGCGGGGCAAGCTGAACCTCGAGATGGCGGCGAGCGCGGAGATGATCGCCATCGCTTGTCGCGCGCGCCCGCACCAGGTGACGCTGGTTCCGGAACGTCCCGAAGAGCTCACCACCGAGGGCGGCCTGGATGTCCTCTCCCAGCTGCCGCGTCTCCTCGCCGGAGCCGAGCGCTTGCGTGCCGCCGGTATCGAGGTCTCGCTCTTCGTCGACCCGGACCCGAAGCGGATCGACGCACTGGCGCCGTTTTCGGGCGGCCTGGCGAGCGGGATCGAGCTCAATACGGATGCCTACACGCGAGCCCTGGGAGGCTTCGCGGCCAGCCGCCGGGCTGAGGCCGCGCACTCGGCCAATCTGGGAGCGGCGATGGGCTTCCGCATCTACGCCGGTCACGGCTTGACGGCGGCAAACGTCGGTGGAATCGCCTCGATTCACCGGATCGAGGAGCTCAACATCGGCCATGCCCTGATCTCTCGCGCCGTGATCTGCGGCCTCGCCGGTGCGGTGAAAGAGATGCTCGCCGCGATGGCCGCCGCGCGGGTTTCAGCCTCCTAGCGCTCGATCTCGATCAGCGGTTCGCGCTCGAGCTCGGGCTCGGCGGCGAGAATGAAGGTACGCGAGATCGGCAGCAGCGAACGGCGCCAGCTGCCTCCCAACTGCAGGTTCACCTCGTAGAAGCCCTGCGGCCAGATGGTCAGCAACCGGCCGCGCTTGGCCTCGCCGGTGAGGCTGTCGAAATAAACGAGAACGTCGGCCGGGGTTTCCATGGTTCACTCCTGGTAGTGGCCCTGATCCTTGTAGTCCTTGAGCTTGCGCTGCAACGTACGCAGGCCGATATCGAGCAGTCTCGCCGCCTCGACCCGGCGCCCTCCGGTGCGGTCGAGGGCGGCGAGAATGGCGTCGCGCTCGATCTCGTCCATCGTCTTCGCGGCGCGCGGGGCAGCGGCGGACAGGTTGCCGGAGGAGCCGTGTCCGGTCGTCCCAGCGGGCATCCTGATCCCTTCGCCGGCCTCCTCGCCGCTCTGGCCTCGCTCCAGGGCGGACTCGCCGTGCTCGGACTCCGCGGCGCAAACCTGGACCTCTGGCGGCAGATCGCTCACCCGGACGACGTCGCCACGATGGAAGATGACCACCGACTCGATCACGTTTCGCAGCTCGCGGACATTCCCCGGCCAGGCGTAGGCCGAGAGCCCTCCCAAAGCTTCGCGCGAGAAACGCTTCGCCTCACGCCCATGCTCACGGCAGATCAGGCTCAGATAGTGCTCGGCGAGACGCGGCACGTCGTCGCTCCGATCGCGCAGAGGCGGAATCTTCAGCGTCACCACCTTCAGCCGGTAGTAGAGATCCTCGCGGAATCGCCCTTCGGCGATCTCTTTTTCGAGATCCTTGTTGGTGGCCGCGATCAGCCGGAAGTCGACGTCGATCAGCTCGCTACCGCCGACCCGCATCACCTGCCGCTCCTCGAGCACTCGGAGGAGCTTGACCTGCAGCTCGGGATAGAGCTCGGAGATCTCGTCGAGGAAGAGGGTGCCCTTGTGCGCCAGCTCGAATTTGCCGATCTTGCGTCCGATGGCGCCGGTGAACGAGCCGCGCTCATGGCCAAAGAGCTCGCTCTCGAGAATGTCCGGCGGGATCGCGCCGCAGTTGATCGCCAGGAAGCGCTCGTTGCGCCGCGGGCTGGTGAGATGCAGCGCGTTCGCGACCAACTCCTTGCCGGTGCCGCTCTCGCCGATGATGAGGACGGTCGACTTGGTCGGAGCGACCAGGCGCATCTGCTCGAAGAGGACTTCCATCCTGGCCGAGCGGCCGATGATGCTCTCGAACCCGAAACGCTTGTCGAGCTGTTGGTTGAGCTCGACGACTTTCTCCTTGAGCTGCCGCTTCTCCAACTGAGTGAGAACGCGTTTGCGCAGCTCGTAGAGATCGACCGGCTTGGTCAGGTAGTCGTCGGCTCCGACCCGCATCGCCTCGACGGCAGACTCGATCGAGCCGAAGCCGGTGACCAGGATGACCGCGAGGTCGAGCCCGCGCTTGCGCACCTCGTTCAGAAAACCGAGGCCGTCGAGTCCCGGCATGCGCAGATCGCAGACCGCGAGCTGCGGGGTGTCGGTCTCTTCCAACAACTCGAGCGCCCGCCGGGCGTCATCGAACGTGCGCACCACGAAACCGGCGCGCTGGATGGCCAGAGCCATCGACTCGCGCGACCCGGTTTCATCATCAATCACAAGGACTTGCGGCTCCTGCGCCATGGAGTGCCATTCTGGCACAGAAGCGCCGGACTGCCCCCGGGTTCAGTCGCGGTGTTCGGCGGGGACGAGGTCGGTCGCGCCCGGCAGGACCTCGGCGAGGCTGTGGGGATCGTGAATCAGGACCGGCAGGTGCTGCGGGCAGATCCACCGGGCCGTGCCGCGATAGCGCAGTTGAAGGAGCGGCGTCGCCTGATCGTCGCGCTTGCAGAGCAGGCAGACTGGACGGCTGTCAGAGGTCATGGACATCTCCGGGAATCTGCGTCGCGACGGTCCGTCACGAGCTGCAAGCTACCGGATTCCGCGCCTCCCGGGCATGACGGCGATCAGGTGGAGGTTTCCCGCTCCTCCACCCGTCGCAGGAAGCCGGCTTCGTCGAGGATCTCGATACCGAGGGACCGCGCCTTGTCGAGCTTCGAGCCGGCCTCTTCGCCGGCGACGACGAAGGAGGTCTTCTTCGACACCG
>JANNGS010000027.1:0-17716 GCA_031403995.1 Thermoanaerobaculia bacterium
AGCCACAGCGCGGGGAACACCGCTTGGTCGATCAGATCGTCGGTCTTGTTGTGCGTCTCCCCATAGCCCGATTGTTCAATTCGTGCCGGTCATAGCTACTTTGCAAATCCCGCGCAAACGCCGTTATGAACGGAAGGGAACCAAATGGGCGGCAGATCGTTGTCAAAGTGAATAATCACCTCTTTCGAAAGGAATTCGCCATGGCCACATCAGCAAAATCAGGCAGTAACGGTCGCCACAAGGGCGCCAACGGGACGCAAAGCCGCTCTTCGCGCATTTTCGACGACGTTTTGGCGCTGGCGGGAACGCTCGCCAGGGGCCGCAAGGAATTTGGCGCCAACCAGCTCCAGTCGCTGGCCAACGCGACCCGTGAATTTGCCGCGGCAATGACCGAATTGCCAAACCTGCGGGGTCATGTGGCATCGGCGGCGGAAAGTATCGAAGGTCTCGCCGAATACGTCATGGAAACGGAGAAACATCCGCGGCTTCGACCAGTCGACCTACGGCCTCTATCGCGACAACTCGCGCTGGCAGAGCGGACAGGTTTCGGGCCAGATCGACCCCTACATGCTGCAGGAGATCGACGTCGTCAAGGGGCCGAGCTCGGTGCTCTACGGACAGAATCAGCCCGGCGGCCTGGTCAACCTGGTCACCAAGCGGCCGCCCTCGCAGTCGTTGCACGAAGTCGTGCTCAACTACGGAACCCACGACCGCATGCAGGCGCAGGCCGATTTCGGCGGACCGATCGGCGACGACGGCCACCTCAGATACCGGCTCACCGGGCTGGCGCGGCAGAGCGACACCCAGGTCGACTTCGTCGCCGACGACCGCTGGTTCATCGCCCCGGCCCTCACCTGGACGCCGTCGGACAAGACGACCCTCACGGTGCTCGGGGACTTCCAGCGCGACGACACCGGCTGGAGCCAGTTCCTGCCCTCGCAGGGCACCCTCACTGGCAACCCGCACGGCGACATCGATCGCAGCCTCTTCGTCGGCGAACCGGACTACGACTACTTCGAGCGCGACCAGTGGTCGGCGGGCAGCCTCTTCGAGTACCGGATCAACGGGACCTGGGCGCTGCGTAACACGATGCGCTACTCGAGCATCGAGTTCGACGGCAAGACCGTCTTCGGCGGCGGATTGCAGGAAGACCTGCGTTCCCTCAACCGCTTCGGCTTCGGCAACACCTTCGACCTCAAGATCTTCACCATGGACACCAACGCCTACGCCCACTTCGACAGCGGCAGCGTCGAGCACTCGCTCCTCTTCGGAGTCGACTATTCGACCTCCGAGTCGAAGATCATCAGCGGCTTCTCCTTCGCCGCGCCGCTCGATGTGTTCGATCCGGTCTACGGTTCGAGCGTCCCCGACCTCTTCATCTACGGCAACGTCAACCAGCCGATCGACCAGCTCGGAATCTACGCCCAGGATCAGATGAAGTTCGCCTCACGCTGGATCGCGACGATCGCCTTGCGTGAAGACTCGACCGACATCACCACCGACAATCAACTCTCGAACTCGCAGATCGACCAGAGTGACAGTGCCTTGACAGGCCGAATCGCTCTGACCTATCTGGCCGACAGCGGCCTCGCGCCCTATTTCAGCTACTCGACGTCGTTCCTGCCCGTCGCCGGCGTCGATTTCTACAACCGGCCGTTCGATCCGACCGAAGGTGAGCAGTTCGAAGGCGGCCTGAAGTTCCAGCCCAAGGGCTCGAACAGCTTCCTGACGGCGTCCCTGTTCCAGATCACCCAGACCAATGTGAGCGTTCCCGATCCGGTCAACCCGTTCAGCAGCGTGCAGCAGGGCGAGATCCGTTCGCAGGGCCTCGAGCTCGAAGCGATCGGCAGTCTCGCGACGAGCTTCAACTACTACGCCTCCTACTCCTACCTCGATCAGGAGGTCACCGCGACGACCGATCCGGCGACCCTCGGCAAGCGCCCGCCGCTCGCCCCGGACCAGCTCTTCGCGGCCGGTGGCGAATACATGTTCACCGAGGGAGGCGCCAGCGGATTGGGCCTCGGTGCCGGCATTCGCTACGTCGGCTCGCGCGCCGGCGACGGCGCCAACACCATCGAGGTGGGGTCGTACACCCTCTTCGATGCCTCGGTGCGCTACCTCTGGCGCAGCATGGAGTTCCTCTTGAGCGCCACAAATCTGACCGACAAGACCTACGTCGGAGTCTGCCAGTCGGTGAGCTACTGCAACTACGGCAGCGGACGCCAGGCGATCGCCACAGTTCGCTTCGGCTTCTGATCGCTCGATGACACCCAAGGGCGCTGGCGCCGGCCCGCGCCCTGCCGACGCGAACCTCGACCCGGACATCCGGCGCTTCGTCGCCGAGATGTCAGCGGGTTGGGCGCGCCACCCGGACCTCGGCTCCGCCTCGCCCGCCGAGGCCCGGCGGATCGCCGAGGAGGTGCGCGCGCCCTGGGCCCGAGGAGGGCCGCGGATGGTGCGCTTCTTCGAGCGCCATCTGCCCGCGGGCGACAGCACCGTCCACATCCGGGTTCACGACCCCTCGGGCGGCAGCAGGAATCCCGCGCTCGTCTACCTGCACGGCGGCGGCTGGACCCTGTTCAGCATCGACACCCACGACCGGCTGATGCGGGAGTACGCGGCGCGGGCCGGCGTCACGGTGGTCGGCGTCGCCTACGCCCTTTCACCGGAGGCGAAGTTCCCGGTGGCGTTGCGGCAGGTGGCGGCGACGGTGCAGTGGCTCGCCGAACGCGGCAGTGAGCTCGGGATCGACCCCGGCCGGTTGGCGATCGGCGGCGATTCCGCCGGCGCCAACCTGGCGGTCGCGGCCGCCCTCGAGCTGCGCGACCGGGGTGCGCTGCTTGCGGTCCGCGCGCTGCTGCTCAACTACGGGGTCTTTGCCCGCCGATCTTCGCCCGCGGCCGTCCGGCACCTGGGCGGCCCCGGCAACATGCTCACCGCCGAGGAGATGGAAAGTTTCTGGCGCAACTACCTGCGCGACGAGTCGGACTCCCTGGACCCCCTGGCCTGCCCCGTGCTCGCCGATCTCGCGGGACTGCCGCAGGTCCTGCTGATTGCCGCCGAGCTCGACCTGCTGGCCGAGCAGAGCGCCCAGCTCTGCGAGCGCCTGCGCGAGGCCGGAGTGCCGGCGCGGATGGAGGTCTATCGCGGTGCCTCCCATTCCTTCCTCGAAGCGGTCTCCGTCGCGCCTCTCGCGGATCGCGCGCTCGCCGAGACCGCACAGTGGCTCCGCGCCGCCCTGACGGAGGACCGGGCCTGAAGCTGCGCGCCGGCTTCGTCGTCGCTCACCGCAGGCTGAGTCTCGCCGCCGCGATCTTCTGGCTGCTGCAGGCCGGAACCGGGGTCGTCGCGGTCTTCCATTGGGAGATCGACGACGCGACGGTCGCGGGAGAGGTGCGCAGCCTGGACTTCCAAGCCATCGCCCAGCGCGCAGCGGCGCTGGCCGCGGCCGCGCCGGGCCGGCACGTCGACTCGATCTGGTCGACGGCGGCAGGCACGAATCGCTTCGACATCTTCGTCGAGGCCACGCCGCCGGACAGCGGTCGGATCGTGCGCGTCGACGGCTCCGGAAGGGTCCTGCGCACCCGCGTCGACGGCGAGAGGGTTTCAAACGGCGGCTGGATGGAGAGCGTGGTCCTCCTTCACCAAAAGCTTCTCGCCGGAGACCGGGGGAAGTGGATCGTCGGCAGCAGCGGCCTCTTGCTGCTTTCCAACCTCATCCTCGGAACCGTCGCGGCATGGCCGCGCGGCGGTCAATGGCGGCGCGCGCTGCGTCCCGGGAGCGCCACCGCCGGTCCGGCACGACTCTTCTCCTGGCATCGCGCCCTGGGCCTCTGGATGGTGGTCCCCGCGGCCTGTCTGGTGGCGGCCGGCGTGCTCCTCGCCTTCGAAACCACCACCGAGCGCCTGGTGAGACCCATGCCGGTCGATCCCCCCGCGCTGTCGCTGCCGCCCGGCACCGCGCCTGCCATCGGCATGACCCAGGCTGTGCAGGCCGCTTTTCAGCGCTATCCGGAAGCGTCCCTCTCCGGCGTCGGATTCCCCTCCCCAGCGGCAGCCACCTGGGCGATCCGGCTCAAACAGCCGGGCGAGCTCCGTCGCGCCTACGGCAAAACGCGGGTCTACGTGAGTGCGATCGACGGCGAGATCGTCGCCGACTTCGACGCCCTCGCCTCGCCACCCGGACGGCGCTTCGTCGACTCGCTCTTCGCTTTCCATACCGGCGAGATGGGCGGTACGGCGGGACGCCTCGCGGCGCTCGGGATCGGCCTCTGGCTGCTGACCATGAACGTGCTCGGAACCCGCCTCTGGTGGGCCCGGCGTCGGCCCCGGCATATTCCCTGAAGATGACAAAGCCCGCCCGGGTCTCCCCGAGCGGGCTCTCTGCACTGCAATCTCCGACTCGAGCGTTACTTCTTGTCGAGGGAGATGACCTTGGTGACGCCATCCACGGCCTTGACCAGCTTCGCCGCTTCGCTGCGCCGGGCGCTGGTGAACTCCTTCTCGAACTCGAGCGTCACCACGCCGCTGGCCGCGGTGGTGCCGATCTTGAAGCCGTCCGTGCCCATCTTTTCGACCAGGGCGAGGCGGATCTTGGTGGAGAGCATCGCGTCCTTCAGCTCGGCTTCGGTCTCGCCGGCCGCGACCGCTGTCTGGCTGGGGTTGTTGACGTTGGCTTCGACGTGCAGGTCGCTCTTGACGCTCTTGACGCCGGTGACCGACTTGGCGACCGACTGCGCGAGCTCGACGGTCTCGCGCTTGACGCACGTGCCCTTGAGGGTGACGTCGCCGGCGGTGGTCTCGACATCCATGTGCAGGCTGTCGGTGCCCAGCTTCTCGAGCAGGGCGAGCTTGACGCTCAACGTGACGGTCCAGTCCGCCTGATTGTCCGCGGCCTGGGCCGCGCTGCCACCGATCAACATCGCGCCGATGAGGGCGAACTTCGCAACTGTCTTGAGATTCATTTTCTTCTCCTCGTTCCGGTCTGCTGCGGCCGGGGATCGGCGGAACGTTTTCCGCCTTGTCGCCCCGGGTGAGCGCCGCATCGAACTGTTCGGACAACAAGAAGTTAGCCGGTTGGAGAACAGGCGGAAAGAGCAGTTTCTACCCGGCTGCACAGGCGAACCCTAGGTAGTAACCACCGCGCTGCCTGCAGCGCGAGGACCGCCCCGGTATTGCGAGGGGTTTGCGAGTCGCCCCGGTGGCGCATCCGCCCAAAGTGACCGTGTTAGCCTCGATAGCGCGACCGGAGGGCGCTTTTCACCCTCATGTCGCCAAACCTCCGATGATCTGGACCGTCGCCGCGCTGATCGCGCTCGTGAACCTTCCCTTCGGTTTCTGGCGGGCCGGCCTGCGCAAGTTCTCGCTCTCCTGGTTCGCGGCGGTGCACGCCCCCGTGCCGGTGGCGATCGCGCTGCGCTTCGCCACCGGCCTCGGATTCGAGTGGCGCACGCTGCCGATCTATGTCGCGGCCTACTTCGGCGGCCAGTGGCTGGGCGGCAGACTGCACGACCGGTGCAGCCAGCGCGCCCAGCGGAGCCAGCGCAGCCCCCAGAAGGCTGCCCGCACGGGTGCTGCCCGCACGGGTGCCAGCCGATCCGCGGAAGATTGAGCCCACGGACATGCGAATCACGGCGGAGACCAAGACAGCCTGGCGAGAGCGGCTCCGCGCGCGGCTCGGGGAGATCGAGCCGGCCGCCGCCCTCGCGGCGGCGGATCGGGTCGCCGCGAGCGTGCTTGCGCTGCCGGAGATCCGAGGCGCTCGAGGGATCCTCGCCTGCCTGTCGTTCGGAGCCGAAATCGACAGCTGGCGGCTCGTCGAACGTCTATTGGCTGCCGGCAAGGAGATCTTCGTGCCGCGGGCCGATCCCCGCGACGGACGACTCCATGTCCATCCCTTCCCCTGTCCGCTGCGCAGGCTCGCTTTCGGCCTGCAGCAGCCGCCGGACGGAGCTCCGGAGCTCGCGGCGAGCGCAATCGATGGCACGGTCGAAGCTGCGCTCGTGCTCGGGCTGGGCTTCGACCGGCGCGGTTTCCGTCTCGGCTACGGCAGCGGCTATTTCGACCGCTTCCTTGCGGGCCGCCCGTTCCCCGCCATCGCCCTCGCCTTCGCGGTACAGCTCGAGGACGAGCTTCCCGCCGAACCGCACGACATCCCGATGACCGTCATCGTGACCGAGACCGAAACCTGTCGCCAGCGCAGGAAAGAACCGTCGGAGGCCGGTCGGCGATGGGTCTCGGCAAGCCCGGCGGGAGGGTGAAGAGACCGCCTTACCGGGTGGTGCCGCGGCGCGGCGCGGCTGCTAGCGTGTCTACTGGGGAGAAGCCTTCTCGAACCAGGAGGTCGAAATGAAAGCGATTCCCACGGTACGGTTTGCACTGCTCGGCGCGCTTGCGGTGGCTGCGGTAGGACTCGGGCTGGCCCTCAGCGTTGCGCGGTCAGCGAGCGCGCAGGCGCAGTATTCGGCCACGGCGGGCGGTCCCACGTATCGCACCTATTGCGCCAACTGTCACGGCGGCGATGGGCGCGGCAAAGGCGAGATCACCGAGTCTCTCGCCAAGAAGCCGAACGACTTGACACGGCTCACGGCGGCGAACGACGGGGTCTTCCCCGCCGAGCGCATGGAGCAGGTGATCGACGGACGCGCCGAGGTGGCGGCCCACGGCACCCGCGAGATGCCGGCCTGGGGCGACCTCTTCCTCTGGCCCGAGGACGATTCGCCGGAACGCCGGGAGCATGTGAAGCGCAAGATCGGTGAGCTGGTCGCCTATCTGCGATCGATCCAGGATCCGGCCGCCAAGCGCTGAGGCGCTTCGCGCCGGGTCATCGCCAGCGCGCCGGCGCGTCAGTTCGCCGGCTCGCCGATTTCTTCGCTGGTGTCGACCGAGAACAGGCGGAGGTCGGTGTAGGTCGCGAGCGCCTCGACGTCGGCCGGCCAGGCACGCTTGGAGTCTTCGGCCGGAAGATCGTCGCCGATCGGGACTTTCTCGTACCACTCCCACATCCGCGCCGGAGCGAGGACGCCGATCCGGGGATCCGGGCGGAACCAGACCGTCATCACCCGTCGCGCCCCCGCCGCGTAGCGCAACTCGATGCGCCGGATGCGCCCGGTCCCGGGCTCGACCCAGGCGCGCCCGCGCGCCGACATGTCGATTCCGGCCGCGGAGGCCGCGAGCGTCGGACTCGCATCTTCGCGGAACTCGAGGATCGTCGTCTTCGTGCCGTCCACCTCTTCGTCGCCGCCGCGCGACAAGTGGAGTCGCGGCAGCATCGCAGGAGCAAGGTAGAGCAACGGCAACGTCGGCAGGTTGGTGGTGCGCTGCATCTGCCCGAGATTGAAGCGCGCGCTCTCGGCGGCGATCCTGCCGAGGGCGAGCGCGCTCTCCTTCGTCCCGGAGAGAAAGAGGCGTCGGACGCGTTCGGTTCGATCCTGAATCGTCTTTCCGTCGACTTCGTAGACGTCGCGATAGCCGACGCGGAGGCCGCCGGCAATCCGCACCAGCAGGACCTCGGACTTCGACTGCCGGCGGGCGAGGAGTCCGCGCCGTCCCGCTGCCTGCCGGGTGTCGTCCCAGGCGAGCAGCGGATCCTCGCCCGGCTTGCGCGGCTCGCGGCAGCAGGGCTGGCGCAGGAGCTGAACGTAGCTCTCTTCGAGCACCGCCGCCTCCATCTCCGCCTGGAAGCGCTCGACGTAGTCGCCGACACTTGCCACGAGGGCGTCCATCCGGTCCCGGCGGGAGGGGCCGTCCTCGGCCTGCGCGCCGGCGCCTGCCGCGCCACCCAGTGCCAGCGCCAGCACGACCAGTCCGGACGAAGCCGGGCGCGCCCACAGTCCAGAGAGCTGCAAAGGTCGCGGCATCGGTCCAAAGGTCCCAGAGGCCGTCCTGGCCCTGCGGCAGCGTACCATCGACCTGGCAAGGCGGGATGTTCGGAGATGTCCGGGGATGTCCAGATCACCGCGCGGCCGGCCGGTGTTCGACCGCTGTTCGACAATCGCCGGGCAGAGGCCGAAAGTGCGGGTTAATATGGCTGCTGGGAGGAACTCAGCGATGAAGAGTCGTCAGCGCAGCTCGTTCCAGGCAGTCCTGCTCTTCGCCGCATCGGCCGCGCTGCCCGGCGGCGCACCGGCGTTCGCTGCGGAAGCGGCCGGCGCCATCGGGATCGAGGTCCGTCTGGTGGCTCCCGCCGGCAGCGAAAGCGAGCTCAAGTCGGCGTTGACCCTGCCGGTCCGGGCGTTGCCGACAGCGATCAACCAGCCGGCGCGCAAAGGCGCCGTGCTCGTCGAGATGGACGTCGCGAAGCTCCAGAAGGAGCTCGAGGGCCTCCGCAAGGACCTCACGCGGGCCCAGAATCAGAAGCGCGAGCTCGCCTCGTCGCGCGGAGCGACCAGCAGCTCGCCGGCGAGCAACAGCCGGGCGGATATGCAGAACGCCTCGGCTGTCGCCGAAGCGCAGATGGCGGAATCCAACGCCATCAGCGACCTCGCCCGTGTCCAGACCGAGCTCGCGACCGCGAACCTGGTCGCCCCGGCCGACGGCTACTTGCGGCGAAATCTCTTTGCGGTGGGCGCCACCGCCAAGAAGCGCAAGCCGCTCGCGACCTTCGTCGAGGCGAAGCAAACGGTGGTCGAGACGACGGTTCCGGCCGCGGCGGCCGCTACGTTCTCCGTTGGCGCGACCGTGCGGATCGCCGACGCCGCGAGCTCCGCGCTCGGCTTCCGCGGCAAGGTGCTCTCCGCGACCCCGGAGGGCGAACATGTCGCGCTGCGCATTCAACCCCTCGAGCTGCCCTTCCTGGCGCTCGACTCCACGGCTTCCGCCAGCCTCTCCCCGGCACCGTAGACCGGAGACCGACCGCCTCGAACCGGTGCGGTCGGCGGTCGCACCGGCCGCGGGTGTCGCGCTCGATCTGCGGGCGCGCGCCACTTCATGACAGGAGATCCCGTGCTCTTCGGCGCTGAGGTGTTGGTCATTCTCGTGCTCTGCCTGGTCAACGGCTTCTTCTCGGCCTCCGAGATCGGAATCCTCTCCGTGCGGCGGACGCGATTGCTGGAGCTGGCGAACGAAGGCCACCGCGGCGCCCTCTCGGCGCTCGCCCTGCGCAAGAACCCCGAGCGTTTCCTGGCCACCGTCCAGGTCGGAATCACGGTCCTCGGGGCGACCGCCGGAGCCTTCGGGGGCGCGACGCTCGAGGCGCCCCTCGCGGCCTGGCTGACCGGCCTGGGGCTCCGTCGTGGCGCCGACGAGCTCGCGCTCGCCCTCGTGGTCGCCTTCATCTCGGTGCTGTCGATCGTCCTCGGCGAGCTCGTGCCGAAATCGCTCGCGCTCCGCAGCAGCGAACGCGTGAGCCTCCTGGTCTCGCGGCCGCTCCTCTGGATGTCCCAGGCAGCCCGGCCCGTCGTCTGGTTCCTGACGACGATCTCGAATCTCCTGCTGCGGCCCTTCCGCGACCAGACGACGTTCACCGAGGCCCGGCTTTCGCCCGACGAGTTGCAGCACCTGGTCGAGGAGGCCTCCATCGCCGGCTCACTTCTTCCGGCCGCCGGGGACATCGCCTCCCGCGCGATCGAGCTCGGCGAGCTGCCGATCTCCTCGCTCCTCATCCCTCGAACCGAGGTCGCCTACCTGCGCCGCGAAGCGACGCGCGACGAAGTCTGGGCGCTCCTCAAGTCCAGATCGCATGCCCGCTACCCGGTCGTCGCTCACGATCTCGACAGCATCGAGGGTTACGTGCTCGAACGCGACCTCGTGCAGCAGCTCGTCGAGCAGCAGCGGGTCGACATCGCGGCCATCCAGCGCGAAGTCCCGTTGGTCGGCGCGCGCACACCGGCCGCGCACACCGGCAGTCGAGGTGTTGCGCGGCCTGCAGCAGAAGCGTGCCCATCTGGCCGTCGTCCTCGACCGGCACGGCATGACCGCCGGCATCGTGACGATCGGCGACATCGCCGAGGAGCTCCTGGGAGCGCTCCTGGGGGAGCACGAGAAGCCGGACGACGCGATCCGCAGGGATGCCGACGGACGCGCGCTCGTGCGCACCGAGATGTCCGTGCAGGAGATCAACCGGCAACTCGGTACGGAGTTGCCGGTGTCGCCCGACTACTCGACCCTCTCCGGCCTGCTGATGCACGAATCCGGACAGATCCTGCGGGCGGGCGACGACCTTCTCGTCGATGGCGTGCGCATCGAGGTCGTCGAAGCGACGCCTCGCCAGGTGAAGCTCGTGCGCCTCTATCTGCCCTCCTGAGCCGGCGAAACCCGCGCGCCGGCTGAGGGCGAGTCCGTCGCGCTGCGAATTCAGCCACTCGAGCTGCCGTACCTGGCTCTGGACACCACGGCAACCGCCACGCTGTCCGTGACACCCTGATCCGGACCTCCCACCGCAATTCATGGCGGCGTGGCGCTGCCGGCAAGGCTGCAATGCGCCGCCGTCAGTCTGTGTCCAGGTACATGGTGGGAGCTTCGCCCGGCTTCCAGAGGTGGAGGCTCCAGCTGCCGGCGTTGTCGGGAGCGGTGTCGGACGAGCGGAAGCGCCAGGCCCAGGGATCCGTGGCCGGCGGTCCGTTCCAGCCCCAGGGGTCGATCGCGGCCGCCTCTTTGTCCAGTTCGAAGAAGTCGCCGCGCGAGTAGTCGAGCTCAAAGCGGGCGCGAAAGCTCAGGTTGCGATGGCGGAAGACGGCGATGTGCAGGTGGTTTCCGCTCGAGGCGCCGGTGGTGCCGACGCGCCCGAGAACGGTGCCGGCGACGACCGCGTCGCCGCGTCGCACCCGCGTGTCGGACATGTGGGCGTAGTAGGTGGTGAACTGCTCGCTATAGCGGCCGAAGCCGATCGCATGGCGCACGAAGACCTCGCGCTGGTGCGGGTCGAAGCCTACCGCCGAGAGGCGCAGGACGTAGCGCGGCACGGCCGCTGCCACCCGGCCGGCAGCCACCGCCTCCACGTCGCGACCGTCCAGATACCCGATGTCCACCGCCGCTTCGTCCACGCCGCCGACCGAGTGCCAAGCCGAGCTGTCGCACATCTGGATCCCGTTGAGGTCGATGTAGTGCGCCTCCGGGTGGTCCGCGACCGGAACCTGGCCGAAGTCGGACACGTCGATCGGGATGTTGTAGACGTCGTGGTTGAACGATTGCGCGGTGAACCCCGTATGGTCACCGGAGTAAGGACGAGAGAACACCGGCAGAGATGCCGGCGCGGCAGTGAAGATGCAGTCGGTCTGCCCGGCCGCCGCACTCAGCGCCGCACTGAACGGCGCTCCGCCGTTGCCTGCGTGCAGACCGACGTAGTCGCCGTCGCAGGCGGCCAGGACATGGTTCGGCCCGGCGAGCGAGTAGAGACCGGCGCGCTCGATGATCAGGGCGGGATCGCTGTCGAGCATCTCCTGACAGGGGTCGCTCGTGGGACCCTGGGAGAGGAGACCAGCACCGCCGGAGATCGGGTCGCGCACACTGCAATAGCGGCCGTAGCCGGCTGGCACCGGAATCTCGGCGAAGAGCGAAGCCGGCTCGGCCAGGGCGTCGGGCTCGAAATCCCTGTTCCAGATGCGCTCGGTCACGATGCCGGCGAGCACCGGCGCGATCGGCCCGAGCTCGTAGTCCACGTCGCCCCAATTGCCCTCCGGGTAGCGATTCGTCTCGGAGAGCAGCAGGACGTTGCCGCGATAGAAGATCGCATCTTCGAGCGCATCGCCCACCCGCGCCCGAGCGGAAGACGAGACGTTCTCATGGCCGATTCCGATGTAGGCAAAGAAGGCGATACCGTCGCCCGAGAAAGCCCGCCCGGGCGTCGTGTCGTCGCTGCCGTCGGGCCGCAGGCGAGCGAGCGCCAGGTCCGTCGGGCCGTAGAAAGACGCATCGATGGGGCTGTTCTCGTGCGTGCCCGCGAGGTAGAAGCTGCCGTCCGGCCGCATCAGCAGCCGCCGCAGCCAGGTGGCCCCGGGCTCGCGCGCCGGCGCGCCGCCGCCGAAATCGGAAAAGCGCAGGCTGCGCCGTCCGTCGCCGTGGAACGTCGGATCGAGGAATCCGCTGTTGCCGACCGCAACCAGCGCGCCGCCGGGTGTGATGTTGAAACCGGTCGCCGTGGCGGCGACGACGAGGCGCTGCCGCGTGGCGTCGTAGCCGACGTCGACGACCGTGGGAGAGGTGAACAGCGAACCGTCGTCGATGAGCGCCCTGCCGTCGAAGTGGAAGCTGGTGTCGAGGCTGCCGTTGGCGTGCAGCCGCACCAGCGCGTAGCCGGTTTCGCCAGAGCCGGGCGCATGGGCCCCGCCGGCCAGCACGATACGGTCGTCGGGCAGGATCGCGAGCTGCTCGCAGGCATCGTCGTCGCCACCTGCGCCGTTGAAGTCGATCTCGCGGTAACCGTTGCCGTTGAAGCTCGCATCGAGCGCGCCGTTGACCTGGAAGCGCATGACCAGCATGTTGCGTTCGCCGCCGCGCTCAACGTACCCGCAGGCCACGACTCTGCCTGCGGAATCGGTTTCGACATCGGAGAATCGGGTCTCGAGGCCGAGGAAACCGACCAGATTCTCGAGCGTGAACCTGCCGTTCGACGAGAAACTGTTGTCGTAGCTGCCGTCCGCCGCAGCGAGCCGCACGACGAAGGCGGTGTCCGGCCCGTCGGTGCTGGCGTAGCCGGCGATCACCGGGCGCGACGACGAATCGACGGCGAGCGCCCGGCAGCGATCGGCGAGCTCGCCGCCCAGGTTCAGGGCGATGCGGCGGCTGGCCTCCAGCTCGCCGGAGAAGTCCATGTCGAGCGTGCGCGCGTCCGGGAGATGACGCGTAATGGCGCAGTCGAGGTCGAGGTCGACCTGGGCGTCCTTCCACTGATTCAGGGTCAGCAGCCGGTTCGCGGGGTCGGCAGCGACGGCGTAGGCGGAGATGTCGCCCTCGTGAACCCCGGTAATCTCGGTGAACGCGCCGAACGAACCGTAGGGGCCGAAACCCTCCCAGACCGCGCCGGTGCCCGTCTGGGCCCGGGCGACCCCGGGCGAGAGGCACCCGATCGCCGCGAGGAGAGTGAATACAGGGGTCGTTCGACGTCGTCGCGGCCGTGCGGTGGGGTTCATGGAGCGGGTCTCCTTGGAGCACCAGGTTGGTCCTCAGCAGAAAGAACGTGTTCGGCCGCGCCAGGGCGACATCGAGCCACGAACGGCTGGCACGCGGCGCAAGCCGGTCGAGGCCCGAAGGTGCAGGAGGCGTGCGGTATCCTCCCGCCTCGATCCCTGCACTCCTCCGGAGGTCTCCATGGCCCGTCGTTCGCTCGCTGCCGTCGCTCTTCTCGCCTTCGCAGCTTCGCCGCTGGCAGCGGCGGTCGCCACTTCCGAGTCCGACTCCGGACTTCTCGCCCGGGCGCGAGCGATCCTCGAGCAGGCGCCGCTCATCGACACCCACAACGACCTGCCGAGCATGCTGATCGAGAAGGGTGACGAGGCCTGGAGGGCGATCGACCTCGGCGCCGTCCAGCCGCAGCTCTGCGCCGACATTCCGCGGCTGCGCGCGGGGCGGGTGGGCGCCCAGTACTGGTCGATCTTCACCGATTCGGAGAATGCGCACACCCGTACCTCACTGCACGAAGCGGTGCGCGAGATCGACGTCGTGCTGGAGATGATCCGCAGGAATCCGGAGCTCGAGCTCGCCCGCACCGCCGACGACATCGAGCGCATCCACCGTGCCGGCCGCATCGCCTCGCTGATGGGTATCGAGGGTGGCCACATGATCGAGGACTCTCTCGGTGTCCTGCGCATCTTCCACCAGCTCGGCGCCCGCTACATGACCCTCACCCACTGGAACAACGTCCCCTGGGCCGACGCCGCCACCGATCGACCGGAACAGGACGGGTTGAGCGAGCGCGGCGAGCAGGTCATCCGCGAGATGAACCGACTGGGGATGTTCGTCGACATTTCGCACGTCAGCCCGGACACGATGCTCGACGTGCTGCGGGTGAGCCGGGCGCCGGTGATCTTCTCGCATTCGAACGCGCGGGCCGTGGCCGGCCACGTACGGAACGTCCCCGACGAGGTGCTGCGGTTGCTCCCCGCCAACGGCGGCGTGGTGCACGTCAACTTCCTCAGCTCGTTCGTGGCGAAGGGCGACGCCGCCTGGCAGGAGCTGCGCACCGCCCGGCTGGAGGAGCTGCGCGCCGCGCTCGACGAGCCGGCGGCCATCGACGGCGCCATTGCTAAATGGGAAAGCTCCCATCCGCAACCGCGGGGCACGATCGCCGAAGTCGCCGACCACATCGATCACCTCCGCGCCGTGGCCGGCATCGACCACATCGGCATCGGCGCCGACTTCTACGACGACGGCGTCCAGTCGATGGTGCCCGAGCTCGCCGACGTCAGCCGCTATCCCTACCTCTTCGCCGAGCTCCTCCGCCGCGGCTACAGCGACGACGAGCTGCGGAAGATCGCCGGCCGGAACCATCTCCGCGCGATGCGCCGGATGGAGGGCGTCGCGGAGAGATAGCTCCGCTCGCCACCGGTCGGCATCCGGTCCGCAATCGGCTCGCTTGCGGATCGGGGGCCGTACGGGTAGTCTCCCCCGATCCAACGCAGGAATCCCCGGAGGACGCAATGCCCCGAATCACTCCCGATCGCTGGACGAGTGCCGTCACGCTGGCGCTGGCCGCCGCTCTGCTTCTCCCCTGGGAGGCTGCCGCCGGGGTGAAGCAGGCCACTTACCACTCCGGGCCCTCGGCGGCTCCGGCGCAGGAGATCGCGCTGGCGCATCTGCGCGACGCCGCCGGCGAGCTCGGGCTCGAGGCGAGTGATGTGGCCGACGTCGCGGTCACCGATCTCGTGCCCAGTGCGCACAACGGCGTCACCCACGTCTACCTGCGCCAGCGCGTCAACGGGCTCGAGATCGACGGCGCCGAAATGGGGATTCACATCGACCGCCTGGGGCGGATCTTCCACCGCACCGGAGCGTTCGTGCGCGCCGCCGGCGATCGCGCGGCGGCCACCCCGGAGCTTCCCGCCCTGTCGCCCGACATGGCGGTGCGCGCCGCCGCGCGGGAGCTCGGCCTGCGTGGCCGTGACGCCGACCTCGCTCTCGTCGACAGCGTCGGCGGCTTCGACCTGCGGACCGTCTACTCGAGCCCGAAGCTCTCCGAGGAGGAGATCCCCGTCCGCCTGCGTTACTTCCGCACCCCCGAGAGCGACCGGCTGACCCTGGCCTGGAACCTGAACCTCAAGGTGACCGGCGCTTCCGACTGGCTCGACCTCTGGGTCGACGCCGCGACCGGCGCGATCGTCAGCCGGGTCAACTGGACCGCGGAAGCGGACGCCACCTACAGCGTCTTCGCTTCGCCCAAGGAATCGCCGGATGACGGCGCGCGCACCGACGAGGTCGATCCGCACCTCGCCGGCGGCATCAACCCGGCGACCGGCGCCAGCCCTTACGGCTGGCACGACACCAACGGCGTTCTGGGGGCCGACACGTTCGTCACCTCCGGCAACAACGTCAACGCCTGCACCGACACCGACGCCAACAACGTCTGTGACCCGGGCAGCCAGCCGAGTGGCGGCGCGGGACCACCGCTCCTCTTCCAGCCAGCTCTCGACCTCTCGACGCAGCAGCCGGCCGACTACCGCGACGCCGCGGTGGTGAACCTCTACTACTGGAACAACATGCTGCACGACATCGCCTACCAGTACGGGTTCGATGAGGTCGGCGGCAACTTCCAGGAGAACAACTACGCCCGCGGCGGAGCGGCCAGCGACTCGGTCAACGCCGAGGCCCAGGACGGCTCGGGCACCAACAACGCCAACTTCGGGACGCCGCCGGACGGCGGCAATCCGCGCATGCAGATGTTCGTCTGGACCAACCCGTTCAGCCAGTTCGTGACGGTGAACTCGCCGGCGGGCATCGCGGATTCGTACGTCGCCAACCCCTCCAACAGCGGCGGCGAGGGCAACGGCCTGACCGCCGACATGGCGCTGGTCGTCGACGCCACGCCGCCCATCGACGATGCCTGCCAGCCGCTCACCAACAACCTGACCGGCAAGATCGCCCTCATCGTCTGGAGCGGCGGCCTCTGCAACTCGAGCGTCTTCGTCCTGAACGCCGCCAACGCCGGCGCCGTGGGCGCGGTCATCGTCGACGAGACGGTCGCTCCGCTGACGAACTTCGGCGGCAACGCCGCCATCCCCTCGGTCGCGGTGGGTTCGCTCGACGGCCAGCTCCTCCTCACCACGATCGCCGGCGACACGATCAACGCCACCCTCGAAGACAACCCGGCCGGCCAGATCAACCGCGACAGCGACCTCGACGCCGGCGTCATCGTCCACGAGTACGGCCACGGAATCTCGAACCGCCTGACCGGCGGCCCCGCCACGACCAGCTGCCTCGGCAACCAGGAGCAGATGGGCGAGGGCTGGAGCGACTGGCAGACGCTCTTCCTGCACGCCGCTCCGAGCGACACGGCGACGACGCCGCGCCCGGTGGCGACCTATCTGACCTTCGAGGACGCGGCGACCGGCTTCGGCATCCGCGACTTCCCCTACAACACCGACAACCTCGCGAACCCCCTCACCTACATCAACGTCAACGCCGTGTCGGTGCCGCACGGCGTCGGCGCGATCTGGGCGAACATGCTGTGGGAGATGTACTGGAACGTGGTCGGAGAGTTGGGCTACGACCCGGATCTCTACTACGGCACCGGCGGCAACAATGTCGCCTACCAACTGGTCATGGACGGCCTGAAGCTGCAGCCCTGCAGTCCGGGCTTCGTCACCGGCCGGAATGCGATCCTCGCCGCCGACCAGGCGAACTACGACGGCGACCTCACCTGCTCCATCTGGACCGCCTTCGCCGAGCGCGGGGTCGGCTTCGGAGCGAGCCAGGGCGCCAGCACCGTTCTCGGCGACGAGACGGAGAGCTTCCTCCTGCCGGCCGAGTGCGTCGACCTGATCTACGCCAGCAGCTTCGGCTTCGGCACCGACCGCTGGAGCAGCGTCGCTCCGTAGCCGCGGCAGATCGCTGGAGGACTCTTCAGGGGCCGCTCTTCGGAGCGGCCCCTTTTGTCTGTCGCTCTTGGGAGTAGGGGGGCTGGGGTCATACTCGAACAGGCTGAGTTCCTTGCGGAAGGCGGGCGGCGACCGTTGCGCTTTCGTGCCCGGGCGGCGGTGGCGTTGCTCGCCAGCCTCCTTCTCGGCCTCCTCGTGAACGTCGAGCCGCTGCGCGCTCAGAACCCGGCCGATGCCACGGACGCCGGTTCGGCGGACCGCACGGGATTGCCGGCGGCGGGGCCTCCGACAACCGAGGGCAACTCCCATGCTGGCGGCGACCTGTTCGGCCTGCGGCCCTGAAGAGGTGCTGCCCCCTGAAGAGGTGCTGAAGAGG
The DNA here is from genome assembly GCA_031403995.1 of Thermoanaerobaculia bacterium. Taxonomy (GTDB): domain Bacteria; phylum Acidobacteriota; class Thermoanaerobaculia; order Multivoradales; family JAGPDF01; genus JAGPDF01. Next base: position 17,344 of record JANNGS010000027.1, read on the forward strand.
TGCTGCTGAAGAGGTGCCACCCGATTTCAGGTGCTGCCTGAAGAGGTGCCACCTGCTGCTGAAGAGGTGCCACCCGATTTCCGATGAATCGCGGATGGAGGGCGGGAGGCGGAGCATTCGTCGACGGCGCCAGTTCGCGTTACACGCGGTTTCTTGAGCTGGACTCCAGCCGAGCAAGGGGGTTCGAAAAGGTGGCGGCGTTCTGGAACGCCTTCGTGCGCCTGGACTCCTCGACGCTGAGGGTAGAGGCGCCCTCGGATTGCGAGACTTCAGATTCGGAGACCGTTTGGTCCCCCGGAGTGTTGGATTGCGCCGAAGCTCCCGTCGCTTCTAGCCGCCTCGGGCGGCGGCTCGGACCGGGAGCGGCGGGGGA
>JANNGS010000028.1:0-73337 GCA_031403995.1 Thermoanaerobaculia bacterium
CGCTATCGTCCGGCGGCACCAGTGTATCGGGCGTCAGGACTTCGGCAATGCCGCCGACATTGCTGGCGATCAGCGGCACGCCCGCCGCGCAAGCTTCCAGCACCACATAGGGAAAGCTCTCGGCCCGGGATGGCATGACAAGAATGCGCCCGCGGCGGAAGGCGTCGCGCGCCCCCATGCGGCCGGGAAAAGAAACCTTGCCGCCGAGGTTGAGTTTTTCCGCCTGCGCCTTGAAGGCGGCAAGGTCGGGACCATCGCCCGCGAGGCAGGCAGTGGTGTGACGGGTCCGGTTGATATGGGCGAGGGCGTCCAGCAGGACATCGACGCCTTTCAGCTTGCGCATGTCGCCGAGGAAGAGAATATCGGCGGCATCGGCATCGGGCCGGCATGCCGGCCTCGAGGCGCAGCGTGTCGCGCGCCCCGAGTCCCGCCGGCACCAGACCTGCTGGCTCCCCGGCCGCCATCAGGGCCCGCCAGAGCGGCATCGCATCCTGCGGAGCGACGAAGAGCTCGAAGCCGTCCTCCCCGGTATAGCCGGTTCGCGAGAGGATCGCCTTCCTCCCGGCAACTTGCGCCTGCACGAAGCCGTAGTACTTGATCGGCGCGAGCGGCGTCGCGGTCAGCGGCTGCAGGATGGCGACCGACCGCGGCCCCTGCAGCGCGAGCAGTGCATAGTCGTCGGAGAGATTCTCGAGGGTCACGCCCGCGGGCCGCGGGAGCGACTCGACCCAGGCGAAGTCGCCGGCGATGTTCGACGCATTCACCACCAGCATGAACTCCTGGTCGCCCATGCGGTAGACCAGAAGGTCGTCGATGAAGGTGCCATCCGCGGTGAGGAGCGCGCTGTAGTGGATGCGGCCCGTGACGAGCTTCGCCGCGTCGTTGGGAGTGAAGCTCTGCACGAACTCCAGCGCACCCGGGCCGGCGATCCGGAACTCGCCCATGTGCGAGCAGTCGAAGAGACCCGCCGCCGTGCGCACCGCGCGGTGCTCGTCGATCAGCCCCTGGTACTGGACGGGCATCTCCCAGCCGGCGAAATCGACGAGCTTGGCACCGGCTTCGAGGTGAGCTTCGTAGAGCGGCGTGCGGCGCGGAGTCGGGTTGGCGGACATGACGAGGAAACTATATCGCGGCGAGATTCCACCGGCGGCCTGTGACTCCTCTCACTTCGCCGGCTCCCTACCCCAAAGTAGGGTACGCATCCTCATGACTGCAAATTCGATTCGCGAGCGTCCTCGCCACCCCGCGCCCGCGCCGCCGGCCCCGGCCGTCCGGTCGCGGCGAAGCCTCCTCCTCCCGCTCTCCGGGGACACCTATCAGCCGGCCCGCGAAATGCGGCGCGCCGGAGTCCCGGAACCGCCACAGGAAACGCCATTGACGCCTCCGGCGATGGCGGTCCTGGCGCTCTCCCGGCTCGCCTTCGGCCCGACCGCGAGCGCCATCGCCGCATTCAACGCTCTCGGTGGGAACGACCTCGCGCGCCTCACCGCCTGGGTCGACCAACAGCTCAACCCGGCGGCGATTCCCGACACCGCCTGCAACGCCCGGCTGGCGGCGAGCGGCTTCAGCACTCTCGGCAAGAGCCTGACTCAGCTCTTCCTCGATCATCATGTCGCCGACCCGGAGTGGTACGAACGCATTCGACCCGCCATCGAGACCGAGCTCGCGACCTGGACCCGGGCGGTCTACTCGCAGCGCCAGCTCTTCGAAGTTCTCGTCGACTTCTGGCACAACCACTTCAACGTCTACGCCTGGGAGTTCATCGAGGCGCCGGTCTGGGTGCACCACGACCGCGACGTGATCCGTGCCCACGGGCTGGGGAACTTTCGCCAGATGCTGGAAGCGGTCGTCAAGTCCCCCGCGATGCTGGTCTATCTCGACAACTACATCAACTTCGCGGCGGAGCTCGACGGCCATCCGGTCGGTTCGAACGAGAACTTCGCCCGCGAGACGATCGAGCTGCACTGCCTCGGCGCCGAGAACTCGCACGGCAACCTGCCGCGCGAGCAGGTTCCCGGCTACCCGAACCCGACCGGCTACTGCCAGCAGGACGTCGTCGACGTCGCGCGCGCCCTGACCGGCTGGACGTTCGCGATCGACTGGGTGCAGTGGGACTGTCCCGAGGGCAGCGACAACGACGGTCATTTCTTCTATTGCGACGAGGCTCACGACAGTCTGCCGAAGCAGGTCCTGGGCACGGTCATTCCGGGCGGCGGCACTGCGGCGAGCGACGGACAAGCGGTGCTCGACCGCCTCGCCTCGCACCCCGCCGCAGGCCGCTTCATCGCCCGCAAGCTCTGCCGCCGCCTGGTCGGCGACTTTCCGCCGCAGACCCTCGTCGATTCGGCAGCCGCGCTCTTCACCGCCCAGTGGCAAGCGCCCGACCAGATCCGCCAGGTCGTCCGCCATGTCGTGTTGTCGAACGAGTTCCAGAATACCTGGGGCGAGAAGGTGAAGCGGCCGTTCGAGATCGCCGCTGCGGCCCTGCGGGCAGGAGAGGCGAACTTCCCGTTCACGGTCTTCGTCGCCGATGAGGACGCCGTCAACTCCTTCCATTGGCTCTTCGAGGCCGGCGGCCAGCCGCTCTTCGGCTGGCACCCGCCCAACGGCTATCCGGATGTTCGCGGCGCCTGGCAAAGCGCCAACCCGCGGGTCGCCCTCTGGCGGCTGGTGAACTGGCTCGTCGAGGAGGACGGCAACGGCAACGACCGGTTCCTCGACATCGTCAACGCCACTCTCGCCTCCCCGGCGCGTTCCGCGAACGAGATCGTCGATTTCTGGATGCCGCGCATCTTCGGCCGCGCTCTCGCCGCCGCCGACCGCGACGAGCTCGTCGATTTCATGGCTGCGGGCCACAACCCGACATTCGCGCTGCCTATCGGCACGAACGATTGGCCCGACTACACCCAGGACCGCTTGCGCACCCTCATCGGGCTGATGTTCATGTCACCCGAATTCCTCTGGCGCTGAACCGGCAGCAGCAAGGAGACTTCGAGATGTGTCAGTCCACGCGCCGCGGCTTTCTGGTCGGCTGCTCCACCGCCATCGCCAGCCTCGCCGGATCGCGCTTCAATTCGTTCGCTTTCGCCCAGGGCGGCCCCGGGCGTGGCAACGGCGGATTCAACGACGAGATCTGCATCGTGCTCTTTCTGCGCGGCGGCCAGGACGGATTGAACCTCATCGTCCCGACCGGCGGCGCATCGAACGACCGCCAGTTCTACGAGCTGGCGCGGCCCAATCTGCGCGTTCCGATTTCGGGACCGGGCGCCGCACTGCCGCTCGGCACGCTCGGAGGGACAAGCTTCGGCATGCACCCGGGCGCCGCACCGCTCCACGAGCTCTTCCTGGACGGCAAGCTCTCGGTAGTCACCGCCTGCGGCATGGCCGCCAACGAACGCAGCCACTTCGACTCCATGAACTGGATGGAGCTCGGCACGCCGGGGGTCAGCAACATCACGAACGGCTGGCTGACGCGCCATTTCCAGTCGGCGACGAACCTCCCGTCCGAGATCATCATGCCGTCGCTCGCGGTGGGCGGCACCCAGACCATTTCTCTGCTGGCAAGTTACGACACCATCAACCTGTCGAGCGTCGATTCCTTCTCGCTCTCGACCGGACCGTGGGCCTGGCGCAGCCCGCAGCGCACCGCGCTACGCCATCTCTACGCCGGCGGATCCAGCTGGCTGCATCAGACCGGTCTCCAGGCGCTCGACGCAGTCGACATCATCGAGCTCTTCGCCAGTGGCCCCTATACGCCGGCCAACGGCGCCGTCTACCCGCAGAGCTGGTTCGGCGAGAATCTGCAGACCATCGCCCAGATGGTCAAGCTCGATCTCGGCCTGCGCGTCGCGACACTCGATCTCGGCGGGTGGGACACGCACGAGAACCAAGGCAACGCCGGCGGTGGGATGTACGCCGGCCTGGTCGAGGAGCTCGCTCAAGGCCTCGCCGCGCTCTACGCCGACCTCGACGGCGCCGGCGCGGCCAACTACACCCAGCGCCTGACCGTCGTGGTGATGAGCGAGTTTGGGCGGCGCTTTTTCGAGAACGCCGACGCCGGCACCGACCACGGCCACGGCAACAACATGCTCGTTCTGTCGGGAAACGCCATCGGCGGTCTCCACGGCAGCTGGCCGGGACTCGCCGAAGGCCAGCTGAACGAAGGCGACGTCGAAGTCACCACCGACTTCCGGCGCGTCCTGTCGGAGATCCTCATTCGCCGCCTGGGCAACCCCAACCTCGGCACGGTCTTTCCCGGCTACCAGAACTACAGCCCGATCGGCGTCGTCGCCGGAGCCGACCTGCCGCCGGTCGGAGCCGACCTCTTCACCGACGGCTTCGAAACCGGCGACGCCACCCGCTGGAGCGCGATTTCGGGCTGATACCCGGCGGCGGAGCATGGTCCGCTGTGCACTGGTCCATATCGTGTCCGGGCCGGCGAAATTAGCCTCTCGCTTCGCACCCAACGCGACGATCACCCGGGAGAGACCTCATGCCGGACGCCACTGCTATCCCCCGCTATCGACCCGGGCCCTCGCGCCGGGAGCTGCTCGCAGCGCCCGCGCCGGTTCCGCCGCCCGTCCTGCGCCGCGCCGAGGGGCGCGCCCCGCTCGACCCTCCCGGCGTCGCCCTCGTCGCCCTGAACCGCATGGGCTTCGGGCCGCGGCCGGGCGACGTCGCGGCCTTCAACGCGCTCGGCGTCGACGACGACGCCCGCCTCGAGGCCTACGTCACGCAGCAGCTCGATCCCGACCCGGTCCAGGCCAACGACACCGAGTACCACCAGCGCCGCAACGGCCTCAACGGCTACCCGAATCCCGGCTTCACCACGCTGGACAAGACGCTCACCCAGCTCTGGCAAGACCACCAGACCGGCGGCGTGCAGCGGAACCGCCCGGTCGAAGAGACGCGCCTCAATACCTACCTGCGCATGGTCTACAGCAAGTGGCAGCTGCGCGAGGTGCTGGCCGATTTCTGGCTCAATCACTTCAACGTCTACGGCTTCGAGATGTACACCCAGGAGACCTTCGTCCACTACGACCGCGACGTCATCCGGCCAAATATTTTCGGCAACTTCCGGACGATGCTCGAGGCGGTGACGCGCAGCACCTCGATGCTCTACTACCTCGACAACTACACCAACACCAGGAACGGCCCGAACGAGAACTGGGCGCGCGAGCTCTTCGAGCTCATGACGCTGGGAGCGGAGAACTACTACGGCGTCGGCTCGCAGGCGGTCGTTCCGGAGTGGGGACCGGGCGTGGTCTGGCCACCCGGCACGGCGAGCGCCGGCGAGCCGATTCCCGCGGGCTACGTCGACAACGACGTCTACGAAACGGCGCGCGCCTTCACCGGCTGGGGGGTGTCCGGCACGCTCGGCACCTTCCTCTATACAGCCGCCAATCACGACATTTTCCAGAAGGCGGTGCTGTCACTCGGGCAGGTCAACATGCAGCCCAACCAGGCCGACGAGAAGGACGGCGAAGACGTCCTCTCCCTGCTCGCCGCGCACCCCGGCACCGGCCGTTTCGTGGCGCGCAAGCTCTGCCGGCGCCTGATCTCGGACAATCCGCCGGAGCCGCTCGTCGAGGCGATCGGCAACCTCTTCACCCTGAATTGGGAGTCCGGCAACCAGTTGAAGGTGGTCTACGAGGCGATTCTGCTGTCGCCCGAGTTCAAGACCGTCTGGGGAGAGAAGATCAAGCGACCGGTCGAATTCTCGGTCAGCGCCTTGCGCGCCACGAACGCCAACTGGAACTTCGGCTACTCGAGCCAGGACCCGCTCACCGTCGAGTCGGACACCTCGAGCTTTCTCTCCCGCCAGAGCAAGACCGGGCACAACCTCTTCGCCAGGGTCCCTCCCGACGGCTTCGGCGATCGCGAGGCGCTCTGGTCGGGAACCAACACGCGACTGCAATGCTGGCGCCTCGGCAGTTGGTTGATCGACCAGGACATCGACGGCAACAGCTCCACCGACGACTTCCGACTCGACATCCTCGGCCAGACTTATGCCGCGTTCCCCGCCCTGCCCCACTCGGTGACGTCGGAGCAACTGGTCGATTTCTGGAGCGGCCGGGTTTTCGGGCGTGCGCTGGAGCCCGAGCAGCGCGACGAGCTCGTCGATTTCATGGCGCAGGGCAACAGCCCGACGCTGCCCTTGAACCTGGACGCCTCGTCGAGTGTGCGTGCCCGCCTCCGTTCCCTCGTCGGCCTCATGTTCATGACGCCCGAATTCCTCTTGAAGTAGGAGAGACCGCCATGTACCGACCCACCCGACGCGGTTTCATGATGGGCTGCTCGGCAGCGATCGCCAACGTCGCCGCTGCCCGTTTCACCAGTATGGTCTTTGCCGATCCGTTGATCCTCGGCAACCACGACACGCTGATCGTGCTCTTCCTGCGCGGCGGCATGGACGGTCTCTCCTTCGTCCTGCCGACCGGCGGGCCCGATCGCGTCCACTACGAGACCGCGCGACCCGTGCTCAAGATCCCGGCGAGCGGCGCCAACGCGGCGCTCGCGCTCGGCACGATGGGCGGCAGCCAGTTCGGTCTTCATCCGGCGGCAACCGACCTGCACAATCTCTTCCAGGACGGCAAGGTCGCCTTCGTGCATGCCGCCGGGCTCGACACCTCCAGCCGCAGCCATTTCGACAACCAGGCGCAGATGGAGCTCGGTACGCCGGGCGACGGCGGCACCACCGACGGTTGGCTCACCCGCCACTTCCTGACCTCCCCGGGCCTGCCGTTGAACACGCCGATGGTGCAGCGGATCGCCGTGTCGTCGACGATCCAGAGCGCCTGGCTCTCCGACACCAGCGTCGTCGCCTTTGCGAACCGGGACGACTTTCTCTTCAACACCGGCCCGTCGGCCTGGCGCGACGCGCAGAAGACTTCCTTGCGCAACATCCTCGATCTGCACAGCGCCGTCGATCCGCGGTATGCGCAGGGCCTGGTCTCGCTCGACGCCTCCGGCTTCATCGAGCAGAACATTCCCACGCTCTCCTCCTATGTACCGGCGAACGGTGCGGTCTACCCCAGCGGCTCTTTCGGAGATTCGCTCAAGCTCACCGCGCAGCTCATCAAGCTCAACATGGGACTGCGCGCGGCGACGCTCGACCTCGGCGGCTGGGACACCCACAACGGTCAGGGCGCGCCGGCCGACGGACAGTTCTTCTGGGAGAAGATCCAGGAGCTCTCGCAGGCGCTCTCCGCCTTCTACCAGGATCTCGACGGCGTCGGGGCGAACGCCTTCGCCGGCCGCACGACGGTGGCGGTGATGTCGGAGTTCGGCCGCCGCTTCCGCGAGAACAACGACGCCGGCACCGACCACGGCCACGGCGGGGTGATCACGGTGATGGGCGGGCCGGTCGTCGGCGGCCTCTACGGCAGCTGGCCCGGGCTCGCCAACGAACAGCTCTACGACGCCGCCGACCTCGACATCACCACCGATTTCCGCCGCGTGCTCTCCGAGATCGTCGTCAGCCGGCTCGAGAATCCCAACTGGCAGCAGGTCTTCCCCGGCTACGCCGGCTACTCGCCGCTGGGGATCGTCCGCCCGATCCTGTTCAACGACGGCTTCGAAAGCGGCACGGCCGGGAACTGGAATGCCACGGTCCCCTGACCGGAGTCGGCGGGCTTTCCTCGCCCTCCTTCTCGCGAGCGCGAGCGTTGCCCTCGCCCAGGGCCCGACGCGGGGCGGCGCCCTGCCCGGTCCGCTGCCGCTCCTGCCGGCCGACAATTGGTGGAACGTCGCCATCTCGCAGGCGCCGGTCGACCCCGCGAGCGCCGCTTTCATCCAGTTCCTCGGCGCGAACCGGGGGATGCACCCCGACTTCGGCGGTGACGCCGGGGACGAGCCCGAGATCTACGGTTTCCCCTACGCCACCGTGCCCGGGAACCAGCCGCTCGTCCCGGTCGACTTCTACTATCCGGATGAAAGCGACGCCGGAGCTCCCGGCCGTCCGGCCGGGTATCCGATCCCCGAAGAGGCGAAGACGCAGTCGCGGTGGATCGAAGGCGGCTACCCCGGCGCCGCCGACCCGGGCGGCGATCGCCATCTGCTGCTGGTCGACCGCGATCACCGGCTGATCTTCGAGCTCTACGACCTGCACTGGAACGGTGCGAACTGGACCGGCGGCTCGGGCGCCGTCTGGCCGCTCGACAGCAATCGCCGCCGCCCGGAGGGTTGGACGAGCGCCGACGCTGCGGGCCTGGCGATCCTCCCCGGCCTGGTGCGCTACGACGAGGCCTACGGCGCCGATCCGATCCGCCACGCCTTCCGCGTCACGGTGCGCGCCACGAACGGCTACGCCTTCCCGGCCTCGCACGAAGCGGGCTCGACCTCGGGTGCGCTGCCGATGGGGGCGCGCCTTCGGTTGAAGGCCGCCAAGGACCTCTCCGGCTACTCCGCTCCTCTCCGCCGGATCTTCCAGGCGATGAAGAGCTACGGCCTGATCGTCGCCGACAACGGCAGCGATCTCTACGTCAGCGGCACCTACGACACGCGCTGGGACAACGATCTCCTGAATCCGGCCTTCGCCAGCCTCGAGGGCTCGGACTTCGAGGTCGTCCGCCTCGGCTGGCAGCCGGACGACGATCCGCCGCCCGCTCCGGATCCGGAGCCGTGCGTCGAGAACTCGACGACCCTCTGCCTCAACGGTGAGCGTTTCGGCGTTCGCGTGGCGTGGACCGACTACGGGGGCCATCAGGGTAACGGCCGCGCCTACCCGCTCACCTCCGACTCCGGCCTCTTCTGGTTCTTCGACGAGTCGAACCTCGAGATGCTGGTCAAGGTGATCGACGGCTGCGGCTACAACGGCCGCTACTGGGTCTACGCCGCCGCCACCACCGACGTCGCCTACACCGTCACCATCGTCGACTCCGAGACCGGCGACAGTTGGTCGCGGAGCAACACCCTGGGCCACGCCTCCCCCGCCTTCACCGACACTTCTGCCTTCGACGCCTGCCCCTGAGTTCAGGCGCGCCGGATCGAGCGGCGGGCGCGGGTCGACTATGATCCGCGCTCCACGATCTGGATTCCCGGGAGCCGGCCATGAGCAAACCGAGTCTGCGCGAGCGTCTCGCCTATTCTTTCGACAATTCTCTGGCGCGCGGTCCGGTCGTGATCATCGCCTACCTCGCGCTGCTCTCGGTCGGCCTCATCGTGGTGCTCGCGACGCTGGTGTGGGCGACCGGCGTCGCGCCCGAGGCTGAGGACGGCGCGAGTCCCGGCTTCATCGCCATCGCCTGGATGGCGCTCATGCGCACGCTGGATTCCGGCACCATGGGCGGCGACACCGGCACCTGGTCGTTCCTGCTGGCGATGCTGGCGGTGACCTTCGGCGGCATTTTCGTCATCAGCACGTTCATCGGGACACTCACCACCGCGATCGAAGCCAAGCTCGACGCGCTGCGCAAGGGGCGCTCCCGGGTGCTCGAATCCGGGCACACCGTCATCCTCGGCTGGTCGCCGCGCGTCTTCTCGATCGTCTCCGAGCTGGTGACCGCGAACCAGAACCAGCGCCGCGCGGCGGTGGTCGTGCTCGGCGACCGCGACAAAGTCGAGATGGAGGACGAGATCCGCGAGCGGGTCGGCGACACCCGGACCACCCGTGTGATTTGCCGCTCCGGCAACCCGGCGGACATGAACGATCTCGCCATCGTGAACCTCCCGGAGTCGCGCAGCATCATCCTGCTGCCGCCGGCCGGCCCGGAGTCCGATACCCAGACCATCAAGGCGCTGCTCGCGATCACCAACAGCCCCGACCGGCGCCCCGAGCCGTACCACATCGTGGCGGAGATCCGCGATCCGAAGAACCTCCCGGTGGCGGCTCTCGCGGCGCGCGGCGAGGCGGAGCTGGTGCTGGTCCCCGATCTGCTCGCCCGGGTCACGGTTCAGACCTCGCGCCAGGCGGGCCTGTCGGTGGTCTACCAGGAGTTGCTCGACTTTGGCGGCGACGAAATCTACTTCAAGGCCGAGGGAACGCTCACCGGCAAGCGCTTCGGAGAGGTGCTCGGCCTCTATGAAGAGTCCTCGATCCTCGGCCTGCAGCGGGCAGACGGAACGATCCAGCTCAACCCGCCGATGGACGCTGAGCTCGGCGCCGGCGACCAGGTGATCGCCATCTCCCAGGACGACGACACCGTCCGGCTTTCGCACTCCGGTCCCGCAGCGGTCGACGAGTCGGCGATCGTCTTCGGCGAGTCGCGCCCGCCGCAGGCCGCACACACCCTGATCCTCGGCTGGAACGCCATGGCGCCGCTGCTCCTCCGCGAGCTGGAGAACTACGTCGCAGCGGGGTCGCAGGTGAGGGTCGTCGGCAGCTATCCCGACGGCATCGACGCCGCCCGCGCCGCTTGCCCGAAAACGGAGAAGCTCCGCATCAGTCTGTTCGAAGGCGATCCCACCGATCGCGCGACCCTCGATCGCCTGGAGATCCCGACCTGCGATCACGTCGTCCTGGTCTCCGAGTTCCCGGACGACGACGATCGCGCGGACGGGCGGACCCTCGTCACCTTGCTGCATCTGCGCGAGATCCGCGAACGGAGCGGCAACCGCTTCTCGATCGTCTCGGAGATGCAGGACGTGCGCAACCGGGCGCTCGCCGAAGTCACCCGCGCCGACGACTTCATCATCGGCGATCAACTGGTGAGCCTCCTGCTCACCCAGATCTCGGAGAACAAGGCGCTCAACGCGGTGTTCACCGACCTTTTCGATCCCGAGGGTGCCGAGCTCTACCTCAAGCCGGCGAAGGACTACGTGAAGGTCGATCGCGAGATCACCTACGCCACCCTGGTCGAAGCGGCGCGGCGGCGGGGCGAGATCGCCATCGGCTATCGTCAACCCTCGGCCGCCGGCAGCGGCGGCCACGGCGTCATGACGAATCCGCCGAAGTCGAAGCGGGTGCGTTTCAGCGAGCGCGACTCGGTTATCGTATTGGCTGAAAACTAAGGAGTTTCCATGTCCTCCCTCTTCGACCAGTTGTCGCAGCATGTCAACGCCGACACCATCGGCCAGATCGCCAACCAGATCGGCGCCACTCCAGGCCAGACCCAGGCCGCGGTTTCGGCCGCGATGCCGATGCTCCTGGGCGCCCTCGCCCGCAACAGCGCCACCCCCCAGGGCGCCGCCGGAATCCTCGGCGCCCTCGAGCGCGACCACGACGGTGGACTGCTCGACAACCTCGGCGGGCTACTCGGCGGAATGACTGGATCGGGCGGCGGACTCGGCGACATCGGCGGCATGCTGGGCAGCATGCTTGGCGGCGGGTCCCCAGCCGGCGGTCAAGCCGGCGGCGATAGTGGCGGCATGATGGACATGGGCGGCGCGATCCTCGGCCACGTCTTCGGCGGCAAGCAGGGCAACATCGCGAGCACCCTGGGCAAGTCGACGGGGCTCCAGCCGGGGCAGATCCTGCAACTCCTCGCCATGCTGGCACCGATCGTCATGGCGGTGCTCGGCAAGCAGAACAAGCAGAGCGGCGGCCTCGACCAGGGCGGCCTCGCCGACATCCTCGGCGGTGCCTTCCAGCAGTCGGCCGCCCAGGCCCCGGCGAGCGTCACCGCCGGTTCCGGAGGGTCCCGCGCCGGCGGTATCGGTGACCTGCTCTCCTCCGTCCTCGACAGCAACCGCGACGGCAGCGTGATGGACGACATCATGAAGCAGAGCGGCGGCATCCTCGGTTCACTCCTCGGAGGACCGAAGAAGGGCTAACCCTAAGGGCTGGCCGCGGACCAGCGCCCACGGCCTCCGGTCTCGAATCCGTCGGCGAAGATGTAGTCGTTCTCCACGCGCAGCAGGAAGCCGCAGATCAATTCTGGGCCCACGAGGCCGGAGCACTCGGCGTTTCCCAGGTAGACCGGCCGGCCGTGCCAGAGCGTCGTGGCGACGACCGATTCGCTGCCGTCGCCACCGAGATCGACGTCGCAAAGGCCTGTCAGCAAGCAGGAGCGGAAAGTCGAGTCGAGTCCGAGATTCAACGCCTCGGGAACGAGCCATCGGAGCGCGCGAAAACCGTCGCCGGAACCGCGGTCGTGAATCACCACCAACTTGTCGTCGCCCTGGGCCAGGACGAGAGGCGCGAGGTAGGTGGAGGAGGAGCGCCCAGCGATCCCTTCGGTCTCGAGGTCGATGACGACGAACTTCGAACCTCCTTCGTCGTAGCCGATGGCGGCCCGGCCGCGAGCGTCGAAGCTGAGCGAGCGCACAGTCGACTCGGCGCCGTCATCCGGGCCGGCGTCGGCGATGGCGACCAGTCCGTTGTCGCCGATCGTGACGTTGAGGGTGCCGGCGCTGGAGTAGCGCAGAAGATAGATGTCGAGATCGAAGTTGCCCTCGGGATCGTATCGGGTCACGACCACATTGATCCGGCCTCGAGGGTCGATCTCGAAGGCGACCTGCGGGCCGAGAGCACCGAGACCGGGCGCCGAAATTTCCCTCCATCCCTGGTTCCCGAAGGAGGTCTGAACTCCGCCGCTCGCGGTCAGGCCCAGCAGAAAATAGCGCGCCAATATCTCGCCGAAGACCACCGAACGGACCAGGGCAATGGTGCGCGGCGCTGAAACCGCCCCGGTCACGGGCAGGATCTCTCCCAGGGCGACGATGGTGCACACCTCGGTGTCGCAGAAGCTCTCGTCATCGAAGACCGCCCAGCCGTTGGCGCTGAAGCTGTCGTCGAGCTCACACCCGTTGGCACCCAGATCGAAGCGGGCCAAGAGCGGACGCGCTTGGTCCTCGGAGCCGAGGAAGGCGACCTCGCCGCCGACGAGGAGGTTGCCGGTCGAATCGACGAGTGCGGCGCGCCCGCGGCTCTGCGTCGCGAACGGAAACAGGGTATTGCTGGCCTGGGAACAGATCAGGTTGGAGTCGTTTCCGGTATCGTCGAACGAGGTCCACGCAAGATGCGCATTGCCGTACCAGCCGACGGCGAACAAAAGCTCCTCCGAGGTCGCGATCGCGGCCTGAGTCCCCGAAATCGGCAAGGGAATGGGAGAACCGTCTTCGACATGGATCCAGCTCACCATCCCGACGTCGCCGAAGCTCAAGTCAGGCTCACCGTCGATGGCGGCCAGCGGCGACGACGAAGTAGCGGTCAGCAGAAGCAACAGGGCGGCTGTTCGGGTCATGAGCACTCCCTCTGGACACCTCATCTACCGTCAAGCCGGGAGGAAGGGGGACATCTGGCGGTCCCGCCGCGCGCGGCAGTCCGAAAAGGGGCGAGAAAGTCAGGGCCCGTGGGCAGAGCGCTAGCGTTCGTCGACCAGCGGCGGGAGCTCGCGGCGCTCCTGCTCGAGGTAATCGACGACATCGGCCTTGCGGCGCAGGTCGGCGGTCCAGCGGTCGATCTCGTCGTTCAGACGCCGTTCTCGCAGCACCGCGCGGATGCTCTCGCGAACGGCGTCGATGGTCGGGAGGTCGGCCGCCCTGGCACCATTCTGCTGCAGCTCCGGCACCAGCTCCTCGTTGTAGTAGCGCGTGATGTCGTCGACGCTGACGAAGACCCGCGGGCCGAGCCGCTCTTCGACGTAGGCCAGGACCGAAAGCTGCCGCGCCAGCAGCTGGCGCAGCGCGGTCTCGTCGAGCCCCAGCCGCAGGAGCTCGGCGCTGAAGGCCTCTTCCGAGGGAAAGCGCGCCCGCGTCTCCTCCATCTGGCGGTCGAGAAGGGCGAGCGGCGTCTCGTCGAAGCCGAAGCGGTCGACCTCGTGCAGCCGGAGCCGCTGCTCGATCAGCAGGTCGAGCGCGCGACGGCGCTGCCCGGCGACGCTTTCGCCGGCAAGCGGGTCGAGGAGCCCCAGTCCCACGACGCGCTCGATATCCGAGTCGAGGATCGGATCCTCGTCGACGACCGCGACGACCCGGTCGACCAGCTGGGGCCGCTCGTCCGCGCGGGCGGGCGCAGGGGCCCCGACACCGGCCCCGGCGCCGGTCCAGGAGCCGGCGCCGAGAGCGAACAGGAGCAGGAGTAACGGGCGCGATGGCAAGCGTGGGGCCTCGCCCGGATGCTAGCATTCGGGTTCCGATGGCCGAGAAACGCTCGAAGATCAAGGTCGGCCTGGCGCAGATCGACGCCCGCCTGGGCGACCTCGAATTCAACCTGGCCCACCATCTGGAGTGGATCGGCCAGGCCCGCGCCGAAGGCGTCGAGCTGCTGCTCTTTCCCGAGCTCTCGCTCACCGGCTACCGGCTCCTCCACCTGACACCGCGGGTCGCCATCCACCCGGCGACCTCGCCGATCGTCGAGCGCCTGCGCGCAGCGGCGCCCGACATGGCGGTCGTCGTGGGCTGCGTTGAGGAGGACGACAACGGGGCGCTCTACAACAGCGCCCTGCTGCTCGCCGGCGGTGAGATCACCCACGTCCACCGCAAGCTCTACCTGCCGACCTACGGCATCTTCCAGGAGGGGCGCTTCTTCAGCGAAGGACGAAAGCTCCGCATGGCGAAGCTCTTCGGCAATCCTTTCGGCGTGTTGATCTGCGAGGACTTCTGGCACTCCGATCCGGCCGAGAAGCTCGCCCGCCACGGCGCCAAGCTGATCGGGATCATCTCCGCCTCTCCCGGGCGCGTCGGGCCCGACGCCATGCCGCCGTCGCAGGAGGCCTGGGAATCGCTGACCCGCGCCTCGGCCCTCCTCAACACCTCGTGGATCGTCTATTGCGGGCGTGTCGGCTGGGAAGAGGGGACGTTCTACACCGGCGGCAGCCATATCGTCCGGCCGGGCGGCGAGCTCCTGGCGCGCGCCCCCTACCTCGAGGAGCACCTGCTCACCGCGGAGATCGACCTGCGCGAAGCCGACCGCCTGCGCTGGCGGCTGCCGATCCTGGCCGACGAACGCAGCGACATCGAGTGGGTCGAATGAGCGGAACGACTGGAAGGGTCCGGAAGCGCCGATGATCCGCAAGGACGAAGTCGCGGGCAGAATCCGATTGAACGAAGCCCTCGCGGTCGCGGCGCTCGCCGACTTTCTGCGCGATGGCGTCGAAAACGCCGGCAGCACCGGGCTCGTGCTCGGACTGTCGGGCGGCGTCGATTCGGCGCTCGCCGGGGCGCTCGCCGTCCGCGCGATCGGCACCGACCGGGTGCGCGCTTTCTATCTCCCCTACCGCACTTCGGATCCCCAGTCGGCGGTCGACGCCGCGGCGGTGGCCACGAAGCTGGGACTCGCCTTGACGACGATCGACATCACGCCCCAGGTCGACGCCTACTTCGACCGCGTCGACCCCGGGGCCGACCGCGTGCGGCGCGGCAACAAGATGGCGCGCGAGCGCATGTCGATCCTCTTCGACCTGTCGAAGAAGCACGGCGCGCTCGTCACCGGCACCTCGAACAAGAGCGAGATTCTGCTCGGCTACTCGACGATCTTCGGCGACAACGCGAGCTCGCTCAACCCGATCGGCGACCTCTACAAGCAGCAGGTCTGGCAGCTCTCACGTTTTCTCGGCATTCCCGAGCAGGTCGTCGCCAAGCGGCCGTCGGCCGACCTCTGGCCAGGCCAGACCTCGGAAGGCGAGCTCGGGTTCGAGTACGCCATGGCCGACGAGGTGCTCTACCTCATGTTCGACCAGGGCCTGACCGCCGACGAGGTGGTCGACCGTGGCTACCCCGAGAAAGTGGTGGCGAGCATCGTCCGGCTGGAACGCGCCAACCGCTTCAAGCGCCGCCTGATGCTCATCGCCCGCCTCTCCGGCAGCGCCATCAACCTCGACCGCGAGATCCCGCGCGATTGACCGGCCGTCTCCTCCTCGTCGCGACCCCGATCGGGAACCTCGACGACCTCTCGCCGCGGGCGGTGGCCTCGTTCGCGGCGGCCGATCTCATCGCCTGCGAGGACACCCGCCGCACCGGCCTCCTGTTGCACAACCTGGGAATCAAGAAGCCGCTGGTCTCGCTGCACGAGCACAACGAGCGCGCCCGCGCGACCTCGATCCTCGCGGCGCTCGAGCAGGGGCAGACGGTCGCCGTCGCCTCGGACGCCGGCACGCCTCTACTCTCGGATCCCGGCTACGTCCTGACGCGCGCCGCGATCGCCGCCGGCCACAGGGTGGAGGCAATCCCCGGCGCCTCCGCGCCGCTCGCGGCCCTTCTGGTTTCGGGCCTGCCGCCGCACCCGTTCACCTTCGCCGGCTTCCCGCCACCGAAGAGCGGCAAACGAAGAGCGTTCTTCCGCAGGTTCGCCGACCTCGGCCACACCCTGATCTTCTTCGAGTCTCCGCACCGGATCCTTGCGAGCCTCGAAGACGCCAAGGCAGAGCTCGGCGATCGCAAGGCCGCGCTGGCGCGCGAGCTGACCAAGATGAACGAAGAGGTCGTGCGCGGCACGCTCCACGAGATCCACGAGAATTTCGCGCAACGCGACCGCATCCTCGGCGAATTCGTGCTGGTGATCGGCGGCGGCAGTGGCGCTGAGATCGCTGATACCTCGAACGGCGACGGCGACGAAGCCGATCTCGCCACCGAGGACTGACGAGCGCCCAACCCTCCCTTTACTGGAGCTTTTTCCTTCTTCACTTCTTCCACAAGAAGAAAAGCAAAAGCTCACACAATGAAAGACGAAAAAGGCCCGCCGGGGGCTACAGGCGGCCGGTGATCCAGCAGCCACCGAGCACTTTCGTGCCCTGGTAGAACACCGCCGCCTGACCCGGGGTGACCCCGCGCTGGGGTTCGGCGAAATCGATCTCGACTCGATGGCCCGGGCTCCCGGCCTGAGGCCTCACGAGGGCCGCCACACCGGGGTGGCGCGAGCGGATCTTCACCGTCACTTCGAGCGGTCTCGTCGGCGGCTCGCCGATCCAGTGCAGACGCTCGCCGGCGAGTCCCGGCGCCATGAGGTCCGCCTCGTCGCCGACGACGACCGCGTTCTCCGAGGGCAGAACTTCAAGAACATACAGGCGCTTCGACGACGCGACTCCCAGGCCCCGACGCTGGCCAACGGTGTACCGGTAATACGGATCCCCTTTACCGAGTTTTTCGCCTTCGGCTGTGCGGACCTCCGCCGCCTCGTCGGAAGGGGCGTCGCCGTAGCGCCCCGGGTGCTCGGCGATCTGGCCCTCGACGAACTCGCGCACGCCGGAGGCGACGAAGCAGACCTCCATCGACTCGCGCTTCTCGGCTACGGCGAGCCCGGCGCGGCGCGCGATCTCGCGCACCTCTGGCTTGGTCATCTCGCCGAGCGGAAAGGCGGCCCCGCGGAGCTGGTCCCGGGTGAGCTCGAAAAGGTAGTAGCTCTGGTCCTTGTCGAGGTCGATCGCCGTGTGGAGCTCGGGCCCGTCCGGCCCGTCGAGGATGCGGGCGTAGTGCCCGGTGGCGATCCGCGCCGCCCCGAGGCGCGCCGCGCGCTCCTGCAGGAGATCGAACTTGACGAAGGTGTTGCAGCGCACGCAGGGCGAGGGTGTCCGTCCACCGAGGTAGTCGCGCACGAACGGATCGACGACGTGCTGGCGGAATTCCTCGTCCATCTTCAGGGTGTAGTGCGGGATACCGGCCTGGGCGGCCACCCGCTTGGCGTCGCCGAGATCGAGCGCGGAACAGCAGCGTCCGTGCACGCGCTCGCCGGAGTGGTCCCAGAGCAGCATCGAGAGGCCGACGACGGCCTCGCCACGCTCGGCGAGCAGCCAGGCGGTGACCGAGGAGTCGAGGCCACCGGACATCGCCACCGCCGTCAATTGCGGCTTCAATGCGGCCGACCTGAGAGCAGACGGGATCGGGGCGCTCATCTCGCCGCCGCCCCCACCCCTGCGGACGCAGACGCGCGCAGCACCGCGACCGCCTCCGCCAGCGCCGGGAGGAGCGCATCCACCTCTTCGACCGTGTTGGGCAGGCCGAACGACACCCGCAGCGAGGCGATCGCTTCGTCGTGCGGCATTCCCATCGCGAGCAGAGTCGGGCTGGCCTGCACTGTGCCGGAGCCGCAGGCGGCGCCGGTCGACACCGCGTGGCCGGCGAGGTCGAGCCGGATCATCAGCTCCTGCCCGACGAGACCCGGAAAGGCGATGTGGGAGGTGTGCGGCAGGCGGGGCGCGCCGGCGCAGTGCACCCGGGCGCCGGGCATCGCCGCCAGGCCGGCCTCGAAACGGTCGCGCAGCAGGCGCAGCCGGGCGTGGCGGGCGGCGAGATCGCGCCCGGCGAGGACGCAGGTCTTGCCGAAGCCGACCACCGCCGGGACGTTGACCGTCGAGGCGCGCCGCCGGCGCTCCTGGGCGCCGCCGATGAGCAAAGGCGAGAACGCGGCGCCACCCCGGATCCACAGCGCCGCGGCCCCGAGCGGTCCGTGAAACTTGTGCGCCGCCAGGGTCAGGAAATCGACTCCAAGCTGCTGGACCGAAACCGGGATCTTTCCAACCGCCTGAACCGCGTCACACAGCAGAGGCACGGCGCGCTCACGCAGGGCCTGCGCCACTTCCGCCACCGGCTGAATCGTCCCGAGCTCGTTGTTGGCCAGCATGAGGGCGGCGAGCCTGGTACCGGGCCCGGCCGCGGCGAGCATGCGCTCCGCGGACACCACGCCGTCCCCTTCCGGCGGCACGAGCGCGACCGAGACCCCGGCGCGAGAGGCTCCAGCCTGCGCGGCACCGAGGATCGAGGGATGCTCGAAGGCCGAGACCACGAACCGGTCGCCCGGTGCGCTCTCCCCCAGCAGGCTCGCCACCACGGCATTGTTGGCTTCCGTCCCTGAGGCGACGAAGACGATCTCCTCCGGCGTGCGGCAATCGATCAGCCGCGCCACCTGCTCGCGGGCGGCCTCGACCGCCTCCCGCGCCGCCTGGCCGAAGCGATGCACCGATGACGGATTCCCCCACATGCCGGCGCTGCCGGCGCCCAGCCAGGGCAGCATCGCCTCCCGGACCTCCGGATCGAGCGGGGTCGTCGCGTTGTGGTCGAAGTAGGTTCCGCGCATCGGAGGCCGATTCTAGCCCGGTTGGCACGGCGCGCCCGGCAGCGGATCTGCTGGCGCCGGATCTGCGGGCATCGGATCTGCAGGCATCGGATCTGCAACAATCAACGAGATGCCGACCCCACCCCGTCGAAGCGGCCGGATCCGCAACATCCTCGCGGGCGCCGGCCTGCTCACCCTCCTCGCCCTGCTCGCACCTTTGGCTCTCGCCCGTCCGCTGCCCGCGGCCGAGCCGGACGATCTCGCGGCGGAGTACCAGGCCTGGCTCGACGAGGTCGACGCGATCGTCACCCCGGAGGAACGCGCCGCCTTCCTGAAGCTCGAGAAGGACTACCAGCGCGAGGCCTTCATCGAGCGCTTCTGGCAGGCGCGCGACCCCTACCCCGACACCGTCCGCAACGAGATGCGCGAGACCTGGTTGGCGAGAGTCGAGCAGGCGCGGCTCTGGTTCGGGAGTCTCAAGGAGGAACGCGCCCGCCTCTTCCTGCTCAACGGTCCGCCGGCTGGACGCATGGAGGGGCAGTGCTCCGGGACCACCTGGCCGCTCGAGATCTGGGCCTACGAACGCAGCGAGCGCATCCGCGAAGACATCGTCCTGTTCGTCTTCTATCGTCGCTTCGCGCAGGGACCTTTCCGGCTCTGGTATCCCGACGAGGGCCTCGCGATGCTGATGCAGTTCGCCCCGATCGGCTCGAACGACTCCGTCAACCTCGAGGAGATCTCGCGCAGCTGCATCCAGCGCGACGATATCGCCGCAGCCCTGGCCACCATCCTGCGCCGGGGACGCATCGACTTCCAGCGCGTCCTGGAGAACGCCCTGGCGCCGATCGCGCCGATCTCGCGCGAGTGGGTCGCGACCTTCAACTCCTACTCCACCGACCTGCCCGACGGCGTCGCCAACCTCTCCGCGGAGCTCGCCATCAGCTTCCCCGGCCGCCGCCAGAGCCGGTCGGTGATGCAGGGAACCCTCTCGGTCGCGACCGCCGGCCTCACGCCGGCGGATAACGCCGGAGCGCGCTCGTTCGATTTCCAGCTCAACGGCGAGGTCCTCATCGGCAAGAAGCTCTTCGACGCCTTCCGCTACAAGTTCGACATCCCGCTCACTCCCGCGCCCGGCCCGCCGGGTAGCGCCAGCACCACTGGCACCACTGGCGCCGCCGGCATCGACACCGCCGCGGCCCCAGCGGCCACCGGGGTCTCCGCGGCGGCGATCCCGGCCGCGATTCCGCTCGTCTTCGAGCGCTTCCTGCGCCCGGGCGTCTACACCCTGATTCTCAAGCTCGAAGACCTGAACGGCGGCGGCTTCTTCCGCAAGATAGTCGAGATCGAAGTTCCGACAGTCGAGGGGCCGGTGCCGCAGGAGGTCGACGCGCTCTCGGCCGGAATCTTCGCCGAAGCGAACGCCGCCCTCAAGACGCTCGACAACACGATCCGGCTGGTGCCGCCGCGCGGCGAACTGCAGGCCGGACTGGTGCGCTTCGACAGCCTGACGACCGGCACCGCCATCTCCGGGGTGTTGTTCACCCTCGACGGCCGCGCGATCCTGCGCAAGAACCGCCCGCCCTACTCGGTGGAGCTCGACCTCGGCGAGGTGCCGCGCACCCGGACGCTGCACGCCAGCGCTTTCGACGACCAGGGCAAAGAGGTCGCCTGGGACGAGATTCTGGTGAACGCCAGCTCCCACCGCTTCCGCGTTCGCCTCATCGAGCCGCGCCGGGGTGTGCAGTACGAGAAGAGCCTGCGCGCCGAAGCCGAGGTCGAGATCCCCGAGGACGGCGCGCTCGACCGCGTCGAGTTCTTCCTCAATGAGACCCTGGTCGCGACTCTCTACCAGGAGCCGTTCACACAGCCGATCCTCCTCCCGGAAGGCGGCGGCATCGCCTACGTCCGCGCCGTCGCTCATCAGGTCGACGGCAACCAGACCGAAGACCTCGTCTTCGTCAACGCACCCGACAACCTCGAGGAGCTCGACGTCCAGTTCGTCGAGCTCTACACCACGGTGCTCGACCGCGAGAGCCATCCGGTCCGCGATCTCGAACAGGGCGACTTCCGCGTTCTCGAAGACGGCGTGCCGCAGGTGATCGCGCGCTTCGAGCGCCTCGAGAATCTCCCCATCCACGTCGCCATCCTGCTCGACGTCTCGGCGTCGATGGAGACCAACCTGGCGCAGGCCAAGGCGGCGGCGCTCAAGTTCTTCCAGAGCGCCATCACGCCGAAGGACCGCGGCGCGCTGATCGTCTTCAACGACCACCCCCTGCTCGCCGTCAAGCTCACCAACCAGCTGCCGGCGCTCGCCGGCGGGCTCTCGGGGCTCAAGGCCGAGCGCGGCACCTCGCTCTACGACTCGGTGGTCTTTTCGCTGTTCTATTTCAACGGCGTCAAAGGCCAGCGCGCCATCCTGCTGCTCTCCGACGGCAAGGACGAAGGCAGCAGGTTCGACGTCGAGGAGACGCTCGACTTCGCGCGCCGCGCCGGGATCGCCATCTATACCGTCGGTCTGAACATTCCGCGTACCGACTCCGAGGTTCGGAAGGTCCTGAAGAAGCTCGCTGAGGAGACCGGAGGCCGCAACTTCTTCATCAAGGAGTCGACCGAGTTGGAGGCGATCTACGCCGCGATCGAGATCGAGCTGCGCTCCAGGTACCTACTGGCCTACCAGTCCACCAACTCGAGCCGCGAGCTGCGCTTCCGGCTCGTCGATCTCGAGCTCGGACGTTCCGGCCTCGACGCCAAGACGATTCGCGGCTACTACCCCTGATCTGGGGACCCGGGCCGGCATCGCGCTAGGATCGCCTGGTTTCGCCGATGCCCCTACGCGCGCTCGCTCTCTCGCTGTTGTTCGCTCTGCCCGCTCCAGCGCCAGCGCCGGCGGCGGAAGCTCCGCCGCCGACTTCGCCCGCGCTGTCCGCCCCGGATGCCGCCACTGCGGAGTTCCTCGCTGCTGTCGAGCCGCTGATCACCTCTGCCGAGCGCGCGGCCTACCTCGCGCTCACCCGGAGCTATCAGCGTCAGGCGTTCGAGCGCCGATTCTGGGAGGTGCGCGACCCGTTTCCGGAGACGCCGAGGAACGAGCTCCAGGAGCGCTTCCGCGAGCGCCTGCGTCTCGCCAGGGAGCGCTTCCCTTCACCCACCGACGAGCGCTTCCGCCTGACGCTCCTCCTCGGCGAGCCGATCCGCCGGGTTCCGCTGCGCTGCGCCGAGCTCCTGCAGACCGGCGAAATCTGGTTCTTCGCCGCCACCGGCCGGATCCCCCACGGCTTCACGCTCGTGTTCGTCTCCGGCGGGGTGAGCGCGGGGGCGCCGCATCGCCTCTGGTCGCCCAGGTCCGGCTATCAGGAGCTTCTACTCTGGCAGATCCCGCCGACCGGCGACGTCGCAGCCGAACTGGCCGAACGGATCCCGCGCGACTGCCCGCGGGGCGAGGAGATCCTGGGCGGCCTCGCGGCGGCCTCCGACTGGAGCGAGCTCGAACGGGAATACGAGGTGATCCCACGCCCCAATCCCGAGTGGGTCCGGACGTTCCTCGCCTACTCGACCGACTTGCCGCAGGGCGCGCCGCCCCTCACCGCGGAGGTCGAGATCCACTTTCCGGGCCGCAACCAGAGTCGCACCATCGTCGATGCCAGCGTCATCGTCGACGCCAAGTCCCTGCGCGGAGACGGCGCCGGCTCCGCGCCGCCGGACGCCGGGCGGGAGCTCCCGCCGGCCCTGGGATTGCTGCTCGATGGCGAGGTCCTGCGTGGCGACGAGCTCTTCGATCACTTTCGCTATCGCTTCGAACTCTCCGCCGAGCGCCTGCGTGCCGCGACGACGCTGCCCTTCTCCGCCCGGCGCTTTCTCCGTCCGGGGAGCTACACCCTGGTGCTCCGCCTGCAGGACCCGGCGAGCGGCCGCGTCTTCCGGCGCGAACTGGCGCTCGAAGTCCCACCGCCTGGATCCCTCGCGCCTCAGCTCTCCCTGGCGGCCGCGGCGCTCGCATCGCCTCCGGGAACCACCGGGACTGCCGCGACGGCAGCGATCGAGGTGGCGGGTGCCGCGGCGGGCACGGCGGGTCCGGCGGGCGCTGCGATCACCGCGACGTCCGCCATCACCGCGATCGAGCCGAGCCTGCGGCTCCTCGCGCCCACCGACCAGTTGACCATCGGCCGGGTCAGGGTGGAGGCCGATGTGCGCGGCGTCGTTCCGGCACGGGTCGATTTCGCGCTCGACGGCAAGCCGCTGCTCTCCAAGCGCCGGCCGCCGTTCTCGATCGAGTTCGATCTCGGGCGCTCGCCGCGCTTCCGGCGCCTTTCGGCCGCCGCCTTCGACCGCGCAGGTGAGCTCGTCGCCGCCGACGAGGTCTTGCTCAATGGCGGACCGCATCGCTTCGCGCTCCGGCTGACCGAGCCGCAACGAACGCCGGGGACCGGCAAGCCGCTCGAGGCGCGCGCCGAGGTCGATCTGCCCGAGGGCGAAGTGCTCGACCGCGTCGAGTTCTATCTCAACGAGACCCGGCTCGCGACGCTCTATCAGCCGCCCTACGCGGTCTCTCTGACAGCACCGGCGATCGATGGCCTCACCTATCTGCGGGCGGTCGCCTTTCTCGCCGGCGGCGGGGCCGCCGAGGACGTGCGGGTCCTCGGTGCGAATTCGGACGGCGAAGCGGTGGAGGTCGATTTCGTCGAGCTCTACGCCTCGGCGCTCGACAAACGCGGCCGCCCGGTGACCGATCTCGCTGCCGGCGACTTTCGCATCCTCGAGGACGGCAGCGAGCAGGTCGTGCGCCGCTTCGAGAACTTCGACCGGAAGACGGACCGCATGGAGGCCGGCAATCGCGAGGACGTCCAACCACCGGAGACCGTCGATCTGCTGCCGATCCACGCCGGCGTGATGATCGATACATCGGCGTCGATGATCGAGGAATTGGCCGACGCCGAGGTCGCCGCGCATCGCTTCTTTCGCGAGGTTCTGACACCCGTCGACCGGGCCGCGGTGATCACTTTCGCCGATGCGCCGCGGCTGGCGGTGCGCTTCACCAACAAGCTCGACGTCCTCGCCGGTGGCCTCGCCGGCCTCCAGGCCGAGGGCGAGACCCGCTTCCACGACAGCCTCGCCTTCGCGCTGCACTACTTTTCGGGCGTGCGCGGCAAGCGGGCGCTCATCCTGCTCACCGACGGCGATGACTCCGAGAGCCGCTTTCGCTTCGAAGAGGTCCTCGAGTACGCGCGGCGGACCGGGGTGACGATCTATGCGATCGGCCTCAACGTGCCTTCGAAGCCGGTCGAAGCCGGGGTGCATCTCGACCAACTGGCGCGCGAGACCGGCGGGCGCTCGTTCCGCATCCGCCGCGCCAACGAGCTCGCCAGCGTCTACGAGACGATCCGCCAGGAGCTGCGCTCGCAATACCTGCTCGCCTACCAGTCGTCGCGCATCGACGGCTCGACGGGCTTCCGTGAGATCACGCTCGAGGTCCTCCGCCCCGGCGTCTCCGTGCGGACGCTCTCGGGCTACTATCCCTGAACGCCGCCGCCCCTCCCCCAGCGCACCCCAGGACGCTCATGCCGCAGAACCCCGGAAGTCACTCGCTGCCGCCGCGGCTGGTCCTCGCCTCCGCCTCGCCGCGCCGCAGCGCCCTCCTCGCCGACCTCGACCTCGTCTTCACGATTCGCCCGCCGCAGACCGACGAGAGCCCATTGCCGTACGAGCGCCCGGCCGACCTCGTCGCGCGGCTCGCGCGCGAAAAAGCCCAGACGCGCGTGGGTCCGGGCGAGATCGTCCTCGCCGCCGACACCGTCGTGGTCATCGACAACCAGATTCTCGGCAAACCCGCCGACGCGACCGAGGCGAGGTCGATGCTGGCGCGGCTCTCCGGTCGCGATCACGAGGTCTATACCGGGGTCGCCCTGGCGGACGGAACCGGCGGCTCCAGCGCTTCCGGCGCCTCCAGGATGCCGCCCCGCCTCGCCAGCCGGGTCGAACGCACCCAGGTGCGAATCCGGGAGATGAGCGCCGTCGAGATCGCCGCTTACGTCGCGGGTGGAGAGCCGATGGACAAGGCCGGCGCCTACGCGATCCAGGGCTGGGGTGCGATCTACGTCGAGGCGATCGCCGGCAACTACACCAACGTCGTCGGCCTGCCGATGCCGGCCGTCGAGGCCTGCTTTCGCGAGTTGGGCTTCGCGCTCGCGAGCTTCCGGCGGAACCCGTCCGGGCCGGGCTGATCAGCCCTCGAACTTGATCGGTTCACCGAGCTCGGAGAGCGAGAAATTGGTCATGATCTGGTGGCCGTTGAAGTCGAGCACGCGCAGATCCTCGACCGCCGCCAGATCGGCAGCCACGTTCTCGTAGGCCCGTGCGTAGCGTTCCTTCACCGCCGCCAGCGACACTTCGTAGGCGATGAACTTGACGATCCCCTTGTAGCGCAGTTTCTCCACCAGGCGAGAATCGAAGAGCTCCGGATAGGTCGAGAGCACCAGGATCGGCCCGGTTCCGGTGAAGATCAGGTAGGGCCGGATGTTGGTGTTGGGGCTCATGGTCGCGCTCCTCCCGAGTGCGCCCGCACCGTAACCGGCGGCCAGCTGGCTGTCAAGGCGATCGACCAAGAAAGGGCTAAACCCCGCTGTCACAGACATTTATGGCTTCCGTAACTCTCCCGTCACGCCGTCGCTGTGGAAAAGCAACCGCCGCGAAGCCAACTCAGGCCGCAGTCCACGCCTTATCTCTATGGCTAATCTCTGATTGCAGGTCACTTACACACACTGCACAGAATCCTGTTCAAAACGCTGGAAGGGCCGAAACCAGCGTGCTCCGGTCCCCCTGCAAGGGCCGTTTTCCGCAGGCTTTTCCGCGCCGGCTGCGGACGACCGCATGCTAGCCTGCGGCCATGGTCGCAACCCGGCTTCTGGTCGTCGAAGACGAGCCCGACATCGCCGAGGTCCTGCAATTCAACCTCGAACGCGCCGGCTTTGCAGTCGCCGTCGAACGCCGGGGCGACAGCGCGCTCGAGGCTATCCGGCGCCGGCCCCCGGACCTCGTGATCCTCGATCTGATGCTTCCCGGACTCGACGGTCTCGAGCTCGCGCGCCTGCTCAAGCGCGATCCCACGACCTCCGGCTTGCCCCTCGTCATGCTCACCGCCAAGGGTGAAGAGCTCGACCGCATCGTCGGTCTCGAGCTCGGCGCCGACGACTACATCTCGAAGCCGTTCAGCCCGCGCGAGGTGGTCCTGCGGATCAAGGCGGTGCTGCGCCGGCACTCCGGCGAGGAAGAGCCCTCCGCGGTCATCGAGATCGGGCGGATCCGGCTCGATGCGGCGGCGCACCGCGCTGAAGTGCGCGGCGCCGACGTCTCCCTCACCGCCACCGAGTTCCGCCTCCTTCGTCTGCTGATGGAGCGCCAGGGCCGGGTGCAGACCCGGGCCCGGCTCCTCACCGACGTCTGGGGCTACGCCGAGGATGTCGACAGTCGCACCGTCGACACTCATGTGCGCCGCCTGCGGCACAAGCTCGGTCCGGAGGCCGACCGCATCGAGACGTTGATCGGCGTCGGCTACCGGATGCGCGGCTAGGAAGGCGGACGGCGATGAAGCTCCTGCTGCTGCGGCACGCCATCGCGGAGGACCGTGCAGCGTTCGGCTCCTCCGGCAAGGCGGATCGCCTTCGCCCGCTCACCGAAGAGGGCCGCAAGAAGATGCGCCGGATCGGCGACGCCATCGCCGGCCTTCTTCCCGAGCTCGCGCTGATCGCGACCAGCCCCTACACGCGGGCGCGCGACTCGGCGGAGATTCTCGCCCGCGCCTACCCTGCGCGCCCGGTGCTCTCGGAGGTCGCCGAGCTCGCGCCGACCGGTTCTTCGCCCAATCTCCTCAAGTTTCTCCAGGCGCAGAAGTCGCTGCCGGTCGTCGCCTGCATCGGCCACGAGCCGAATCTCTCCCAGTTCGCCGGCTGGCTCCTCGCCGGCACGGAGAAGTCGTTCCTGGAGCTGCGCAAGGGCGGCGCCTGCCTGCTCGATTTCGCGGGTCGCATCGCCGCGGGAAACGCCACTCTCCTCTGGCACCTCACCCCATCCCAGCTGCGGTCGCTGCGGTGAGAGCGACGGCCTTC
The DNA here is from genome assembly GCA_031403995.1 of Thermoanaerobaculia bacterium. Lineage (GTDB taxonomy): Bacteria > Acidobacteriota > Thermoanaerobaculia > Multivoradales > JAGPDF01 > JAGPDF01. The sequence continues at coordinate 26,968 of JANNGS010000028.1, forward strand.
ACCACCGAGATGCCTGGCGTTTCGCGATGAAGATCCCCGCCGACCTCCTGACCCGACCGGCGGAGGAGGCCGTGCGCCGGCTGGCGATCGTTCAGCTCGAGCGCTCTACGGAGGCGCGCAGACAGCTGGTCGACGGCGATCGCGCAGAGGCGCTGCACGACTTCCGCGTCGCGCTGCGGCGCCTCCGAAGCCTGTTGCGCTCGCACCGTTCCGCCTTCAGCGTCGAATTCCCGAAGAAGGCGCTGCGCCGGCTCGGCGCCCTGGCGCGCGATACGAACCCCGGGCGCGACGCCGAGGTGCAGCTCGCCTGGCTCGCGAGCTTTGCCGAAGAGCTCAAGCCCGCCGAGCGCGCCGGCCACCGCGAGCTCGCGCGCGACCTCGCCCTGCGCCGCGACGAGAGTTATCGCAAGGTCGAACACGAGATCGTGCGCGACTTCGCTGGAATCGCCGAGACCCTGGGCGCCCGCCTCGTCGGCTACCAGGTTGCCGTCGACCTCGAGAGACCTTCGCGCCCGCCGAGCTTCGCGGCCGCGACGCGCGCGGCACTCGTCCGCAGCGGCGAGGAGCTCTTCGACAAGCTGGCGCGCATCGAGTCCGTCGCCGACGAAGCCGCCGGCCATGCGGCGCGCATCGCCGCGAAGCGCCTGCGCTACCTCGCCGAGCCGGTCGCCCCCTGGCTCGGCGCCGCGCACCCGCCGGTCGAGCTGCTCAAGGGGTTGCAGGACCTGCTCGGCGACCTTCACGACGGCCAGTTGCTGGCCGGGCTGGTCGCCAACGCCCTGGCGGAGATCGAGTCCAAACGCGCCCAGCGCCTCATCGCGGCCACCCTCGACGGGACGGACGCGGCTCTATCGACGGGCGCCCCGGGAGCCCCGCTGCAACGCCGCGAACGCTCAGGACTCATCGCCGTCGCAAGACGACTGGGCGCGCGGCGCGGCGACCTGTTCGGTGCGCTCGAGCGCGATTGGCTCGGGGAGCATGCCCCCTGTCGCCAGCAGCTCGTCGCGGCGCTCGCGGAGCTCGACCGGAGTCTCGCCGCACCTCCGCGCCGCCGGCCTTCCGCCGCGTCGGCCAGCCGGTGAGCCGCCGAAGCTAGCGCCGGCGTCGCTTCAGCGCGTTCTCCATGAAGATCGCCTGACTGCCGCGCTCCGCTTCATCCGCCGCCGGCTCGAGCTTCTGCCAATTCCCGTCGGCCTCTAGCAACCAGGCCATGCGATTGTCGGCGAGTTGCACATCGAGGATCCATTGCAGCTCGGCCCGCAGCTCGGGCGATTCGACCGGCACCATCGTTTCCACCCGATAGTCGAGATTGCGCGACATCCAGTCGGCGGAGGCGATGAAGTACTCCGGCGCGCCGGCGTTGGCAAAATAGAAGATGCGCGCATGTTCGAGAAAGCGACCGACGATCGAACGCACGCGGATGCTCTCGCTCATCCCGGGGACCCCCGGCCGCAGGCGGCAGACACCTCGCACGATCAGGTCGATCTCGACACCGGCACGTGAGGCGTCGTACATCGCGCGCACGATCTCCGGATCCTCGAGGGAGTTCATCTTGGCGGTGATCCGGCCCTGCCGGCCGCCGCCGCCGCGGCGCTGATGGTCCGCCTCGCGGGCGATGAGCTCGAGCACCCGCTTGCGCATGCTCACCGGGGCCACCACCAGCTTCTCGAACTGCTGGTCCCCGATGTGCCCCGACGTCAACAAGTTGAAGAGCTGCGCGGTATCGGCACCCAGGACCGGATCACAGCTGAACAGACCGAGATCGGTGTAGAGCTCGGCGGTATCGGTGTTGTAGTTGCCGGTCGCGAGGTGAACATACGTGCGCAGGCCATCCGTCTCCTGGCGCACCACGAGCGAAACCTTGGCGTGGGTCTTGTAGCCCAGGACGCCGTAGGCGACGTGCGCCCCGGCGCCTTCGAGCGCCTCTGCCCATTCGATATTGCGCGCTTCGTCGAAGCTCGCCTTGAGCTCGACGAGGACGGCGACCTGTTTGCCGCGCTCGGCGGCCTCGATGAGCGACTGCACCACCGGCGAGTTGCGCGAGGTCCGGTAGAGCGTCTGCTTGATCGCCAGCACCGCCGGATCCTCCGCCGCGATCCGCAGGAAGCGTTCGACCGAGCTCGAGAAGGCGTCGTAGGGGTGGTGCACGAGGAGGTCGCCGCTGCGGATCACCTTGAAGAGATCGACCTCGCGGCTGTCTCCCGACGGCTCGAGGCGCGGATGGACCTGCGGACGCCACTTCGGGACCTGGAGGGCGGGGAGCGGCAGCGCAGCGAGCTGGAAGAGGTCGCGCGCCGCGAGCGGCGGCCGCACTTCGTAGACGTCCTCCGACCCCACGACCAGCTCGTCGGCGAGGAGCGAACGCATCCACTCCGGCATCTCCGGCACGACTTCGAGCCGCACCACCGAAGCGAAGCGGCGCGCCCGCAGATCCTCCTGCACCGACTCAAGAAGGTCCTCCGCCTGTTCCTCGTGCTTGGCGACGTCGGCCGCTCGGGTGACCCGGAAGGGATAGGACTCGAGAAGCTCCATGCCCGGGAAGAGGCGCTCCAGGAACTCGGCGATCACCGCTTCGAGCGGCACGAAACGCAACGAATCCGGCAACTGGACCCAGCGCGCCAGGCTCGGCGGCACCTTGAGGCGCGCGAAGCGTATCTCGGCGCTGGTCGGCGAGCGCAGGGCGACGGCGAGCGAGAGCGATAGGTTGGAGATGAATGGGAACGGATGTGACGTATCGAGCCCGAGCGGGGTCAGGATCGGGAAGGCGAAATTCGAGAAGAACTTCTCGAGGAAGATTCGTTCCGGCGGCGTGAGGTCGCGAAAGCCCACCAATTCGACGCCGTGCCCGGCGAGCTCCGGCAGGATCTTCTCGAGCAACAGCGCGCGCTGCTGCTGCTGTCGCGGCCGCACCCAGGCGCCGATCTCGGCCAATTGCTGCGCGGGGGTCCTGCCGTCGGGGGAGAGACTCTGCGACCTGCTCTGCTGTTGCAGCTTCAACCCCCCGACCCGCTTCATGAAGAACTCGTCGAGGTTGCCGCCGAAGATGGCGATGAACTTGAGCCGCTCGAGGAGCGGCACGCCCGGATCCTCCGCTTCGGCCAGCACCCGGGCGTTGAACTCGAGCCACGAGAGCTCGCGATTGAGGAAGGGCGATGCCTCCTCCGCGGCGCTCGTCGACCCGCTCTCCGTTTCCGGATGGATCCGGACAATCGTCTCCGTCATGGTCTCCCCGCCTCGACCGCCCTCTTCATTCGCGCTGCGCACCGCCGATTCCTTCCTTCGAGTCTAACCCCGCGGGGTGACATTGAAGTGACGACTGCGGGAGATCCCTTACGTCGCCCGGGTGACGCGCGGCGGTCACTCAAAAGCCCCACGCACCCTCTACGCTCTTCGCTCGTCGGGAGAGGAGATCGCCCCCATGTTCACGCGCTGCGATGTGCACGTTCACAGCCGGCATTCCGACCGCCCGAGCGAGTGGTATCTCGACCGCATCGGCGCGCCGGAGAGTTTCACTGAGCCGCTCGAAATCTACCGCCTGGCGAAGGCCCGCGGCATGGACTTCGTGACCATTTCCGATCACGACTCGATTGCCGGAGCGCTCGACATCGCGCACCTGCCAGGAACCTTTCTCGCCAGCGAGGAGACCGTCACCTTCCCCGAGGACGGCTGCGACCTTCACATCCTGGTCCTCGGCGTCACCGAGGCGCAACATCGCGAGCTGCAGCGCCTGAAGCGCAATCTCTACGACTTTCGCGCCTTCGCCCGCAACGAGGGCATCGTGCACGTCGTGGCGCATCCGCTCTTTCGCGTCAACGACCGCCTGAACCTCGATCACATCGAGAAGATCCTGGTTCTCTTCCGGCTCTTCGAGGGCATCAACGGCACGCGCGATCCTCGCGCGACGACGCTTTTCGATGCGGTTCTCTCCGCGACGACGCCCGCACTCCTCGACGAGCTCGCCGAACGGCACCGGCTGACCGGGGACTTCGATCCGACGAAGCCGCCGCGCTACGCCACCACTGGAGGCAGCGACGATCACGGTGGAATCTACGTAGCGACCACCTGGACCGAGACCGCCTTCGCGGGCTCGGCGAAGGAGTTTCTCGCCCAGATTGGATCGGGATGCTGCCGACCCGGGGGCGAGACCGGCTCGTCGCTCAAGCTGGCGCGCAGCTTCCAGACCCTCGCCCACGACTATTACCGCGCCAAAGTCCTCGGCGGATCGCGCTGGAAGAACGATCCGCTGGCCGATCTCCTGCGCCGCATCGCCGGTGGCGAGCTCGACCCGGCGAATCCGGAAGGCTCGGCGCTCGGCCGCACGATGCGCAAGTTCATGGCGTTTGCGCCGCCCGCGCAGCTCCTTCGATCCGAGCTCCTCGCCCGTCCGGCCCTGGACACCGGACTGGACTCGGCCGGAGCACGCGAGGCCGAGCGCCGGACCTTCGAGTCGGCTTGCCGGCTCGGCCAGCGCGCCGCGGCTCGCACGCTCGAGTCGGTGGTCTCGGAGCTCGAACGCGGGGACCTCCTGAGCGCTCTTCCGGCGCTCTCCGATCTCGCTCCGGTGGTGGTCGCGCTTTCGCCCTACGTCGCCGCCTTTCGCTTCCAGCACAAAGACGAGCCACTTCATCGCCTCGTCGCACGGCGCTTCCCCGCCGCTGCCCACCTCCTGGAAAAGAGTCCGCGCCTCGCCTGGGCGACCGACACCCTGAACGACGTCAACGGCGTCTCTCGCACCGTGACGAGCGCCGCGACGCTTGCCCGCAAGCGCTCACTGCCCCTGACTGTGCTGGCGTGCGAGAGCCGGCGGCCGGCCGCCGACTTCGTCTGCGAGAACTTCGCACCGATCTGGGAGACCCCGGTGCCGTGCTACGAGGAGCTCACTCTGCGCGTGCCGCCGGCGATCGAGCTCATCGAGCACTGCGAGCGCGAGAACTACGGCAGGATTCTGATTTCCACGCCGGGTCCGGTCGGTCTCGCCGCGCTCGCCGCCGCGAAGCTCCTCGGAGTCCCGGCGAGCGGCATCTACCACACCGATTTCCCGCGCTACGTCGCCGCGCTCGGCGGCGATGGGCGGCTGGAGGACCTCGCACGCTCCTACATCCGCTGGTTCTATCGCCAGATGGACGAAGTGCTGGTTTCGAGTGCAACCTACGCCGAGGAGCTCGTCGCGATGGGGGTCGAGCGCGAGCGGATGCGGGACCTGCCGCGCGGTGTCGATCTCGACCTCTTCTCGCCCGACAAGCGCCAGGCGGGGCTGTTTGCCGGACGGGGTCTGCCACCTGGTCCGGTCCTGCTCTACGTCGGCCGGCTCAGCCGGGAGAAAAATCTCGCCGCGCTCTTGCATGCTTTCCGCGCTCTGCGTGAACGCGGCTTTCAGGCCGGCCTCGCCATCGTCGGCGACGGCCCGGAGCGGCGGGCGCTCGAGATGCGCTGGGGCGCGCCGGATGTTGCCTTCACCGGCTACCTGGCCGGCGAGGAGCTCGCCACCGCCTACGCTTCCGCCGACCTCTTCGTCTTCCCGAGCCGCACCGATACGTTCGGCAACGCGGTGCTCGAGGCGATGGCCTCGGGCCTGCCGGCGATCGTCGCGCGCGAGGGCGGACCCGCCGAGCAGATCCGCCACGGCGAGACCGGGCTCGTCGTCGACCTCGACCTGCCCGACGTCCTGGTCGACGCGATGCGAATGCTGCTCTCTCACGACGGCCTCCGGCATCGACTCGGTGCAGCCGCCCGGGCGCATGCCGCCTCCTCCAGCTGGGACCGGCTCCTCGGCGCGCTCTTCCCGGGATATCAGCCGCCGACGGCGAGTCGGGCCTCCGGCGCGATCCCCGATTCGACCGCGGGCCTGCCGGAGCTGGAGAGCGCGCTGGCGAACGCCAGCTGAGCCGGTCCCCGCCCGCGGGGGTGTCACAACCGTGTGACAGCGGATGGTAGGCTTCGGACTCGCCAGCAGCCCGATTCGCGACCGAAGCCTTCACGCTCCGCCCGAGGGCCGTATGAAACTGGACTCGATCATCAAGCGGTTCCTGCCTCGCGAGGAGCGCTTTCAGGAGCTGCTCCTCAAGGACACCCAGAATCTGACCCGCTCGGCGGAGCTCTTCCTCGCCATCGCCAGGAGCACCAAGCTCGAGGACCGGCGGATCAAGCTGGTCGAGCTCAAGGCGCTGGAGCACGAAGGCGACGAGATCACCCGCCAGGTCTTCGAGGCGCTGAACCGGTCGTTCATCACCCCGCTCGACCGCGAGGACATCCGGTCGATCGCGGTCGACCTCGACGACATCCTCGACTACCTCGAGGGGATCGCCCGCTACCTGGTCATCTTCCAGATCGACGAGGCTCCTGAGCCGCTGACCCGCTTCGCCGAGATCCTGCTCGAGATGGTCGGCCAGATCGACTCCGTGACCCGCCTGATCTGGGACCTGGGCAACGAGCGGGCGGTGCGCGACAAGTTGGTGCGCATCTCGGAGCTCGAGAACCAGGGCGACGACCTCTTTCTCACCGTGATCGCCGACCTCTTCCGCGCCGACAGCGGCCGCAACGCCATGGACACCATGAAGTGGAAGGAGATCTACCAGAACCTCGAGGACGCCTGCGATTCCTGCAAGGACTTCACCCACATCATCGGCAACGTGGTGATCAAGAACGCCTGAGCCCGAACCGCTTACACCTTCCAGTGACCGTCCTCATCGCCATCGTTCTCGTCGCGCTGATCTTCGACTTCCTGAACGGCTTCCACGACGCCGCGAACTCGATCGCCACCGTCGTCTCGACACGGGTCCTCTCGCCGCAGCAGGCGGTCGCCTGGGCGGCGTTCTTCAACTTCGTCGCCGCCTTCGTGCTCGGGACGCACGTCGCGAAGACGATCGGCAAGGGGATGATCGACCTTTCGGTCGTGACCCCCCAGGTCATCCTCGCGGGCCTCCTGGGCGCGATCTTCTGGAACCTCTTCACCTGGTACTTCGCCATTCCGGTCTCCTCCTCGCACGCCCTGATCGGCGGCTACGCCGGTGCGGCGATCGCCAAGGGCGGATGGGCTGCGATCCTCTGGGCCGGCTGGACCAAGACACTGGTTTTCATCGTGCTCGCCCCGACCATCGGCCTGCTGATCGGCTTCGGGCTGATGGTCGCGGTGAGCTGGATCTTCCGCCGCGCCCGGGTGCACAAGGCGGACCGGTTCTTTCGCCGGGCGCAGCTCGTCTCGGCCGCGCTCTACAGCCTCGGGCACGGCGGCAACGACGCCCAGAAGACCATGGGAATCATCACCGGCCTGCTGGTCACTTCCGGCTATCTCGCCAAGTTCGAGGTGCCGCTCTGGGTCATCCTCATCAGCCATGCCGCCATCGCCTTGGGGACTCTCTTCGGCGGCTGGCGAATCGTCAAGACGATGGGCTCGAAGATCACCAAGCTCCAGCCGACCGGCGGCTTCTGCGCCGAGACCGCGGGCGCGCTGACGCTCGTCGGGGCGACGCTCGCCGGCATTCCGGTCTCGACCACCCACACCATCACCGGCGCGATCATGGGAGTCGGCGCGACGAAGCGGCTCTCCGCGGTGAAATGGGGCGTCGCCGGCCGCATCGTCTGGGCCTGGGTGCTCACCATCCCGATCTCCGCCGCGGTCGCGGCGCTGTGCTACCTGGTGGTCTCGATCTTCCTCGGCGCCTGATCCCTGCGGGCGCAGTTTCCCCGATCCCGCTTTCTCTGATTCAATTCCGGGCACGATGAGCCCGCGCCCTGCCGCCAGCAAGCCCCCTGCTTCGCGTGCCCTCCTGCGACGCGGCAAGAAGTCGCCCGCCGCGGTGACGGCAGGCCGCCTCGCCGCGATCGACATCGGCTCGAACTCGATTCACATGCTGGTCGTCGAACGCAGTGGTTCCGGTGTGCCCGGCGCCCCCGGCGCCCCGGGCGCTTACCGGGTTTTGGCGCGTGAACGCGACATGGTGCGCCTCGGCAAGTCGGCGCTCGCCGACGGTGCACTCTCGTCGAAGGCGATGCGCAAGGGCCTCGAGGCCCTGCTCAAGATGACCACGCTCGCCCGGCTCAAGGGGGCGGGCGAGATCGTCGCCGTCGCCACCAGCGCGGTGCGCGAGGCAGCCAACGGCCATGAGTTCCTCGCCCAGGTCCGCGCCCTCACCGGGCTCGACGTCCGCATCCTCTCGGGCGAAGAGGAGGGCACGCTGATCTTCCGCGCCGTCCAGCACGCCGTCGATCTCTCGCAGGGGAATGTCGTGCTCGCCGACGTCGGCGGCGGCTCGACCGAATGGTGCGTGGCGCGACGCGGCGACCTGCGCTCGGTGCAGAGCGTGCCGCTGGGCTCGCTCCGGTGCGCCGCGATGCTCGATGGCGACCCGCCCGCCATGCGGTCGATCGAGCGGCTCCGCCGCACTTTGCGCGAGGGCCTGGCGAAGCTCAAGACGCCGAAGGAGACCGGCCGGCTCATTGCCACGTCGGGGACCGCCGCCTGCTGCGGCGACCTCGCCGATCTCCTCGCCGGCCGCGAGCACGGCGCGATGATCGGTGGCCTGCGCGAGCTCAGGCTCCGCGACCTCGCCGCCGTCGTCGCGGACCTCGAGACCCTGACCGTGAAGGAAATCGCCGCGCTGCCGCCGGTCGGCGCACCGCGCTCGGGATCGATCCTCGCCGGAGCGGTGCTGCTCCAGGAGCTCGCGGCGCGCGCTGGGGTCGACCGCCTCTACCTCTGCGACCGGGCGCTGCGCGAGGGCCTCGTGCTCGAGGCGCTCGGCGCGCCGGCGACAGAAGTCCCCGTCGCCGGCGAGGTCCGCCGCCGCCAGGTCCATGACCTCGCGAGCCGGGCACCCGGGATGCTCGCCCATGCCCAACAGGTGGAGCGCCTCGCGGTCCGTCTCTTCGACCTCACCGCCCCGGTCCACAACCTCGGCGCTCGCGAGCGCGAATGGCTCGAGTTCGCCGCCCTGCTGCACGACATTGGTCACTCGATCCACTTCGAACGCCACCACAAGCACAGCCACTACCTCATCACCACCGCCGACCTCGACGGATTCGACCCGCGCGAGATCGAAGTCATCGCCGAAGTGGCGCGCTACCACCGCGGTGCGCCGCCGCGCCTCCGCCATACTTCGTTTGCGGCCCTGCGCAGCTGGCAGCAGCGCGCGGTGGAGAAGCTCGCCGCCCTGCTGCGCGTCGCCAACGCGCTCGATTGCACCCACGCCACCCGGGTCGTCGAGCTCTACGCCTCGCTCAAGGGACGCCGCGAGGTGTTGGTGGAGGTGCTCTCGCCTTTCGAGGTCGACCTGGAGCTTCTGGCGGCTCGTCAACGAGCCCGGCTCTTCGTACAGGTCTTCGGCCGACGGCTGACCTTCCGCCAGGGCCTCAAGCAGCCCCCCCGCCGGCGCTAATCCGCACTGTCACAAGGAGTTAACAACCGTCCCGAAAATCCGTCCCCGAGGCGCTGCGGAAATTGTCCCGGCGAAACCCTGAAAAGGGCCACCGGGAATCCCAAGGGCGACCGCAAGTGCTTTGGTTTCATCTCTTACATTAGCTGCACAAGAAACAGTGCAGAACGCTGAAGAACGCCGGGAGAGAACGCTCCCCTGCTCGTTCCAGGCCACTTTTCCACAGCCTTTTCCACCTCCCTTGCGGAGAACGCGGGCGAGGCCCGCCAAGGGCCGATTCATCGCCGTTGTACACTGCCCATCCTCCCGTCCATGGCCTACTCTTTCGCCCCCAGACTCCGCCTCGCTCCGCTCTGGCCGGCTCTTGCGGCGCTCGCTCTGGCGGCGATCCTGGCGGCGTTCCTGCTGCCGCGAACACTCGCCGAGCGTGCGGCCACTCAGCTCGCCCAGGACGCCAAACTGCTCGTCGCGGCGGTGCCGGCACCGACCCTGTTTTCCGCTCCCGACCTGGTACTCGAGCGCCGTCTGCGGCAGCTCGTCGAGGGGACCGATTTCCGTATCACCGTGGTCGCCCTCGACGGCACCGTGCTCGCCGACAGCGAGCGCCAGGACGACGAGATCGCGGCAATGGACAACCACCTCACCCGACCGGAGATTGCCCAGACCCTCGCCCGCGGCGACGGCAGCGCCATCCGCCACAGCGACACCACGGGCCACGACACCCTCTACGCCGCCCGTCTCGTCCACGACGGCAGCGGCCGGTCGTGGATCCTGCGTCTCGGTCGGCCGCTCGCCACGGTCTCGGCCCTGAATCGCCACCTCTCCCGCATCCTGCTGCTCGCCGTGCTCGCCGCGCTGGCGCTGGTCGCCCTGGTCTCCTGGTGGCTCACGCGCGCCCTCTTCCGGCCGCTCGGCGAGCTCATCGGCGCCGCCGACCTGATGGGCCGCGGGGACTACTCGGTCGCCTTTCATATCCCCGAACAGCGCGAGCTCGCTCGCCTCGGCACCTCGCTGCAGCGGATCGCGCGCCACGCCGGCGAGCAGATCCGTGCGGTCGAGGCCGAGCGCGATCACCTGCGCGCCACCGTCGCCGGCATGACCGAAGGCGTGCTGGTGACCGACGCCCGCGGCAGGGTCCGGCTCTTGAACCCCGCTTTCTGCGAGATCTTCGGCGTCCCGGCGAGCGCCCCGCCGGGCGACGTGCTCGACCTCGCCCGCGAGCCCCGGCTGGTCGATCTCATCGCGCAGGTGCTCGCCGACGGTGCCGGGCGCCGGCTCCACCTCGAGCGCATGGAGCCGGTTCGTCGCACGCTGGCGCTCGCCGGCTCGACTCTCGGCGCGCAGGAGGGCGCCGTCGTCGTGGTGCGCGACATCACCGAGGCAGAGCAGCTGAACCGCATGCGGCGCGATTTCGTCGCCAACGTCTCGCACGAGCTGCGGACTCCGCTCTCGGCCATCCAGGGTTACGCCGAGACGCTGTGCGACGGCGCTCTCGACGACCGCGACACGGCGTTGCGCTTCAGCCAGCGCATCGTCGACCAGTGCCGGCGGCTGGCGGCGCTCCTCGCCGACCTGCTGACGCTCTCGCGGCTCGAAGGCAAGGAGGCACTCGAGAGCCTCGAGCCGGTCGACCTGCGCGCCGTCGCCAGGGAGGCGATCGAGCTCGTGACCGGGCAGGCGGCGGCGAAGCAGGTCGCGGTCGAGCTCGTGCCGGGACCGTCGCCGATCGTTCCCGGCGATCCCGAAGGGCTCTTCCGCCTGATGTCGAACCTGCTCGAGAACGCCGTCAAGTACAACCAGCCCGGCGGCCGGGTGGAGATCACCCTCGAGGCCGGGGACGGTGACCCAGAGATGCTGGAGATGCCGGCGATGGCGCCAATGGCCGCGATCGAGGTCCGCGATACCGGCATCGGCATTCCGGGCTCGGCGCTGCCGCGCATCTTCGAGCGCTTCTACCGCGTCGACAAGGGCCGGGCGCGCGAAGAGGGCGGCACCGGGCTCGGCCTCGCCATCGTCAAGCACGTGGCGCAGGCGCATCAGGGCCGGGTCGAGGTGGAGAGCGAGCTCGGCGAGGGCTCGAAGTTCCGCGTCCTCCTGCCGCTCCAGCGCGACTGACGCTGGCCGCAGCCCCGTCCTAACGTCCCCCCGTCCCTGCGGGTCAGCGGAGAACCCCCTGTCGCACGCCTGTCACATCGGCGTCGCAGCTTCGCAGAGCCCTGCCGATATCTTGCCCAGGACTCGCAGCGCCCAGTCGGGTTCATCGCTCCGGGCGCCGCGACTGGCAATCGATCCGTCAACTTCAGGGAGGAATCTCATCATGCGCAAGTCTTTCGTCATCGCCGCAGGCCTCTGCCTGCTCGTCCTCGGCCTCGCTGCGAGCGCCGTCGCCCAGCAGCCGCTGATGGGCCTCTACTACAACGAAGTCGAGAAGGACGGGCGGGTGTACGTGTTCAACACCCCCGAGACCTTCAAGGCCTGGAGCGCCGGCGGCGAGATGGGCAAGTCGGTCACCCTCGTCGGCCGGGCCGTGGACGGCAAGACCCTGGTCGCCGAGAACGAGACCGCCGTCGACCTCTACATGTTCAAGCACAACCTTCCCGGCTACGAGCGGCCCACCCCGGCGCCCTACAATCCGGGCTTCGACGTCTCCTGGAAGGACGGCAAGACGACCTTCAAGACGAAGAACGCCGAGATCGCGATCTCGAACCGCCTGCAGGCGCGCTACACGATGTTCAACGCCGACAATCCGGCGGTCGAGGACATCGGCACCTTCAACATCCGCCGCGCCAAGACGGCGATCGAGGGCAAGGCCGGCGACTGGAGGTTCAAGCTGCAGGCGAACTGGGTCGGCGCCGGCTACGTCACCGCCGCGTCGATCGTTTCAACTACGCTGCGCACCGCGGTCCGCCGCGGACCGGAGCTCGAGGACGCCGAGATCTGGTGGGCCAAGCACCCCATGGCGACGATCTGGGTCGGCCAGGGCAAGGTGCCGTTCAGTCGCCAGGAGTTCACCTCCTCGGGCAAGCAGCAGTTCGTCGACCGCTGGATCGGCAACGCCCTCTACGCTCCCGGCCGTGACCAGGGTATCCGCGTCGAAGGCATGAACAGCTCGAAGACCTTCGAGTACGCGGTCGGCGCCTACAACGGCATCGCCCGCAACATCAACGTCAACGACAACGACGACTACCTCTACTCGGGACGCGTCGGCTGGATGCCGTTCGGCGAGTACAAGTTCGAGGAGAGCGCGCTCGACCGGCCGGACGGCCCGAAGCTCGTCCTCGCCCTCGCCGGCCTGACCAACACCATCGGCACGGGCGCCGCGGCGATCGACATCGAACGCCTGGGCTACGAAGTGGCCTTCAAGTGGGGCGGCTTCAACGTCCAGGGTGAGTACTTCGACGAGAACGCCGAGAACCAGAGCAACGTTCAGTCCGACAACCTCGGCTACTACCTTCAGGCGGGCTACCTCTTTCCCGGCAACAAGTTCGAGGTCGCCGGCCGCTACGAGAGCATCGAGCGTGACGGCGCCTTCAGCGTCACCAACCTCGGCAGCGCCCTCAAGGACTTCGAGGGCACCGGCATCGGCGTCAGCTACTACTTGAACAAGCATGTGCACAAGATCCAGGCCGACTGGTTCAGCTACGAAGACAAGGTGACCGGCGCCGGGCTCGACGAGCTTCGCGTCCAGCTCCAGGTCATCTTCTAGACCTCCCTCGGGTTGGGGAGACCCCCTCGCTGCCTCGGGGGTCTCCCCTCTTTTTTTTCATCCGTAGTAGGTTTGGGGCTCAGCAGGAGAGAACAGCCACAATGGAACGCCACCGGGACCAGGATTTCGAGAAGATTCGCCAGTCGCTCCTGCGCATGGGGGGACTCGTCGAACGGATGATCAGCGAAGCGATGGCGGCGCTCGTCGAGCGCGACACCTCCCGCGCCCAGGCGGTAATCCGCACTGACGCCGACGTCGATCAGCTCGAGAAGGATTTAGACGACGCCTGCCATGCGGTTCTCGCCCTGCAGCAGCCGACCGCGATCGACCTGCGCTTCCTCGTTGCGGTGATGAAGATCTCCACCGATCTCGAGCGCATGGGCGACTCGGCGGTCAACGTCGCCCAGGCAGTCGAAATCCTCAACCAGGAACCGCCGCTCAAGCCGTACATCGACCTGCCGCGGCTTGCTGTCATCGCCCAGGAGATGGTGCGCGACTCTCTCGACAGCTTCGTCCGTCGCGATGCCCGCGCCGCCTTCGAGGTCTGCCGCCGCGACGACGAGGTCGACGCGCTCTACCGCCAGCTCTTCCGCGAGCTCCTCACCTACATGATCGAGGACCCGCGCACGGTGGCACGGGCGCTGCACCTGCTGCTCATCGCCCGCAACTACGAGCGCATCGCCGACCACGCCACCAACATCGGCGAAGATGTCGTCTTCTACGTCGAAGGCCGCGACATCCGCCACCTCGCCCCGGTCGACATCTCCGACCGGCAGTAGGAGCGGTCTTACGGGCAGCCGCCGCCGACCGCCTGGAGGCCGAAAGGGACACGATCGAGATCGTGTCCCTTTTTCGTATCTGACGGACCCCGGTTGTCACACCGCTGTCACACGCCGGTTCCCGGCCTGACAAACCCGGTTGACAGAGTCCTCCTGCTGCCGGTGAGCATCGCCTTTCGGCGCTGCGGCCGGAATCACTTCCACGGAGGAACCATCCATGAAGCGCCTGTCGCTCCTGACCCTCGCATCCCTAACCCTCGCCACCACCCCACTGACCGCTCAGCCGGTGCAGGTCGACAGCTCGATCGCCCCCTACGCGAAGGCGAGCGGCATCTCGGGCAACGTGAGCTCGATCGGCTCCGACACGCTCAACAACCTGATGACCTTCTGGGCCGAGGGCTTCCAGAAGCAGTATCCGAACGTCCGCATTCAGATCGAAGGCAAGGGCTCCTCCACCGCCCCGCCGGCGCTCATCTCGGGCACCGCCCAGCTCGGACCGATGAGTCGGCCGATGAAGGCCGAAGAGATCGACGAGTTCGAGAAGAAGTACGGCTACAAGCCCTCGATGGTGCGCGTCGCGGTCGACGGACTCGCGGTCTACGTCAGCAAGGACAACCCGATCGAGAAGCTCACGTTGCAGCAGGTCGACAGTATCTTCTCCAAGACGCGCAAGCGTGGAGGCAAGGACGCGAAGACCTGGGGCGACCTCGGCCTCACTGGTGACTGGGCCGGGAAGCCGCTGTCGCTCTACGGCCGCAACTCGGCGTCGGGCACCTACGGCTATTTCAAGGAAATCGCGCTCGCCAAGGGCGATTACAAGGACACCGTCAAGGAGCAGCCCGGCTCCGCCTCGGTCGTGCAGGGCGTCACCGAGGACCGTTTCGGCATCGGCTACAGCGGCATCGGCTACAGCACCTCCGGCGTCAAGCCGCTGGCGCTCTCCGAGAAGGGCGACGCCTACTTCACCACCAAGGCCGAGGACGTGCTGTCGGGCAAGTACCCGATCTCGCGCTACCTCTACGTCTACTACAACGCGGCGCCCGGCAAGCCCCTGGACCCGCTGGTCCGCGAGTTCCTGCGTTTCGTCGGCTCGCGCGAAGGCCAGGAGATCGTGGTGAAGGACGGCTATCTGCCGATCCCCGGCAAGATCGCCGCCGAGGAGCACGCGAAGCTCCAGTAAGCTCGACCGAGACTGCTGGGCCCGGCGCCGATCTCGTCGCCGGGCCTCCAGTTATCGCTCTTGCCGTGTCCGAGATCCCCCGAGATCCAATGACCGCCCTGAATGGCAGACTCCCGCCCGCTCTCGCCACCGACGAAAAACCGCGCCCCGCGCGGCGCTCCCCGTCCGCGGCCACGGCGCGAACCGCCGCCCGGCGGATCTTCGTCGATCGCGCCGCGCGCTGGGTCGTCACCGGCGGCGGGATGGCGATCATCGCCAGCATCCTCGGAATCCTCTTCTTCATCCTCCTCGAAGTGCTGCCGCTCACCCGCTCGGCACGCATCGCGGTCGGGCAGACGATCGCAGTCGACCAGGATATCGAAGCGCTCACCGTCGACGAATACCAGACGCACGCGGCGCTCCTCGAGCCCGGCGGCGTGATCCAGATCGTCCGCCTCGCGGACGGCAAGGTAATCACCGAGAAGCGGCTCGCCGATCGTCCGGATCTTCCGGAGACGGGGCTGATCGCCACCCGTGTGCCCCCGGGCGGCACCGCCGTCACCGCTTCCACGATCGACGGCAGAGTCCTCGCGCAGACCATCGAATGGCGGACCGAGTTCGCGAGTGACGGCAGCCGCAGCGTACATCCCGATTTCCCGGAACCGGTAACGCTCGAGGTCGACCTCGAGCGCCGCCCGCTCGGCACCTTCGCCGCCCAGCTGGACGGTCCGAATCGCGCCTCCGCGGCGGCGCAGCTCGCCGACGGCAGCGTCGCGGTCGTGAAGCGGGAAGCGACCGAGAACGCTTTCTCCGGCGAGATCCTGCGCTCCGAAACGCGCCTGTCCTTCACCGCGGTGCCGCCGCTCACCCAGCTGCTGATCGACCGCGAGCAACAGAACCTCTACGGCGGAACCGCCGGCGGCGACCTCTACTGGTGGAAGCTCGACCAGGGCGACGACTTCCCGCCCCAGATCGCCTCCGCCGGAGCGTTCGAGATCACCGCCCTCTCTTTTCTCATCGGCGACCGTTCGCTGGTCGTCGGCCAGGCGAACGGCAGCCTGAGTGTCTGGTTCCCGGTCCGGCCGACGGGGGAGGAATCGTTCCTCCTCAGCCGCATCCACGACTTTCCCCGCCACGCCTCGGCGATCCGCCTGATCGCGCCGTCGCAGCGCAATCGCACCTTCATCGCCAAGGACGAAGGCGGCGACCTCGGGATCTACTTCTCGACCTCGGAGCGCACCCTCTGGCGCGGCCGCTCGCCGGTCGAGGGCGCGACCGCCATGACGCTCTCGCCCAAGGGTGACGGCGCCTTCGTCGCCGGTCCGGGCCAGCTCGCCTTCGTGAAGATCGAGAATCCCCACCCCGAGATCTCGTGGAAGGCGCTCTTCGGCAAGGTGTTCTACGAAGGCTACGAGCAGCCCGAGTACGCCTGGCAATCGACCGGCGGCACCGACGACTTCGAGGCCAAGCTCTCCCTGACGCCGCTCCTCGTCGGCACGCTCAAAGGGACCTTCTACTCGCTCCTCCTTGCTATTCCGCTGGGCGTTCTCGGTGCGATGTTCGCCTCGCAATTCCTCCACCCCAGGCTCCTCGCCTACATCAAGCCGACGGTCGAGATCATGGCCGCGCTGCCTTCCGTGGTCCTGGGTTTCCTCGCCGGGCTCTGGCTGGCCCCTTCGCTCGAGCGCTACTTTCCGGCGCTCATCCTGACGTTCCTCGTCCTGCCGCTCGCCGTCTGGCTCGCCGGCCTGGCCTGGAACGCCGTGCCGCTCGCCGTCCGCGGACGCTTCCCCGCCGGCTCCGAGATCGGGCTCTACCTCATCGCCGTGGTGGTCGGCCTGCTGGCCTGTTTCGAGCTTTCGCCGCTCTTCGAGCGCCTCGTCTTCGGCGGCGACTTCCAGAGCTGGCTGCTCGCCGCGACCGGCCTGAAGTACGACCAGCGCAACGCCGTGGTGGTGGGTCTCGCGATGGGTTTCGCGGTCATCCCGATCATCTTCGCGATCTCCGAGGACGCCTTCTCGAACGTGCCGCGCAATCTCGTCTCGGGCTCACTCGCGCTCGGCGCCAACCGCTGGCAGACGGTGACGCGGGTCGTTCTGCCGACCGCCTCGCCCGGCATCTTCTCGGCGATCATGATCGGCTTCGGCCGCGCCATCGGCGAGACGATGATCGTGCTCATGGCGACCGGCAACACGCCGATCATGGAGATGAATGCCTTCAACGGCTTCCGCACCCTCTCGGCCAATATCGCGGTCGAGATCCCGGAAGCTCCCCATCGCGGCACGCTCTATCGCACGCTCTTCCTCGCGGCGCTCCTCCTCTTCGCCTTGACCTTCGTCATCAACACCGCCGCCGAGCTCGTTCGTCAGCGCCTCCGGAGGAAGTATGCCCAGCTCTAAGGTCAAGGGCGGCGAGGGAGTGAACGACAAGGCCCGGGCCGGCCGTCGCCGACGCGACCTTGTCGGTGTCTCGCTGACCGCCCTGTGCGGCGGCGCCCTGGCGCTCAACATGGTGCTCATCCTCGGACTCCTCGGCGTGATCGGCTATCAGGGCGGGAAGTTCTTCTGGCAGAAGGAGCTGCCGGAGTTCACTCTGGTCGATGGCAGCAAGCTCCTCGCCGAGGTGCACTCGGTGGAGACGATCCCCGCTGATCTCTCAGACGGGGGCGCGGGTGCCGGCGGTGAGCGTCTTCAACTCCGGCTGGGCAATCGCGACCTCACCGGCGGCGACTTCCGCTGGGTCGACGCCTCGGCGATCTCGCGCCGGGATCTGCCTCTCGACGCCGTGCTGCTGGAGCGCCTCGAGTGGGGGAACTTCTACGGCCGCATGGTCGAGCTGCGGCGCGGCCCCGAGCTTCTCGCTCAGGGAAGCGAAGCGGTCTGGAGGGCTTTCCCCTCCCTGCATGCGGCCAAGATGACCGAGCGGCGCGAGATCGCCAAGCTCGAGAAGGGAGCCATCGGCGAGGTCAATCTGGAGATCGAGAAGCTCCGTCTCGACGCGCGCCGGCTGGAGCTCGCCGCGCCGGCGGCCGAGATCCGCGCCCGCCGCCAGGCGGAGATCGACCGGACGCTCGCCGAGCGGCAGACCGAGTACGACACCCTGTCGACCGCGCTGTTCGCCAAGCGCGATCTTCTCTCCGCCGAGACCCTGGTCATGGAGGCTTCGGACGGGACCCGCAAGGAGATTCCGGTCGGCGCGGTCGTGCGCGCCATCCGGCCCAACGAAATGAGCGCGTTGGCGAAGCTCGGCCTCTACGCCTCGCGCGTGCGCGAGTTCGTCGCCGACGAGCCGCGCGAGTCGAACACCGAAGGCGGCATCTTCCCGGCCATCTTCGGCACCGTCATGATGGTCTTCCTGATGTCGTTCGCCGTCGTCCCGCTGGGTGTCCTCGCCGCGCTCTACCTGCGCGAATACGCCAAACAGGGGGCGCTGGTGCGAACGGTGCGCATCGCGGTCAACAACCTCGCCGGCGTGCCGTCGATCGTCTTCGGCGTCTTCGGGCTCGGCTTCTTCGTCTACACGGTGGGCGGCAACATCGACCGCCTTTTCTTTCCCGAGGCGCTGCCGACGCCGACCTTCGGCACCGGTGGCATCCTCTGGGGTGCCCTGACGCTGGCGCTGCTCACCGTGCCGGTGGTCATCGTGGCGACCGAAGAAGGCCTCGCCGCAGTCCCCCAGATCGTCCGCGCCGGATCGCTCGCCCTCGGCGCGACGAAGTGGGAGACGACGTGGAAGGTGGTCCTGCCCGCCGCGGCCCCCGGGATTCTCACCGGTGTCATCCTCGCCATGGCGCGCGCGGCCGGCGAGGTGGCACCGCTGATGATCGTCGGCATGGTGAAGCTGGCGCCGACGCTGCCCATCGACGGCGACTTTCCGTTCGTCCACTTCGAACGCAAGTTCATGCACCTCGGATTTCACATCTACGACGTCGGCTTCCAGAGCCCGAACGTCGATGCCACCAAGCCGCTGGTCTTCGCGACCGCGCTGCTGCTCATCCTCGTCGTTACGGCGATGAACCTGGTGGCGATCTCGATCCGCAACCGGCTGCGGCGCAAGTACGCCGGCAGCGCCGTCTGAGGAAATGACATCATGGGCCTGTCCACGCAGTTCGAGGAGTCTTCGATGGTCGATATCGAGCGCACCCGCCAGGGGAGCTTCCAGGCCGGCTACCTCCCGGTGCCCGAGCCCACCGCGGCGGGAGATCCGGCGCTGCGGCCGGCGATCGACAAGCCGATCCTCGATATCGAAGCCCTGAGCCTCTGGTACGGCAAGAAGATCGCCCTCAAGGAGATCTCGCTCGAGATCCCCGAGCGCCAGATCACCGCCTTCATCGGGCCCTCCGGATGCGGCAAGTCGACGCTTCTGCGCTGCATCAACCGGCTCAACGATCTCATCGACGACGTCACCATCGACGGCCGGATTCTCTTCGAAAAGCGCGACATTCACGATCCGAGCATCGAGATCAATGCCCTGCGCAAGCGCATCGGCATGGTCTTCCAGAAGTCGAACCCGTTTCCGAAGTCGATCTACGAGAACGTGGCCTACGGCTGTCGCATTCAGGGCATCCACAAGCGCAGCGTCCTCGACGAGATCGTCGAGCGCAGCCTGCGCAGCGCGGCGATCTGGGACGAGGTCAAGGACCGGCTCGACGAGAGCGCTCTGGGGATGTCCGGCGGCCAGCAGCAGCGCCTGTGCATCGCCCGGGCGATCGCCGTCGAACCGGAGGTCATCCTGCTCGACGAGCCTTGCTCGGCGCTCGACCCGATCGCCACCGCGAAGATCGAAGAGCTGATGGAAGACCTGAAGAAGGACTACACGCTGGTCATCGTCACCCACAACATGCAGCAGGCGTCGCGGGTCTCCGACTACACCGCCTTCCTCTACATGGGCGAGCTGATCGAGTACGGCCTGACCCGCAAGCTCTTCCTCAATCCGATGAAGAAACAGACCGAGGACTACATCACCGGCCGCTTTGGCTGAAGCGGGTTTCGGAAGACGGCTTTGGCTAAAGCGGCCTCGGCTGCCGGCCGCAGGCCGCGCTCGCTGAGCAGGCGGCCTACCGGGTCCGTCGAGACAGGGGTGAAGCAGGGAGGCCTGATCAGACGCGCACGAGTTGCGGCAGGCAGTCGAAGTGGCGGTCGCGGTCATGCAGCACGAGGTTGTGCTGCAGAACGAGCGCCGAGATCCAGATGTCGTTGGTCGGAATCGGCGTGCCCTGGCTGCGGATCTGGCGATAGATGTTGGCGTAGTGGTACGTGGTCTGATCGTCCGCGAACAGCAACTGCACACCCTCCTTGAGCAGGAAGCGGCGCAGCACGCGCTCGTTTTCCGCCCCCCGTTTACCCATGGCGAATCCAGCCCGCAATTCCGCCACCACTACGAAGGGCAGGAACACCGCCCCAGCCGTGGCGACAACCTGCGCGGTCTCTTTCACTCCCTTGCACAGGTCCACGTACCGGTTCGTGTCGAGCGCGACCTTCACTTCCAGAGACTCTCGTCGACCCGATCCTGAGCGGCGAGCGCCTCTTCGACCGCCTTGTCCTTCTTCCAGGTCCCGGCGATGTCGCCCAGATCGCGCCGCACCACGCTCTCGCCACCCAAACCGATACCCTGCACGAGCGCCTTGACGGCGACTTCGTTGATGCTCGTGCCCTCGGCGCGCGCCCTTCCACGGATCGCCTTGTCGAGTGCCGCAGAGATCTTCCTGACCGTATATTGCATGCAACAACTGTAGTCTCTGCCTGCATCCGATGCAAGCAGCGCCAGACCGAGGACTACATCACCGGCCGCTTTGGCTAGGTGACGCGTTCCGTCGCGAGCGCTGCGCGCATCTCTTCGACGCGGCCGAACTTGACCCGCGGCCGGCCGGCGGCGCGGCCACGCTCGATCTCGATCTCGTCGAGACGCTTCCAGCCGGCGAAATCGACCGGCTGGAGGCCGCGCTCCACGAGCAGGCGGTCGATCGGGTCCGTCGCGACAAGGGTGAGGCCGGTCCGATCCTCGATCATCGCCGCGGCGGTCTCGGCGCCGTCCGGCTTGTTGCTGCCGATGAGACCCGTCGGGCCGCGCTTGATCCAGCCCGCGACATAGAAGGCCGGCAGAGGGCTTCCTGTCCGGGTCTCGATGACCCGCCCGCGCTGGTTGGGGATGATCGCGCGCCGGTCGTCGAACGGCAGGCCGGCGAGCGGCAGCGAGCGATAGCCCACCGCCCGCACGACCAGGCCCACGGGCAGCGTCGAGCGCTCACCGGTGCCGGAGGCGACCAGGGCGCCGGGCTCTCCGGTCAGTCGGTTGCGCTCGAGGCAGAGGCCCGTGACGCGCCCGCCGTCGCCTTCGATCGCCACCGGCGAGACCAGGAAGCGCAGATGAATCCGGCGGGCGGCACCGGTCGGCCCGCGCTGGGCGACCGCGCGCAGGATCTCCATGCTCTTCAGCGCCTGGGGATCCCCGGCGAGCTCCTGTTCGCTGCCTGGATCGAGCTCGAGCTCGCGCGGGTCGACAACGAGATCGACGCCCTCGAGACGCGAGAGCTCTTTCAACTCCGCCGGCGACCACTTGGCCTGCACCGGACCGCGGCGCACGATGAAATAGACATCCCGGATGCGGCTCGTCCGCAAGTGGGCGAGGGCCTCGTCGGAGATGTCGGTCGATGCCAGGTCCTCGGGATTGCGCCCGAGAATTCGCGCGACATCGACGGCGACGTTGCCGGCGCCGACGACCGCGGCCGCATCCACCGCCAGGTCCACCGGCAGATCGAGGAAATCGGGGTGGGCGCTGTACCAGGCGACCAGCGCTGTCGACGAATGGCTGCCGGCCAGATCCTCGCCCGGCACACCGAGCCGCCGGTCGCTCTGGCCGCCGACGGCGAGGACGACCTGGTCGTAGTGCGCCGCGAGGTCGGCGACCGAGAGATCTCTGCCCAGCTCGACACCCCCCAGGAAGCGCACCCGCGGGTCGACGGCCACGCGCTCGAAGACGCGCACCACCTCCTTGATCTTCGGATGATCGGGAGCGACCCCGAAACGCACCAGGCCGTACGGGGTCGGCAAGCGGTCGAAGATGTCGACCTGAAGGTCCGGCGCGGACCCGCCGCGGGTCGGAGCGGTCTGCGCCAGGAGCGCCGCGGCGGTGTAGAAACCGGCCGGGCCGGCGCCGACGATGGCGATCCGCAGCGGACGATCGCAGGAGAGCGGGAGGCCCGACGGCATCAGGAGCGAGGATACAACGACCGGCACCCCGGCAGGGGGCGCCCGGTTCTATTCATCGTTCGACTTCAGATTCCGGCGCAGCCTGCCGAGCGTCCGGTTGACGGGATTGTTGCGCGACAGGAAGCCGAGCACCGGCCGCTTGCGGACGCCGATCTCGTCGTGCAGCGCGCGCAGCGCCGCATTCCTCGGGTCGAGGGCGAGCCCCTGGGCGATCGCGTGGACGGCCCCTTTGCGGTTCTTCGCCAGGATCTGGACACGGGCAAGATTCAGGTGGCAGTCCGGATGGTAGAACTGCGCCTTGACCGCATGCTGGCAGAGGCGGAGTCCCTCTTTCACCTGCTTCTGGTAGCGCGCGATGCCGTAGCCGAGAAAGGAATAGGCCACGCCAGGAATGTGCTCGGAGAGCCCGCGGTCCTTGACCAGGTCGGCGAGAATCGTCAGGCCGCGTCCCCAGTCGCCGCCCCGGCAGATCGCGATCGCGGCCTCCGCTGCGACGCGAGGCGTCCCGGTCTCGGCCGGAGGGGAAGTCGGGGGATCGTTACGGCTCGGCATCCGGATTCTCCGCCTTTTCCGTTCAGGTACCCTTCCGGGCCCGTGCTACAATTTTCCCATTGTCGCGCTTCTAGCGGCCGGTGACAAGCGATGTCCGTCTCTGAACCGCCCGATGTCAAGGAACTCGTGGCGCTCGCGCGCCGCTTCGCCGAGCGCAAGCTCTTCGAGGAGGCCGCCGAGCTCTTCGGAGTCGCTCTGCGCCTCGAGCCGCGCAATCTCGGCACGCGCCTGGCCCTCGCCCGCATCCGCCGCCTGCAGAAGGCGCAGGGCCGGATCGCCGCGAAAGACCCGGTCGAGACCGCTCGCTCGGAGATGCGGCGCAACGGCATCGACGCCTCCCATTTCGTCGGTCTCGCCTGGCTCTACGCCGAGAAGGGGGAGGAATTCCGGGCGCTCGAGTGCCTGCACATCGCCCGGCTCAAGGACCCCCTGAGCCCGGCGAACTTCAAGCTCGCCGCACGCATCCATTTCAGGCTCCAGGACTACGACAGCGCCGCGGAGCTCCTGCAGCGCGCCCTGCGGTACAACCCGTTCGATCGCGAGGCCGCCGAGCTCCTGGGGCAGATCGAATACGAGCGCAAGCAGTTCGCCGAGGCGCTCGCCGCGACCATCGACGCCTTCCTCCTCCTGCCTTCTGTCGACGAGGAACGCGCCATCCGTCTGCGCCGCCGGATCCGGACGCTCAAACACCTCCTCTCCTGGCAGAGCAAACAGGTCGTCGCCCTCTTCCGCGAACGCGAGGAGCAGCTGCACACCGCCTTCGACCGGCTCGAATGGCGGCGGGAACGCTTCCGCAGCGAGGAAACCTGGGAGAGCCTGGCGCTCGCGGCGCTCGTCGCCCCGCCCGACGACGGTGGCCGGTTGAAGATCGCCGGGCGCCTGCGCAAGCTCGCTGCCTGGGCCCACTTCACCGATGAGCAGATCTTCAAGCTCTCCGCCGCGGTGGAAGAACGAAACTTCGATGCCGGCGCGCTCATCTTCTCGAACAACAGCGAGGGGGTCGACCTCTTCCTCCTCGAAGAGGGGGAGATCAGCATTCAACGACCCACGCCCTACGGCACCTATCCGCTCGCTCTGCTGCAGGCGGGCTCGATGTTCGGCGAGGTGAATTTCCTCACCCGCGGCGTGCGCACCGGCGACGCCCTCGCCCTGAAGCCCTGCCGGCTGCTGGTGTTCGACGGTACCGCGCTCGAAGAGCTCTCGACCGGCTGGTCCGAGTTCGGCGTCCAGCTCTACTGGGGACTCTGGCACTCGCTCGCCGGTAAGCTCCGGTCGACCAACGAGCAGCTCAAGACCTTCTTCTCCGCCGACAAGCAGCCGGAGAACTTCCTGCGCCTGCGGCGCGGCCGCGAGACGTCCGGCAGTGCTGAAGGCATCAGCGGAATCGGCGGCATCGCCGACATCGAAGTACCGCCGGACGACAAGGTCCGCCTCTTCCACGAGCAGGGGCTGTCGAGCAAGGAGCTCACCACCCTGGCGACCTTCTCGAAGGAGCTGCGCTTCGAGCCCGGCGACGCGCTGTTCTCCGAGGGCGACGAGGGGCACGAGATGTACGTCGTGCTCGAGGGCAAGGTGCTGATCAGCAAGTACATTCCCGGCGCCGGCGAGGAGGCGCTCGCGATCCTCGAGCGCGGCGATTTCTTCGGCGAGATGTCGCTCATCGACGGCGACCCGCGCTCGGCCGATGCGCGCGCCCAAGGCGGTCCGCTGACCGTCCTGGCGCTCGACCAGTCGACGATTCAGGAGATGCTGGTCCTCGATCCGCAGGCATCGCTCGACTTCCTCAAGCTCCTCTGCCGGCTGGTCGCGAAGCGCCTGCGAGAGATCGACGAGAAGGTCATCGGCTGGCGGATCATGTCGGGCGAGCGGACTCCCGAGATGTCGGCAGGCCGCGCGTAACCAGCAGACCCGCCGGATCGATCCAGCGGCGCGCCGCCGACTCCACATCGGCTGCCGTCAGCCGCCGGACCTGATCGCTGTACCAGTCCGGATCGTCGAGCGGCAGGTCGAGAAGGCCGGACACCGCCATCAGGTCGGCCCACTGCCGCGCGGTCTCGCGGCGGAACGGTTCGCGGCCGAGAAGGTACGAACGGGCGCTCTCGAGGTCCGCCGCAAAGATCGGCTCGACGAGGAAGCGCGCCAGTTCGTCCCGCACCGAGGCCTCGGCCTGGTCGAGCGTCTCGGGCGCGGTTCCGACGTAGCAGACCAACCGGCCCTGGTCGATGCCGGCACCCGCGACAGTGTCCGCCGTGGCGGTGTAGGCGAGACCCTCGCGCTCGCGGATGCGCTGCGGAATCCGGCCGGTGAGTCCCGAGCCCGTGCCGAGGAGCACCGCCGCGACTTCGAGCGCCGCATAGTCGGGATGCGCCCGCGCCACCGTCCGCGCGCCCAGGAAGAGATGCGCCTGGTCCTGGGCGTGGGTCACAATCTCGCGCCGCGCGATGGGCGTGTCGGAAGGCCGGGCTGGCTCCGGCGGTCGCCCGGCACCGACTTTCTCCGCTGCGAGCAGTCCTCCCAATAGTCCGCCAAAGAGCTCGCCGACTCGCCCCTCGACCTGCGCCTCGTCGATCTCTCCGGCCACCGAGAGGTACGCCCCCCAGCCCAGCGCCGCATGGTGGAAGGCGTGGCAGCGCTCGGGATCGAGGAGCGCGAGGCTCGCCGGATCCCCCTGCAGCGGCCGGCCGCGCGGATGCGGCGCATAGACCTGTTCGGCGAAGGCACGCGCCGTCATGAGGTCGGCCTGGTCGGCCTGCGCCTCGAGCTCGGCCGCCGCCTGGCGCGCCAGCCAGCGCAGGCGATCCTCGGGAAAGACCGATTCGAACAGCAGTTCGGCCAGCCAATCGAGCGCGAGCCGCCAATCCGCCGCCAGGGCATCGATCGCCAGGCCGTGGGTCTCGTAGCCGCCGAAGCTCGAGAGGATCATGCCGCGGCCTTCGGCGTCAGCCGCGATCTCCTCCCAGGTGCGCCGGCGCGTGCCCTCGGTGAGAAGCCTCCCGGTCAGCAGAGCCTGTCCCGGAATCGTCTCGCTGCGCGCGCCTCCGGCGAGGAGCAGGCGCACCGCGACGACCGGAGCGCCCTCGGTGCGCCGCAGCCGCGGCGTCATTCGTCCTCCGGCAGGGAGAGCCCCAGGACAGAGCCGGCACGCGGATCGAGGTACTTCTGCGCCAGGCTCTGGAGCTCGGCGGCATCGCATTCGAGCGCTCTGCGGACGAGCTTCTCCGGCTGCTCGAGATCTCCCTGAGCGAGGGCCAGCGCGGCGGTGATCGCCTGCTGATGGATGCGCTCCTGCTGAAAAACCCAGTCGGCGAGCAGGATCTGCTTGCCGCGCTCGAGCTCGGCATCGGCAATCGGCCGCTCACGCAGGTCTGCCAGCTCAGCCTCGAGGCGGCGCTCGACCTCGGCTGCATCGCCATCCGGGAGCACCTCGATCGAGCAGGCGAGGTGCGCCGAGATCTCGGCCTCGGCGAGCCCACACGATGCGGCGAGGCAGAGCTGCCCGACATCCACGAGGGCGCGATGCAGCCGGCTGGTGCGGCCACCGCCGAGGAGAGTCGAGAGCAGACGGAGGCCGGCATGGTCCGGGTGCTCGCAGGGGGGAGCCGGCAGCGCTAACAGGATCCGGGCAACCTCGCCGTGCCGGCGCTCGATGCGGCGCGCGCCGTCGAGGGCGCAGGGCTCGGCCACGCGAAGGCGCTCGATCGCGCTCGAGCTCGACGGGGGGAGGTCGCCGAACGCCGCCGTCACTCGGTCTGCAGTGTCCGCGCCGAGATCCCCGGCGACGACGAGCAGCGCGTTCGCCGGGTGGTAGTAGTGACGGTAGAAGCCCGCCAGACTCTCGCGGTCGATGTTCGCGAGGTCCGCTTCGGTGCCGAGCACCGGCACACCGTAGGGGTGACCGGGAAAGAGCTCGGCCTGCACTGCGAGCTCGAGGGCATCCCAGGGCTCGTCGCGATACATCGCCAACTCCTCGAGGATGACCTGGCGTTCGCTCTTCACTTCCTCGCCATCGAGCGTCAGTGCGGTCATCCGGTCGCGCTCGATGGCCAGCGCTTCGTGCCAGCGGTCGGAGGAAAAGGAAAAGTAGTAAGCGGTGAGGTCGTGGCTGGTGAAGGCGTTGTTGTTGCCCCCGAGGCTCTGGGTCCGGCGATCGATCTCTCCCGGACCGAAGCGCGCCGAGCCCTTGAACATCATGTGCTCGAGGAAATGCGCGCTGCCGCTCGCGCCGAGCGTCTCGTCGCGTCCACCGACCCGATAGAGCAGGACGGTGGTCACGATCGGTGCCTGGCGGTTGGCGAGCAGGCAGACGTCGAGCCCGCTCGCCAGGCACAGGCGCTCCACACGCCCAGAGCTCGCAATCCCGCGGACCGACTCACGGACGGACTGGGAAAGCCGTGGAGCCGTCAGCGCACCGGCTCCGCCCGCTCTGAAAGCAGAGGAAGAGTCAGGGGCGTTCGCCCTGGCGCCGCTTCTTGGTCTTGGCGGAGGGCGCCCGCAAGTCGACCGAAACCAGGGTCGGCGACGGCGCTTCGGGCGAGGCCGAGACGCGGATCGTCGTCATCCGGCCCTCATGCATGATGCGCACGATGTGGTCGCCGCTCTCCGGCAGATCATAGGCGCGGCCGTCGCGCTTCTTGGCATTCCAGGTGCCGGCCTGACCGATCACCAGATTGTCGATCTTGACGATCGCCTCCGGCGGTTCGACGACGAAGGAAAGCGACATGCCGGTGACCATCATGCGGTCGATGCGGGGGTTGACGCCCGGGCGGTCGATCACCGGCGGTGAAACCTCTTCGGTATCCTCGTCTTCCGCCGCCGCGGGCTCCGGCTCGACCGCTGCCGGCTCGCTCGCCGGGGCAGGTGCCGGGGCAGGTGCCGGGCGGGTCGGCGCCGGCTTCACCGGCGCGCTCACCGCCGGCCCGGCGGGTGCGATCGTCTGTGGGGACGGTTCGGGCGCCGGCGGCGTTGACTGCCGGAAGCGCTCACCCGGATCGGGAGTCGAAGCGGAAGTCGAAGCCGTGCCCTGATTCGGGTCTTGAGCAGCAGGCTCCCGGGAAGGGATGGCCGCACTTTCCACCGGCCGCTGCTGCGCCGGCTCGGATGTGTTCGCCGGCTTCGCCTGGGCAGTCGTCTCCTGGGCGAGCTTCGCCGCCTGCTTGCTCGCAGCCCACCGGCGCGTCGCCAACCCGCCGACCACGAGCGCCAGAATCAGCAGCGCCACCGCCCCACCGGCAAGCCACAGGCCGGCGCGCGAGGAGCCGCCCCCACTTGCCGTCTTCGCGGCAGTCCCTGCCGCCCCTCCACGATGCGCCGCGAGCATCTCGGTCGGCGCCTGGGTGAACGATGGCGGAGATGGCGCCGACGGCGGAGGCGGCGGAGGAGCCTGTCCGGGGGCGCCTTGCAGCGCGCGCTCGGAGGTCGTCGACATGCGGCGGGTCGAATCGGTCGGACCCGCGACGTCGGGCGCCGCCGGGCGATCCAGCACCGACGCCGCAATCTCCTGTTCGCAGATCGCGAGATCGCGCGCCACCTCGCCGGCGGTCTTGTAGCGCTCGTCGCGGTCCTTCTGCAGCATGCGCTGCAGGACACCTTCGAGGCGGGTGCCCAACTCCGGGCGATCGACCACGATCGACGGCGGATCGCGGTGCAGGATCTGGTAGACCAGCGTCGTCAGCGTTTCACCCTCGAAAGGACGGCGGCGCGAGAGCACCTCGTAGAACAGCACGCCGAGCGAGAAGATGTCGCTGCGGCCGTCGAGGTCGTCGCCGCGAATCTGTTCGGGAGAAAGGTAGTGCGGCGAGCCGACGACCGAGCCGGTCATCGTCAGGTCGGAGGTCTGGTCCTTGAGCTTGGCGATTCCGAAGTCGCTGACCTTGATCGTGCCGCTGGCGGCGGAGATGAGGAGGTTCGAGGGCTTGATGTCGCGGTGCACGACGCCCTGGCGATGCGCGTAGTCGAGACCCTCGGCCGCCTGGCGAACGAAAGTGATCACCTCGCGCAGGGTGAGCGGAGGTTCGACCTCGAGCCGCTGCGCGAGGTCGCTCCCTTCGACGCACTCGAACGCGAGGTAGAGCACCCCGGCGTCCTCGCCGACATCGAACAGCGCCACGACGTTCGGATGCAGGAGCTTGCCGGCAGCGCGCGACTCGCGCTCCAGACGGCGCTTGCGCTCCGCCATCTCGCTCGGGCGGCCCTCTTCGATCTTGACCGTCTTGATGGCGACGCGGCGGCCGATCTGGGGATCCTCGGCGAGGAAAACCTCTCCCATCGCACCTGCGCCCAGCAGGCGCAGGATCTGGTAGCGCCCCAGCCGTCCGCCTTCGACGATCGGACTCAATTCCTGGAGTCTCCCGCGGAGTCTTCCGCGGGATCGCCCGCGGCATCGTCCGCGGCGTCGTCCGCAGCATCTTGCCCGGACACCGCGCCGCTCTCGCGTTCCTCGATCAGGACGCGGGCGCGCGCGACGTCATCGGCATGCACCAGAATCCGCACTTCGCCCAGGCTGCCGAAGGTCGCCGGCTCTTGATGGAAGAGGAGCGATTCGACCTGCGAGGCGATCCCCTGGGCCTCGAGAAAGCCGGCGACCAGCGACGCCTCCTCTTCCGTTCCTACGGTTTCGGCGATTTCCCAATTGTCCATGGCTTTCGGCCCGGCTGCGGCCGCCTCCTCTTCAGGGCTCCATGATACCGCCCTACGGACCCGTTCGGAGGATTCGCGAGCGGTCGCAGCGGCTGCGAAGCTCAACGCGGCGGACGCCGGCGGAAGCGCTGATCGCGCGCGACTTCGAAACGGCCGCCCGGGCGATCCCAGAAGTGGCGTTCGACGCGAAAACTCCCATGCCCGACCTCGATCCAGTGCAGGCTGTTGCGCCCCGCTTCCGGCCCGCGCCCACGGCTCGAGCTGGTCGTCCCGGTGTGCAGGGCGAGGAAACCGTCGTCGCCCGCCGGACGGAGCTCGAGCGTCTGATGGAGATGTCCGGAAAGGACCAGGTCGACCTTGTCCTTCCCCCAGCGCGCGATCGCCTCGCCCGCCCGCCAGGCCGGGTGCTCGCAGTCGACGCCGGGAGGACGCGCCAGGTGATGGTGCGCGACGACGATGCGGAAGAGCGCGGCGGGCGCTCCGGCGAGGAGCGCATCGACTTCGGCGAGCCGGCGGCGGCGGATCCGTCCGCCTTTGACCGCGAACGGCTGCGCGGTGTTCACCCCGACGACCAGGAGCTCCTCGTCGCGAAAGACCGGCTCGAGCTCGCGGTCGAAATGCCGGCGCCAGGCTCCGAACGGCGCCAGCAGGCGCTCCCAGACCCGATAGAGCGGGACGTCGTGGTTGCCCGGCACCGCGATCACCGGGCCGATCCGCCCGAGCTCATCGACGAAGGCGCGCGCCTCGCGGAACTGCCGCGGCTTGGCGCGCAGCGTGAGGTCGCCAGAAAGCACCACCAGATCCGGCCGCCGCCCCGCGGCGAGCTCCAGCACCCCCGCCGAAACCTCCGGCAGGTGCTTGGGCCCGAAGTGGATATCGGAGATGTGCAGGACGGTGCGCAGGGGTGACTCCAGCCAGAGACTCTAGCCTACAGGCCGGTTGAGGCCGGCCGCAGAGCCAGAAAGGCAAAGGCTTCAGTAAAGGAAAAACTGCCCCAACGAGAGGCGTGGCGGCTCTCGGCGGACGGGATTCGAGCACCGCAGGGCGCGAGATGGGAGGAGAGGGGCCCACGAGCGCCCGAGGAGCGCAGGATCCCGTCCGCCGGGAGACGACGCGCCGGCCGCGCGACTACGGTCGCAGCTGCTCGAGGGTCGTGCGCTCGTCCGGCTCGAGGCCGGCGAGGAGCTCGGGGTGATCTTCGACGAGGCCCTGGGCGTCGGCGAGGTCGAGGAGGCGCTTCGAGCGGCGGCGGGCCGGGTCGACTGCCGCGCGGAGCTTGGCGCGCAGCAGGTCGAGGGGGGCGAAGACCGGCAGTGGCAGACCGTCGATCTCGATGATTTCGGCGCGGGCGACGCCGGCCGCAAGGATTGGATCGTCCGTGATCTGGACCGGCGTGCCGTCGGATGAGACCCAGTTTTCAGTGTGTTCGAAGGTCCCGGTGCGCCGGAAGCCGGCAGCCTCGAGCGCGCCTGCGGGCCAGGTCGCGCGGTCGACGAGGGCGAGGTCGATGTCGATGGTGGTGCGCGGCTCGTGGCGGTGCACCTGGAGCGCCACGCCGCCGATCACGGCGTAGGCCACTTTCTCGTCGGCGAGAATGCGCGCCAGGAGGGCGAGCGTCGGTCGCTTGGAACCGTCCATGAGCCCCTCCATCCAGCGATAAAGCCGGTCGAGTCTGAAGCCGGTTTCGAGCTGTGCGACGGTCATCAGCCGAAGTCGTCTTCGATGCGGCTGAGGACTTCCGCCTCGACGCGGGCGACGGCGAGGGCGGAGATGGCGCGCAGGAGCGTGCGGCCCTGGCTCCGTCCGAGGAGGTAGCCGCCGAGGCCGGCGAGGAGAAGGGCCGGCAGGGGGTGGCGGCGCACGACCTTCCGCCAATCGACCTCCGGTGGAACGAGGTCGTCGATCAGGTCGTCGGCGAGCGACGACAGACCGTCGGGCCCGTCGTCGTCGAGGAGAACCCGCCGATGACGCAGGTGATCCCGGTCCTGGAGATCGTCCAGATCGTCGAAATCGTCGTCGTCATCGTGGGCGGCGTAATCCGGCGCAGGCGCGGCGTGCCCGCGCTCACTCCCCGACGAGTGGAATCGCGAGGCCCGGTCGCCGCGCGCCGATTCGTGCGCCATCGGCTTCACTAGTCGTCGCGGCGACGGCCGCCACGCATCAGCAGGCCGATCACGAAGCCGACGCCGGCCGCGATGAGGATCGACTTGCCCGGATTCTCACGCACGTACACGTTGACGTTGTCGGTCACCTGCGCGGCGTCGTGACGCACCCGCTGGTAACCGGCCCGCACGCCCTCGGCCGCCGCGTCGTACTTCTCGCGTGCCGCCGAGCCGAGCCGCTGCGCGCGCCGGCGCACCTCGCGCTGAGCCCGCCGGGCATTGCGCTCGAGATCTTCCGCCGCACCCTCGAAGCGATCGCGCGCCTCGTCCAGGCCTTCGTCGATGACGTCCCGCGTGCCGTCGACGGCGTCGGAGAGCACCTGTCGCGCACGATCCACCACTTTGTTGTCGGCCATCTCTTCCTCCTCGCGAATCCGCTCGATCGACTCGTTCAAATTGCCTCCGGGCTCGATTCGCGGCCCGGAATCCGCTTCTATGATACCCGGTCCTCCGGCGTTGGCCAATCGCCGTTTCCGCGCTGCTAGACTCGCCTTCTCACGGGGAGAGCCATGGCCCAAGTCACGTTTCTCGGCGCATGCGGCACCGTCACCGGCAGCTGCACCCTGCTCCAATTCGGCGACACCCGGCTGCTCGTCGACTGCGGCCTCTTTCAGGGCGACGACGAGCTCGAACAGCGCAACTGGCGCCCTTTCCCGTTCCGCCCGCAGGAGATCGACGCGGTCGTCCTCACCCACGCCCACCTCGACCACACCGGCCTCCTGCCGCGGCTGGTGGCGCAAGGCTACGGTGGCCCGATCTACTGCACCAAGCCGACCCGCCCGCTCGCCGGCCTGGTGCTCGAAGACGCCGGCTCCCTGCAGGAAGAGGAGGCCCGCTTCGCGCAGAAGAAGGGCTACAGCCGCCACGCCGATCCGCGCCCGCTCTTCACCCGTCGTGACGCTCTCCAGGCGATGAAACTGCTCGAGCCGCTGGCGTTCTCGCAAGAGCGCGAGATCTTCCCCGGAATCACGATCCGCTACGTGCGCGCCGGCCATCTCCTCGGCGCCGCCTCCATCGAGATCGCCGCCAAGAGCTCGTTCGGCGGAGGCCAGCGCTGGCTCTTCTCGGGCGATGTCGGGCGCTACAACGCGCCCATCCTGCGCGATCCCGAGCCGCCGTCCGCGGCCCCCGACGCCCTCGTCCTCGAGTCGACCTACGGCGACCGCGACCACCCCGACGAAAACCCGGGTCCGCATCTCGCCGAGATCGTTCGCCGCACCTTCGCCCGCGGCGGCAGCGTGGTCATTCCCGCCTTCGCTCTCGGCCGGACGCAGGATCTCCTCTTTCATCTCTCGGAGCTGGCGCTCGCCGGCAGCATCGATCCCGATGCCGTGTTCCTCGACAGCCCGATGGCGATTCGCGCCACCGAGATCTACCGCCAGGCGACTCCGGAGTTCGACGAGGATACCCAGGCGCTGC
Source organism: Thermoanaerobaculia bacterium (assembly GCA_031403995.1). Taxonomy (GTDB): domain Bacteria; phylum Acidobacteriota; class Thermoanaerobaculia; order Multivoradales; family JAGPDF01; genus JAGPDF01. The sequence continues at coordinate 59,960 of JANNGS010000028.1, forward strand.
TCAAGGCCGACGCCAACCCGCTCGCCGTCGACCGCTTCCGCCGCTGCCACACGGTCGAGGAGTCGAAGGCGCTCAACGAGCGCCGCGAGCCGGCGGTCATTGTCGCCGCGAGCGGCATGGCGACCGGCGGGCGCGTCGTCCACCATCTCGCCCGCCGCCTCCCGGAGGCGAGGAACGCCGTCGTCTTCGTCGGCTATCAGGCCGCCGGCACCCGCGGCCGGGCGCTGCTCGATGGCGCCCAGACGATCTCGATCCACGGCCGGCGGGTCCCGGTGACGGCGGAGATCGTGCAGATGCAAGGGCTCTCGGCGCACGCCGACTGCGAGGAGCTGCTGCGCTGGTGCAAGGCGCTGCCCGCGCCGCCGCGGCGCATCTTCCTCAACCACGGCGAGGATCCGGCACGCAAGGCCCTGGCCGCCGCGATCCATGAGCTCGGCTGGCCCCGCCCCGAGCTGCCGCTCGCCGGCAACAAGGTCGATTGGTGAATCCGGGGCACCGCTCTCCGCTCGCTCCGCTAGCTCCCATCGCGGATGCCGTTCACGAGGGCGCGAGCCGGGCACAAAACGCGGTCGCGTTCCTCCGGCGGGCGGTGCGCAAAGCGCACAGCGACCGTCTCGGCCTCGTCTCCTCGGCGCTCGCCTTCTCGAGCGCCCTCTCGCTGGTGCCGCTCCTCGCCCTGATCTCGCGCTTCGTGGCGCGCGCGGTCTCGCAAGACGACGGCAGGACCCTGAAGGTGCTCGCCCAGCTTCTTCCTTACTCGGAGAACACGCTGGTCACCGCGCTCGACTCGTTCGTCGCGCAGGCCGAGGCGCTCTCCGGTCTGGCGATGATCGGCTTCCTGGTGACCTGCGCCATGACCTTCCTCACCGTCGAAGGGGCGATCGACAAGATCTTCCGCGTCGAGCGCCGCAAGGGCCGGATCCTCCACCGCCTCCTCTCGTTCTCGCTGGTGGTGGTCTGGGGGCCGCTGGCGATCGCCGGTCTGGTGGCGCTCCTTCTCTACCTGGCGCAGAACCCGGCGTTCTCGGGCTACCTGCGCCGCTCGACGGCCGCGCTCTGGCTGCCGCCGCTCATCACGCTCCTCGGCCTGACGCTGCTCTTCTGGTGGGTGCCGAACCGCAGGGTCAGGATCCGCAACGCCCTCGCCGGCGCCGCCGTCGCGGCGATCGCCCTCCATGGCCTGCAGGTCGGCTTCCGCGCCTACGTCGGCCTCTTCAGCGCCGCCTCGCGAGTCGTCTACGGCTCCTTCGCCATCGCCTTCTTCTTCATGCTCTCCGTCCAGATCGCCTGGTGGCTCATCCTCGTCGGCTGCGAGGTCACGGCCTGCCTCGAGCTCGAGCGGGAACATGCGCTGCCCGGGGCCGCTCCGGCGCCGGCCCCCCCCGCTCCTCGGACTGTCGACCCTCCCGGCTGAACGGCGCGCGCGAAAAGGCGCAATGCGCACAATTCTTCAATGAGGACTCGCCGGCGCGGCCAGGGCGCGGCGTAGAGCCCGCAGATTCAGCGCGCTGGGCCTAGCCCCCCTTGGCACCCGACTTGCTCCCGTCCACCCACAGGAGGACACCGCCATGTCGTTTTTCAAGAAGGATCCGCCGACCCGGAAGCCTGGTTTCTCGAACGTGACGTCGGGCTCGTCGTCTACGGGCGACGCCCCGCGATCTCCGAGAACGCCGGACACGCCGAGAACGCCGGGCACGCCCGGCTCGCCGGCGCCACCTGGACCGAGGCCGGACTTCTCGAATGTGAGGAGCGGTGCCTCGTCGACCGCGCCCGTACTCGATGCCCCGGGGACGACGACCTATGTCGTGCGCAGCGGCGACAGTCTGTCGAAGATCGCCAAGCGCCACTATGGGGACGCCAAGCTCTGGCCCCGCATCTACGAAGCCAACCTCGAGGTGATCGGCAAGAACCCCGATCTCATCCAGCCGGGACAGACGCTGGTTCTGCCGCAGGGCTGACGACTCATCGCGTCCTCGGGCGCCGAGACGCGCCCGAAGCGCTCTACCCCCAAGACAGGAGCCTGGTCATGAATGAGAAGAGAATCGCTGCCCCTACGTTCGCAGGCGCGTTCGCCGCTGTGTTGCTGGTCGTTGCCTTCGGCGGGCTCGTCGCCTGCAAGAAGAAGGAGACCGCACCAGCGCGGCCTGCGCCCGAGTCGACGACCTATCCGACGCCGGCCCCCGCGCCGGCCCCGGCTCCGTCCGGACTCGAGTTCCGCGAGCTGCGCGTTGGCAAGGCAGTCAACGCCGACAAGTCGGTGAGCACCGACATCGGGACCTTCGCGCCGGGCGACACCATCTACGCCTCCGTGGCGACCTCCGGCAGCTCGGCCTCGACGCCGATTCGCGCCATCTGGACCTACCAGGATGGCCAGGTCGTGAGTGACGGCACGCAGACGATTTCCGGGACCGGCTCCGACATGACGGAGTTTCACATCTCCAAGCCGGACGGCTTCCCGCCCGGCAACTACAAGCTGGAGATCTTCATCGACGGCCGTACCGCGATGAACCGCAATTTCGACATCCGCTGACCCCCGCAGTCTCCCGGTCGAGCCCCTCCGGCTCGGCCGGTGTCGAAGGTGCCTCCTTTGGAAGGCGCCTTGGAAGGTGCTGCCTTTGAGGCTGCCCTTTGAAGGTGCTTGAAGGTGCTGCTTGAAAGTGCCAGCTTGAAAGTGCCAGCTGCCAGCTTGAAGGTGCCAGCCGATTTTCTGTTGAAACTACTGAACAGAAATGACTTGTGCGCTGCCACCTGGTGGGCATGGGGACGAGCCCCGGCCTGCCGCTGAGCCGCGGCTTTCGCCTCTGGCGGTCCAATGGTATTCTCGCCCCATGGTCACGACCATTGACAAGGCAGGCCGCGTGGTCATTCCCGCTGCGGTGCGGGAGCGGGCTGGTTTCGAACCCGGGACGGAGCTCGACGTGATCGCCGATGAGCTCGGCGTGCGGTTGGTGCGGCGCGTCTCGCCACCCGAACTGCGGCGGGTGCGGGGGCGCCTGCTGGCGCAGCCGACGGCACCGAAAGCCGGTTTGCCGAAAATCGACCCAGCTTCGTGGATCGACGAAGAGCGCGACCGGTGGCCATGACCGGCACCAGCCAGTCGCCCACCGGGCTCGCTCCCGGCGCGACGACCGGCGCCATCTTCTTTGACACCAGCGTGCTGCTGGCCGGCCTGATCGACTTCGGCGAGAGCTCGGTCGCGTCCATTGCACTTCTTGACCGGGTGGCCGACGGAGAGATCCAGCGTCCGCAAACCGCCTGGCACTGTTGCCTCGAGCTCTTCTCCGTCGCGACCCGTCTCCCCGAGGAGTACCGCCTGACGATCCTTGACGCTCAGCGAGTGCTCGCGGAGGAGATCCTCGCCCGGTTCGCCGTTCTCGACCTGCCGCCGGAGCGGCGCGCGCCGCTCTTCGCCGAGGCCGTCAGCGACGGCGTCGCCGGCGGCCGTATCTACGATGCCCAGATCGGCGCTGTCGCCGTCGCCGCTGGTGCCCGCATCCTCGTCACCGGCAATCGCCGCCATTTCGTGCCCCTTCTCCGCCGCGGCTTGCGCGTCCTCACGGCCGATGAGCTGCTCGCCGAACTGGCTGAATCCGCCAATCCATGACGAGTCGCCACACCACCCCTCCGCCGATCGACCGACGACGCGGCGCCTGGAGAGAGCCCCTGCGCTGGCTGTTCCTGCCGTGGACCCTGCTCGTCACCTTTCCGCTGATCCTGGTCAGCACGATCTTCCACGGCGCGCTCGCGGTCACGCTCTCGGCGGTGAGCAAGCGCCTGGGCTTCCATGCCGGCGTGGCGTGGGCGCGGAGTCTCACCTGGGGGACCTGGGTGCGGGTGCGGGTCGCGGGCCGCGAGGTGGCCCGGCCGGGGCAGTCGTACATCATCATGAGCAACCATCAGGGCGCCTACGACATCCTGGCGCTCTACGGTTTCCTCGGCCGGCAGTTCCGCTGGGTGATGAAACAGGAGCTGCGCCGGGTTCCGTTCCTCGGCTGGGGCTGCGCGGCGATCGGCCACATTTTCGTCGACCGCGGCAACTCGGCCCGCGCCATCGCCAGCCTCGAAGCCGCCAAGAGTCAGCTCGCCGGCGGCGTCTCGGTGCTCTTCTTCCCCGAGGGCACGAGAAGCGACGACGGCCGCCTGCTGCCGTTCAAGAAGGGCGGCTTCACCATGGCGCGCCAGCTCAACCTGCCGATCCTCCCGGTTTCAATCGCCGGCTCGAACCGAATCCTGCCCAAGGCCTGCCTCTTCCCGCGGCCAGGCACCGTCCGCGTGCGCTTCCACGCTCCGATCGCCCCGAACGACTTCGCCGACACCGAAGAGCTGATCCGCAGCGTGCGCGCCGCCATCGAGTCGGGACTGGCGCAGGACGAGGACTGAAGGAGAAGCTCCAGCCTGCGCTAAGGAACGACGGCGCTCCAGGCCTCGTTGGCAGCGGCGCCTTCGAAGTCGTCGGCGAAGATCGCGCGGCGAACGTAGGCACGGGAGTAGATGCCGTCGCCGTTGCCATCCGGAGCGGCCCAGGCGGTGATCCAGAGCTTGCCGCCGACACCGACGACCGGGTTTTTCTGGGCGTCGACGCCGGGTTGCGAGCTCTCCTCGAACGCTGCATCCACCGGTTGCGCCGTGCGCTGATACTCGCGCGAGAAAACACGCGTGAGCGTTTCGCCGCCTTCGCCCCCCCTCTCGGAGAGGGTTCCGCCCGGCAACAGGCGCTTCCAGACGACCACGAAGCTGCCGTCGGCATGACCGTCGAGGTCCACGGAGAGGTGCAGATTGCCGTCGTCGGGCGAGATCGAAAAGTCGCCACTGACCGGCGTACCGTCCTGCCGGAAGCGCCGGCCCTCGATGGTGACGAGAGGAAGTCGGCTCTCCACCCAGACGACCACGAACTCGCCGTTGGCCGCCATCGCCACGCGCGGCTCCTCCTGCCTCCCGATCTCCTCGAGGTTGACCCGAAAGACCGCGCTCGGGTTGGCGCCCGACGCCTCATAGATCCGCCCCCAGATCCCGCTCTCGTCGCTGTCGGCATCCTGCCAGACGACGACGAAGCCGCGCTGAGCGTCGACGCCCACGTCTGGCGACCTCATGTTGACCGACCCGAGCGCAACCGTGAGCTCGCCCCCCGGGACACCTCCGGCATCGAACTGGCGTACGAGAACCGCTTCCGAGCGCAACCAGGCAGTGACGAAGCCGTCCGTCGCGTCGCTCGCCACCGCGCCCTGCGACGCACTTTCCGCGGTCAACTCCTCGGCCAGGAACTCCTCAGGGAGGACGGTGCCGTCGGACGACGACTGGCGCGCGATCAGGTCGAAACCCGAGCTTGGGCTCGCCTGGCTGTCGCTGGTCCAGACCAGACTGAAGTCGCGGCTGCCGTTCATGTCGAGGTCGGGTTCGACCTGATTGTTCGTGACAAACGAGTTGACCGCGAACTCGTCTTCGGCCGGGTCGCCGGCCGGCGTCGGACGGCCAAACAGCCCAGTCCCGCTTCCGTCGCCATCGAGCCGCGTCCAGACGACGAGGAGATCACCGCCGTCGCTGACTCCGATCGCAGGGTCGAACTCGGTGCCCGCGGTCACCTCATTGACCTGCTGCTCGGCGCCGAGCGGAATCGGCTGAGCCGGGAGCGGCGAGAGGCCGAAGCTGGTCGAAATCAGGGCGCAGGCGAATCCAGGAATGAGAGCGGCTCTGCGGTTCATGGTCGGCCTCCATCGCGGTCCGAACCAGCTCGGACCGCCACCAATGTAGAGGATCTCGCGCTCGATCACACCTGACGAAAGTCAGGCACCGGTGCTGCCGAATTGCACCCAGCGCCGGACGACCGGGAAGGCGGCAAACTGTTCCCGGTGCTGCATGCCGCCGGGCGCCGGATTCTCCCCGCGTGCCGGCCTTCCGAGGAGGTTCCATGAAGAACAAGCACGCATTGTTGCCGATCCTCGCTGGCCTGCTGTCCCTGTCGGCCCTGTTGACCCCCACCGTCTCCCGCGCCCAGGCGGCGCCGGAGGTGAAAATGCCTCAGCCCGGCGTGCCGGAGGTCTTCACCCTGGAGGGCAAGTTCGTCCGCGCGACGTTCAACAACGAGGGCTACGTCATCCTCGGCTACCAGCCCGCCAACCGGTCGATCGGCGGTGAGTGGATGCTGCTCGAGATCGGTCTGACAGTGCTCGACAGGACACCCGCCTACGCCCTGACTCGTGACGCGATCTCGCTCGAGACACCGGACGGGAAGAGCATCCCCATGGCGTCGGTCAACGGGCAACGGGCCGGGGGCACCGAGGCCCTGCAGCGGCGCGCGACCCGCGAGAACCCTTCGATCCAGTAGTTTCCGACGTTCGCGAGCGAGCCTTGTCGCATCCCCTTCTTCGCCGACGTGGACTCACCCGTGATGGTCTTCGATCAAGTCGAGCTGAGCATCCACCGCGGCTGCTTCGGCCGGATCTACTTCCACCTCCCGGGCGGCATCGCGCTGGGCCAGCATTGGCTCAACGTGAAATTTGCGAACAGCCTGGTCCGGGTGCCGTTCACGATTCTGACCCCGGAAGAGGAGCGCTACCTGCAGGAGAACTTCAGGGGCATCCAGAAGCAGGTGGAAGAGGCGTTTCCGCCGCCGAACTGAATTCCGCGTCCTTCGGAGAGGCGCCCCTCGGGAAGAGTCACTTTGCGATCCGAGCTCAGCGGCTCGGCCCTCGAGAGAGGCGGTTTGCAGTCGGAACGCATTCGCCGGGTGCGCTGCAGCGCATGGTCAGGCCTTCCCGGCCTGGATCACGACGTTCTTGGCGAGCGTCTTGAACCTCTCTCCGTCTGCCTGCACGACCGTGATCGAAACATGACCGGTCTTTCCGGTCTTGCTGTCCCTCACGATGCCGGCCTGGCCCTTATGTGCGCCGCCGATGACGCGGCACTGAGCGCCATCTCGAACTGCTCCTGGAGGCTTGGCTTTCATTCTCAATTCTCCCTTGCCTTCGAATCGTAATCAATGTCGGTCCAGCCTGGTGGGCGTCAGCTGCGGCGAACGCGTCTCGCCTCCGCGACTCCACCTTCCGGCGGACCCCTGGCGGCACTCGTCCGTCAGGTGCTCTCGGCAGCGAACAGCGCTCATGCCGTTCGCCCGCTGTCGCAGGCCCGTCTTTCAAGCCCTGCGTCGACCATGCTCGGAAGCGCCTATAGACAGCCGGGTCCGAGCTGAGCAACGGGTCAGGTCTCGGCAGCCTGGAGCGAAACCCTCTTGGTTCCGTGAGCGACCCATTGGGTGTCGAGTTCCTTGAAGCCGAACTTGTCATGGAATCTCTTGGAAGCCGGATTCGGCGGTTGAATATTGTATTCACAGGTGACGAACTTGACGCCTTGCGACCGAGCGTAGGCAAAGAGCCCCGTGTACAGCAGGCTGCCGATCTTGAGGCCTGCAAATTCAGCACCGACCACGATCCGGTCCACGTAGAGGAACTTCGAAAACCGCGCTGCGAACCATGAGTAGTTCTCGTTCTGGTAGCCGGCATTCTCACGCAAGGCAAGCAGGAATGCGGCGACCCGCCCATCCGCTACCGCGACCTTGTAGTAGCTCGACATGAGGGCGAGCTCGCTCAGCCTCTGGTGATCCATCGGGCTCGTCTGCTGAACTTCGGCCTCGTTCAGTTCGACAATTCGCCCAAAGTCTTCCGCATCTGCGTTCCGGATCAGGATCTGTGCCATCGAGAGACCTAACGGCCAAGCCCAGCAGCGGCGGCCATAGTCAATCGTCCCGAACGGGCCTCGGCAGTCCGATCAACACTTCGGCGACTTGCGCTTCTTACCGATCGCGCTGCGGGCTGCGAATTTCTTGATCTGATCGGGCGCGAACGGGATTTTGCACGCCCCGACCAGGTCGACGGCGACCTCGCCAATGCTGTTGGCCGTATCGACCGCGAGATTGTGGAGCGGTTGGACGTAACAGGCTACGGCAATGACGAAACTGTTCATCACGTACCTGACGCGATTGGGCTGCTGGTGGATCGACTTCGCCACGCGCTGCAGGAGCGACTGGATCTCGGCGAGGTCGAGGTCCACGTCCTCCTTGATGGCGACCATGCTGCTGTAGGTCTGCCAGCCGGCCGAGGCGATGGCTTCGTCCCTGGATTCGATCCACTTCAAGGCCATCTCTCGGCCGTGCGGGCTCGCGGACGCCACCCACGGGACGGTGAATTCGGCGACCCAGCCCGACCTGGCGCCTTCGATCCACTTTTGCAGGTCCTTCCGGGTCATCTTCGCGTCGTCGGCGATCAGTCCGGCGAGGTACATCACGTCGGCGATGCCGGTGTCGTAGAGGTCAAGCGCGAGCTGGTAGTCCGTCTTGACGCGTTTCTGGATCTTCTTCATGTCCTCGACCTTGACGCCGAGGCACGGCTCCTGGGCACCGTGGGTCATCCAGGATTTCTTGGTCTTTGCGTTGCCGAGCTTCTCGAGCTCGGCGACGATGTCTTTGGCAGTCATTTGCCTTCTCCCTCAAGCTGCATGTTGGGCGCGATCGGCGCTTCGCTTCTCCGCTGACCGGCGGTCGCTGAATCGGCCGAACGACACCTTTCACTTGCCGGGTCGGCTGCAAGGACAGGGATGTCTCGGAAAACCGCAATGCCGGCCCGGTCAAGTGCAACGGCTGGTTAGCCGCCGCGACGCGCCAGGGACTGAAGAACCTCGATGGCACGAAACGACATGTTTCGCCGAACCTCCACCTCGATCCCGTAAACCGCATCGACAGAATATTGGTAGAGAATGTGCTCCTCTGTCTTGAACAACGCCGATCAAGAACTGGTTGTCTTGGCATCTTGCGCGGGCTGCATGGCGGCTTTCACGCGTTCGAGATACTCACCGTCCTCTTTCTCCATCATGCGGCTCATCATGCCGAGGACGAGCCACCAGAGGAAATTGCCCTGAACGTCAGCTTCCATCTCGACGCGCGTGCCCGCGGGATCGGCATGGAAGCGAAACCAGTAGGTAGCGCGCATCCCCATCATGCTGGCGCTGGCCGCATGAACCTCGGGCCGTCTGTGCTCAACGACCTCGATGACGGCACTGCGTCCCTTGCGCGTCTCCTTGAACTTCGCGCCGGGCTTCATGCCGCCCTCGGTGAGCATCTCGATTTTCGTCACGCCGGGCAGAAACTTCGACGCGTTGTCGAGGTTGGTCGCGAAATCGAAGACATCTTCGATCGCCTTGTTGATGATGACGCTGCGTTTGAATCCGGCCATGCAATCCTCCAAGTCAGTACGGTGTTTCGCAGTGCGCGCAGCCGACTTCCGGGGACATCGATGAGTACGGCGGCGGCTAACGCCATGTTTACCGGCGCGCTTCAGCGCGTCCGGTGCAGCCGAAGTTAGACTTCGCGCTTTGCATGGAGGATGTGCGGTTTTCAGCGGCGCTGTTGTCCGTGCTCGGGATCACGGTGCTGGTGGCGCAGGACCAAAATGCGAATTCCGATCTCAGTTTCCCGATAGATGACGGAGTACGGAAAGCCTGGAAGCGGAAACCAGCGGCGTTGGTCCTCGGTTGGCGTGCCGATTCCGGGGTGTTCGACAAGCAACTCGGCGATGCGTTCGAACTCGTCGAGAAAGCGCGCTGCAAGTGCACGACTGCCTTCGCGCCTATAGAACCTTGCCGCCTCGGCGAGGTCGTCTTCCGATCCGTGGTGAAGCGTGTATGTCAAGAAAGTTCGGCACGTAAGCGGGCAACGACCTCTGGCCCGGAGACAGGTGTGGATTCGCCGCGTTCGATCTCCGAGTCTCGTTTGGCGGCAAGATTGTCCCAAGCTCTGTCTCGCGCCTTGTCGGCATCGAGGCTGGCAATCACGCGATCCAGAAGCCGTTCCCGCTCCGCAGCGGGTAGACGAAGGATCTCAAGTTCCAAAGCTTCGACAGGTAACGACATAGTGGAATCCTTATGGTTAGTCGGTCGATGTCCGCAGCTTGCCACAAGCCGGCTCCAATGACATGTGTACTGGCACGAATGCGTGAGGCGCGGTCCAACGGATCTGAGTTGAGCGGCGGGCCACGAGAACGCTCACCGAGCGAAGCGAGTCACAGCGCGAGAGGCCTGTCCGCTCGAACGATAGGGGTTAGACGGCTGGTCACGAATGACTCGCCTCCGAATCGAAGACCACGCTGCTCTGGGAGCAACTCAGCGTGAGGCTCAGACGCATCTTCGACGCGACTCCGAATTCGACAGCGAGATCGAGCGCTCTGCCAAGGCGTTGCAGGGCATCGCCATCAGGGCTTGCGACGGCTAGGCGATCAAGAGAACAACCCGAGGGAGAGCTTGACGACGGATGCGCTGAGCCATCGGACCACACGATGAAGAACGGTGCGCCCTCAAGAGAAGTAGCAAGATCAAAGGCCTGCCACCGGAGCGTTCCGCTCGAAGGCGTAACGCGCGAGCCGTCGTCGGGAGCGCTGACGGAAAACGACGCTTTAGTGAGCTGCTTGCGAAGCGCCGCCTGGTTCTGCGAAGAGACCGCCCACCCGACTGGAGTAAGGGTCTTGAGGGTAAGTAGACCGGCGAGCTCGGAGCCAGCGTCGGCAGCCACGCCGGCCTGAGGCGCAATGATCTCGAGATAGGTTCCGTCGCCCAGCGAGACCAAAGCGTTCTCGGTACCCGTTGGGTGCTTGCCTCCGTATACGGGCCGCACACCCGTAAGCTGTTCAAAGTCTTTCATCCCTGTATCCAGGCGACCGATGCCGAGGATCACGTGATCGACACGAGGGACAGCCTGGGCGAGCGCGGCGACACCACCCAAAACGAACACGAGAATTCCAAGCTCCGGGAGCATTCTCGAGTTGATCACGACGCGCTCCTCCAGCCTTCTAACTCAAAGTAGACAGTTCAGCGTAGTCAGGTACATCGCATTCCTCCGCCCCGGTAGCGCGGCTGTCGCGTCGTCCATTCGCCGAGAATGAGCAGCCTCTGTGGGCGCTCTGGGCCTTCCGCCCTGCGGTGTATCCAGATACATCGCGGGGATAGTAGCGCCATTCCCAACCGCACACCTTCCGGCGGGTTCCCTGCGCCGCGCCCGCTGCGATCATGGGACCTGGAGCTTGCGTCGAAGCGCAATTGCCTACACGATCCGGAATCGACCATGCGAACCCTCCGAACCCTCCGATCTGTCCGCCCGCTCGCCGCTGTCCTGTTCACCCTTCTTGCTGCCGGCGCCCGCGCCAGCGCCCCCTCTCCCTCTCCCTCCCCCTCCGACACCCCGCAAGAGTTGGCGGTGCCGCCGGGGGGCGACATCCCGGCGGATTTCAAGGTCGCGGATGCGAGCTTCGACCATCTCCGGCGCGAGGTCGAGATCGCGATGCGCGACGGCGTCAAGCTGCACACGGTGATCCTGATCCCGAAGGATCCGGGCGGCGCCGGGAAGCTGCCGATCCTTCTCACCCGCACGCCTTACGACGCCGACGACGCCACCACCCGCGCGGACAGTCCGCGCCTCCAGGCAGTAGTCTCCTCGGCCGACGACGTCGTGGCCCTCGCCGGCTACATCCGGGTCTTCCAGGACGTCCGCGGCAAGTACGGCTCGGAGGGCGATTACGTGATGAACCGCCCCTTGCGCGGACCGCTGAACCCCACCACCGTCGACCACGCCACCGACACCTGGGACTCGATCGACTGGCTGGTCAAGAACGTGCCGGAGGCGAACGGCAGGGTCGGCATGATCGGCACCTCCTACCCGGGATTCCTCGTCCTGATGGGCCTCTTCGACCCCCATCCGGCGTTGAAGGTCGCCGTGCCGGTCAACCCGATGGTCGACTGCTGGATCGGCGACGACTGGTTCCACAACGGCGCGTTCCGCCAGTCGATGGCGCTCTATGTCTACGAGCAGACGGCGGGGAAGGAGAACGACTTCGGTTGGTGGACCGGTTCCTACGACGAGTACACCCGCTATCTCGCCGCGGGCTCGGCGGGCGCGCTCGGTCGCGAAATGGGCATGGAGCAGCTGCCGTTCTGGCGGCGCCTCACCCAACACCCGGCGTACGACAGCTACTGGCAGGAGCAGGCGGTCGACCGGCTGCTCAGCCGCCAGCCCCTCACCGTACCCACCCTGCACGTCGGTGGCCTCTGGGATCAGGAGGATATTTACGGTGCCCCTGCGAGCTATGCCGCACTCGAAGCCAAAGACACCGCCAATGACCGCAATTTCCTGGTGCTCGGACCCTGGCGCCACGGCGGCTCGAACGGCGACGGGAGTACTCTCGGGGCGATCCGCTTCGACGGCGACACCGCCCTCACCTTCCGCCGCGACGTCCTGCAGCCGTTCCTCGACCGCTACCTGAAAGAGGACCCGAAGCCGGCAGCCGCCGCGCTGCCGCCGGTGCTCGCCTACCAGACCGGCGCCGACCGCTGGCAACGTTACGACCGCTGGCCGCAGAGCTGCACCGCCGACTGTCCGAGCGTCCCCCGCAAGCTCTATCTCGAGCCCGGCTTCGGCCTCGGTTTCAGCCCACCTGAGGCGGGCTCGGCGAGCTCGGCGACCTCGAGCCCGGCCGCCGACGCCTACGTCTCCGACCCGGCGAAACCGGTCCCCTACCGCCAGCGCCCGGTCCGGCCGATGTGGGCTGAAGACTCGACCTGGAGCCGATGGCTGGTCGACGACCAGCGCTTCGCCTCCGACCGCACCGACGTCCTGGTCTACGTCTCCGACGTCCTCACCGCGCCGCTCGCGGTCGCCGGCACGCCGGTTGCGAACCTCTTTGCCGCCACCACCGGCACCGACGCGGACTGGGTGGTGAAGCTCATCGACCTCTACCCCGACGAGGTCGCCGAGCAGCCCGAGATGGGCGGCTACCAGCTCATGGTGTCGGCCGACATCTTCCGCGGCCGCTACAGAGAGAGTCTCGAGAAGCCCGCGCCCCTCGCCGCGGGCAAGCCCCTCGAGTACCGCTTCCTGCTCCCCACGGCCAACCACGTGTTCCTGCCGGGACACCGCGTGATGGTGCAGGTGCAGTCCAGCTGGTTCCCTCTGTACGACAGGAACCCGCAGACGTTCGTGCCGAACATCTTCTGGGCCAAGCCGGCCGACTACAAGAAGGCGACGCAGCGCGTTTACGCGTCGAGCTTCGTGGAGCTCCCCGTCGCGCCCTAGACCTACTCGCCGAGAACGATCACCATGTTCTCGAGAGGCATCTCGAGGCGTACGTCGCGCGCGGGCCGCGCGTCCTCCGGCCGCCAGGGCTGGCCGGCCACGGCCTTCGCCAGCGACTCGATGCGGCCCACGAGGCGGAACGCCGGGAGAACGAAGGCGCGTTGCTCGCTCGCCGCAGCCGCAGGCGCTTCTATCTTCTTTTGCTCGCGGGGCCCCACCCCCACTCGCGCGGCTCGACTCGCGTTGCTCGCTCGCCGCAGCCGCAGGCGCTTC
>JANNGS010000029.1:0-57098 GCA_031403995.1 Thermoanaerobaculia bacterium
CACGCCTCTTCGACCTGTTGGAGCGCCCGGCGTTCGACCGCCTCGACGTCGGCGAGTCCCTCGGGAGTGAGCGGGAAGCGGAGTTTGGGGTTGTCGATCCGCGGCCAGTCGAACTTGGGGAAGTACTGGGTCTTGCGCGGATCGGCGGTGTTGGTCATCGAGATCGAGTAGCCGCTGCGGCCGTGGAAGGCCTCGCGCAGGTGGATGACCTGGAACCCCTTCTCGCCCTTGCCGGCGGCGAGGTTTTTCCGCACCTTCCAGTCGAAGGCGGTCTTCAAGGCGTTCTCGATCGCCAGCGTGCCGCCATCGACGAAGAAGAGGTGGTCGCGCAGGGGCGCCGGCACGGTGCGGGCGAAGGTATCGACGAACTCGGCGAGGAGCGTGGTGTACATGTCGGAGTTCGCCGGCTTGTTGAGCGCCGCGGGGAGGATCCTCGCCGCGAACTCGGGGGTCGTGACCTTGGGATGATTGAAGCCCAGGGGCGAAGTCGAGAAGTGGCCGAAGAAATCGAGCACGTCGCGCCCGCGGACGGCGTCGTGCAGGAAGACGCCGTGGCTCTTCTCGATGTCCTGGACCATGTGGTAGCCGTCGACGAGGATGTGGCGGGCGAGAACCTCGCGCACCGCTTCGGGAGTGAAGCGAACGGAGTCGTGGACGGTCGTGTTCATCTTCGGCCTCGTGTCAGTCTTTCTTCTGGAAGTCATTGATTCGAAAGGCTTGAGAGCCTTCGCAGGGAAGTCGCAGCAGGGCAAGTCTATCAGCCCCCCCGAAGGGGGGTCAACGCGCCGCGGTGCGTGCCAGGCCGGAGTTCAGGTCGGCCGCAGTCTCGGCGAGGAGCACCCGGTTGCGACCGGCCTCCTTGGCGCGATACATGGCGGAGTCGCTGAGCTTGAGGAGCTGGCTCTTGGCCACCGCCAGGCTCTGCTCGTTCTGCACGTGGATCGCGAGGGTCGCCACGCCAATCGAACAGGCCAGGCCCGAGAGGAAGAGCGGATCCGGCTGGATCTCTCCCGGAGAGTCGCAGAAGGTCGCGCGCTCGACCTCGGCCCGCAAGCGCTCGGCAATTGTCATCGCTTCCGCTGCCGAGCAGTCTGGAATCACGATCACGAACTCGTCGCCGCCGTAGCGCGCCACCAACGCGCGCGCCAGACCGACGGCGCGGCGCAGGAGCTGTCCGGTCTCGCGCAACACCTGGGAACCGGCCAGATGCCCGTGTCTGTCGTTGACCTGCTTGAAGTAGTCGAGGTCGAGAAAGAGCAGCGCCAGATCGCGACCGTCGGCCCGGCAGCGGGCGAGGGTCTGTTCGAGCGCCGCGTGCAGGTAACGGTCGTTGTAGAGCCCGGTGAGGTTGTCGCGCTTTGCGGCCTCCTGTGCCAGCCGGCCGTCGAGCACGTTCTGGATGGAGATCGAGATGTAGTCGGCGAAGATCTCGAGCAGGTCCCGCTCGTGGTCGCTGTAGCAGGCTGCGCCGCGGCGGTTGATCAGCTCGAGGACACCGCAGACATCCGTGCCGATCCGGATCGGGATGGCGACCAGCGACTGGGTGCGGTACTGCGTCTCGGCGTCCACCGAGGCGTCGAAGAAGCGATCCGAGGCGACATCCGTCGACGAATAGGCCTTGCCCGCAAGATAAACATGCCCGGCGATGCCCTGGTCGGCGGGCAGCGTCTGCCCGACGAGCAGCTGTGCTTTTTCACCGAACGCGGCGAGAAAGGTGAGGCGGTTGCGGCTGCGATCGACCTGTTTGATGCGCGGATTGTCGAGCAGGATCGATCCGGCTTCCGAAGGCACGAACTCGTTCGCCTTGCGCAGCACTTCGACGAGATTGTCCGCGAGACTCATCTCGGGCTCGAAGTTCGGCAAGGACGCGCGTCGCCGCTCGAGGAATTGCTCGAGAGCGTGGGGGTCGAGGCTGAAGACTTCGCTCATGACGACGCACTCTGAGTTCGTTGGTGAACCGGCGACAAGATACCAGAATTGCCGAAGGAGGCTCTGTGCGGCGGCTCACCGCAGGGCGCGGGCGAGGCGTCGAGTGCGCGACAGGGCGTCCGTGCGAAGCTCGTCGGCGGCCGCCAACTCGGGGGCGTAGCGCAGGTAGTGCAGCTCCTTGGTCAGCTCGGCGAGCTCTGTGGCGGCTGCCGGATCGACCTTGGCGGCGACCAGTCGGGCGTGCCAGTGGGAGGCCGGCGTGCCGGGCGCGATCTCGAATCGGCTCTCCAGATGATGCCGCAGGGCCTCTTCCAGCTCTGCCGCGGTCTCGCGCGGAGTCGACTTCGCGGCCGCGAGCTCGATCGCCCGGAGAGTGGCGCCGAGCGATCGCCCGGCGCCGCGACTGCGCGCCTCGCCGCTCATCCGCCATGCCGTTGCGGCGGCGAGCAGGCCAGCGACGAAAAGGCCGCCGCCCGCCGCCCAGAGCCAGGGCCGGGGGGGGCGATTCAGGCTGGTCGGCACGCTCCCTGGGGCTGCGGCTGGCTCCGCAATGGCGGGGCTCACCGGACCCGCGGCAGCCACCGGATTGCCGGTGACCGCGAGCGCGAGCGGACGAGTCGACGCGCGGCGGTACTCCTTGCCCACCGGGTCGAAGTACGGCAGCGCGAGCGCCGGCAGCTCGAAGCTCCCCGGGCGCTGCGGCACCAGCACATAGATCCACTCCTGCGACGAAACGAGACTCCCGTCGCTAAGCCGTTCGGCGCTCTCCTGGCGCGGCGGAAAGGCCCGGATGCCGTCCGGGATCGAGAGCTCCGGCGGGCGCAGACTCTGCAGGTTGCCGTGGCCGGTGGAGCGAATCGTCAGTGTGGCTGCCTCGCCCACCGCCAGCGCCGAACGGTCGAGCCGCGCCGAGACGGTGAGGTCGCCGACCGCGCCGGTGAAGTCGGGCGGCGAGGGGGGAAGAGCGAGAACCTCGAGCGCGATCGGCTCGGTCTTGAGATGGAGCGTTTCCGACCGCCCGAAGGGAGTTCCGAACGGTCCGATATCCGCCAGCCGCGCGATGAGGTCGACCTCGGTCGGCTCGATCGTGAAGCGCCCCGCCTGCAAAGGAAAGAGGGCGCGGCGCAGCATGGCGACGCGCCCGAAGCGTTCGCCATTCTGCTCCAGCCACTCGGGCTTGAGCTCGGCCGGCTGCGGGATCTCGCGCACCCAGAATCCCTTGAAGGCGGGCATCCCGGTCGGTTGAAAGGCGCCGATATCGGTTTGGGTATAAAGCCAGAGCGTATAGGTGGCCTGCTGGCCGGCGTAGACCGAGGAGGGCTCCAGCTCGGCGCGCAGGAAGACCTTGGGCCGCTTGGTCTCCTCGGCCAGCTGGGTCCGGCGCCGGCCGCCACTGGGATGACCGAAGAGGTCTTCGAACGGATCGAACGGTCTCGCCGCCGGCGCTCCCGCCCCTCCGCCTCCCCCTCCCCCCCCCAATACCGGCTGCCGGCGCGGCGGCGCCTCCTTCTGGACCTGAATCTCCTTGTCCGAGAGTCGCAGCGCCTGGCCCTCGACGGTGAGCGCGATGGCGCGCACGCGCGCCACTCCGGCGTCCTTGGGGCGCAGACGCCAGGTGAGTTGCAGGGTGCTGGACGTCTTGCCGTTGACCCAGCGCTGGCTCTGGGACTGGTAGGGTCCCGCGGCGACTTCGAGGTTGTCGAGCTCGAACGCCGGTTGGACGTCGAGGCCACCAAAGCCGCCGGAGGTCACCGTGATGGTGAAGCTCGCCAACTCCTCGACACCGATCAGACCGGGTTCGAGCACTGCCGTGGCCTCGGTCCGTTGCTCCGCGGCGAGCGGCACGGCGCCCGGGACGAGCAGCAGGAGGACGCCGCAAGCGGCGGCAGCCGAGCGAGCGAGGGTCCTCACCAGTCTTTCTCCACGCTGGTCTTGGCCCGCGCCAGGGCGCGCGCCTGCTCGCGGCGCTGCTGGCGCTCCAGATTCTCCACTGCCTGGAGGATCGCGGCGGCCTGCTCCGCGGTCATGTCCTCCTGATCCTGGAACTGCGGCAGCGGCCGGTCCTTCGGCGGCGGCTGACCCTGCTGCGGCTGCCCCTCTCCCGACTGCGGATCGCCCGCACCCGCCTGCGGCGGGGTCTGCTGCGGATCCGGCGACTGCTGAGGATTCGGCTTCGGCGGCTGCTGTGGGTCGTTTTTCTGCTCCTGCCTTTGCCCCTGACCGCCGTTCTGCTGCTGATCCTGCCGGTCCTGCTGGTCCTGTGAGTCCTTCTGCTGTTGCTCCTGCTGCCGTTGCTGCTCCTCGAGCAGGCGCAGGGCGAGCTCGAGATTTCGCTTGGCGGAAGGCAGGTCGGACTGCGCGCGCAGCGCACCCTTGTAGGCATCGATGGCGCCTTGGGCGTCCTTGGCCTCCAACCGCGCGTTGCCAAGGTTGTAAAAGGCATCCGCCGCGAGTCCGGGCGGTGCATGCTTCGCGGCCTGCTCGAGAAGTTGCGCGGCGTCGGGCTGATTCGCGCCGAGATGGGCCGTACCGGCGTTGAATTCGACGAGCGGGTCGCCTGGCTGAAGCCGCAGCGCACTATCGAGCGCTGCGACTGCGTCCTCTATGCGTCCCTTCTCCCAGGCGGCAAGGGCGCGTGAGGTGCGTTCGCGGGGGTTGAACCGGTAGGGCTCGAGCACCGGTGCGCCTGGAGAAGGGTCGTTGGATGCAAGCGCGGATGCCGGCGCGGCGGCCGGCGCTGGTGCCGGGGCACTGGCCGGAGAAGCGGCCGGAGAAGCAGCCGCCGGGGTGGCCGACGGGGTGACCGACGATTGGGCGCGCGCGGGCGGCGGGCCGGGAATCGGCGCCATGACGGCGAGGAAGGCGGCCGCAAGTCCGAGGTACTTCATCCGGCCTCCTCGCGCGGGACGCGGCGCGGCCAGCGCGCGTAGGGCGTGACCGCGAGCCAGAGCAGGAGCGCCGCGGCGGCCGCCGCCAGCGGCCACTGGAAGCGCTCTTCGAGGGTGGCCACCGTGGAGCTCGAGAGGCCGCGCTTCTGCATCGCCAGCACCCGCTCGAGAATCGCGCCTGGGTCGGCGTTGGCGTTCGAGGCCTCGACGTAGATTCCGCCGGTCGCCTTGGCGAGCCGCTCGAGAACGGCCGGCTGGAGCCGGCTGATCACGATCTCGCCTCCGGCCGCGCGCTTGAACTCGCCTTCGGCGCCGGCGACCGGGACGGGCGCACCCTGCGTCGTGCCGACGCCGACGGTGTGCACGACGATTCCGGCCTCGACGAGGCGCTCGACGACCGGCGCCAGGTCCTCGTCATGGTCCTCGCCATCGGACAGCAGGACCATCACGCGCTGCTTGTCGTGTCCGGCCGGGAAGAGATCGATGGCGCGCGAGATCGCGGGGGCGAACTGCGTGCCCGGCAGCGGCAGGGAGCCGGGCTCGACGGCGTCGAGCAGCAGGTCGAGAACGGCGACGTCGACGGTGAGCGGGGCCATGACGACGCCCACCCCTTCCGCCTGCACGAGCGCCACCCGGTTGCCGGGCAACTGCTGCGCCATGCGGCGCACCAGAGATTGTGCGAGCCAGATTCTGGACGGCAGCACGTCGTAGGTTCCCATCGACGCCGAAGTGTCGAGGAGGAAGACGATGTCGACGCCGCGCTGTTCGACCTTCTCGATCGACTCGCCCCAGCGCGGACGGGCGAGCGCCAGCACGATGCCCAGGGTTGCGACTGCGAGCAGGGCCGCTGCCCACCAGGGCGCCCGGGGCCGGGTGCCGGAGCGCAACCGCGGCTCGATGGCCCGCGATGCCCAGGCCGCTTCAGCCGTGGCCCGTCGGCGGTGAAGCCAGAGGGCGGTGAGGGCGGCGAGCGGCGCCGCGAGCGCCAGCCAGAGCAGACGCATGTCGGCGAAGTTCATGGCTCGGCGGTCACCCGCAAAGCACCGGCGACGAGCGGCAGCAGGAGGAAAATGAGCGCGGTCCAGACGAACGGCTGGAAGCTCTCGCGGTAGCGGATGTAGCGCTTTACCTGCATCGGGGTCTTCTCGAGCAGGTCGATACGGTCGAACACCGCCCGCAGGGCTCCCGGATCGACGGCGGAGAAGAAGCTCCCGCCGGTGCGCTCGGCGATCGCCCGCAGGAGCTCTTCGTCGACCTGGACTTCCATCGGCACGCGGCGGGTCTCCACCCGCCCGGTGAGCGGATCACGCACCTGCACCGGCACCGGCACGCGACCTTCGCGGCCGACGCCGATCGTGTAGACGCGGAGGCCGAGGCCCTTGGCGACCGCGGCCGCCGAGAGCGGGTCGATCTCGCCGGCGTTGTTCACCCCGTCGGTGACCAGCACGATCACCTTGGACTTGGCGGCGCTGTCCTTGAGCCGGCTGGCGGCGTTGGCGAGCGCGACGCCGATCGCCGTGCCGTCCTGGACGGTGTTCAGTTCGATCGAATCGACCAGTTCGTCGAGCATGGCGCGGTCGGTGGTGAGCGGCGAGCGCGTCAGCGCCGTGCCGCCGAAGATGGTCACGCCGATGCGGTCGCCGGGGCGCTTGGCGATGAAGTCGCGCACCACCTGCTTGGCGACGGTGAGGCGGTTTCTGGGCTGGAAATCCTCGGCCCCCATGCTGCCCGAAGTGTCGACGACGATCTGGATATCGATCCCCTCGGTTGTCGCCTCTTCCCAGGAGTAGCCGAGCCGCGGCCGACCGAGGGCGAGGATCAGGGCGAGCAGGGCGATCAACCGGAGATAGAACGGCAGATGCAGGCGCCAGGCGGCGCCGGTGCCGCGTGGCAGACGGCTCGCCAGCAGGGCGCCGTGGGCACCGCGGCGGTGGTGACGCCAGAGAAGCACCGGGATCGCCAGGGCGCCGAGCAGCCAGAGCGGATCGGCGAACTGCGGCATCGCATTCATGCCGTGCCTCCGGCCCCGGCGGGCGGGCGGCCCATCGCGCCCGATGCCGGATCGACGGCCGGAGTGGGGGCGGGCGCGAGGTGACTTTCGATCGCTCCCGCCAGTTCCCGCGCTTCGGCGATGCGCGCCGTCGCTTCCGCCTGCTCGGCCGGGCGCTGCGCGAACTTGATCTGGTCGGCGAGGCGCAGCAACCGGGCCGTGCGCTGGACGAACGCCGGATCGAAGCGCTGCGTGGCGAGCCGGCGCTGCACTTCCGTCGTGGTGCTTTCGAGGGCGCGGAAGCCGAGCCGGCGTCCAAGATAGCGCCGCAGCGCCTGGCTGAGGTGGGCGAAGGCCCCCGCCGGGGGCTCGGCGCCGAGCAGCCCGAGAGCGCGCTCGAGCTCGGCCAGGGGCGAGAGCTCCGGTGCGGCGAGCGGATCGATCCCTGGACGATTTCGCCAGGCGAGCAGCGCCGCGAGCACGGCGAGCGCGCCGCCGGCGGCCATCGTCCACCAGAAGCTCCTTGGAACGGTGAGCGCTCGCGGCGGCGCTGGCGGCGCTGGCTTGAGCTCCTTGTCGTCGGCAGGAATCACCGAGCGCACCTCGAGTGCCAGGCCCGGCGGGGTCAGGATCCGCTGCCCGGGCTCGCCGGAGAGGCGCACTTCGACCGGCGGCAGCGCCATCGTGCCGGGCTTGAAGGCCGTGAGGCGGAGCCGCTGCACCAACTGAACGCCCTCGCCAGCGGTCGTTCTCTCGACCGGCGACGCATTCAGCACTTCGGCTTCGCCCCAGCCTTTCGACCAGTCGGGAAAGGTCGCCTCGCGGGTCGCGTCGGCCGGGCCGAGCTCCAGGGTGAGCGTCGCGCCGACCGGATCGCCGACCGCGATCGCGTTCGGTTCGAGCGCGACGTCGAGCCTCCTGGTCTCAGCGCCGCCGGCGAGCGTCGCCGCCAGAGCGAGGGTGCCGAAGAGCGCCGCAGCGGGCGCGCGGGATCTCATCGCCGCAGTCGCTTGCGTCGCGACTCGAAGAAGGCCACGAGCTCGGGCATGTAGGGGCGATCGGTCGCGAGCGTCAGGTGATCGAGACCGAGCCCGCGAATCGTCGCGTGCAGCGCGTCGCGCTCGCCGCGCGCGCGCGCGAGCTCGGCGGCGGCGTGCCTGCGGCCGTCGTAGAAGGCGACCTCGCCGGTCTCGGCGTCGCGCAGCACCAACGGGCCCGAGTCCGGCGGCCGCAGATCCTTCGGATCGGCGAGCTCGACGACGATGACATCGTGGCGGGTCGCGGCGCGCTGCAGCGCCTGCACCGGTGGCGCGCCGACGAAGTCGGAGACCACGAAGAGTACCGAGCGCTGGCGAAGATTCGCCAGCACGGCGCCGAGCCCCTTTTCGAGATCGGTGCCGCCGGCGGCCGGATGCTGCAGCACGTCGTGCACGAGCCGCAGGACCTGGTTGCGGCGGCGTTGCGGCGGCAAGAAGAGCTCGAGGCGGTCGGAGAGCAACGCCGCGCCGACCCGGTCGTGATTGCTCAAGGCGGCGAAGGCGAGCAAGGCGGAGATCTCCGCGGCGAGCTCGCGCTTCAGGATGGCACGCGAGCCGAAGCCGAGGCTCCCGGAGACATCGATGGCGAGGAAGACCGTGAGGTCGCGCTCCTCGACGAACTGCTTGACGAAGGGGACGCCCATGCGGGCGGTGCGATTCCAGTCGATCGTGCGCACGTCGTCGCCGGGCTGGTAGGGCCGCACCTCGGCAAACTCCATGCCGCGACCCTTGAAGACCGAGTGGTAGGTGCCGGCGATGCCCTGATCGACGAGTTTGCGGGTCGAGATCTCGATTCGCCGCACCTTCGCCAGGAGGTCGGCGGGGACCCGCCGCACCGTTTTCGTCGGACCGGGGGCCGCCGCCGCTTCACGGCGCCGCCAGCGCTCGCGCAGCGCGGAGAGCATCAGGGCGCCCGGCAGGTTACGGGACCTCGACGCGGTCGAGGAGCCGTGCGACGAGGTCGTCGCTGGTCAGGTTCTGCGCTTCGGCTTCATAGGTCGGAACGACGCGGTGTCGCAGAACGTCGGGAGCGATCTCCTTGATGTCCTCCGGGATGACATAGCCGCGCCCGGCCAGGAGGGCCATCGCCTTGGCGGCGCGCGCCAGGAAGAGCGTCGCCCGTGGCGAAGCGCCGAAGGCGATGAGCGGCGCGAGCTCCTTCATGCCGGCGGCGGCGGGCTGCCGCGAGGCGGTGACGAGATCCAGCAGGTAGCCGCGCAGCTTGCCGTCGAGGTAGATGCCGTCGCAGGCACGCCGCAGCTCGATGAGACGCGCCTGGTCAAGGATCGGACGGATCTCGATCTCGCGCTCGACCATCATGCGCTCGAGGATCTCCTCTTCCTCGGCGCGGGTCGGATAGCCGATCTTGAGCTTCAGCATGAAGCGGTCGATCTGGGCCTCGGCGAGAGGATAGGTGCCCTCCTGCTCGATCGGATTCTGCGTCGCGAGGACCAGAAACGGCTCGGGAAGGCTGTACGTGGTGTCCCCGAGCGTGACCTGGCGCTCTTCCATTGCTTCGAGGAGGGCCGACTGCACCTTGGCGGGTGCGCGGTTGATCTCGTCGGCGAGCAGCGCGTTGGTGAAGATCGGACCGCGCCGGGGCTCGAATTCGCCCTTGCGCGGATCGTAGATCAGGGTGCCGACGAGGTCGGCCGGCAGGAGGTCCGGGGTGAATTGCACGCGCCGGAAGTCGATCGCCAGCGTTCGTGCGAGAGTCTTCGCGGCCAGGGTCTTCGCCAGGCCCGGGACGCCTTCGATGAGAACGTGGCCGCGGGCCAGGAGACCCACCAACAGTCGCTCGACGAGGTAGTCCTGTCCGACGATGACGCGCCGGATCTCGGCCTCGACCTGCTTCAGCGCGAGCGCCTCGCGCTCGATGGAAGGAATGACCGGCGCCGGGGCCGAAGCCGAGGGCGTCAAGCTGGCGGTCGGGTCAGGATTCAATTGGGCTTCCATGCGCACACTCCCGTGAGGGCCGGGGCTGCAAGGGAAATGCCATCTGCGCTGTGCCAAGATGGCGGCGGAGCGAAAAGTTGAAGGCAGAGACGACATCCCCCGAGCGACCCCGCCGCAAGAAGTCCATGGGCCAACATCACTTGCGCGAGGGGAGCCTCTGCCGGCCGCTGCTCGAGTTCCTTTTCGCTGGCCTGCCGCCGGCGGGCTCCGCCGGCCCGTTCGTGGTCGAGATCGGTCCGGGTGGCGGGGTCCTGACCGCCGAACTGCTGGCTGCCGGCGCCGAGGTGCTCGCCCTGGAGCTCGATCCGGAGTGGGCCGACACGCTGCGTTCGCGGTTGAGGAGCGAAAAGCTTTCGGTAAAGGTGGGCGACGTTCTCGAGTTCGACTGGGCCGCGCTGGCCCCTGGCACGCTGGTCTGCGGGAACCTGCCCTACCAGCTGGGGACGGCGATCGTCGACCGGGTACTGCGCGCCTTTCCCCGGGTCGAGCGCGCCGCGTTCCTTCTGCAGCGCGAGGTTGTGGACCGGCTCGTCGCCGGGCCCAGCGATCCCGAGTATGGCTCTCTCTCTCTGTTGACCCAGGCGCGGGCGACTGTGACACGCCTGGGGATCGTGCGGCCCGGCTCGTTCGTGCCGCCACCCAAAGTCGACAGCGCCTTCGTAGGTATGCGCCTGCACGCCCCGCCGCTGCCCGAAGCGGAGATGCCGGATTTCGAGCGCCTGCTCCGCGCTGCGTTCAGTCAACGCCGCAAGACGCTCCTAAACTCCTTTACCAGCAGCTTTTCGCGCCAGGACGCCGAGTCTGCTTTGGCGATTCTCGGGCTCGACATCAAGACGCGTGCCGAATCGCTGGCGATGAGCGATTTCCTGCGCCTGCACCGCACCCTTTACGGGCGCGGCGTGGCGGCGGGCCTCCCGCCGGGTGGTATCCTTCCGGCCATCGGAAATCCAAGAAAACCTTGAGCGAACCGCGTCGAGAGCTGCCTCGGGTCGCGATCTCCCCCGACAAGGGGCGGGAGATCGTCGGTGTTCTGTTCGCCGCCCTGGCGGTGATCTCCGGCGCCAGCCTCGCGAGCTTCTCGCCCTCCGACCCGAGTTTCCTGCGTCAGGTCTCCGGCGCCGCGTCGACCCACAACTGGATCGGCGGCTTCGGTGCCGAGATCGCCGCCGCCGGATTCGGCATGCTCGGCGTGACCTGCCTGCTGGTTCCCCTGCTCCTCGCCGTGGCGGCCTGGCGCCGATTGCGCCCCAAAGTCCGGCCAACGGTGGTCGGCCGCGGCGCCGGAGCGGTGCTCATGCTGGTGAGCCTGCCGGCGCTGCTCCAGCTGCTTCTGCCTTCGCTGGCCTGGCGTGGCGAGACCATCGATTCCGGCGGCGCCTTGGGGGTCGTGCTGTCGAGCGCTCTGGCGCAGCGGATGAATTTCGCCGGGGCGCTCGTTCTCCTGCTGGCCCTTTGCATCGTCGGCGTCGCGCTGCTCGTGCAAACGAGCCTCGGAGATCTGCTGAGCCGTTGGCGCCGGCGCTTCGCCGGCGTGCTCGATCAGTGGCGGCTCGCGCGTGCCCGGCGTGCCGAGCGCAAGGAGAAAGAGCGCTCGCGCAATCGTGTCGTGGTCAAGCACCTGCAACGGGTCGCCGAGGAAAAGCAGGAGCGGCTCGACAGGCTCGCCGGGGTCGCGGCGGGGAAGCGGCCGGGCGCCGAGATGTCCGACGAAGAGGTCGCGCCGCTGCCGCCGGGCGGGAGGCTCGACCTGCCGATGCGTGGTCCCGACCGGCCGCTCGAGCGCCCTCCCGACCGCCCGGTCACGGTACGCAGGGTCTCCGCTCCCTCGGCCGGCGGAGCCACCGGTTCCGTTCCGCCGCTCCCCCAGCCGCCCGCTGGAGGCATCGCTGAAGGGCAAGCGCGCAAAGAAAAGCAGAAGGAGTTCGGTTTCGTCGAAACCCGCACCGAGTCGGAGCTGCCGCCGCTCAACCTGCTGCAGCTCGAGAACGAGAAACCGACGATCGACGAAGACGAGCTCGTCCGCCTCGGCGAGGCGATCCGCGCGCGCTGCCACGAGTTCGGGGTCGAGGGCACGATCGAAGGGATCGGCCCGGGTCCGGTGATCACGGTGTTCGAATTCCAGCCAGCGCCGGGGGTGAAGGTCAGCCAGATCGTCAACCTGCAGGACGACCTCGCGCTCGCTCTCAAGGCCGAGTCGGTGCGCATCGACCGCATCCCGGGCCGCTCGACGCTGGGTGTCGAGGTGCCGAATCCGCGCCGCGGAATGATCCGGCTCGGCTCCATGCTCGCCAACGACGCTTTCCGCAGGTCGCCGTCGCTGCTGTCGCTCGCCGTCGGCATGACGATTCACGGTGAGCCCTACTACGCCGACCTCGCGACGATGCCGCATCTGCTCGTCGCTGGCGCCACCGGCTCGGGCAAGTCGATCGGCTTGCAGAGCCTCATCACCTCGATTCTCTACAAGGCGACACGCGACCAGGTGCAGTTCATCTTCATCGATCCGAAGCGCATCGAGCTCGGGGTCTACGCCGACATTCCGCATCTCAAGACCGAGGTGGTCGTCGAACCCAAGAAGGCGGCGAATGCCCTGCGCTGGGCGGTGGCCGAGATGGAGCGCCGCTACAAGCTTCTGGCCGAGGTGCACGTGCGCTCGATCGACTTCTACAACCGGGCGATCAAGGACCCCGAGGTACGCAAGCGCCTGGAGCTCACCGACACCGAGGGGCCGGTGCGCGACTCGGACCTGAAGCCCTTGCCGTATTACGTGATCATCATCGACGAGCTCGCGGACCTGATGATGGTCGCGGCGGCGGAGGTCGAAACGTCGATCGCGCGGCTGGCGCAGATGGCGCGCGCGGTCGGCATCCATCTCATCGTGGCGACCCAGCGCCCTTCGGTCGACATCCTCACCGGCACGATCAAGGCGAACTTCCCCTGCCGCCTGTCGTTCGCGACCGCGAGTCGCCACGACTCGCGGACGATCCTGGACGGCGTCGGCGCCGAGAAACTCCTCGGCAAGGGCGACATGCTCTTTCTTCCTCCGGGGAGCAGCCGCCCGATTCGCCTGCACGGTCCCTACATCTCGGAGCAGGAGACCGCTGCGCTGGTGCGCTGGCTCAAGAAGCAGGGCAAGCCCGTGCTCGACCCGGCGGTGCTCGCTGGACCGGAGGAGAACGGCAACGAGGGCGGCGCCGGCCTGATCGACGACGATCTCTTCGACCAGGCCGCCCGGCTCGTCGTGCAGGAGCGCCAGGCGTCGGCGAGTTTCCTGCAGCGTCGCATGCGGGTCGGTTTTTCGCGCGCCGCGCGCCTCATCGACATGATGGAGCGCGAAGGCCTGCTGGGCCCCGCCCAGGGCAGCAAGCCGCGCGATGTCCTCGTCCCCCCGAACTACTTCAGCGAAGTCGATGAAACGACGAATCGCTGAACGGCATGTTCCGGTCTTGCGGCCGGGGCCACCCACCAGGAGCGCTTTTCGGACAATCTGGTTAGGATAACGGCACCCGCCACGCTGAACGATCCTGCAAGGAGATCCAGATGCATCCATCGTCGCCTGAGCTTCGTATCTCGAAACTGATCCTCGCGCTTCTCGTCCTCGCGTTGGCCACGGCCGGCGCCGCCCCCGCCGCCGCCCCCCCCTCCCCCTTCGGTACCACGCCGACCGCCCGGCTCGAGGCCGTCTCTGCGCTGGAGCAGGTCGACGGTGTCACGCTCGCCGCGCCCGATCGCGACTGGCTCGCTTTCGACGACGAGGTTCGCGACCAGCAGGGTCTCCCGCCGCGCTACGCCGTGGTCAACGAGGTGGCGATCCACCCCGAGAGCGCAGGTACGTGGGAGTCGATCGACGGTGGCAGGATGCTCTGGCGCTACCGGATTCAGTCGCCGGGCTCGAAGTCGATCAACCTCGGCTTCAGCCGCTACTTCATGCCGCCGGGCGGCCAGTTGATGGTCTACCCGGCGCTCGATGCGCTGGACACGCGCGGCCCGTTCACCGCCGCCGACAACGAGGAGCACGGCGAGCTCTGGGTGCCGCTGGTGCGCTCCGACGACGTGATCGTCGAAGTCACCGTTCCCGCCAGCCGGCAGAAGGAGCTCGATCTCCTTCTCGGCGCGATCAACCTGGGCTATCGCGGATTCGGCACCGAAGCGCCCGAGTCCGGCAGCTGCAACCTCGACGTCGAGTGTCTCGACGCGAACGATCCCTGGCGCAGCGAGATGCGCTCGGTCGCCAATATCTCCACCGGCGGGTCGACTTTCTGCACCGGATCGTTGATCAACAACACCGCCAACGATCACAAGATGTATTTCATGACGGCCAACCACTGCGGCATCAACTCGGGCAACGCGGCTTCGCTGGTGACCTTCTGGAACTACGAGAATTCGTTCTGTCGCACCCCCGGAAGCCCGCAGAGTGGCCAGCCTGGAGATGGGCAGCTCACCGAGTTTCACACCGGCTCGTTCTTCCGCGCCGCGAGCGCCGCCTCCGACATGACGCTGGTCGAGCTCGACGATCCGCCGGTCGGCGCGTTCAACCACTTCTGGGCCGGCTGGGACCGCAACCCCGGCAACGTGATCTGCACCGGGCCGGTGCCCTGCGCGGGCATTCACCATCCCAACAACGACGAGAAGCGCATCACCTACGCCCTGACCAACATGGTTCCGAGCAGCTGGGGCGGGACGCCACCGCCCACCCCCGGCGACGGAACGCACCTCTGGGTACATTGGGCCACCGATCCGCCGGGTCCCTTCACGGTGCCGGGCGTGACCGAGCCGGGCTCGTCGGGATCGCCGGTCTACGATGCTGACGGCCAGTTCGTCGGCCAGTTGCACGGCGGCGCATCCGCCTGCGGAGCCACCGGCGACAACCTCTCCGACATGTACGGACGCTTCAGCGTTTCCTGGACCGGCGGCGGGACCAGCAGCACCCGCTTGTCCGACTGGCTCGACACCGGCGCGACGGGCGCGACGGCCATCAATGGCGTCGACTTCTGCACCGCCCCCGGGCAGCCGGCGATCGGTACGGCCTCCGCAGTCGCTGCGAACACGATCCAGGTGACCTGGGCGGACGGAGTGCCGCCGTCCACGACATTCACGATCTATCGTGCGACGGGAACCTGCGCTGCGCCCGGTCCGTTCACGGCTCTGGCCGGAAGCCTCGCCGGCTCGCCGTACAGCGACACCAGCGTCTCCGGCGGGACGACCTACGCCTACCAGGTGACCGGTTTGGAGGCCTCCGGCTCGTGCGAGTCCGCTCCGTCCGGCTGCGTCGAGGCCACCGCGACCGGCGCCTGTACACTCGCGCCGACGTTCGCCGGGCTTGCCACGGCCACCAATCAGGGAACCGCGAGCTGCGGCATCCTGCTCGGGTGGAGCGCCGGCAGCGCGAACTGCGGTGGGCCGGTGACCTACCAGGTCTACCGCTCGACGACCTCCGGCTTCGTACCCGGCCCGGCGAATCTGCTCGCCAACACGGGCGCGACGTCCTACGGCGACACTGACCCCGCGCTGGTGAGCGGCACGACCTACTACTACGTCGTGCGCGCCACCGATGGCACCAACGCGGCGCAGGACGCGAACAGTGTGGAGCTCGGCGTGGCGCCGACCGGCCCGGTATCTCCGCTGACGCTGACCGAGACGTTCGAAGGCCCCGGCGGCTTCGACAACCCCGGCTGGACGCACTCGGCCATCACCGGCGCGAACGACTGGGTGCTGTCGACGGCACAGTCGCAGACGCCGACGCACTCCTGGTTCTCGGACAGCCTGGCGAGCGTTGCCGACCGGCAGCTGGTTTCGCCGACGATCGCGATCCAGGCCAGCTCGACGCTCTCGTTCTGGCACACCTTCGCCTTCGAGAGTGCCGCGACTTGCTACGACGCCGGAACGCTCGAGATCTCGACCAACGGCGGATCGACATGGTCGGTGCTCCCCGACGCGAATTTCACTGCCGGCGGCTTCAACGGCACGGTGAATTCCAGCTTCAGCAACCCGCTCGGCGGGCTGCGTGCCTGGTGCCACGGGACGATCGGTGCGATGACACAGGTCACCGCCAACCTCGCCTCGTTCGTCGGGCAGTCGAACGTCAAGCTGCGCTGGCACGCCGGCGACGACTCGAGCGTCGAGGTCACCGGCTGGTACGTCGACTCGGTGACGCTGGCGAATGTCGGAGCGGCGGGAATCTGCAACGAGTCGAACACCATCCTCCTGGCCGATTTCGAGGTCGGGAACTTCTCGCAATGGAGCCTGTTCGTGCCGTAAGGCCAGAGGCTTCTCGCCGGTGACTCGGGGTGCTCGGTCTCAGGGAGCGCTGCGAGTCTCCGGGCGGCTCAGTTGCGGAGCCTTTCTGGCGAGCGCCTTGGTCGCCAGCGGACGGAAACGGAGGACGAGATCAACTTGAGAACCTTCGGCTATGTCGTTCTCTTGGCGGGCCTTGCCGGCACCGCGCGAGCGGAGACCATGCATGGGGCTACCTGCCACACCCTCTTTCGTTTTGACAGTGCAACGCCGGGAACGATCGATGGGTCGATTTCAATTCCCGGGTCGGGGATCGACGCATGCCTGGATGGCCTCGACTTCGATCCCCGGTCGGGAGTGCTCTACGGGCACTCGCACTACGACTGCAATATTGCTTGCGGGCCCCAGTACTTCACCGAGATGTTCGTCATCGATCCCGAGAGCGGAGTCGAGACGATATTCTGGTATGACGATGGCCTTTCCGGGATCTTCCGCGCTGTCTTCGACGTCGACGTTATACCCGCCACAGGCGAGATCCGCATGGTGGGCAACTCCGGTGGATTCAACATGAGGCTGAGTCCGCTCACGGCGAGCGTCGAATTCGACACATCCCTGACTCCCTCTCGCCTCATCGCCGGTGTCGCGCATTCTCCGAATTCGGTGCTCGCGGCCGGCACCGAGACCTACGGAATCGCCTACGCGGGTGGTTTTGCGACGCCGCTGGACCTTGTGCGCATCGGAGGACCTGGAGGAGATCCACCGGCCTCTTCGGGCGAGCTCTCCGTGGTCGGCCCGCTGGGAGTCGATGTCCAGTTCGTCACTGGATTCGACATCTCGCCTGCGGGCACGGCCTATATGTCGGCCATCCAATCGTCGCCGGGGGTTTCGCGAGATCGAGGGCGCGGCTGGGGCGATTTACCCGTGCACCTCTACACGATCGATCTCGCGACAGGCGCGGCGACGGACGTGGGCGAGATCGCCTCGCCTGACGGGAGCTACGTCAGCGCGACCGCGGTGGCGGTGCCGCGCGGAGCGGTGGCGATTCCGGCGCTCGGGCAGGCAGCCCAAGGGCTCCTCGCGGCTCTTCTGGCGCTCTCGGGCGCGTGGCTCCTGATCCGTCGCCGAGGGCGTGCGGCCTGAGAGAGCGAGTGTTCTTCTCCAGCGTCTTGGTCAGATCCTGGTACGTCGACTGGATGGCGGGTTGCGCGCGATCTCAGCTGGAGCTTCGGGGCTCGCGAGCGACGCGCAGCGAAATCCGGTAGTCGCCGGGGGCGATCTTCGTCGTCGAGCGCGGCGCGGGAGTCGCGCCCAGAAGCTCGAAGCTCAACCCGCGCGCCGAGGCGGCAGGCGCGCTCGTCGAGAGCTCGAAGTGGTTCCGCGGCGCCTCGGAATCGGGAGAGTCCAGCGAGAAGGCGATGCGGATCTCGCCTGCCCAGACGCAGGTGACATCGACCGGACAGCGGCTGTCGGCCACCACGCTCTCGAGAGTCAGGACGAGGCCGGGGGCGACCTCGGCCTGGCCGGCGACCGCGAGGGTCAGCCTGCCTTCGGCATCGGGCTGGGCCAGCTCAGCAGCTGCAGCGAGGGTGGGATCGGTCGGCGCAGCTGTGGCGTTGCAGCCGAAAAGCAAAAGACCGGTAAATAGAAAAGAAGAAGAAGTAGAAAAAGAGATCGGCCGGGAGGGTCGCATGCGCCTATCTTGCACCAGACAGGCGCCGCAGGGACCCTCGCGGCCGAATTCAGTCCTTCCTTGACTCAGTTCTATTCTTCTTTGCTGCGCCTTCTTTCTTTACT
This sequence comes from Thermoanaerobaculia bacterium, assembly GCA_031403995.1. GTDB lineage: Bacteria > Acidobacteriota > Thermoanaerobaculia > Multivoradales > JAGPDF01 > JAGPDF01. The sequence continues at coordinate 17,826 of JANNGS010000029.1, forward strand.
GAGTTTCTTTCTTCTTTACCGAGCCTTTTTCTTTACTGGTCCTTTTCTTTCAGCTCTGGCTGACCTCCCGCGCTGCGCGCGGGCGGTCAGCGGTCCCGGCGGCGTCCCGGCGGGGTCTTGCCGTAACGGTTGCCGCTGGGCGCGGCGCCACGGGAGGCCGGCGCCGGGCCGCGTCCGAAGACGCTGCGGGGTGCGCCGCTCGGATTGGCCGCCGCGCCGCCGGTGTTGCCGTCCGCGACGCGCGGGCGAGCCGGGCCTCCGGACGGGCGGGCGGATGGGCGCGACGGTGAAGCGCTCGCGCGGCCGCCAGCTGCCGTCGGCCGCGATCCGCGGGCCGGGGCTGCGGCGGGACCGCCGCCGCGACGCGCGGCGTTGGCCTTGGCGCGGGTGCGCTCCTCGGACTTGCGCGCCCGGATCTCGGCGATGCGATCCTGCAGCGGGATCTCGAGCTTCTCGACCGGCTTGTGGCTGTAGTCGAAGTCGGGCACCGTGACGCGCGGCAGGCGCTTGCCGATGGCGCGTTCGATCGCCCGCAATTCGTTCTCCTCGTCGGGCGAAACGAAGGTGATGGCATCGCCGGTCATCTCGGCGCGCGCGGTGCGGCCGACGCGATGGATGTAGTCGTCCGGAATCTTCGGCACGTCGAAGTTGACCACGTGCGAGAGCGCCTCGACGTCGATGCCGCGCGCGGCGATGTCGGTCGCGACCAGGATCTTGTAACGCCCGCTGCGGAATCCGGCGAGCGCTTCGGTGCGCTGCGACTGGCTGCGGTTGCCGTGGATGCGCGCGACGTTGACCTTGCGCTTCTCGAGCTGCTCGAAGAGGCGGTTGGCGCGGTGCTTGGTGCGCGTGAAGACGATGGCGTTGGTGATTTCACCGCGCTCGAGGAGCGCGGCGAGGAGCGGCGTCTTCAACTCCTGCGAGACCGGGAAGACCGACTGGGTGATGCCGGTCGCCGGCGCCGACTTGCGCTCGATCGAGATCAGCGCCGGATCCTTCAGCATCTCGCGCGACAGCTCGATGATCGGGTAGGGCAGGGTGGCCGAAAAGAACAGGGTCTGGCGCTTGGTCGGCAGGTGCTTGAGCACGCGACGGATGTCCGGCAGGAAGCCCATGTCGAGCATCCGGTCGGCTTCGTCGAGAACCAGCACCTCGAGCCCCTCGAGCTTGGCGTACTTGTACTGGAAATGGTCGAGGAGGCGCCCCGGGGTGGCGACGATGACGTCGACGCCGCTCCGGAAGGCGTGCTCCTGCGGCCCCATGCCGACGCCGCCATAGATCGCCGCGCCGGAGAGCGGCGTATGAACCGCGAGGTCGCGCAGGTGCTCGTCGATCTGGGCGGCGAGCTCGCGAGTCGGGGTGAGGATCAGGGCGCGCGTCGTGCCGCGCTTCTTGCCCATCAGGCGGTGGAGGATCGGCAGCAGGAACGCTGCGCTCTTCCCGCTGCCGGTCATCGCACAGGCGAGGACGTCGCGGCCCTCGAGGGCCGGCGGGATCGAGTCGTTCTGGATCGGGGTCGGGCGGGTGAAGCCCAGCGACTTCACACCCTTCAGCAAATCGGGGTGGAGGTCGAACGTGGAAAAAGCCATGCAACAACTCTTCTTTCTGTGCGGCGACTTGCGGTCCGCGTGCGGACTGCGGCGTGCCGCTCGATGCGAATCCGACGATTGGGGGGTGAAAACGGGGACTGCCGGAAAGGCCGCCGTCCGGGCGCCGGGCGCCCGTCACTTCTGGGGCCGCGAAGCGCTGGATTCCTTCCGGCGCGGCGGCTAACAGTCTATTATGGCACGAAACGAGGCCGGGGGCGAAGAGCCTTGTGGAAGGGTTGGTGTGCGCCCGCCGACATTCGATGGTAGGGTTCCCAAAATTTTGCGCATCCTGAAGTTTTCCACCCCCGGGCCATGGTGCCCAAGTCACCCCGTACGGAGAGAGAACATGACATTGAAGTTCCTGCGCCTCAGCCTCGTGATCGCGGTCGTTGTGGGCCTCGCGGCGGTTCTGCCGGTAGCCGGTTTCCAGCCTCCGGAAAACAGTCGGCTCGCCAGTCTGCAGTTCCGTGCTCCCGAGCTCGACGTCTCCGAGCTCTCCGCACCCTCGACCAGCTTTTCCGACGCGACGGTCCGTGCGCGCGTCCGTGCGGTCGCTCTGCCCGGCAGCGTCGCGCAGCTCGACCTGCGCACCGGCCGGTTCGCCACCCTGTTGACCGCGGTGCCGCTGCTGCCGGGTAAGGGTGTGGGCAACAACCTGGAAGCCAGCGCCGAGGATCTCGCGCTGCGGGGAAAACCGGCCGAGCTCGGCATGCGTGCCTGGCAGGCGCTGCGCAGCTGGCTGGTGGCGAATCGCACTGCCCTCGGCATCGATCCCTCCGAGCTCGTCGACGCGCCCCGCGTCACCGTGATCCATCCTGACTTCATCCAGATCTACAGCCCTCGTCGGGTCGGCGGCCTGCCGGTGCGCGGCGCCTTCCTCTCCGCGACGATCCGCTACGGCAACCTCGTCCTCCTGGGCACGAGCTCCTGGGGCGATCTCGAGGACGTCGCGATCCCGCGCCTGACGGAGCTCGAAGCCTCGACCTCTCTGCAGCGCTTCGTCGCGCCGTTCGATCCCGGCACGGCCTGGAAGTCGAGCGAGCTGGTCTGGCTCCCGGTTGCGACCGCCACGACTCTGGCCCCGTCTGAGATCGGCGCGGGGATCGCCTACAAGCTCGCCTGGGTGGTTCGCGGCAACTTCGGTGAGGCCGACGGCCGCTACGAGGCGCTGGTCGACGCGACGGACGGTACGGTTCTGGCGCTCGAAGACACCCGCCAGTTCGTCGCCACGACCCGCACGATCGAAGGCGGCGTGCTGCCGGTCTCGAACGACGGCATCAATCCCGACGGCGTCGAGCAGCCCGACTGGCCGATGCCGTTCTCGAACGTGACGACTCCCGGCGGAGTGGTGACGACCGACGTCGGCGGAAACCTCCCGGTCTGCGTCGACGGCTCGATCTCGAGCTCGCTCTCCGGGCCGTTCATGGTGATGAGCGACGCCTGCGGTGCGGTGAACCTCTCGGGCACCGGCAGCCTCGATTTCGGCGTCTCCGCCGGAACCGATTGCGTGACCCCGGGAGTCGGCGGCGCCGGCAACACCCACGCCTCGCGCACCGGCTTCTTCGAGCTCAACCAGCTCAAGTCGATGTCCCGCGGCCAGCTGCCTGCCAACCTCTGGCTTCTCGACCCGCTGACCTCCAACATGAACATCAACAGCACCTGCAACGCTTTCTGGAACGGCTCGTCGGTGAACTTCTACCGCAGCGGCGGCGGCTGCTTCAACACCGGCGAGCTCGCCGGCGTCTTCGACCACGAGTGGGGCCACGGCATGGACAACAACGATGCCAATCCCTCGATCTCGAATCCGGGCGAGGGTATCGCCGACATCTACGCCTCGCTGCGGCTCGACGACAGCTGCATCGGCCGGCACTTCACCGCCGGCAATTGCGGCGGCTACGGCAACCCTTGTACCTCTTGCACCGGCATCCGCGAGATCGACTGGGCGAAGCACACCGCGAACACTCCGCTCACCCTGGCGAACGCCGACGCCACCTGCGGCGGCGGACCTGCGCCATGCGGCGGCATCGTGCATTGCGAAGGCCAGGTCTACTCGCAGGCGGTGTGGGACCTGTGGAATCGCGATCTCGTCGGCGCGCCGCTCAACCTCGGCCTCGATGTGGCGCGGGAGATCGCGACGCAGCTGACCTATCGCGGCGCCTCGAACGTCTCGTCCTGGTACTCCTGCACCAACGGCACCGGCGGTTGCGGCAACCCCAACGGGTGTGGATGCGTCGCCACGACGGGCTACATGAACTACATCGCCGCCGACGACGACAACGGCAACCTCAACGATGGTACGCCGCACATGGGCGCGATCTTCGCCGCGTTCAACCGCCACGGCATCGCCTGCACCACGCCGACGGTGACGACGGCCGGATGCAGTGGAATGCCGACGGAGGTGCCCGTGGTGACGCCGACCGCCATCGACCGCGGCGCGGCGCTCTCCTGGACCGCTTCGACCGGGGCGACCGGCTACCGGGTCTACCGCAGCCAGGGCGTCTTCGCCTGCTCCTTCGGCAAAGAGCTGCTGGCGACGGTCTCCGGCACGACCTACATCGACCAGGGTCTCAAGAACGGGCACGATTACTACTACCAGGTCGTTCCGATGGGGGCGGCCGACGAGTGTTTCGCGGTGGCGAGCGCGTGCACGAACGTCACCCCTGCGGCCGGCGCCAACGTCTCTATTCTGGCCGCCCAGGCGACTCTGCAGATCCTCGGCGGTGACGGCGACGACTTCCTCGACAACTGCGAGACCGGACGGGTGACGGTGGGGATGTCGAACATCGGCAACACGACGCTCTCCAACCTGCGGATCGTCAACGTCACCTCGCCCAGCCATCCGGCGACGACCTTCCCTACGAGCTTTCCCTCGCCGGTGAGCCCCAGCCTGGCCGCCTGCGCCGAAGCGAGCACGACTTTCGACTTCACCGCCACGGATCTCGATCCGGGCGAGGTCGTCGAGCTCGAGATCGAAGTGACGAGCGACGAACTGGGTGCGAACACGGTCTTCGCCACGGCCTCTTTCTCCGGCGTCGAAGGGGATTTCCAGCACTTCGCGTCGAAGACCTACTCCTTCGAGGCCAATGCCGAGGGCTGGACCACGACCGCCGGCACCTTCCAGCGCGACACGGTGGGTGGGGGCGCCAATGCGACGACGGCCTACATGGAGTCGTCGGCCTTCCTCGACAACCAGTGCGACGTGGTGCAGTCGCCGATCGTCCGCCTCGCCGCCGACTCGACGATGACTTTGTTCAACAACTACAACATCGAGACCAACAGTGGTCAGTGGTGGGACCGCGCCAACTTCGGCCTCCGGCCGGTGGGCTCCACCACCCGGACGCTCGTCACCCCGTCCGGCGGCCGGCTCTACAACGCCTTCGGCACCGGTGGAACCTGCGGTACCGACCTGCAGGGCGGCTGGGCGGCGGTCAATGCTTCCTGGGGCTCCTCGACCTGGACGGCGGCGGCCCTGCAGTCGCCGACCTTCGCCGGCCAGCTGGTGCAGATAGAAGCGCGCTACGGAACGGACAGCTCGGTCAACAATTTCGGCTTCCGCTTCGACGAGCTGACCGTCACCAATGTAGATGTGGAGGCGCCCGATGCGCAGACCAACGTCTGCGTCTCGAACGTCATCTTCATCGACGGCTTCGTCTCCGAAGACATGTCGGCCTGGAGCCTGTTCGTCCCCTGACGGCGCATTGCCTCCAGCCGGTCCGCACCTCGCCCCCGAGCCGCCAGCACGGCTCGGGGGCGTTTTCTTGTGCGGGCAGCGTGTATCCTTGGGTCGGATGAGTGCGAGAACGGTCTTTTTCGGCACGCCCGAGTTCGCTGTGCCGGCATTGCGGGCGTTGGCGGCGAGCGAGTTCCGGCCGGCGTTGGTGGTTTCGCAGCCTTCGCGGCCGGCGAAGCGGGGGCAGCGGCTCACCGATCCGCCGGTGGTCGAGGCGGCGCGGGAGTTGGGGATTGCGTGCGAACAGGTGGAAAAGGTGCGCGATCCGGCCTTTCTCGTCCGTCTCGCCGAGCTGCGACCGGACTTCGCGGTCGTGGTCGCCTTCGGTCAGATCTTTCCCTTGGCGATCCTCGAGGTGCCGCGGTTGGGCTGCGTCAACCTCCATGCTTCGCTCTTGCCACGCTGGCGCGGCGCGGCCCCGATCCAGGCGGCGATCGCCGCCGGCGATCCGGTGACCGGAGTCACCACCATGCGCATGGAGGAGGGGCTCGACAGCGGGCCGATTCTGCTGACCGCCGCGCTCACGATCGGCCTCCGCGAGACGGCCGGGGAGCTGACACGCCGGCTCGCCGAGCTTGGCGGGCCGCTGGTCGTCGAGACCTTGCGCGCTCTCTCTTCGGGCACCCTCGCGTCGAGGAGGCAGGTCGAGTCTCTGGTCACGGTCGCGCCCAAGATCAGAAAAGACAAGGCTCGAACAAGGTGGGAATTGCCCGCCGCCACGCTGGAGGCCCTGGTTCGGGCGTTGCAGCCCTGGCCGGGAGCGGAGCTGCCGTTCGGCGAGGAGTGGGTCAAGGTGCTCGGCGCGAGCGTGGCGGAGGCACACTACGGCGCCGCTCCCGGAACTGTCGTCGCGATCGAAAAGGACCGCGTGCTGGTCACGGCGGGTGGGGACTCGGTGATCGCGATCGAACGTGCCCAGCGCGCCGGCCGTGGCCCGGTCTCCGGCGGCGATCTCGCCCGCGGTCTGCACCTTTCGCTCAAGGACCGCTTGATTTGAGCGTCACTGGAAAGCCTTTGGCCGAAGGCGGCAAGACTGATTCCCGGAGCGGAGCCGTGGAAGCCGTTCCGGCTGCGCGCGCTGCGCGGAGCGTGCGGGGTGTCCGCAGCCACGCTGTATCGATTGTCGAGCGGGCGCTGGTGTCGCGGGCGCCGGTCGACTCCGAGCTTGCGGCGCTGGCCGCGGAGTTCGACGAGCGCGATCAGGCGCTGCTGCGCGAGTTGGTCCTCGGGACGCTGCGCTGGCTGAAGCGCCTCGACCAGGTCGTCGTCGCCGTGAGCGGGCGGACCTTCGAGCAGATCCAGCCGGCGCTGCTGCCGGTGCTGCGGGTGGCGGCCTACCAGCTCCTTTTCCTCGATCGCGTCCCGGCGCACGCCATCGTCAGCGAGGCGGTCGACGAAGCGCAGCGGCGCAGTCACAAGGGGGCCGGAGGATTCGTCAACGCCGTTCTGCGGCGGATCGCGGCCAAGCCGGAGCTCGCCGCTTGGCCGGTGCCCGCGCTCGACCCAAGCGATCCGGTGGCGCGCCTGGCGATCGAGACTAGCCACCCCGAGATCCTCGTACGCCGCTGGTTGGCACAGTTCGGCGAACCGGTGACCCGGGCGCTGCTCGATGCGAACAATCGCCAGAAGCCGATGCACTTGCTCGCTTTTCGCGCCAAGGGCGGTCGGGAGGTTCTGGCGGAAGCTCTCCGCGCCGAAGGCATCGAAACCGAGCCGAGCGAGCTCTCCTCCGTTGGGCTCGTCGTCCGCTCCGGCAACGTGCTGCGCAGCGCCGCATTCGCGCGTGGCGAGTTCTACATCCAGGACGAGGTCGCACAGCTCGCGGCGCTCCTGCCCCAGCCGCGCCCGGGGGAGCGTGTCCTCGATGTCGCGGCGGCACCTGGAGGCAAGGGATTGGCGCTGCTCGCGGTGGAGCCCACAGTCGCCCTTTGCGCAGCGGACCTCTCGCTCCCGCGACTCTCCGCACTGGCTGGCAACCACCGACGCCTGGGCTCTGGCGCCAGGCTCGTCGCCGCAGCAGCGGAGCGCAGCCCCTTCACGGGAGCTTTTGACCGCGTGGTGGTCGACTACCCCTGCACCGGTACCGGCACGCTGCGCAAGCATCCAGAGCTCAAGTGGCGCTGGAGCGAGTCCGAGCTCGAACGCCTCGCGGCCCAGGCGGTACGCCTGCTTGCAGGCGCCGCAGTGGCTGTTTCGCCCGGTGGCATGCTGGTCGCGATCTCCTGTTCCCTCGAGCCGGAGGAGAACGAAGCGGTCGGCGAGCAGTTTCTCGCGCTCGTCGCCGGGTTCCGCCGTTCGTCAGGGGCGGGGCGCATTCCCGCGGCAGCGGCGCCGGCGCGAAGCGGCGTAGGCCTCTGGCGCTGGCTGCCGTCGGGCGACCACGACGGTTTCACCGTCCAGCTCTTCGAGCGCCTTCCCTGATTCCCTGGCGGAATTTCTGGAAAACGGCGCGGAGCCCTGTATTGACAGCCTTCGGCAGTTGCCTTATCGTCTCCACCGTCATCGATTGCGATCGACAAAACCATTGAAACCGGGGAGGAAAGATGGCTGGAAAAGCCGACATCGTGGAGCATGTTGCGGGAAGCGTGGACGGACTGACCAAGAAGCAGGCGGGCGAAGCGTTCGACGCGGTGATCGAGGCGATCACCAAGGGCCTCAAGAAGGGTGATCGCGTGCAGATCCCCGGCTTCGGCAGCTTCAGCGTCGGAAAGCGCGCGGCGCGCAAGGGCCGCAACCCCGCGACCGGTGCCACCATTACCATCAAGGCCAGCAAGAACGCCAAGTTCAAGGCCGGCAAGGAACTGAAGGAAGCGCTGAACAAGGGCAAGTAAGCCGCCGGTAGCTCCGGGCAGCCTCGTTCGGCTGGCTCGGCTGGCTCCAATTGCAGTCGTCTTTCTGATCGTTCTGCTTGACGCCAAGAGCCCTGCGGAGAGCTTTCGCCGCAGGGCTTTTGTGCGTCTAGCGAACGTTGCGGTAATCGGCTGCCAGCCGCTCGGGCGGGACGCCGCGCACGAACCGTGTCCAGATCCACCAGTTGCCGAGCACGGTGCGAAGCGGCCCGCGGGCGGCGAAGCGGCGCGCCGACGTGGTCACCGGCTGCGCGAGGATCGCGGTCGGACCGGTCTCCCGCAGTCGCAGCATGAAATCGAGATCCTCGAGCAGCGGCCATTCCTTGTAGCCGCCGAGGCGCTCGAAGCTCTCCCGGCGAACGAACTGCGCCTGGTCGCCGAGAGCGAGGTGACTCCAGCGCGAACGCAGGCTTGCGACGCGTTCACCGAGCCGATAGACCCAGCCGCGGCCGTCGAAGCGGATCTCGAAGGCGCCGCCGACGGCGCCAGCGGCGATCGCCTGTCGAACGAGCGCCACGCCGCCTGCAGGAAGGGTAGTGTCGGCGTGCAGGAAAAGCAGGATGTCGCCGGTCGCCGCGGTCGCCGCGGCGGCGCCGCGATTCAACTGCAGGCCGCGTCCCCGGGATCCGGAGATGACGCGCGCTCCGCCCTGGATGGCGATCGCGACCGTACGGTCGTGGCTGCCGCCGTCGGAGACCACGACCTCGTCGGCCTGAGGAAGCGCCGCGGCCAGGGTCGCGCCGATTGCCCGCTCCTCGTCGAGCGCGGGGATGACGATCGAAACGCGGCCGGCCATCGCAGCGGCGGATGCTAGCATCCACTTGTCGCGCGGAGATTCACGGTCGCGCCGTCGCCCATGCCCAAGAAACCGCCCGAAAGCGTCCACAGCGCCACGTTCTCCCATCTCGACGAGCGCGGCCGCGCGCGCATGGTCGACGTGTCGGAGAAGCCGGTGACGCTGCGGGTCGCCGAAGCCTCCTGCCGGCTGCGTTGCGCCGCCGAGACGATCGCGCGGCTCGGCTCCCTGCAGAAGGGGGATGCGATCGCCGTCGCCCGCATCGCCGGAATTCAGGCGGCGAAGCGGACCGACGAGTGGATTCCGCTCGCCCACACCCTGCCGCTCGACAGCGTCGAGGTTCTCGTGGAGCCCGGCACCGGAGGGAACGCCGACGAGGTGCGGATCGCCAGCCGGGTGACGGTGACGGCGCGCACCGGCGCCGAGATGGAGGCCCTGGTCGCCTGCGCTGCGGCGGCCCTGGCGCTCTACGACATGGTCAAGGCGATCGACCGCACGGCCTCGATCACCGACCTGCGCCTCGAGGCGAAGAGCGGTGGCCGCAGCGGCGACTTTCAGCGGCAACAAGCGCCACGGCCTGAAAAACGGAAACCATGATCGCCACCGGCCTGGACGTCCTGCTGCGCCAGCCGGGCGAGCTCGCCGGCCGGCGCTTCGGTCTGCTGGCGCACGGCGCTTCGATGACGGCGGACTGCGTGCCGGCACATCTGGCGCTCGCCGCCGCCGGCGCAGCACCGATACGCCTTTACGGCCCGGAGCATGGCTACTACGGTGTCGAACAGGACATGGTGGCGAGCGCAAGCCAGCGCGACCCGTGGACCGGAGCGGAAATCGTCTCGCTCTACGGCGACGATGAGAGCTCGCTCCTGCCGCGCCCCGAGGCGTTCGCAAGCCTCGACCTGCTGCTCATCGACCTGCAGGACATCGGCAGCCGCTACTACACCTACGCCGCGACCGCGGTCTGGGCCGCCGAAGCGGCGCGCGCCGCCGGCTGCGAGGTGTGGATTCTCGACCGCCCGAATCCGCTCGGTGGCGAGGTCGTCGAGGGCAACCTGCCGGAGTCCGGCTTCGCCTCCTTCGTCGGCGCCTTCCGGATGCCGGTCCGGCACGGCCTGACCCTCGGCGAGATCGTGCGCCTCGAGGCGCGCCGGCGGGAGTGGGGGCGGGCGCCGCGGGTGATTCCCGTCGAGGGCTGGCGACGCAGCGACCTCTGGCCCCAGACGGGGCGACCGTGGATCGCGCCGTCGCCGAACATGCCGACGTTCGCGACGGCGCTGCTCTATCCCGGTCTCTGCCTGCTCGAGGCGACGGAGCTCTCCGAGGGGCGCGGCACGACCCGGCCGTTTCTCCTCTTCGGCGCTCCCGACCTCCGTCCGACCGCGCTCGCCGAGGCGCTTGTGCCGCTCCGGGAAATGGGTGTCACCGCCGTCCCGACCTACTTCCGCCCGCAGTTCCAGAAGCACCGCGGCGAGGTCTGCGGCGGTGTCGAACTGGTGGTGGTCGAAGCGGCGAAGGTCAGAGGCTACCGGCTCGGCCTCGAGATTCTGCTCGCCCTGAAGAGCGTCGCCTCCGGGCTTTTGCGCTGGCGCGAGGCACCGTACGAGTTTGTCGCCGACCGCCCGGCGATCGACCTCCTGACCGGCAGCGACGCCTTCCGCCGGGCGGTCGACGGCGACAAGGGCGCCGACCTCGAGGCCTGGCTCGCGACGTTCGCGGCCGACGAGAACGAGTTCCGCGAAGAACGAAAAGAGATCCTCTTGTACCCAGAAGAAGAAAGCGGCAGCAAATGAAGGCTCCCGTCCTACTGGCCGTCAACGTGCCAGCTGAAGAGTTCGCGCAACTGTTCGCGGCAGCCAAGGCCACCGGCCTCCGCATCGGCTGGCTGGCCATGAACGCCACGATCGACCCGCCGCCGCCCCTCCAGGCACCCCCCTTACTGGAAGCCTTTCGCGCCGTGGCCGTCGGCAACGGCAGGTCGGTCAGCGTCAAGCCGATGAAGGGAAAGGCAGTTCTGCGCGACCTCCTGCGCGAGTATTTTCTCGGCGCAGATGTGGTCCTGGTGGCCGGCCTGGAGCTCTTTCCGCGCCTGACACCGCGGCGGGATGGTCCCTGGAACCTGGTGGAAAGCGCGACGACAAGCCGCGTCTACACGACCGAAGAGCTCCTCGTCCGCCTGCGCAAACCCGCTTTGCGCTGGAAAAAGGAGTAGGCGAGAGCAGAAGATGCCCGAGCAGATCAAATACTTCGTCCCCGGTCCGGTCTACGTCCTCGAAGAGGTGCGCGCCGCGATGCTGGCGCCGGTCGTCGGCCATCGCTCGCCGGAGTTCATGCCGGTCTACAAGCGGATCACCGAAGCCCTGAAGCCGGTCTTCCGCACGGCGCGCGACGTCTACATGGCGACCTCGAGCGCCACGTTCCTCATGGAGGCGGCGCTGACCTCGCTCGTTGGCCGGGACGTGCTGCATCTGACGAACGGCGCTTTCTCCGAGCGCTGGAGGGACATCGGGCAGTCGCTCGGCCGCGCCGCCGACCAGATCGCGGTGCCCTGGGGCGAGATCGTCGATCCCGAGCTCGTTCGCCAGGCCCTGCGCCGCAAACGCTACGAGGCGGTGACCGTGGCGCACAACGAGACCTCGACTGGCGTGGCGAATCCGCTGCACGAGATTGCTCGCGTGGTGCGCGAGGAGTCGGAGGCGCTCCTCCTCGTGGACGCCGTGTCCTCGCTCGCCGGTCTGCCGCTCGAGACCGACGCCTGGGGGCTCGACTTCGTCTTCGCCGGCTCGCAAAAGGGTCTCGCGACGCCGCCCGGACTCACCGTCTTCACCTTCTCGGAGCGCGCCGAAGCCAAGGCCGAGACGATCCCGCACCGCGGCTACTACGGCGACCTGCTGCGCTATCGCGACAAGCACCGCGAGGGCGGCCCGATCACGACGGCAGCGGTCTCGATCGTCTGGGCGCTCGACCTGCAAGTCGCCCGGATCGGCCGTGAGGGTATGGCGGCGCGCTGGGCGCGCCACGCGACGATGCAGCGCCAGACCGCCGACTGGGCAGAAGGGCGCGGCTTCACCTTCGCATCAACGGCTTCCGGCCGCTCGGCGACCGTGAGCTGTCTGCGGCCACCGGCGGGCGTCACCGCGCGCACCCTCGTCGCGGTGCTCAAGGAACGCGGATTCACGCTCGGCGGCGGCTATGGACGTTTCAAGGAGTCGACGTTTCGCATTGGCCACATGGGAGAAGTGCAAACCACAGATCTCGCGGCGCTTCTCGCCGCGATCGAACAGGAGATCGCCTCATGACTCACATTCTGATTGCCGATCCGCTGGAAGAGTCGGGCCTCGCCATTCTGCGCGCCTCCGGCGCTGACGTGAAAGTGGTCGCCACCGACGAGCGCGCGCGCCTTCCAGAGCTCGTGGCCGAGGTCGACGCGCTCGTCGTGCGCAGTGCGACCAAGGTCACCCGGGCTCTGCTCGAAGCCGCGACCAAGCTCCGGGTCGTCGGACGAGCCGGCGTCGGCGTCGACAACGTCGACGTCGACGCGGCGACCGAGCGCGGTGTCCTGGTGGTGAACGCACCGAACGCCAACCTGGTCTCGGCGACCGAGCACACTTTTGCGCTTCTCCTCGGTGTGGCGCGCAGCCTCCCCGCCGCCGACGCTTCGATGAAGCGCGGCGAATGGGATCGCAAGACCTTCGTCGGCGTGGAGCTCCAGGGGAAGACCTTGGGCATCGTCGGCCTCGGGCGCATCGGACAGCGGGTCGCGTCGCGGGCTCGCGCTTTCGAGATGCGCGTCGTGGCCTTCGACCCGTTCCTCGAGCCGGAACAGGCGAAGCGCCTCGGAGTCGCGCTGCTGGCGCTCGACGACCTCCTGACGCAGAGCGATGTCGTGACTCTCCACACGCCGTTCAACAAGGCGACGAAGAACCTGATCGACGCGCGGCGGCTGGCCCTGTTGAAGCCGGAGGCGCTGTTCATCAATTGCGGCCGCGGCGGGCTCGTCGACGAAGACGCCCTGCTCGCGGCCCTCGAATCGGGAAAGCTCGCCGGCGCCGGGCTCGACGTCTACGAGGACGAGCCGACCCATCGCCATGCATTGACCGGACACCCGCGGGTCGTCGCGACGCCGCACATCGGCGCGCAGACCAAAGAGGCGCAGGAACGCATCGCCATCGAAACCGCCCATATGGTGCTGGCGGCGCTCGACGGTGAGGTGCCGGCCGCGGCGGTGAACCCGGCAGTCCGGACGGCGGCGGTCAGACCGGCGGGCTGAGCCTGGTCGAGATCGCGATGACCAGCGCCGCGTAGCCCTGGCGGGCGAGCTTGCGCGCCAGCGCCGCCGCTTCGTCGGGATCGTCGAATGCGCCGAGCTGCACCCGGTGCCAGACCTCGTCGGAGCGCACGGCGACTTCCGGATAGTCGGGCCTCAGCCGGGTGACGAGGTTGTCGGCGAGCGCCTGCTCCTGGAACGCTCCGACCTGCACCACGTAGCGCCGGTCGCCGCCCCCGAGCACGATCGTGCGCAGCTCCACCCGCGCCGTTCCCGGACCGACCATGCCGATGGATTGCGCGGCGGTGAGCGAGAGATCGACGATCCGGTCTTTCTTGAACGGACCACGATCGTTGATCCTCACCTGGGTCGAGCGGCCGTTGTCGAGATTGCGGACTTCGAGGACGGTACCGAACGGTAGAGTGCGGTGTGCAGCGGTGAGCGCGTGCATGTCGTAGCGCTCGCCCGAGGCGGTCATCCGGCCGTGGAAGCCGGGGCCGTACCAGGAGGCGACGCCGCGCTCGAGCGTCGAGGGGCCGCCGCGGCCGCCGCGCCCGCCGGTCGTTCCGGAGCTCGCGCAGCCGGCGAGCACGAGGATGCCCAGGAGGAGAGGGGCGGAGGCGATAGAGCGAGCGGGCGTCATCGCATCGATCTCTGCTGGCGCGCCCGAGGGCACTGGCGCGGGTGCTGCGGCCCTCTCGCGGCCTAGATTCGGGGCGCCTCGACTGCCGCGGCGTCGAGGCCGGCGAGAGCCGGGGTCACGATGTCGCGCAGGAAATCGTCGACCTGTTCGGCCGACCGTCCGGTGAACGCCTGGGGGTCGACCCAGCGGGCGATCTCCTCGGACGAGAGCCGGAAGTCGGCGTCATCCGCAATTGTAGCAAGGAGGGGGTTTTCCTGCCCCCGGGCGACCGCCTCCTGGGCCGCGAACGAGTGCGTGCGGATGCGCTCGTGGAGCTGCTGGCGATCGCCGCCGCGCAACGCCGCCTCCATCAGCAGTGTCTCGGTCGCCATGAACGGCAGCTCGCGGGTGACGCGGGCCGCCACCATGCCGGCGTTCACCCGCAGCCCGGCGGCGATGTGTCCGGCCAGGCCGAGGATCGCGTCGCAGCACAGGAAGGCGTCGGGAAGCACGAGCCGCCGGTTCGCCGAGTCGTCGAGGCTGCGTTCGAGCCACTGCGTCGCCGCGTTGATCGGGCCGTTCAAGGCGTCGGTCATGATCCGCCTCGCCAGGCCGCACATGCGCTCGGCGCGCACGGGATTCCTCTTGTAGGCCATCGCCGACGAGCCGACCTGGTGTTCGTCGAACGGCTCGGCGAGCTCGCCGACTCCCTGCAGGAGGCGCAGGTCGGTGCCCAGCTTGTGGCAGCTCTCGGCGACACCCGAGAGGGTCGCGAGGATCTGGCTGTCGAGCTTGCGGGTGTAGGTCTGGCCCGAGACCGCGATGCTGCCGGTGAAACCCAGGCCGGTGGCGACCCGCGCGTCGAGCTGGCGGACCTTGCCATGATCGCCGGCGAAGAGGGTCAGGAAGCTCGCCTGGGTGCCGGTCGTCCCCTTGACGCCCCGGCAGCGCAGGGTCGTCAGCCGGTGCTCGATCTCGGCGAGGTCGAGGACGAGGTCCTGCGCCCAGAGGCAGGCGCGCTTGCCGACCGTCGTCAACTGCGCCGGCTGGAAGTGGGTGTAGGCGAGACAGGGCAGGGCCCGGTGGCGCAGGGCAAAGGCCGACAGGCCGACGAGCGCCGTGGCGATCCTGCGCCTGAGGAGCTCGAGCGCCTCGCGCATCAGCAACTGATCGGTGTTGTCGGTGATGAAGGCGCTGGTCGCGCCGAGGTGGAGGATGCCGCCGGCGCCCTTCTCGATCGCGTCGGCCTGCTCCGCGAAATGGCGCAGGTGGGCGACGACGTCGTGACGGGTCTGGCGTTCGATCTCGGCGACCCGCGCGAGATCGAGCTGCGGCGCGGCCGCTTCGAGGGCGGCGACCTGTTCGGGGCGGATCGGGAGTCCCAGCTCGGCCTCGCTCTCGGCGAGAAGGATCCAGATCCGGCGCCAGGTGGCGAAGCGGTGGGAGCTCGAAAAGATCGCCGCCATTTCGCGCGACGCATATCGTTCGTAGAGCGGGTTCTGGGGCTGCTCGGAGCCGGAGTCGGTGCGGGAGGTCATCCAGGCGAGGATAACAAAGCGGCGTAGCGGAATTCTGGGGGGAGCGCTGGGCTAAGATCGAAGGGGAGGTGATCCCGACGGTGCTCCGGTTGCGCTGGGCAGTTCAGGGCAGGGACGAGATTCTGCCACTCGCCGCGGAGGAGCTGCGCATCGGGCGCGGGACGGAGAACCAGATCGTGCTGGCCGATTTCTCGGTCTCGCGGCGCCACGCCGTCGTCCGCAACGAGAGCGGAAGCTGGTTCGTCCAGGACCTGATGTCGACGAACGGCGTCCAGGTGAACGGGGTGACCAGCAAGCGCGTCCTGCTTCAGCCGGGGGATCGGATCAAGGTCGGCATCTTCGAGCTCCAGGTCGAAGAGGTGCGGGAGGCTCCGCCATCCGGCGCGAGCGCCGGCTCGAGCGCCAGGCTGGCGACCGCCGGCTTGCCGCAGGTGCCGCAGGTCGCGGTCGGAACGGCGACCATCGTGCGTTCGCTCGCCGACTTCAGCGCCGCCTGGGGGCTCGACGTCAAGAGCTCCGGCGAGTCGCGCTCAACCAGGCGCAAGGACCTCGACGAGGCGTATTCGAGCAAGATTTTCGGCTTCATGACACGGCTCGCGCGCCTCCTCATCCGCTCCGATTCGGTCGACGAGGTGCTGTCCCGGGTGATGGACATCGCCTTCGAGGCGCTGCCGGTCGACCGCGGTTTCATCCTGCTGCTCGACGAGGCCAGCGGAAAGACGGTCTGCGAGCTGGCGCGCACCAAGGATCGCCTCGAGTTCCGGCCGCAGAGCGAGGTGCCGGTCTCGCAGACGATGGTCGAACAGGTGATGCGCGACCGGGTGGCGCTCCTGACCTATGACGCGCTTTCGGATCAGCGCCTCGCCGGCGGCGATTCGATCCGCATCCACCAGATCCGCGCCGCGATGTGCACGCCGCTCTGGTCGGGGGAGAAGATCATCGGCGTCTTCCAGGTCGACACGCCCTTTCATGCCGGAACGTTCAACGAGCAGGATCTCGATCTCCTGACCGCTCTCGCCAACTATGCGGCGGTGGCTGTCGAAAGGCTGCGCTACGCCAAGACGGTCGAGTTCGAGCGTCTGGTGCGCAGCCGCCTCGAGCGCTATCACTCGCCGGCGGTGATCGAGAGCATCGTGAAATTCACCCCGAGCGCGGCGGAGCCGACGGTCGGCAGGATGAAGCTCGCCGAGGCCACGGTGATGTTCGCCGACCTCGCCGGATTCACGCCGGTCTCCGAGAATGCGAGCCCGCAGGAGGTGGCCGAGATGCTCGAGTCCTACTTCACGCATGCGGTGGAGGCGATCTTCTCGGCTGGCGGGACACTCGACAAGTTCATCGGCGACTGCGTGATGGCGTTCTTCGGCGCGCCGGTGCCGCAGAGCGATCATGCCCGGCGCGCCGTGCAGGCAGCGATCCAGATCCAGGAGGCGCAGGAGGCCCTGAACCGGGAGCGCGCGGCGCGCGGCCTCCCGACCCTCCTGGTTCGGATCGCCATCCAGAGCGGCCCGGTCATGGTGGGCGATGTCGGCAGCCGCAAGCGCGTCGACTACACGGTGCTCGGCAACACGGTGAACGTCGCGGCGCGGCTCGAATCGGGGGTCGCCGAGGCGGGCGAGATCACCCTCGGCGGGGAGACCCATCGCTTGCTCGGCGGCGCTTTCCCGACCGAGCCGCTGGGCGAGTTCCAGCTCAAGGGCCTGCAGCAGAAGGTGCACGCCTTTCGCGTGCTGCGGGGCTGATCTGGACGGCCGCTCGCCGCCGCCGCCGGCCGCCCTCTTCTTCGTCACCGGCAATCCGGCGAAGCTCGCCGAGGCACGCCGGCTCGTCCGCGCCTCGGGACGAGCGCTCGAGGCGATCGCAGTCGACCTGCCGGAGATCCAGTCGCTCGACATGGAGGAGGTCCTGCGCGCCAAGGCGTGGCACGCCTGGCAGAGCGTGCAGCACCCCGTCGTCGTCGAAGAAACGGGGCTCGAGCTCACCGCGCTGAACGGCTTTCCCGGACCGCTGGTGAAGTGGATGCTCGCGGCGGTGGGGGCCGAGGGGATCGCGCGCATCGCGCTCGCCGTCGGCGATCCGAAGGCCAGAGCCGTCTGCCTCCTGATGTGGACCGACGGCATCGCCACCGTTCTCGCCCGCGGCGAGACCGAAGGCGACCTCGTCCTCCCGCCGCGCGGCGCCAACGGCTTCGGCTGGGACCCGGTCTTCCAGCCCGCCGGCGAGACCCGCACATACGGCGAGCTTCCCAACGAAGAAAAGGACCGCATCGGCCACCGCGGCCGCGCCTGGCGCGAGCTCCTGGCGAAGCTGCGGGAGACGTCGCTCAGCTAGGAAGAGGCTCGCGGCAAAGCAAGAGCTTTCAGTAAAGAAGAGGATCTCAGTAAAGAAGTAGCTTTGAGCAAGGAAGAAGCTTTCAATGAAGGGTCTGGTCGTTCAACACCGCTGCGCGAGCGGACTCGCGAGGACTGCCCGACGGCCGCCGTTTCGACGAGCAGAGTTCGACCTGCGGACGGCTGCGGCGGCTTTTTCCCTTACCAGCAGCCTTTTCTCTGCTGTGACGTCGACGCTGCGCCAAGGCTGCGGAAAGGTGCCGATGGGCAAGCTCGGGATCATCGAGGCTTGCGCATCGGCTGACAACTCCGGGGCAGATCTCGGGTTGCGATCGAGGCGAACGCTCTTGCGTCTATTGCACCGGGATCATCAGGTGCTCGTAGGGCGTGTCGGGCCACATGACGTAGGCCACCGAGGTGTCCGGATCGGCGCCGCGCGGGTAGCCGCTCATCAGGCCCTTGGCGCCGACGACCATCACGTGCGGACCGGTCTTGACCCAGTGGTTGTTCGCCGTCGGCTGGGTCGCGTAGGGATCGGTGTTGCTGGCGTCCGTGCCGCCCTCGAGCATGTACATGAAGCCGACCTTGCCGCTCGGCGGCGGCTGGTGCCCGATCCAGGCGTTGACCCACTCCATGGCATTGGCGTCGCCGCACATCGGATCGGGTCCCGGGGTCGCCGGATTGTCCCCCATGCAGGTGAAGCCGTTCGTCCCCGGGCGCACGACCCGGGCCTTGCCGTCCGCTCCGACGTCGATGATCGCGGCGCTCTTGGCGATGGCAGCCGGAGCCGCCTTCATCGCGCTGGCGATGATGTTGGCGTCCGTGGCCGCCCCCATGGCGTGCTGTGCCAGCGCGACGCCGGCGAGGAGAAACAGCGAAGCGGAGAACGAAACCAGTATGCGGCGCTTGAGCATCTTGCCCTCCCTTTCCGTGGCGTAACCTACAAAAGCCGTTGCCTTCCACCTCGAGGGCTGCCCACGCGGCGGCTCTCGAAGGGGACCCTCAGCTTTCCAGCGGGTGAATTGGTCGCGATCATACTCCTACACCCGGAAGGGAGGCCGGAGGGCGGGCGCGCCGCATGCCGGTGACCAGGATCGCGGTGCGGCGAGCAACGCCGCGGGCGTGCAGCTGCTCGGCGCAGTCGAGCACCACGATCCGACGGGGCGCGGAAAGGGAGCCGCCAGAGCTCCAGCAGACGACTCCTCGTCAAGTCCCATCGCGGGGTCGCGCGCTTGTTTGCTAAGGTTCGGCCCATGCCCGAACAAGCGGCTGCGGCCGGCGGCGTCGGCTCCGCCAGCCTTCCCGGTGAGCGCCTGCTCGCAGACGCCGTCGAGGCGCTGGCGATCCTCGAACGCTGAGCGGAGGACGATGCTCAATCGAATCTGGGCTTCGTTCTTCCTGATCGGCTTTCTCGCCGCGGCCGGGAAGTCGATTTTCGCCGGCGACGCCTCGGTCTGGGCGGCGATGGTTCAGTCGGCGTTCGAGATGGCGAAGACCGCCTTCGAGATCGCCCTCGGCCTGACCGGCATGATGTGCCTGTGGCTCGGAATCATGCGGATGGGGGAGCAGGGGGGCGCGGTCGAGATCCTGGCGCGGCTCGCCGGGCCGCTCCTCCGCCGGCTCTTTCCGGGCGTCCCGGCGGGCCATCCCGCCATGGGCGCCATGGTGATGAACATGTCGGCGAACATTCTCGGGCTCGACAACGCCGCGACGCCGCTGGGCCTCAAGGCGATGAAGGAGCTCCAGAGTCTGAACCCCGAGCCCGAGCGGGCGACCGACGCGCAGGTTCTCTTCCTGGTGATCAATACCGCCTCGATCACGCTCATCCCGGTTGCGATTTTCGTCTACCGCGCGCAGCTCGGAGCGGCCGATCCCACGGACATCTTTATCCCGCTGCTGATCGCGAGCTTCTTCGCGACCCTTGCCGGCCTCGTCGTCACCTCTTTCTTCCAGCCGATCCCCCTTCGCGACCCGGTGGTGCTCGCCTACCTCGGAGGCATGAGCGCGCTGGTCGGTGGCCTGGCCTGGTACTTCGGGTCGCTCGACAAGGAGGCGCTCGAGCGGCAATCGTCGGTGCTCTCGAACCTGATCATCTTCACCGTGATCGTCGGCTTCCTGGCGCTCGCGCTGCGCAAGGGCGTTCCGGTCTACGAGACCTTTGTCGCCGGAGCGAGGGAGGGATTCACCGTCGCGGTCGGGATCATCCCCTACCTGGTGGCAATGCTGGTGGCGATCGGCATCTTCCGCGCCAGCGGTGCGCTCGACCTGCTGCTCGACGGCGTGCGCTGGGGGGTGACGGTGGCCGGGATGGACGCACGCTGGGTCGACGGACTGCCGACGGGGTTGATGCGCACGCTCTCCGGCAGCGGATCCCGCGGCATGATGATCGACGTGATGAAGACGCAGGGTGCCGACAGCTTCGCCGGCCGGCTGGTGAGCATCGTGCAGGGCTCGAGCGAAACGACCTTCTACGTGCTCGCGGTCTACTTCGGCTCGGTTGGAATCAGGAGGGAGCGCCACGCCCTCGCCTGCGGCCTCCTCGCGGATCTCGCGGGCTTCGTCGCCGCCGTGCTGGTCTGCTACCTCTTTTTCGCTTGATCTGCGGCGCGCGGATCAGCGCCGCCGTCCCTGCCGGCCGTAGATCAGGTAGGCCGAGGCGCCGACGGCCAGCACGGCGCAGCCGGCGAGCGCCTGGCGAGGCGCCGCGACGAAGCTGTTGGCGACCACGCCGGCGGCGACGGCGACGAAAAGGGCGGTGGTCCAGGGGTGGCCGGGTGTGCGGAAGACCTCCGCGGCGGCATCGTTCGCGGAGCGCCGCAGGACGAAGATGCCGGCGGCGGTGAGGGCGAAGAAGAGCCAGTCGCAGAAGACGACGTAGGAGAGCAGCTGGTCGTAGGTCTGCGAGAAGAGCAGGACGAGCGCCACCGCGGCCTGCAGGCGCAGGGTGAAGCTCGGGGTACCGTAGCGCGGATGGAGCGTCGCCGCGCGGCGCAGAAAGAGGCCGTCTTCGGCCATGGCGTAGTAGAGCCGCGGGCCGGTCATGGTGATGACGGCGAGGAAGCCGAGACACGAGACGACGGTGAGCGCGGCGACGAAGCGCGCCCCGAGCTCGCCCGCGAGAGCCCGCGCGACGTCCGCGGCGAGCGCCGTCGAGGCGGCGACCTCGGCCGGCGGCAGCACCCGCAGATAGACCCAGTTCAAGCCGACGTAGATCACCACGACCAACGCGACGCCGAGGATGTTCGCCCGGGCAAGCGTCTTGCCGGCATCGCGGATCTCGGCCGCGAGGCTGCCGCAGTTCTGCCAGCCGCCGTAGGCGAAGAGCACCGGCACCAGGGCGGCGAAGAAGGCGGTGAGGGTCACCTCCGAGACCGCCGGCAGGTGGTAGAGCGTCGCCGCCGCTGGGCGCTTCACCAGCATCAGGACACCGATCGCCGCGATGCCGCCGAGCTTCAGGACCATCAGGCTGTTGTTGGTGCGCTTGCCGGGGCGGATGCCGCGCACGTTGATCTCGGCGAGCAGAACGATCACGGCTGCGGCGAGCGCCAGCTTCCCGGTGCTACCGAGCTTCACGAAGGAGTCGTCGACGTAGCTCGCGAGGGCCGAAGCGACCGCGGCGATCCCGCCGGTGTTGATCACGAAGAGCAGCGCGAAACCGTAGAGGAAGCCGGCGAACGGGCCCCAGGCGCGCGACAGGTAGACGTACTGGCCGCCGACCAGCGGCAGCCGTGAGCCGAGCTCGGCGTAGACGAAGCCGCCGATCATCGCCAGCGCCCCGCCGGCGAGCCAGGCGAGGAGCATCCACTCCGGCGCCGGCAGAATGCGCGCCACGTTCGACGGGTTGACGAAGATGCCGATGCCGATGATCGCCCCGGCGACGACGACGGTCGTGTCCCAGAGTCCGAGCTCGCGCCGGAATCCCCGGACACCCCGGGAACCCCGAAGATCGCCTCCGGGAGATGGCGCGGCGGGTGGGCTCATCGGGGGCAGGTCCGCGGGCAAGCGTAGCCCACATCGCTGGTGGCGGGCGAGCCGCTGCGGCTTTCCCCTGCTTGCTGTGGATACGGAAATCCTGCACGATGGGGCGGAAGGCACATGCCGATCGCTACTCCAGGTCCGTCGCGCGATTGGGTCCGCTTGCTGCGCTGGCCGGTGGCTGCCGTGCTGATCGCCGGCCTCCTCACGCTCGTTCTCTGGCGCCTGATTGCGGGGCTCGAGCGCGCCGGCCGTGCCGCGGCGAATCTCCCGCTGGCCGCCGCGGAGCGTTTGGGCGAGCTGGCTCGCGATCTGCTCACCGGCAATGTCACCGAGACGTTCCTCGCGGCGATTCCTACCGTGGCTCCGCACGCCGGGGGCAACCTCGAAGTCTCGGTCGCCGAGAGCGTCGAGAGCCTCACGCGCAGTGACGAGCGGCGCGCCTTCTGGGACCTCGTGGCGCTCGGCACGACGACGGTGGAGATCCGGGTTCCGGTCACTTATCGCTATCACGTGCGCCTCGATGAGGAGTGGAAGGTCGAGATCGAGGACGGTTTCTGCCGCGTCCTCGCGCCCGTTTTGCGCCCATCGTTGCCGCCGGCGATTCACACCGACCGGATCGAGCGCCGAGTCGCGGAATCCTGGCTTCGCTTCGACGCCGCCGAGCAGCTCGCCGTCCTCGAGCGCCAGTTGACGCCGCGGCTCTCACAGCTCGCGGCCGATCCTCGCCACATGGCCCTGGTGCGGGAATCGTCGCGGCAAGCCGTGGCGCGCTTCGTGCGCGCGTGGCTGCTGACCAATGGCGCCTGGGGACCCGAGCGCGTGCGCGCCATCCAGGTACGCTTCGCCGACGAGCGCCAGGCCGCGCTCGAAGCTCCGATCACCCTCATCGTCGGCGACTGAGCGGGCTCTTCGCCGCCTCCCGGCGGCGCGGCAGGGATCCCCCGGGACTCAGCGCTCGCGAATTTCTGCGACGAAAGCGTCGACGCGAGCGCGGAGCTCCTCGGCCGTGCCGCTGTTCTCGATCACCCACTGTGCTGCGGCGCGCCGCTCGCCACCGTCGCCCTGGGCGGCGAGCCGGCGCAGGGCTTCCTCGTGGCTGATTCCGCGGGCGATGGCTCTCTCCAGTTGAACTGCAGGAGCGGCTTCGACCGTGACCAGAAGATCGAAGTCGGCGGCGTAGCCAGCTTCGACGAGTCTCGTCGCTTCGAGCACGATCGGAGTCGTCGCTGCGTTCGCCAGGCGCGAAAAAAAGGCTCGAACAAGGGGGTGGATCGCTGCCTCGAGGGCGCCGCGCGCGCCGTCGTCCGAGAAGACGAGTTGGGCCAGGCGCCGCTTGTCCACTCCACCCTCTTTACCGAGGTAGTTCGCGCCGAAGAGCTCGGCTACGGCCCGGGCGCCGGGTTCGCCCGGCGCGTAGAGCTCGGCGACGATCTGATCCGCATCGACGACCTCGAATCCCTCTTCGGCGAGGAGCTTCGCCACCGTCGACTTGCCGCTGGCGAGACCCCCTGTCAGCCCGACCCGGAAAGCTGGCATCGCGGTTTTCAGCGAGCGGCGCCGGGCGCGCCGCTTGGGGTCATCTCGAGGCCGAAACGCCGGCGCGCGGAGGTCAGGGTATTGGCGAGCAGCATGGCGACGGTAAGAGGACCGACGCCGCCGGGCACCGGCGTGATCGCCGAGGTGCGCGGGGCGACCGCCGGGAAGTCGACGTCGCCGACCAGGGCGTAGCCCTTCTCGGCGAGGGTCGCCAGGCGTTTCGCGTCGCCGCCGACCAGGCGCTTGGCGAGCTCGATGTCCTGCACCCGGTTGATGCCGACATCGACCACGACCGCGCCCTCCTGGACGTGCTCCGGCCGGATCATCCCCGGGCGCCCGACCGCGGCGACGAGGAGGTCGGCCTCGCGGCAGACCGCCGGGAGGTCGCGCGACTTCGAGTGGGCGATCGTCACCGTACAGTTCTCGCGCAGCAGGAGCCCGGCCATCGGCTTGCCGACGATCGAGCTCCGGCCCACCACCACCGCGTGTTTTCCGGCGAGCGCGATGCCGTGCCGGCGCAGCGATTCGATGATCCCGGCGGGGGTGCAGGGGACGAAGCCGGGCTGGTCGAGCCAGAGCCGGCCGACGTTCACCGGGTGGAAGCCGTCGACGTCTTTCTCCGGGTCGACCCGGTCGAGAATGTCGCGCGAAGGGAGACCCGCGGGCAGTGGCATCTGCACCAGGATGCCGTCCACCCGCGGGTCGGCGTTCAACTGGTCGAGGAGCGCCAGGAGTTCGGCGGCGCCGGTCGTCGCCGGCAGGATGTGGCCGAAGCTGGCGAGGCCGGCCTCGGCGCAGGCGCGGGTCTTCGAACCGACGTAGACCCGCGATGCCGGGTCGTCGCCGACCAGAACTACGGCGAGACCGGGCGGACGGCCGGCACGGGCTTCGATTTCACGGGCGCCGGCGGCGACCTCGGCGCGGATCTGGGCGGCAACGGCTTTGGCTTCAAGGAGTTGAGTCATCGCATCTGCTTTCTTCCGCGGTAGAGCGCCAGGATGCCACCCGAGAGGCTGGTCGAGGTCGCGGACTCGAAACCGGCCGCTTCCAGGCGGGCGGTGAACGCCTCCCTTTGCGGGAAATCGAGCACCGAGCTCGGCAGGTAAGTGTAGGCCGTCGGATCTTTCGACAGCAGGCTCCCCACTTTGGGGAGAAGGTGTTGAAAATAAAAGAGATACAGGCCGCGGAGCGGCTGCCAGTAGGGCACCGTGAACTCGAGCACGCCGAGCTCGCCGCCGGGGTGGAGGACGCGCGCCAGCTCCGCCAGCGCCCGGTCGAGATCGGCCACGTTGCGCAGCCCGAACGAGACCGTCGCGGCATGGAAGCTGCGGTCCGGAAAGGGCAGGCAGAGCGCGTCGGCGTTGAGCAGGGCCGGAGGCGCCGCCGCCGGGCCGCGAGCCGATCCGGGGTCCGATCTGGCGGCGGCCTGAAACTTGGGCGCCGCGAGCGCCAGCATCGGCAGGCAGAAGTCGGCGGCGACGATCTCGACCCCCGGGCGGCGCAGGGCCAGGGCCTGGTCGCCGGTGCCGCAGCACAGGTCGAGGACCCTCGAACCGGGGGGGAGGACGAGGGCCCGGGCGAGCTTGCGGCGCCAGACGCGATCGAGCGAGGCCGACAGGAGGTGGTTCAGGAGGTCGTAGCGCCGGGCGACCCGGCCGAACATCGCCCGGATCCGGGCAGCGTCCTTTTGCTTCAACTGCTCGACTGCGGTAAGTTGTGCGAGGACTTCCGACCCGGTCTCCGGCATGATGTTCGGGAAGTCTATCTTGGGAGGCGGGCGGCGCTCGAAGCGCGGGCGGTTCGGGTCTCTGCGTTCGTCCGCAGACTTGACAGCCTTCCGGGCGATCTTTATGATTTCAGGCTCTCTGCGCTGAAGTGCCGGATCCGATCCAGCCCAGCAGACCCGCAGAACCGATTCCTCCGCCAGTCGCTGGAGAAACCGTCTGGAGAAGATGAAATGAAGAGTACTGTGAGCCCCAAGCCGGCTGAAATCGAGCGCCAGTGGTTCGTCGTCGACGGCGCGGGCGTGCCGGTCGGACGCCTCTCTTCCACCATTGCGAAGTTGTTGATGGGCAAGGGGAAGCCGTTTTATGCACCGCACGTCGACTGCGGCGATTTCGTCATCGTCCTGAACGCCGAGAAGGTCCATCTCTCGGGCACCAAGGAGCAGACCAAGGTCTACTATCGTCACACGACCACGAAGCCGGGCAGCCTCAAGTCGCCCAAGGCCTTCGAGGTTCGCGGCAAGCACCCGACGCGCATCGTCGAGAGCGCGGTGTTCGGAATGCTGCCCAAGACCAAACTCGGGCGCAAGATCCGTCGCAAGCTGAAGGTCTACGCCGGTGCGGAGCATCCGCACAAGGCGCAGAAGCCGGCGGCGTACGACCTCGCCTCGGTAAAGATGTAGGAGGAGTGGAAAATTGAACCAAGTGCAACCCACCCAACCCACCCAACCCACTCAGTACTACGGAACCGGCCGTCGCAAGACTTCGACCGCCCGCGTGTTCATGCGCCCCGGAGCGGGTGGCATGGAGGTCAATGGACGCACCCTCGACGGCTACTTTCCCAACCCGGTACTGCGGATGGTCGTTTGCCAGCCGCTCGTGCTGACCGAGACGGGGGAGAAGTTCGACATCTTCGTCACCGTCGAAGGTGGCGGCAATTCCGGCCAGGCCGGTGCGATCCGCCACGGCATCAGCCGTGCGCTGCTGGTCTTCGACATCGCGCTGCGCGAGCGCTTGAAGAGCGCCGGTCTCCTGACCCGCGACCCACGCAAGAAGGAACGCAAGAAGTACGGCCAGAAGGGCGCTCGTGCGCGCTTCCAGTTCAGCAAGCGCTGATCGCTGGATGGCTCCAATGGCTCCGATGGCCCGCTTGATGGTGCGATGCTCAGCCTGGTTTTCCGGAAAGTTCTAAGGAGAGAGATTCGTGGTCGAAATTTCGATGCAAGAGCTGCTCGAGGCGGGGGTCCACTTCGGCCACCAGACCCGGCGTTGGAATCCGAAGATGAAGCCTTACATCTTCGGCAAGCGCAACGGGATCTACATCATCGATCTGGCGAAGACCC
This sequence comes from Thermoanaerobaculia bacterium, assembly GCA_031403995.1. Lineage (GTDB taxonomy): Bacteria > Acidobacteriota > Thermoanaerobaculia > Multivoradales > JAGPDF01 > JAGPDF01. The sequence goes on from JANNGS010000029.1 coordinate 44,122, forward strand.
TGAAGCAGTTCCGCGAGGCGGCCGAGTTCGTCTACCGGCTCGGGCAGGAGGGTCGCCGGCTGCTGTTCGTCGGCACCAAGCGCCAGGCCCAGGATGCGGTCGCCGAGGAGGCACGCCGTTGCGGCCAGTACTTCGTGACCCATCGCTGGCTGGGTGGCACGCTCACCAACTTCGTCACCATCCGCCAGTCGGTCGATCGTCTGCTCGAGATCGAGGCCCGGCTGGCCGAAGAGGGCGGCGTCACCACCAAGAAAGAGCGCCTGCGTTTCGATCGCGAGCGTGAACGGATGAATCGCAACCTCGAGGGCGTACGCGAGCTCGAAGCCCTGCCGGACGCGATCTTCGTGGTCGATCCCAAGAAGGAAGCGATCGCCGTGGCGGAGGCCAACAAGCTCGGCATTCCGGTGATCGGAATTGTCGACACGAACTGCGATCCGGAGCTCATCGACTACGTCATCCCGGGCAACGACGACGCGATCCGCACCATCCGGCTCTTCCTCTCCCGTATCGCCGATTCCTACATGGCCGGGGCGAACGCCCTGCAGCAGGAGATGATGGTCGAAGCGAAGGATGCCCCGGATGCCGCCGATGCCTCCGATACCCCGGCCGCCGGCATGTCCGCCAAGGATGGCGACGTGGCGGCTCCGCTGGCCTGAACCAGATTGGAGTAGGTACACCCACAACGGTCCGGCGGGCGAAAGGCGCATTGCCCGAAAAAAGGGTCAGTCGATGGCAGCGGAACCGCCGATCGCCTGATCCTTTTTCTTGCCTGCCGGCGAAGAAGGAGAGAATCGACATGCAGATCACGGCTCAGATGGTCAAGGAGCTCCGCGAGCGCACGGGCGCGGGGATGATGGACTGCAAGAACGCGCTGGCGGAGACCGACGGCAACTTCGAGCAGGCGGTGGACGCCTTGCGCAAGAAGGGCCTGGCCGCGGCGGCCAAGCGCTCCGGGCGCGTGGCGGCGGAGGGGCTGGTGACCTCCTACATTCACGCCGGCGGCAAGCTCGGCGTGCTGGTCGAGATCAACTGCGAGACTGACTTCGTCGCCCGCACCGAGGAGTTCCAGGAGCTCGTCCGCGACGTCGCCATGCACATCGCGGCGGCAGAGCCGCGCTACGTCGAGCGCGGCGAAGTGACCGCCGAAATCCTCGACCGCGAGAAGGCGATCTACCGCGACCAGGCGGTGGCTTCGGGCAAGCCCGCCAACGTGGTCGAGAAGATCGTCGAAGGCAAAATGGAGAAGTTCTATGCCGAGGCGGTGCTGCTCGAGCAGCCGTTCGTCAAGGACACCGACACCACGATCGGCCAGATGATCACCGCCAAGGTGGCCAAGATCGGCGAGAACATCAAAGTACGCCGCTTCGCCCGCTTCAAGCTCGGCGAGGGCATCGAGAAGGTGGAGAAGGACTTCGCCGCCGAAGTCGCCGGTATGACGCAGGGCTGACCGGGATGGGAGACCGTCCGGCCTACAAGCGGGTACTGCTCAAGCTCTCCGGCGAAGCCCTGATGGGCACGCAGAGCTTTGGCATCGATGCCGGGGTGGTTTCGGGGATCGCCAACGAGATCGCTGAGGTGCACCAGCTCGGCGTCGAGCTGGCGATCGTGATCGGCGGCGGCAACATCATCCGCGGCGTGGCGGCCTCGCAGCAGGGGATCGACCGGGTGACCGGCGACAACATGGGCATGCTCGCCACGGTCATCAACGCCCTGGCGCTGCAGGACGCGCTGGAGAAGAAGAGCGTCCCGACCCGGGTGCAGACCGCGATCGAGATCCGCTCGGTGGCGGAGCCGTTCATCCGGCGACGCGCGATGCGCCATCTCGAGAAGGGGCGTGCGGTCATTTTCGCCGGCGGGACGGGCAATCCGTTCTTCACCACCGACTCGGCGGCGGCTCTGCGCGCCAACGAGATCCACGCCGAGATTCTCCTCAAGGGGACGCGGGTCGACGGGGTCTACACCGCCGATCCGCGCAAGGAGCCGACCGCCCGCCTGCTCTCCGAGGTGTCCTACCAGCAGGTGCTGGAATGGGACCTGCGGATCATGGACGCCGCGGCGATCAGCCTCTGCCGCGACAACGGTCTGCCGATCGGCATCTTCAACCTCACTCAGGAGGGCAACATCCGGCGCGTCGTCTGCGGTGAGCGCGTCGGCTCGATCGTCCACAAGACGGTCACCGGCGAGCGCACGAATTGACACCACCCCGGATGCCGGGGATGATCGACGGGAGGCCCCGGCGCGCATTGAAACCGGCGACGGGCAAGCGCACGAGGAGGATCGGATGAAGGCGATTCACCAGGAAGCCGAAGTGAAGATGAAGCAGGCGATCGAGCATCTCCACACCGAGCTCAAGCGGCTGCGGACCGGCCGCGCGACGCTCGGGCTTCTCGACGGCGTGACCGTGGACTACTTCGGTACACCGACGCCTTTGAAGCAGGTCGCCACGCTGACCGTGGTCGACGCGACCATGCTGATGGCGCAGCCCTGGGACGCCAAGCAGATCCCGGCGATCGAGCGCGCGCTGCAGAAATCGGACCTGGGGTTGAATCCGATGAGCGATGGGAAGACCGTGCGCATCCCGATTCCGCAGCCGACCGAGGAGCGCCGCAAGGAGCTGGTCAAGAAGGCGCACGAGATCGCCGAGCATGCGCGCACCCAGATCCGTCTGGCGCGGCGTGAGGCCAACGAGAAGCTGAAGAAGCTCGAGAAGGAGCACGAGCTCGGGCAGGACGACGAGCGCCGCGCCCTCGAAGAGATCCAGAAGCTCCATGACCGCGAGATCGACGAGGTCGCGAAGGTCCTCGAGCACAAGGAAAAAGACATCATGACGGTCTGAGGCGGACGGTCCGCGTCTCGACATGGACCGGTCCGGCAGCATGCTCTCCTCGAATCTCGTTCCTCCCATCCGTGTGCACGCCGTGGTTCCCGCGGCGGGCCGCGGGTTGCGTTTCGGCGGCACGCTCTCCAAACAGTTCGAATCGATCGCCGGCCGGCCGCTCCTCGCGTGGACGGTCGAGCGCCTGCTCGCCGCTGGGGTCGACTCGGTGACCGTCGCCCTGCCGTCCGACGTCGCGGCGGCGCCGCCGGATTGGCTGCAGGACGCCCGGGTGCGGACCGTCCCGGGCGGCGACAGCCGGCAGGAGTCGGTGACCGCGGCGCTCGCAGCCTCGCCGGCCGAAGGGCAGGACCTGGTGCTGGTGCACGACGGCGCGCGGCCGGCGCTCGCTGTCGAGGATCTCGTCGCAGTCTGCCAGGCGGCGCTCTCGGCGGACGGCGCGGTGCTCGGGCGGGGCGCTTCCGACACACTGAAACTGCTCGAACAAGGGGTGATCGTGGGAACCGTGGATCGCAGCCGGGTCTTTCGCGCCGAGACGCCGCAGGTCTTTCGCCGGGAGCTGCTCGAGCGCGCCATCGAAGCGGCGCTGGCCGTCGGCTTTGTCGGCACGGACGAGGCCGCGCTCGTCGAGCGGCTTCCTGGGGCGCGCGTCCTCGCTGTCGAGGCCTCGAAGCCCAATCCCAAGCTCACGACGCCCGCCGATCTGCCGCTGGTGCAGGCGCTCCTCGAACAGCTCGGAGCGCGGCCATGAAGCTACGCATCGGGCAGGGCTACGACATCCACGCCCTAGTCGCCGGGCGCAAGCTCATGCTCGGCGGCGAGGAGATCCCGTACCCCCTCGGTCTCGACGGGCACAGCGACGCCGACGTCCTGCTGCACGCGCTCGGCGACGCTCTCCTCGGCGCCGCCAGTCTCGGTGATCTCGGGCGGCACTTCCCGCCCGGGGACGAACGCTGGCGCGGTGCTTCGAGCCTCGATCTGCTGCAGCGCATCGTGGGGCTCGTTCACGAAGAGGGTTACCGCGTCGTCAACTGCGACCTGACGCTGGTTTCCGAAGCGCCGAAGCTGGCGCCGTACCGCGAAAAGATCATCGAACGCATCGCCCGCGTCCTGGGCACCGAGGAGAACGCCGTGGGACTCAAGGCGACGACGAACGAAGGGTTGGGCGCGATCGGGCGCGGCGAAGGGATGGCCGCCTTCGCGGTGGTCCTGCTGATGGCGGACGCCTGACCGTGGCGGCCACCACGCGCATCTTCGGCTTCCATCCGGTCCACGAGGCGCTCCTGCACCGGGCGCGCGAGGTGCGCCGGGTCTGGATCCTCGCCGCCCGCCAGGGCGCCCGCCGGCGCGAAGTGGAGAAGCTGTGCTGCGCCGCCGGCGTGCGCTGCGAGAGCGCGGCCCCGTCCGATCCGATCTGGCTCGGCGGTGCGGTGCACAACGGCTTCGCCGCCGAGCTCGCGCATCTGCCGGCGCCCGCACCCGGCGAGGGCGTTGCGGCCAGCGGGCTGGGAGAGGAGGCGCGCGGCGATCAAGGCTTCGTCGTCCTCGCCGAGGACATTCAGGATCCGCGCAATCTCGGCGCCCTGCTGCGGGTCTGCGAGGGCGCCGGCGTCGGCCGCGTCCTGGTGCGCGATCGCGGCTCGGCGCCGCTCTCGGCAACGGCGGTGAAGACCTCGGCCGGGGCCTCGGAGTGGCTCACGGTCGAGCGCATCGGCAGCTCCGCCCAGCGCCTCGAGCAGTTGAAGAAAGAGGGCTACTGGATCTACGGCCTGGCGGCGGGCGGCGAGCTGCCGTGGAGCGTCGACCTCACCGGTCCGGTGGTCCTCTGCGTCGGTGGAGAGGAGGAGGGGCTGCGCCACCTGACCCAGGAGCGCTGCGACCGCCTGATCGGTCTGCCGATGCAGGGGCACGTCTCGTCGCTCAATCTCGCGACCGCCGCCGCCGCGGTTCTCTACGAAGCCGTCCGCCAGCGCACGACGGGGAAAAAAGGGCGCTGAGCCGCGCGGTGACCGGCTCGGCGGCTTGTCAGAAGGGCCCCGAAACCACTAGACTCCGCCAGCGGTCCGGCCAGAAAAGGGAATCGGTTCGGAGGATCCGCCGGGAGGGTCGCAACACCTTGCCGGCATAGCTCAGGGGTAGAGCAACCGCCTTGTAAGCGGTAGGTCCTCGGTTCAATTCCGAGTGCCGGCTCCAAAACGCAGCATCAGTAGGCAAAACGAGCAAGCAGCGCGAGCACGCACCACCCGCAGTCCCGTAAGTCTTTGAAAAATCATGGAGGTGTGGCCGAGCGGTCAATGGCAGCAGACTGTAAATCTGCCGGGCTAAGCCCTACGGAGGTTCAAATCCTCCCGCCTCCACCATTTTCGCAGAGCGGCACGCGGCAGACTTCAAGCGGGAGTAACTCAGGGGTAGAGTCACAGCCTTCCAAGCTGTTGGTCGCGGGTTCGAATCCCGTCTCCCGCTCCATTCAAGTGCTACTCTGAAGATCAGGTCATGAAGATCCGTCGCAGCGCGCTTCCGCTCTGTCTCGCGGCCTTCCTTTTCCTCCTCGGGCCTTGGCTGCGCCCCGCGATAGCCCAGTTGCTAGGGCCTGAGTTCCAGGTCAACAGCTACACGACGAGTGGCCAGTCTCAGCCGGCAGTGGCAGCGGACGGCTCGGGCAACTTGGTTGTGGTCTGGCAAAGCTACGGCCAGGACGGCTGGGGGTGGGGCATATTCGGGCAGCGGCTCGATTCGGTGGGCAGTCCTTTGGGGAACGAATTCCGGGTCAACAGTTACACGACGAATGCTCAGAGCCGCGCCGCGGTGACGGCAGACGGTCCGGGCAACTTCCTCGTCGTTTGGCAGAGCATCCAGGACGGTTCGGGGTACGGCGTTTTCGGGCAGCGGTTCGACTCGACGGGCAGTCCGGTGGGGAGCGAGTTCCAGGTCAACAGCTACACGACGAGTGACCAGTCTGGTCCCGCGGTGGCAGCGGACGGCTCGGGCAACTTCGTCGTGGTCTGGACGAGCGGCGACTTCAGCTCCGGCCAGGATGGCTCCATGTTCGGGGTGTTCGGGCAGGGGTTCAACTCGGCAGGCAGTCCGGTGGGGAGCGAGTTCCAGGCCAACACCTTCACGACGAGTTCCCAGAGGTTTCCCGCTGTGGCAGCGGACGGCTCGGGCAACTTCGTCGTGGCGTGGGGGAGCGACGTCCAGGACGGATCGGGCTACGCCGTGTTCGGGCAGCGGGTTAGCGCGGCGGGCAGCAAGGTGGGGAACGAGTTCCAGGTGAGCACGTACACGACGAGTTTCCAGCGGAGTCCCGCGATGGCAGCGGACGGCTCTGGCAACGTCGTCATCGTCTGGGAAAGCTACCTCCAGGACGGCTCGGAGTGGGGCGTGTTCGGGCAGCGTTATGACTCGACGGGCAGTCGGGTGGGGAGCGAGTTCCAGGTCAACACCTACGCGATGGGTCGACAGGAAGATCCAGCGGTGGCAGCGGACGGCTCGGGCAACTTCGTCGTGACGTGGAGCAGCGATGTCCAGGACGGGTCTAGCGATGGCGTGTTCCGGCAGCGGTTCGACTCGACGGGCAACAAGGTGGGGAGCGAGTTCCAGGTTAACTCCTACACGACGAGTTCCCAGAGGTTTCCCGCTGTGGCAGCGGACGGCTCGGGCAACTTCGTCGTGGCGTGGGGGAGCGACGTCCAGGACGGTTCGGGCTTTGGCGTGTTCGGGCAGCGATTGGCGGGCCCGATGTTTTCAGATGGCTTCGAGGCCGGAGATGCTTGTGGCTGGAGCGCGGCGGTGGGCGGCGGTTGCCCGTAGAGTTCGTTTGCGGCACGCTGTCCGTGGGCAGCTCAACGGCTGAGACATCCAAACCTCCACTTGGTCTCGGATCAGGAACTCTGAGAACCGGCGTTCGCCGGTAGGGTTGCGCGGTCTTCTCGCTCAGCGCGGCGGCGGGCGGCGGCGGCGGAGGCGCTCGAGCTTGGTGCGGAAGAGCGCGTGGCCCGTGGCGCTTCGGTCATCGTCACCAAGGGTGGTGCCGCTGTTGCCGAGCTGCGGCCGATTCCGAAACAGGCGTTCGATCGCCAAACGCTGTTCGCACGCTTCAAGCGCTTGCCCTCGGTCGACCCGGAGGCGCTGAAGCGCGATCTCGATCGCGTCATCGATCCGTCCCTGTGAGCGTTCCGGGGTCGGGAGCCGGGCTGCTCGACACGAGAACCCTCATCTTGCTGCAAAGGCTCTCGGACCCGACGCTCTTGCCCGCGATCCCCATGATTTCGGCCGTGTCTCCGCGTCGCTCCGGCGCGCCAGGCGAAAGCCGTCCGCTAGCGCCTACGATGCGCTGATCGCAGCCATCGCGATGGCCAATGAGCTGCCGATCTGCACCGTCAACCCGCGCGACTTCGCAAGGATCGACGACCTGCAGGTCGTTGCGATCCCGCACCCGGACCGGAAGTAGATGAGAGCCGACACCATTCTCTTTGGACCCCGGGTGCCAGGCGGAGAGCGGCGCCGAGAATCCTGCCTGTACCGCTTTTGCTATTCGCCAGATCTGGCGCAGGAAATTCGTCCTTCCTTTGGAAAGGCGGCTTCACTCGAAGCCACCAAGCCTTCCGGGGGGAGCGATGCCCACTATCAGCCAGTTTTTCGGAATCTCGATTCGGATCTATCGCAACGACCATCCGCCGGCGCAGTTTCACGCCTACTACGGGGAATTCTCCGCGACCATCTCCATCGAGACTCTGGATCTCCTTGCGGGCGGCCTTCCGCGCCGCGCCTTCACAATGGTGCTGGAGTGGGCGATGATGCATCGGCCGGAGCTGCGCGAGAACTGGCTCCGGGCCGAGCGGCACGAAGCAGCGCTGCCGATCGCGCCGCTGGACGAGGAGGCCTGAAATGTGGCGAATCATCTCGGTGAAGGCGCTGCCAGGCTACCGGCTCGAGGTCGAGTTCGCGGACGGGGTGCGCGGAGTTCTGGACTACAGCCAGGAGCTCTGGGGACCGGTGTTCGAGCCGCTGAAGGACCCGGAGCGGTTTGCCGAAGTCGGTCTCGACGAGTTCGGTGCCGTCTGTTGGCCGAACGGAGCGGATCTCGCTCCCGACGCGATGTACGACGAGATCAAGAACGGGACGACGGTTTCTCGCTGAGCGCCGCCGCGGGCAGCGCGCGAGTACCGAGATCACGCTGCGATACCATCGCCCCATGTCGAGCGTGAACGTCCTTGAGCTCAGGAACCGGGGCGGTGAGGTGGTCGAGCGCGTGGCCCGGGGTGCATCGGTCATCGTCACGAAGGGCGGTGCCGCTGTTGCCGAGCTTCGGCCGATTCCGAAACCGGCGCTCGATCGCGAAACGCTATTTGAACGGTTCAAGCGCTTGCCCTCGGTCGACCCGGAGGCGCTGCGGCGCGATCTCGATCGCGTCATCGAACCGTCACTGTGAGCGTTTCGGCATCGGGCGCCGGGCTGCTCGACTCGCGCACCCTCATCCTGATGCCGAGGCTCTCGGACCCGACGCTCTTGCCCGCGATCCCCATGATTTCGGCCGTGACTCTGGCCGAGTTGAGTGTCGGCCCTCTCGTCGCGACCCACGAGCGCGAACGGGTAAGCCGGCTCGCCCTGCTCCAGCAGGTGGAGGCCGACTTTCAGCCGCTGCCGTTCGACGACGCGGCGGCGCGCTGCTTCGGCCGTGTCTCCGCGTCGCTTCGGCGCGCCAAGCGAAAGCCGGCCGCTCGCGCCTACGATGCGCTGATCGCCGCTATCGCGATGGCCAATGACCTGCCGATCTACACCGTCAACCCGCGCGGCTTCGAAGGGATCGACGACCTGCAGGTCATTTCGATTCAGCACCCGGATCGGAAATAGACCTGGACACTCTGCTAGGCGAGTGACCTCGCTAAACGCCAACTCGTGTCGATGGGCATATTGCTGTAACGCGGAACGCACCTGAGACGCTCCCCCCTTGGTTTCTCGCAGCGACGATGACTGCCACGTCGCTCGAAGAAGAGTGCCGACCCCAAGCGGCGGCGAAGAACGCGAGGGTGAGTGCGAGATACAGCAGGTCTTGTATAGATGCCTCCTGGCGCCAGCGGGCTCGAAGCCTGGGCGCCAGGAGGAGTCTCCCGCCGCCAGGCGAAGGCAGTCCGGAGCCAACCCGAAAGAGTCTCTAGACCCAGATCTACGGACTACGGCCACGAAGGATTTCCGCCCGCCAGGCATCCAACCCAGGGAAAGGAGGATCGACTCATGAGACTACGTCTGCCGCATGGAGCGCTTTTCGCGATCATCGCCCTGGGGGCCTGGAGCGCCGCCAACGCCGTTGAGCTCGAGGAGGCGCGGATCTACATCGAGTACAACCAGTCGGCCAACGACCTGGGCTTTCATGTCTCCCTCGACGGGGAGGATTGGGCGTCGTTGACCATTACCAACCCGCTGGATGAGGTCGTCTTCGAGGTCCAGGGGCGGGCCGCTTACGAGGAGCTCGGGATGACCGAGCTGTTCTTCGAAGGAGCCGAGCCGACGCTTTCGGAGTTCCCGCTCTCAGGTCTGCTCGAGCGCTTTCCCGAGGGGGAGTACCGGTTCGATGGCGTCACGGTCGGCGGCGAACCCATCACCGGCGTCGCCGAGCTCGCGCACGATGTCCCCGCCGCACCGCGGGCGCGCGTCAGGGTGAGCGACGGCTCCGTCACGATCCGCTGGCGCGCGGTGACCGAACCGGCGACGATCCTGCCGGACGGCGAGATCGAGATCGAGGGCTACCAGGTGCTGGTCGACTCGCTCGACGTCACTCTCTCGGCGGAGGCTCGGAGCTTCCGAGTTCCCGCAGAGCTCCTGGAGTCTCTCGAGCCAGGAGAGATCGCATTCGAGGTTCTGGCGATCGACGCGAACGGCAATCAGACGATCGCCGAAGGGCGCTTCCACTGGAGCGGTGGCGACGACTGACCGGCGCGCCTGGAGGCGTGGACCGCAGGGAATCGCCTGGCACCGTTTCGGCGAGTTCGTCATGGCGGACCCCGCAGCCGCCAGCCGCGACAAGGACTACCTCGCCGAATCGGTGCCTGCCCGCCTGGTCAAGCTCGTGGTCACCCATCTGGGCCGGGTGTCTTCGACGAGGTGCGGCAGAGCGCGGTGTGCGAAGCGGCGCCGGGAGCGCGCAGCTCGAGGTCCACGTCACCCTGGCGGATGGGGAGACCGGAAGCACTCTCGCGCAGTTCGACGCCAAGGGGCTGTGGGCATGGGGTGGGCAGTTGGGCGCCAGCCGCGGGATCCAGGATCCGGAGAAGAACGTCGCGTACGAGATGGCGAGCTATCTGAAGTACAGCAGGGGAGTCGCGGAATCGCCGGAAGTGCCCAGGAAGTAGCCCGACCCAGGTCGGCACGATCGGCCTCGCAGGCCAGGTGGGCGATCGGCTTTTCCCGCGCCGGGCGGCGGCGCCTGTTAACTGAGTTCTGCTCCTCCCCGTTTGGTGAGGCGTGGCGCCGCTCCGCGGGGTGGCTCGGCGCTCGGGTTGGGGTGCTACGTTGCCGGGCCAGTGAATCAGCGCATGGCTGTTCTGGAGGCCACGGTCGAACGGCTGACCGGAGAGCTCGACGCGGTGAGCGCGCGCCTGGCGGCGCTCGAGGCCCAGGTCGGGGAGCGTTCGCTGAGCGTCCAGGCGGCAGAGATGTCGCCAGCCGCTCCGGCGGCCTCGCTCGCTCCGGCGCCGCCCCAGCCGCCGACGCTTCCGACGCCTCCGATACCGCCGGCGCCCCAGCCGGAGCAGGAGTTCGAACAGGAGATCCCGCTCGAGTTGGCGATCCCGGATCGTCCTACCCTGCTGCGCTTCATCACTCTCGGCGGGCGTTCGCTCATGGTGCTCGGCGGCGCCTACCTGCTGCGCGCCATGACCGCCACCGGTTCGGGCACCGGCGATGCCGGCGCTCTCACGCCGGCGGTCGGCGTCGGACTGGGGCTGCTCTACGCCGCGGCCTGGCTGCTCTTCGCACACCGCGCTGCAGTCGCCGGGCGGCCGCGCAGCGCGGTCTTTCACGGCCTGACGGCGACCGCTATCGCCTTCCCGCTGATCTGGGAGGCGACCGGGCGGCTGGCGGTCCTGGCGCCCGTCGTCGCGGCGCTGCTGCTCGCCGGCTTCGCCTTCGCGGGCCTGGGCGTCGCGACCCGGCACGGTCTCCGCCTGCTGGCCTGGGCGACGACGGTTCTCGGCGGCGGCGTCGGCGCGGGGCTCCTCTTCCGGACGCACGCCCTGATCGCCTTCGGGGCAGCCGTCCTGGCGCTCGGGGCTCTGGTGCTCTGGGCGACCTACCGCCGGGGCTGGAGGGCGCTGCGCTGGCTCGGGACCCTGGCCGTCGATGGAACGATTTTCGTCTGCCTGTTCCTCGCCGCCCGCAACGCACCCCCCGACTGGCTACCGCGACCTGCGGTCCTCGCTCTGCTGCTCGCCTTCGCGGCGCTCTATCTCGTCTGGCTTGCGCAGCGCACCCTGGGGAAGGACCCGAGAGTCGGCGGTTTCGAGGCCTTCCAGATGGTGGCGGCCGTCGCCATCGGGATCGGCGGCGCGGCGCGATTCGCCAGCGGACCGCTCGCCTGGGCGCTCGGGGCGGTGGTCCTCGCTTTCGCCCTGGGCGCCTACGTCGGCGCCTTCCGCGCCCCCCTGGCGGACCGCGACCCTCGTCCGGGGTTGCTGCTCTACTCCTCGCTCGGGGCGCTGCTGACCCTCATCGCCCTGCGCCTCCTGGTGCCGCCGGCCGGCGCGCTGCTCGCGACCTGCGGGCTCTGTCTCGCCGCAGCCTGGCTGGGGATCGCGCTGCGCAGGCGGGTTCTCGAAGCCCAGGCGGCGTTCTTCGCCCTCGTCCTGGCGGTGCAGTCCGGCCTGCTGCGCCAGGCGGCCGACGCGCTCTTCGCCGCGGGCGACCACGGCTGGGCGAAGCTCTCGACGCCGGGCCTCGCGGCGCTGGTGGTGCTGGTGGCCTGCCGCGGCATCCTCCTCCGGCGGCCGGCCGATGAGACCGACGCGTGGGTTCGATGGGCGTCGGGCTCCGCCCGGCTCGCGCTCACCGCCCTTGTACTGGCCGGGGTGGGGGCGGTCGTTAGCGAGCTCCTCGCCGGCCCCCTGGCGGGGGCCCCGGGGCCCGAGGCCGATCGGGGTGCGCTCTCCGCGCTGCGCACGACCGTTCTGGGGCTGGCAGCGGTGGTGCTGGCGCTGCTCGGGCGCTTGCCGCGGCTGCGCGAAGCCGCCTGGCTGGTCTATCCGGTACTCGCCGTCGGGGGGCTCAAGTTCGTCCTGGACGACCTGCCGAACGGCCGTGCCGGAACGCTTTTCGTGTCCCTGGTCGTGCTCGGCGGCGCACTGCTCGCGGTCTCCCGGCTGAGCGCCGCAGGCGGAGACGGGAGAGGTCAGAGCGACCCGAAGGCGACGACGGAGCCAAAGTAGCCGAGCGATTCGAGCGATTCGAGCCATCCGGGCGATCCGAGCGATCCGAGCGATCCGAGCGACCAGGGAGATAGGATCCGGGGCGGTGGCCCCCTGGGTGGCTGATTTTCGGCCCGATTTGAGAAAAATGGTCCCTTTCGACCCGATCGGGTAGAAATATTGCTTACACGGGGGCTAGACAAAAAAAGGCCGAGGTGCCAGAATTCGCGGTCCACCCCGCTTCCGTCGCAAGTCACGCGGCGGCATGGAGTTGGGGTGCAGAAGGCAGCAGATCAACAGGAGAGAGCCGCAAGATCCTCACCGGATCCGAAAGTCGCGCCGATGACCGGCTGCCGCCGTCTGCCTGATGCGGCGCGGGTCCGGCCTTAGTCTGCGCCCACGTAGCTCAGTGGTAGAGCACTTCCTTGGTAAGGAAGAGGTCATCGGTTCAAGCCCGATCGTGGGCTCCATCGCATGGGCAGATTGGCGCCTGGGCGCATCGGCGAAAATTGCCGGGACGGATGGAGTCGGATGCATCGCTTGGTTTTGACTACGAACCGCCCGCTCGCGGGCACGGCTGTCTGAGGAGGCAATCGGGGCGCCATGGGTAAGGAAAAATTCGATCGCACCAAGCCGCACGTGAACGTTGGAACGATCGGTCACGTGGACCATGGAAAGACGACGCTGACGGCGGCGCTGACGAAGGTCGCCGCGGACAAGGGTTGGGCGAAGTTCGTGCCGTA
>JANNGS010000030.1:0-4625 GCA_031403995.1 Thermoanaerobaculia bacterium
CACCGTACACGCGGTCGCTCCCCCCCGCACGTCCGAGCGCTACTACGGCTGCAGCTGGTCGGCGATGAGCAGCGGCACGTGCACCGGGCTCTCCGGCGTGTGGGGCAGCAGCGGGAGCAACGTCTTCGCGGTGGGTGAATCCGGGACGATCCTGCATTTCGACGGCCTCAGCTGGTCGGCGATGAGCAGTGGCACGACCCACTGGCTCTCGGGCGTCTGGGGCAGCAGCGGGAGCAACGTCTTCGCGGTGGGTGCATCCGGGACGATCCTTCATTTCGACGGCCTCAGCTGGTCGGCGATGAGCAGTGGCACGACCCAGTGGCTCTCGGGCGTGTGGGGCAGAAGCGGGAGCGACGTCTTCGCGGTGGGCGACTCCGGGACGATCCTGCATTCCGACGGCAGCGGCTGGTCGACGATGAGCAGCGGCACGGGCAACCGCCTCTACGGCGTGTGGGGCGGCAGCGGGAGCGACGTCTTCGCGGTGGGTGCTGCGGGGACGATCCTGCGTTCCGACGGCAGCAGCTGGTCGGCGATGAGCAGCGGCACGACCCACATCCTCAGGGGCACGTGGGGCAGCGCCGGGAGCAACGTCTGGGCCGTGGGTGATCGCGGGACGATCCTGCACGACGGCGCTGTGCTCTTCGCGAGCGGGTTCGAGAGCGGTGGCCTGGACGGTTGGTCCGTCACGGTGCCGTAAGGAATAGAACTCTGGTGACCGTTTGCGGATTTCAGCCCGGCGCTCCGCGGGGCACTGCGCGCCGTTGTGAAGAGGGCTGAAAAAGTGCCAGCCGAAATTCCTTCCAGCAGCAGGAAAGTGAAGCCTCGCCCGGCGCCGGAACGCGAGAACGCCGGGGCGCCGTTCAGGGGTCGCCCGGCGTCCGGTCCGGCCTGGATTTCCGGCTCTTTCTACGCCGAGTCCGGCGTCTCCCGGCTCTCCGGGCGGTCCATTCTCGCCTTGATGAAGAGGTAGCCACCGAAAAGAATCAGGGCGACGGGCCACCACTCCCTCATCCAGGCGAGCGAGAAGCCGAAGGCGGTGTGCGACAGGAGGAGCACTCCCACCAGGGCGACGACGACGCCGCCGACCACGGAACCGCCGAGGCCGGGAGCCATCAAGTCTGCTGGCAACTCGACGCCGGTGCGGCCGGCGAGGACCTCGTTGTAGAGGACTGCACGACGCCCCGCATCGATGATGTTGTAGAGCCAGAAGAAGGCGAGGAAGATCCCGGCGAGCGGCGCCAGTTCATGGAGCTCGTTGCCCAGCAGAGTGATCAGGCTCGCGACCACGGCCGCGTGGATGAAGCCTCTCTGGTAGTAGCCCACGTAGACCTGGCCGAGGCCGGGCATCACGGACAGGAAGCACGCCAGGCCGGGCGATTTCCGGCGCGAATCGAGAATCGACAGGAACTGGGACGCAGGGACCGGAGCCGCCGGAGCCATCGGCAGGGCGGCTGGCCAGACAGCGGGAGAAACCGCGGGCGGTATCGGCGGCATCGGCGGTACGGCGTGCGGCGGGAGGTTCTCGGGGTTCTCGCTCATGACGTCTCCTTGGGGTTCTCGGGTTTCGAAGAGGGCGCATCGTCGCTTGTCTCCAGCAGGGACGCAGCTCCGTCCCAGAAGGTTCCGAATCGGGACCGGACCTCGATCACCAGTTGCAGAGCCTGGTCTTTCGTCTCTCGGACTTCGCTTCCCCAGCGGGCCGCCACCCGGGCACTGTGCGACTCCCGGACCGCGCGCGCTGCCGCCGCGAGCCGCGGTTCGAGATCGACCGCGGGAAGATCGATCCGCGGCAGGGGCGCATCCTGAGCGATCGCCAACGCCTCGGACGGCACGGCCTCGAGCGGTGAGCCCGGAGTGGTGAAGACGAGGACCAGGACGACGAGGCCGAGATAGGCAGCCTCCGAAGCGAAGCGCGGGCGTCGCAGCAGCTGCGGCCAGAGGTCGTCCCACCAGCGGCGCATCTGCACCTCGAAGGGCAGCGTTCGCCGCAGGACGTCCGCGACGAATCGCCGGTCCGGACGCACCTCCGCCAGACTCGGCAGGTCGCGGGCGAGCTCCAGGAGAACTCCGCTCAGCGCCTGGCACTCGCCGCAGCCTGCGAGGTGCCCGTGCAGGAGCTGTCGATCGGTGTTCCCGAGGGGCTCGTCGACGGCAGTCGCGAGGAGCTCCTGAGCCTGGCCGCAGGCGCCGGTTCCGCTGCCGGTCCGCGCCAGAATCGCCAGCACGAGATCGGGTTCCGACTCGGTGTCGGATCCTGCCGCGGCGCCGGATCCCCCCGCTGCTTGGCTCAGGCGGGCGAGGTCCATCAGCTCCCGACAGGCGGCGCAGGCTTCGAGGTGCTGCTTGCAGAGGCTCCCCTCGCCTGGGGGAAGCGCTCCCGCGAGCAGGGCCTCGAGGCGATCCTCCAGATAGCGACAGGTCATGCAGACGATCCGTAGGACGGGTCGAGCGTGCGGACCGCCCTGGCCAGTTCGAGGCGTGCGCGATGGGTGCGGGACTTGACGGTGCCCAGGGGCAGGGAGAGGAGCTCGGCGATCTCCTCGAGCTTCAGCTCCTGGGTGTCCTTGAGGAGAATCATCTCGCGGTTCTTCGTGCTCAGTTGACCGAGAGCCCGGTAGAGCAGAATCTGACGGGCGTCACGCAGCGAGGCCTCTTCGGGGGACGGATCCGGAGAGGGAATCTCGGGTGCGTCTTCGAGCGCAACGGCGAAGGCGGGAGTGTGGGCCTCACGGCGGCGCAGACGATCGATACAGGAGTTGCGGGCGAGGCGAAGCAGCCAGGGTAGGAAGGCCTGCCCGTCTCGGAGGCTCGCGAGCCCTGCGTAGACCTTGATGAAGATCTCCTGAGCGGCATCCCGGGCCTCCTCGCGCTCGCGCAGGAAGTGCAGTGCCACGCCGAAGACCCGCCCCTGATACTGCCGGACGAGCGCCTCCCAGGCGAGATCGTCGCCCTGGCGACAGCGTTCGAGCAGGGTGTCTGAATCCAGCAAGCGCTCCCTCCATCCATCGGCAGGCGGCGGCAGGCGTGGGATCACGCCACCTGATGATGGAGACGCACGGGCGGGCGGAAGGGTTGCATCGGCGGCGAGGCCCGTCGAATCAGCCCACCTCAGCCGGTGCGGCGCCCGCTTCCTTTCCGCACCAGAGGTCGCGGGCGAGGTCCGCCCAGGACGCGAAAATGGGGACAGATGAGATGAGGGGGCCAGTCTCCTACGCAGTACCCTAAAAGGGTCTGCAAGCTGTCATTGGGCTCGGGGCCCAAAAAGGAGACTGGCCATGGGAAAGCGTAGCAGCAAGCAAGTGGAAGTGGTGGGGTTGGACCTGGGCGATCGGTGGACGAGCTGGTGCCACTGTACGGCAGGGGGTGAGGTCGTGAGCGAGGGTCGCGTGCGGACGCAGCAGGAAGCGCTTTCACGCCAGTTCAGCGCCGAGCCGCGGCGCCGGATCCTGCTCGAGACCGGGACCCACTCGCTGTGGATCGCTCGGCACTTGAGGTCGATCGGTCACGAGGTCCACGTGCTGCATGCCCGGTCGTTGCGGGCGATCACGCAGAGTCAGCGCAAGACCGACCGACTCGACGCGCGGGTGCTGGCCCAGTTGGGGGCGACGACGAGTGTTGCGGTGCTGCACACGGTCGACGTGATCGACGAGTCGGTGCAGAGCGATCGGGCGGTGCTGTTGGCGCGGGACCTCCTGGTGCGCTGTCGGACGCAGCAGATCAGCCACGTTCGCGGGGTCACCAAAGCCTGGGGCGTGCAGCTCGGCTCGGCCACTTCGAAAAACTTTCCAGTAAAGGTGCGCGAGCGCATCCCCGTGCCACTGCAGCCGGCGCTCGCTCCGGTCCTCGAATCGATCTTGCGGCTCACCGAGGCCATCGTCGCCTACGACGACCAGCTCGAACAGCTGGCCGAAGGCCGCTACGCCCACAGCCGGCTGCTGACGCAAGTGCCGGGCGTGGGGACGCTGACCGCCTTGACCTACCTGTGGACGGTTCGCGATCCGAAGCGCTTCACGAAGAGCCGCCAGGTGGGTGCCTACGTCGGGCTGGCTCCCGGCTCTCGCGCCTCGGGGCAGCGCGATCCGCAACTGCGCATCACCAAACAGGGCAATCCGATGCTGCGCCGGCTACTCGTCCAGTGCGCTCACCACATCCTCGCTCACCCAAGCTGTGAAGGTAGCTTGCGTAGCTTCGGCCTGCGCATCGCAGCTCAAGGTGGCAAGCGCGGCAAGAAGCGAGCCGTGGTCGCTGTCGCGCGCAAGCTCGCCGTGCTGCTGCACCACCTCTGGAAGACTGGCGAAACCTATGAGCCGAGACTCGGCTCTGCAACCGAGTTGAAAGCCGCGGCGTAGTCAGCCGCGACAGGAGGCGATCTCGACGAATCCGGCGAACGAAGGCAAGCACCACCGCGAGCTCGGTGGGACTGCGCTTAGTGCCTGGATCCCGAAGCGGCTTCGCCGCTGCGGAGATCGCGGGACAGATGGCAGCCCGCCTTGCCGCTCGGACCTCAAACTGCACCGGCTCACACAGTGAGCCCACGAGAGTGCGTATGGAAGCGTGGTCCTGGTGCCCCTTCTCCCGCCGGCTTGACTCGGACTGGCCCCCTCATGGAAGGCACACATTTCCGG
>JANNGS010000031.1:0-102818 GCA_031403995.1 Thermoanaerobaculia bacterium
CAGCGTCGTCGCCGGAGTGCGGGGCGAGCGGTCGCTGTCGTCGATGCGGTGCCAGCCCCGCTTCGTCCGCACGTGCTCGCGCAGGAGCTGGCCGGTTGTGGGCACCAGGACACGGACGTGGAGGTCGGTCCATTGCACCTGGACACGCCGGCCGATCCAGCCGGGAGGCACCGAGTAGTAGGCGGCCTCGACCTCGACGCAGCCGTCGAGATGCAAGGTGCGCAGGCCGTGGCGGTAGTAGCGAAAGGGCTCGAGCGGCAGCGGCAAGAGCGCCGGCTGCTCCTCGGCAAACATCGCGGCGACCTGGCGCTTCGTCGTGCCATGGATGCGTGTGTCGGCCCAGTGCGCCTCCCATCGATCGAGATAGGCCTGGGCCGCGTCGAGCGTCTCGAAGCGCAGCCCGCGAAGGGGCGTTCGCTGTGTGTGCCCTACGCTCGACTCGACCTTCCCCTTGCGATCGGGTTTGCGGATGCGACACGGCACGGCGACGACGCCATAGTGCGCGAGCACCTCGCGGTAGAGCGGATTGAGCGTGGGCTCGTAGATGTCCGGCCGGAGGACGCCCTCTTTCAGATTGTCGAGGACGACGACGCGCGGTGCCCCGCCGAGCCGTCGAAAGGCGCGCTCGTGCAGCTCGGCCCAGACTTGGCTGCTCGACGCCCACGTGAGTATGCGCACCGCCTTGCGGGAGTAGCCGAGCGCCAAAACGAAGAGCCGCGTGCGGCGATACCTGCCGGTGCCCGCGTCGCGCACCATCGGGCCTTCGCCGTAGTCGACCTGCGCTTCCTCGCCTGGCGCGGTCGTGATGACCACGCGGGCTTCGACCGGGGGCCGCGACCGCAGCTGGCTGACGAAGCGCCGGACGCTCGCATAGCGGGCGGTGAAGCCGTGATCGTCCACCAGGTCCTGCCAGATCGCCATGGCGTTGCGGCCGCGGCCGAGCGCCTCGACGATCAGCTCGCGATAGGGCTCACAGGCGCTGGCGCTCGGCGCCCGGCTCGGCGCGCGCGGCGGATCCGGCGGGTCGGTGGACACCCCAGGCGAAATGGCCGGTTTTGCCGCGCCTGCGCTCGGCCGGCCACGACCACGGACGGCCACCCCCGCCGCCTACAGGTAGCCACTGGCGGTCTCGCGGCGCACCCCTGTCGTTGCCTCAATGCGCCGCAGAGACCAGCCGAGCCGACCCAACGCCACAACTTGCTGCTGCTTGCCTGGATCCAAGACGTTCCCCATGCGACGGAGGGAGCCACAAGCCCCTCCTCGCCGTCAACGTCTCGGTCTCTATGGCCTCAATTAATGGCCGGTTTTGAGGTGTCGATTAATGGCCGGTTTTGGGTGTCCACCGAGGACAAGGCGAAGGATCTCTCCATCGCGGTACCCGACGGCCCGGATCTTCTGGCTCAAGCGTAGCGAGCAGACTCTCGCACCGTTCGGCGCTTTCAGATGCTCAACGGCCTCCCAGTGGAATCCGGCGTGGCGGTAGAGGTCATTCCACTGCAGCCCCAGCAGTCGACGGAGGCCAGCGACGACCTGCCGGAGCTCGCCCGCTTCGAGGCCGAAGAAGACCGTCTGGAACTCCGGGCTGTTGAGATCGAGCTGCACAGCTTCAGGACCGGCGCACACGGCTGCGACGCGCCTGCTCGGGCCGCTTCGCCTCGAGACTCGCGATCTCCGTGGCTCGCGCCGGCGTTGAGGCCGCCCAGGCGAGGCCGCGCGCGATCGCCGAGCGATCGGGTTCGGCAATCGTCCACAGCTGGCTCTCCGGCACCATCGCGACCGCGGTCAGCAGGACGGAGCCGTCCTCACGGCGGTCCAGCCGCAGCACCTTTCCCGCGTAGCGCTTCCCGAGAGAGATCTGCCCGCTCTTCCCGACGACCTTGATCTCGAAATCGAATGCCCTGGAATCCCCGCCGTTGGTCATGCAGGCATGCTATTCCACGATCATGCCGTCATGCAAACGTGCGAACTCAGACTCCTCGATGCCTCAGTGCCCCTCCTTCAGATAGCACCCCTGCAGCTCGTGGGCGAGGTGGTTGGCCCAGGCGACGTGCTGGCCGTCGGCCCAGCCGCGGCTGCTCTTGCCGCCCGAGCCGCTGACGTAGAAGGTCGCGTCGAGCATCGCCTCGCAGGTCGACCAGGAGTCGGAGCGCGCGCGGGCGCCGGCGCCGAAGGCGAGCAGGTAGTCGTCGTCGCCCGGCATGTAGGCGAGAACCCGCCGCGCCTCGTCGAGGACGCCTTCGGTTTTCGCGCGCACGGCCGCGTTGACCTGGGTGAGCTTCCAGGCTTCGTATTCGCGCTTCGTCTTCTCCCAGTCCTTCGGATAGGGCTCGACCTTGCGCTTGTTCCACCCGGCGTGCTTCGCCGCGCCGGCGTCGTCGAAGAGCTCGAGCACGGCGGCGACTGTGGCCAACGACTTCGGAACGTCCTTGCGCACGTCGCGCCCGACCTCGAAGTTGAGTTGCACCCGGCAGCGGCGCTCGTCGTAGACCCGGAACGGCCCGTCCGAGAAAGACAGCAGGTAAGGCTCGACCAGCGTCAGGTTGACATCGAGACCCGAGATCGCTCCGACGCTGACGTTGTCGATGCGCAGCAACTCGCCGCCCGCAAAGCGCGCGCCCGTGCCGCCAGCGAGCCGGCCACCGACCACCTTCATGTCGGTGAAGTGGTCGGTGCACTCCGAGACCAGCTCCCCCTTCGCCAGGGCGTAGCGCCCGACGAGCTCGGCACGCAGTTCGTCCTCGGCATCGGCGAACGCCACGACAGGGATTGAAGCGACGAGAACTGCCCAGATCCATCCGGTCCGTGACATGGAACCCCCTTTTTTCCTATCTTCCCTCACGTGGTCTGGATTCGAATCGGGACAAACGCCGACTTCCCGCCCGGCGAGCTCCATGTGCGCCATCTTCTCGGCCGGCCGGTCGGTATCCGCCAGGCGGCCGACGGCGAAATCTCGGCGATCGAGCTCGCCTGCCGCCATCAGGGCGCCGATCTTTCAGCCGGCCAGCGGGACGGCCCGCTCGTCACCTGCCCCCGCCACGCCTGGCGCTACAACCTGGAAACCGGTGCCTGCCTGACCGCGCCCGACCTGCCGCTGCGCCAGCTGGCCGTCAAGAGTGAAGCCGGCAAGCTCTACGTCGATCCGGTTCCTCGGCTCGGCGGCGACTGAACCGAGCCACCTCACTGCGTGGGGCCGCCTCCGAACGACCGCGCCATCAATACTTGACAGATCAATTATTTACTGATAAATTTTCCTTGTGACACCCGAGAGCAAGATCCAGCAAGAGATCCGCCAGAAGAAGCCGTTCGCGTCGGCGTTCCAGGAGGCCGGGATCGCGCTGCTGCGCACCAGCGACCAGCTGCAGCGGCGCCTTTCGGCGGCCGTCGAGCCGCACGGGATCACGGTGCAGCAGTTCAACGTCCTCAGGATCCTGCGTGGCGCGCATCCGGAAGCGGTGCCGACCCTCGAGATCGCTACCCGGATGATCGAGCAGGCCCCGGGCATCACCCGCCTGCTCGACCGCCTCGAAGCCAAGAAACTGATCCAGCGCGTGCGCTGCCGGAAGGACCGCCGCCGCGTGCTGTGCACCATCTCGGACGCCGGTCTCGCCCTGCTCGGCGAGCTCGACCAGCCGATGCTCGCGACGCTCCGCGACTGTTTCGACTCGTTGCCGGAAGCGAAGACCCGGCAGCTCATTCAGCTCCTCGACAATCTGCGCGAGGGGCTCTACCGCAAATGTCCGCCGCTCAACCCACCAACGCAAGAGGAGAATCACTCGTGAAGAAGATGCCGCCGGTTTCCACAGCCATCGCAACTCTGGCCGTCCTCGCGACGGTCGCCTTTGCCCAGCCCGTCGCCCACGCCGCGACCACTTTCACCTCCGACAAGGCGCACACCCAGGTGAGCTTCGTCGTCCGCCACATGATGTCGCAGGTGCGCGGTTCGTTCACCGACGTCACCACCACCATCGTCAAGGACGACGCCAATCTCGCCGCCGCGTCGGTCGACTTCAAGATCCAGGCGGCCTCGGTCAACACCGCCCACGAGATGCGCGACAAGCACCTTCAGAGCGAGGACTTCTTCTTCGTCGAGAAGTTCCCCGAGATCACTTTCAAGAGCTCCAAGATCGAGAAGGTCTCGGACACCAGCTACAACGTCACCGGAGCGCTCAGCATGCGAGGCGTCACGAAAGTCGTCACTCTGCCGGTGACCTTCCTCGGCGAGATGAAGGGCAAGGATGGCAAGTCCACGGTCGGCTACTCGATCACCACCAAGCTCGACCGCAAGGAGTTCGGGATCAACTGGAACCGCGCCCTCGACACCGGCGGCCTGCTGCTCTCGGACGAGGTCACGGTCGAGATCAGCATGGAAGCCAAGCAGAGCTCCTGACGCGGTTCCGCCTCCCCTGCTAGCATTTCGACGCCGGACTGCAACACGGTCCGGCGTTTTTTCGTATTCACCCTATTCCAGGAGCTCTCATGAAGCGAGTTCTTCTCACCGCCGCCGTCGTGTTCTCCGTCACCGCGGCCTCCTTCGCGGCAAAAGCCGTCAAGGAAGAGCCCAAGAAGGACGAGGGCCCGCTCTCGAGCGCGACCTTCGCCGGATTGGCGCTGCGGTCGATCGGCCCGGCCATCACCTCGGGCCGGATCGCCGACCTCGCGGTCGACCCGACCGACGACAAGGTCTGGTGGATCGGCGCGGCCTCCGGCGGTGTATGGAAGACGACCAACTCCGGCACGACCTGGAGCCCGGTCTTCGACGGCGAAGGCTCCTACTCGATCGGCGCCCTGACTATCGACCCTAAGAACCCCAACGTCGTCTGGGTCGGCACCGGCGAAAACAACAACCAGCGCAGCGTCGCCTACGGCGACGGCATCTATCGCACTCTCGACGGCGGCAAGTCGTGGAAGCGCATGGGGCTCGAGAAGTCCGAGCACATCGGCAGGATCCTCGTCGATCCGCGCGACTCGCGGGTCGTTTGGGTGGCGGCTTACGGACCGCTGTGGAGCGGCGGCGGCGAGCGCGGCGTCTACAAGAGCGCCGACTTCGGCGAGACCTGGACCCAGGTCTTCAAGGTCAGCGACGACACCGGCATCGCCGACATTCTCCTCGACCCGCGCGACCCGGAGACGATCTATGCCGCCGCCCACCAGCGCCGCCGCCACGTCTGGACGATGGTCGGCGGCGGACCCGAGTCGGCGCTCCACAAGTCGGTCGACGGCGGCAAGAGCTGGCGCAAGCTCGTATCGGGCCTGCCCAAGGGGGACATCGGCCGGATCGGGCTCGCCCTGTCGCCGCAGAACTCGGACGTTCTGTACGCGATTGTCGAAGCCGAGGCGGACGAGAGCGGTTTCTACCGCTCCACCGATCGCGGCGAGAGCTGGGAGAAGCGCTCTCCGCACTCGACGAGCGGCAACTACTACTCCGAGCTCGTCGCCGACCCCCACCAGTTCGACCGGATCTACTCGATGGACACCTTTCTCCAGGTCTCCGACGACGGCGGCAAGGCCTTCCGCGGTCTCGGCGAGAAGGCGAAGCATGTCGACAATCACGCGATGTGGATCGATCCGCGCGACGCCTTCCACTATCTCGTCGGCTGCGACGGCGGCCTCTACGAGAGCTTCGACCGCGGCGCCACCTGGCGCTTTTTCGAGAACCTGCCGCTCAGCCAGTTCTATCGCGTCGGCGTCGACACGGCGCTCCCCTTCTACAACGTCTGCGGCGGCACCCAGGACAACTACACGCTCTGCGGACCTTCGCGCACACGGCGGTTCCAGGGGCCGGCCAACGAGGACTGGGAGGTCGCCCAGGGCGGCGACGGTTTCTGGACCGCGGCGGATCCGACCGATCCCAACATCGTCTATGCCGAGGCACAGCACGGTGTGCTCACGCGGTTCGACCGCAAAAGCGGCGAGAACCTCGACATCCAGCCGCAACCCGGCGCCGGAGAGCTGCCGCTGCGCTGGAACTGGGACTCGCCGCTGGTGCTCTCGCCGCACGCGCCGACCCGGCTCTATTTCGCGGCCAACCGGCTCTTTCGCAGCGACGACCGGGGTGACAGCTGGCGGGCGATCTCGCCCGACCTGACGCGCCAGCTCGACCGCAACCAGCTCCCGGTCATGGGCCGGATCCAGCGCCCGGAAGCAGTGGCCAAGAACGCCTCGACCTCGATCTACGGCAATATCGTCGCCCTCGCCGAGTCCCCCCTGGCGGAGGGCCTGCTCTACGTCGGCACCGACGATGGTCTGATGCAGGTTTCCGAGGACGGCGGAACCCAGTGGCGCAAGGGCGAAAGCTTCCCGGGTGTCCCCGATCTCACCTACGTCTCCCGGCTGGTCGCCTCGCGTCACGACGGCGCCACCGTCTACGCCGCCTTCGACAACCACAAGATGGGCGACTTCAAACCCTACGTCCTGCGCAGCGCCGACCGCGGCCGCACCTGGGTTTCGATCGCCGGCGACCTGCCCGAGCGCGGTACGGTCTACGCCCTGGTCGAAGACCCTCGAGACAAGAACCTCCTCTTCGCCGGCACCGAATTCGGCCTCTTCTTCACCCCCGATGGCGGGAAGAAGTGGATCCAGCTCAAGGGCGGACTGCCCACCATCCAGGTGCGCGACCTCGCGATCCAGGATCGCGACGACGATCTCGTGGTGGCGACCTTCGGACGCGGCTTCTACATCCTCGACGACCTGCAGCCTTTGCGGGGTCTCGACGCCCGCAGGCTCGACGCCGAGGCCATCCTCTTTCCCGGCGGGAAGGCCGTGCTCTTCGTCCCTGCTTCGCGCATCGGCGACCGCGAGAAGGGTTTTCTCGGCGAGACCTACTATTCCGCCGCCAACCCGCCGTTCGGCGCCACCTTCACCTGGTATCTCAAGGAGGCGCCCAAGACCAGGAAGGAGACGCGCGCGGAGGCCGAGAAGAAGGCGATCGAGGAGAAGCGGGAGATCGCCTATCCGAGCCTCGAAACGCTGCGGGCGGAGACCGAAGAAGAGGCCGCCGTTCTCGCGCTGACCGTTCTCGACGAGCAGGGAGCGGCGGTTCGCCGCCTCGAGACCAAGCCGGCCAAGGGGATGCAGCGTCTGACCTGGGATCTGCGCTATCCGGCGGCCGATCCGGCGGCGAAGAGCGTCGTCACGGCGCCGTTCACGCCGCCGTCTCAAGGTCCGCTGGCGGCGCCCGGCCGTTACCGCGCCCGCCTCGAGCAGAGCGCCGGCGGTTCGAGCCGCATCCTCGGCGAGGTCGATTTCGAGATCGAGGTGCTGGCGAACGCGACGCTGCCGGCGAAAGACCGCTCCGCGGTGCTCGATTTCCAGCGCAAGACCGCCCGGCTCCAGCGCGCCGTCCTCGGCGCCGAGCGCTTCGCCGGCGAGCTCAAGGAACGGCTCGCGCTGCTGCGGATCGCGGTCGAGGCGCCGCAGGCCTCCGGGCTGCAGGCATCAGCGGTGTCCGAGCTCGATGCCAGGCTGCGCGCCCAGGAGCTCGCGCTCGTCAAAATCGTGACCGCCCTCTCGGGCGACGGCTTCCTGCGGGCGCGCAACGAGGCCGACTTGCCGGCGATCTCCGAACGCGTGATGAACGTCGTCTACTCGAGTTGGACGTCGACGGCGGAGCCGACCCGAACCCAACGCGACGCCTACGCCATCGCCGGTGCGGCATTCGCCCAGGAGCTCGCGCGGCTCGAGCGTTTCGACCAGGACCTGGCGGCGATCGAGCAGGAGATGGAGCGCGCCGGCGCGCCCTGGACACCAGGTCGCCTTCCTGTCTGGCAGGTCGAAGAGTGAGCCGGGGGAAATGAGCCTCCCCCTCCGCCACCGCACCTTCAGCTGGCACGATCCAGCCGAGATCCGTACGCTCGCGCAGGGCAAGAGCGGTCTGGAGTTCCTGCGCGCCATGCTGGCGGGAGAGATTCCGCCGCCGCCGGTGGCGGAGCTCGTCGGCGTGCACCTCGAGCTGGTCGAACCCGGCCGGGTGGTCTTCGTGCTCGAGCCTTCCGAGTTCCATCTCAACCCCAACAGCGTGTTGCACGGCGGGATCGCAGCGCTCATCTGCGATACCGCCTGCGGCTGCGCGGTGATCAGTGGGCTGCCGCCTGGCGAGACTTGCGCCACGCTGGAGATCAAGGTCAACTACCTACGTCCGGTCGGCATCGCCACGGCCCGCCTCGAGTGCACTGGCACGGTGCTGCACCTCGGCCGGCGGTCGGCGCTCGCCGAGGCGAAGCTCGTCGACCCGCGGAGGAAGCTCGTCGCCCACGCCACCTCGACGCTGATGCTCTTTCCCCCCGAGGACCCGCATGGCTACCCCTATGGCTGAATGCCGGGCGCAGTAGAATCCAGCGCGGGATGCGGGATCGGCCGTTTCTGGAAGGTGGGTCATGATCGAAGAGCTGCAGGACGTCGATGATTCGATTCTCACTTCGCTGATCGAGCTGCGGCGCGAGCGCGACGCCCTGCGGCAGCGTCTGGCGCGCATGCAGGAGTCGGCCTCGCAGGTGTCGGAGACGGTGCTCGCCCGGGTGCGCGGCGACTACGAAGCGCGGATCGCCGCGCTCGACGCCAAGGCGGCGCCGCTCAACGACGCCGCGCGAGCCGGCTACGGGCGCCTGAAACCTCTGCTCGACAAGGCTCAGGAGGTATGCGAAACGCTGCGCCTCGACCAGGAGGAGGTCGAGCTCCGCCATAGCCTCGGCGAGTTCGACGACGACGACCATCGCGACAAGGTCGCCCGGCTCGCCGAAGATCTGCAAGGCGCCCAGGAGCGGAGTGCCGAAATCTCCGCGCTCGCGACACGCTTCGCTGCGGCCTTCGACTCCGCCGTCGAGCTCGCACCGGCAACGACCTCCGAGACCGGCAGCCCCGCGGCAGCGGCCGCTCTCACTCCGGCGCCGGAATCCGCCACCCCCAGACCGCGCGATGACGAGGGCACGCTTATGCTGCCTCCAGAGCCGCCACCGGCACCAACCCCTCCGGAGGCACCGCCGCTAGCCGCAGATTCACTGGAGCCGCCAATGTGGTTGCCCGGAGCGGCATGGTCGGCATCGGAGTCCGAGGAGCCGCCTCGAGCGACGACGGAAGAGCTCTGGCGCGCGGCTTCCGAGGCCCCGGTCGAGGCCCCGGGAGCCGTGGCCGCCGCGGGGGATCCCTCGGACAAGAGCGTTCCGGGAGCGTCCGCTGAGCCCGAAGTAGCGACGACCGGACTTCCGGCCCCGCCGGAGGTGGACCGGGAGTCGGCGCCCCGCGCCCGCCTCGAGGCGCTCGATGGCGATCTCGATCGCCAACCCCACTACCTCGAGCCGCTGACCTTCATCGGGCGCACGCCGGAGAACCAGGTCCGGATCTACAAGCCGGCGGTCTCCCGCCGGCATGCACAGATCACCGAATCGGCATCCGGCTGGCTGCTGCGCGACCTCTCCTCCGAAAACGGAACCTACGTCAACGGCCAGCGAATCAACGAGCGCCTGCTCGTCGACGGGGATCGGGTCCAGTTCGGCACCTCGAGGTTCGTCGTCCGCCTCACCTCCTGAGGTCCTGGCGCGCTTGTCCCCCGGCGAGGCCGCTATTCTTTTTGCCGCCGCGACGGCGGCCGGCGGGATGAACGCGCTCGCCGGCGGAGGCACGATCCTCACCTTCCCGGTGCTGCTGCTGCTCGGCGAGTCGGCGATCACCGCCAACGCCACCTCGACGGTCGCTCTGCTGCCGGGGGCGGCGGCGAGCCTGTTCGGCTACCGGCGCGAGGTCGCGACGCACCGCAAGTGGCTCTCGACCCTGTTCGTTCCCAGCCTTCTGGGCGGTGCTGCGGGCTCCGTGCTCCTGCTGCTCACCCCCGAGAAGATCTTCGCCCGCCTGGCTCCCCTCCTGATCCTCTTCGCGACCGTGCTCTTCTTCCTGCAGTCGCTCACGCGGTTCCGCGGCCGTTTCACCACCCCGCACGCGGCATTTCGAGAGAGTCACGCCGGTGGCGAGCCCGGGGAGGCCGGGCGTACGCTCGCGGTGGCCTGGTTCGCGCAGCTCGCAGTGGCGATCTACGGCGGCTATTTCGGCGCCGGCATCGGCATTCTCATGCTGGTCGTCCTGGGCTCGCTCGGCCTCGAGAACATCCACGCCATGAACGGCCTCAAGAACTTCTTCGGCATGTGCATCAACGGCGTCGCCGCGGCGATCTTCATCATCTCCGGGCGGGTCGACGGACCGGCGGCGCTCGTCATGCTCGTCGGAGCGGTCCTCGGAGGCTTCGCCGGCGCCAACCTGGGCCGCTTTATCGGCCAATCGAAGGCCCGCGGCGCTGTCGTCGTGATCGGCGTCGTGCTCGCGGTTCTGCTCTGGTGGCAGCAGCGCTGACCGGAGGGTGGAATAAGCCCACCGGCCGGGGCGTTGTCAAAGCCATCGACGGGAGACTTCGCGAGATCGCGGGCTCGCCGTCGCAGGAGACTCGATGAGCGATCAGTTGATGATTCCAGTCCTGCCGCTGCGGGACGCAGTTCTCTTCCCGGGCATCGCCTTGCCGATCGGCGCCGGGCGCCCCAGCACCCTGCGCGCCATCGAAGCGGCCCTGCGAGCCCCCGAACCGCTGGTGCTCGCGGTCGCGCAGCGTCAAAACGTCGACGACGTCACTGCCGAAGGGCTCTACAGCGTCGGCACGATCGCCCGTCTCGGCCAGGTGCAACGCAGCCTCTCCGGCATGCAGCTCGTGCTGCATGGCGAGCGCCGCGGCGTCGCCCTGCGCTACCAGGAGCGCGATGGCTACTACATTGCGACGGCCATCACCGCCGCCGACCAGAACCCGGCAGATCCGGGCAACGCCGCGTTCGTAGCCCTCTTTCGCGAGACGCGCGAGCGCTCGATCGAGCTTGCCAAGCGCGCCGGGCTCCCCGAAGAGCTCGTGCAGCAGGTGATCTCCATCGCCGCCGAGCCGTCGCGCTTCGCCGACCTCGTCTCAGCCTACGTCGAGCTGCCGACCGCCGACCGCCAGAAGCTTCTCGAGCTGCTCTCCGTCGAGGAGCGCATGCGCTCGGTGCTGATCCAGGTGCAGCGTCAGCTCACCGTCCTCGACACCCAGGAGGAGATCAAGACCAAGGTGCGCGAGGAGCTGGGCGACCGCCAGCGCGAGATGGTGCTGCGCGAGCAGATGAAGGCGATCCAGAAGGAGCTCGGTGACGGCGACGACAACAACGACCTCGATGAGCTCGCTGAGCGTCTGGCGCAGCTCGACCTCGCCCCCGCAGTACGCAAGGAAGTCGATCGCGAGCTCGGCCGCCTGCGGCGCATCGGGCGCGAGTCGATGGAGACCCAGGTCATTCGCACTTTCCTCGAGACCGTCTCGGAGCTGCCCTGGAGCGCCCGCAGCGAGGAAAAGCTCGACATCCAGGAGGCGGCGAGCATCCTCGAGCAGGACCACTACGGACTCAAGGACGTGAAGGATCGCGTCCTCGAATTCCTCGCCGTGCGGCAGCTGCGTCTCGAAAACCAGCAGCGGGAAAAGGAAAGAGAAGAAGCTTCGGTAAAGGAGGATGCTGATTCCGACGGTGGTGACTTCGCTGCAGCGTCCGCTGCGTCGTCCACAGCAGAGACCACGGATGCTGGCAGCGAGCGGGCTCAGAGCACCGCAGGGAGCGAGATGGGAGGAGAGGGGCCCACGAGCGACCGAGGAGCGCAGGAGCCCGCTCGCGCACACGATGATGCTTCAACCGGAACGAAGCAGGCTGGCACCGGAGAGATGGACTCGAAGGGTGACAAGTCGAAGAAGAAGGTGAAGGACCAAGCGAAGCAGTCGAAGGGCCCGATCGTCCTGTTCATCGGCCCTCCCGGCGTCGGCAAGACATCGGTCGCGCAGTCGATCGCGCGGGCGATGGGGCGGGAGTATGTGCGCATCTCTCTCGGCGGCGCGCGCGACGAGGCCGACATCCGCGGGCATCGCCGCACCTATGTCGGCGCGATGCCCGGCCGCATTCTGCAGGGCATGAAGCAGGCCGGCACGAAGAACCCGGTCTTCCTGCTCGACGAGATCGACAAGCTGGGCATCTCCTACCAGGGCGACCCGGCGTCGGCATTGCTCGAGGTGCTCGATCCGGCGCAGAACGACAGCTTCACCGACCACTACCTCGGCGTGCCCTTCGATCTCTCCGAAGTGCTGTTCATCTGCACCGCCAACTTCGCGCAGAACATCCCCGGCCCCCTGCTCGATCGCATGGAGCTGGTCGAGTTCTCCGGCTATACCGAATCGGAAAAGGCGGAGATTGCGCGCCGCTACCTGCTTCCCCGCCAGCTCGAGGAGAACGGACTCGGCGTCGGGCAGCTTTCCATCACCGACGACGCGCTCGCCGAGCTGATCTCCAACTACACCCGCGAGGCGGGCGTCCGGCAGCTCGAGCGCGAGCTCGGCAAGATGTCGCGCAAGGTGGCGCGAAAGGTCGCAGCGCGGGAATTCGAGCGCATCGAGATGGGGACGGCGGAGGTCCGGGAGCTTCTCGGCCGCCCGCGCGTCCATCCGGAGCGTGCCTCGCGCCAGGATCAGATCGGAGTCGCCACGGGTATGTTCTACACCCCCGTGGGCGGCGACATCCTGTTCGTCGAGGCTCAGACCATGAAGGGCAAGGGCGATCTCGTCCTCACCGGTCAGCTGGGCGACATCATGAAGGAGTCGGCGCGTGCCGCCTGGAGCTATGCCCGGGCCCACGCAGCTGCGCTCGGCATCGAGGAGTGCGCCTTCGAGCGCGATCTGCACATTCACGTGCCGGCGGGCGCGACGCCGAAAGACGGTCCTTCTGCCGGAGTCACCATGGCCTCGGCAGTGGTGTCGGTCCTCTCCGGCCGGCCGGTCCGCCACGACCTCGCCATGACCGGTGAGATCACCCTCTCCGGCCGCGTCTTGCCGATCGGCGGGCTCAAGGAGAAGATTCTCGGCGCAGTCCGGGCCGGCATCACCGAGATCCTGCTGCCGAAAGAGAACGAGCCCGATCTCGAGGACTTGCCGGCCGAGGTGCGCGAGCGAATTCGCGTCCATCCGGTCGACGAGCTGGGCGCGGTGCTCGCAATCGCGCTCCGCGGAGCGAGTCTCCGCGAAGGTCGGCTGCACTTCCAGGACGACGAGGCCGCCATCACGACCGTGGCGACAGCCAGACCCGGAACCACCGGCGAGCTGCGGCACTGAAGGCAGTCAGGCGCGAGGCAGATCGCCCGGATCGGTCGGATGGGCCGGGGAGACCAGGCGGTGCTCGACGAGGAAGGCGCGCATCTCGCTCCACAGCTCTTCCTTCCGGCCGGTCAGCCGGTGGTCGCCATCCGCGAACAGGCGGATGCGGAAGAACCCGCCAGGAGAGCGTGCGACGAAACGGGTGACTTCCCGGTAGTCGACCGTGTCGTCCTGCATCCCCTGCAGCACGAGCGTCGGTGTGCGGTAGGCGGCGGAGAGCACTTCGAGATCGAACCGGCGCAGGTCGGTGATCAGGTTCCAGCCCAGATCGGCCGTCACCAGCGCGTTCGAATAGCGGATCGAACCCTCGCCGCGCCACTCAGCCAGCCTCTCCTTCCCTGCCCACCGTTCGAGCCCGCGCCCCATTCCCACCGCCGGCGCGACGAGCAGGCTGGCGAGGACCTGCGCCGGCCGGCGCGCCGCGTGCCAGAGCGCCGTGGCGCCGCCCATCGAGGAACCGATCAGCACCACAGCTCCAAGCCCCTGGCCGGAGAGGAAATCGTGCACGACCACGAGGTCCTCGAGATTGCGGCTGAACGTGAGCTCGCGCATCGTGCCGCCCGACTCGCCGTGCCCCTGAAAGTCGAACGAACAGAAGGGGATACCCTCGGCGACTGCGCGCTCGCGAAAGTAGTCGGCTTTCTCGCCGCTTTGCGCCGAACCGAAGCCGTGCAGATAGAGAAAGGCGAACCGCGACCGGCTGGCGCCGCCCGGCTGCGTCAGCCGCACCGCGAGGTGGGAGGTCTCGCCTTCGGCGCCAGCCACCGGCAACCGTTCGCGAAGCTCCTGCAGGGCCGGCTCGACCATCGGATCCAGAGTCTGTCAGGGCCCGGGGCGCGCCGCCAACCGTGAAGGTTCGGCGTTAGACTGCGACCATGGCTCCAGGACCGGCCGCACCCTTCATCGAGAAGACGATTTCGCGGCTCAAGTTTCCCCAGGCGTTCGCTTTCTTCGTGGCGCTCTTCCTGTTCGACCTGATCATTCCGGACTTCGTGCCGTTCATCGACGAGATCCTGCTCGGGTTGGGCGCCGCGCTTTTCGGCATGTGGCGCGAACGGGTGAGCACCCCGCGCCCCGGCCCGGCGGCGGCGCCGACTGAGAAGCCGCCGATGAAGAACGTCACGCCTGGCGAGTGACCGGCATCTGACCGGCGGCGCGTCGGCCGCCTGGGGCTAGAATTTCGCCGAAGCTCCGCCGCCGCCGAACTCACCGCCGCCGCCTTCGAATCCGCCGGCCTCGACCTGCCGGGCGGCAGGAGAAAGAGTCGCGAGAGTCGCGACCACCTCGAGCGTCTGCAGGCTCTCTCGATCTTCCACCAGGGGCAGAGTCGTCAGACCCTTCCACTCCGAGCCCGGCCGACCGGCGAAGTGCCGGCGCGCCATCATCGCCGCAGCGACGAGCAGCGCGCCCCCGGCGAGGAGCACCAGCCAGACTGGCCGCAGATCGAGGCGATCGGCGAGGCTTCCAGCGCTGACCAGCGCCGCGAGGAAACCCCCGACCAGCGCCGGCCGAAAGCGCCGCCGCACTCCGATCCAGAGGAGCACCAGCGGCATGAGCACCATCGCCGTGAGGCTCAGTCCGACGGCGGTCGCACCGACGGGAATCTCCGCCAGCGCCTCCCTTGCACTGTGGCCGAGCTGCTCGTCGTCGATCCACCGCGCGAGGGTGAAGAGGCGCGCTTCGATCACGGCGACGTGCACCGCGAAATAGAACATCACAACGAAAACGACGAATGCTTCGGCGAAGCGCTTGCGGTGCTCCGGCGAGACATGGGGAGCCACCGAGAGGGTCCCCAGCGGCCAGGCGAGGAGACCGGCTACCAGCAGCCAAACGAGGTGATTCGCCGGCGCCTGCGAGAGCCCGGAGAAGAGTGCCAGCGCGGCGACCGCTCCCATCCCAGGCGTCGCCCAGCGCCAGAGGATCAGCGTGGCGAGACCGGCCGCGGCCCAGGCGCCGGAGATCAGCAGCACGCTGAATCCGGCATCGAACCCCTCCACCATCCACCAGAGTCCGCCACCGAGAAGATAGCTCCAGCCGATCCAGACGCAGGCCTCTTCGATGCCGAAGCGGCGCAGTTTCATCGTCCCGGTGAGCACCTCGACTGCGGCGAGCATCGCCACGCCGGCGAGCATATTCACCCCGGCGAAGATCGCGGTGTCGTCCCAGTCGAGGCCGAAGGCCGAGAGCATGGCCAGCCCGAAACCGTAGGCGGTCGAGAATCCGAACCAGGTGAAGATGAAGAAGAGGACACGGAATACCTTCGAGGTCCGCACCCGGTCGTCGGAATAGAGCGCGGCGATGGCGGCTTCCGTTGCCGCATCGATCTCTCCGGCCCTTCGCCAGGCGCTGGCGGCGCGGCGAACGGCGAACTTCCGGTCGGCCGCGGCGATCTCGCTCCTCATGTCGCCTCCACCCGGAAGCGCCGCTGCACGATCCACAGCAGGGCGATCATGCCGACCGAGCTGCCGGCGAACCAGAAACAGCCGCAACCGGCCTGGAAGATCAGTTCGAAGGCGAGCCGCGAGATGCCGGCGTAGATTCCCAGGGCACCGAGCGCGAAGAGTCCGAAACGGCGTGCACGCAGCGCCACGGCGGCTAGCCCCGCCGCCGCGGCAACGAAAACGATCGCCCACACGATCCAGTTCTCCTGCGGGTCGAGAGCGAAGAGCCCGAGGCCGGCCAGAAGCCCCAGCGCGCCGAGAAAGGTCGTCAGCGGCTCGAAGTGACGCTTGCGGTCGAAGCGCCGCATCGCGAATCCGAGCGCGAGAAAGGCCGCTCCGCAGAGCAGCAGCTCGAAGCGCAAGGCGGACTCCCGCCTCCCCTCGAGCTCCGCGACCCCCTGGGCTACCGAGGTCGCTGCCACGCCGCGCCAGGCGGCGAAGGTCGAGAGCGCGAGCGACCAGGAGGTCCGCGAATCGCAGCGCACCGCGAACGCGCCGGCGACCAGACTCATGAAGAGCAGGTGGTAGCTCCAGGCGTCGCCGAGCGGGGTGAACTTGGTCTCGATGTAGGCGAGGTCGGCGCCGAGCAGGAGGATGCCCAGGAGAAGCAGGAAGTCGAAGGCCCAGTCGCTCGACTCGGCGCGCTGCCAGGAGAAAGGCAAGCCGCGGCGCAGCGTCCAGCCGAGGCAGGCCGCCGCCGCGAGGCCGATGGCGACGGCGATCGTCACCGGGCCGATGCGATCCAGGTTCTCCTTCACCAGCAACGACACTCCCGCGACCACCGCGAGCACGCCGAAGTACAACAGCGCCCGCAGCTCGCCGCGAATCGATAGCAGCTCGCCACGCGCGGAGCGCAGCAGCGGCGCGGCGGTGGCGGGCAAGAGGAGGCCCTTCTCCACCAGCTTCTGTATCGCCTCGGCGACTTCGGGTGAGCGCATCGAAGGCGGCATCCTACCGCCCTCGCGGGTGGGCTGGCGAGAAAATCGCTCTGCTAGCATCCGCCGGTGTCGCTTTCCGGCGCCCTTCGGGCGACTCCCGATCTTACCTCCCCGAGCGCTCGAAAAGGCTCGAACAAGGTAGACCTTCTGCGCTGGATCCTCGGTGGGTTGAGCACGCTGGCAGCTGGCGGCCTGGTCGTCTTCCATGGCGCTCTCCTCGCCGGCCGCTTCGCCGATGCGAGCATTGCGCATCCTGAAGTCATCGCGCAGTGGGTCGCTGCCGTGCTGCTCGGTGCGGGAGCCGTCGCCCTCCGCCGGCGGGGCAGATCGCTGGTCTCCGGACGCAGCGCGCTGGTCTTCTGGCTGCTCGTCCTCCTCCTGCATGTCGGCTTCGGTTCCGGGATCGCCCTCACCGGTGAGGAGATCGGCGGCTCGCGGGAGCTCCTCCTGCTCCTGCCCTTCGCCGCTTTCATGCTCTCCGCTGCGACCTCCGCGTCCCGGGGGGCCCGCGGCCGTTCGCGGCGCCTCTGGGGGATGCCGCACGCCCTCATCGCCAGCCGACTTCGCTTCCCCAGCCTCGACCCCTGTCCCGCCGCCTCATCGGCGGGCGCCGGGCCGGATCGTTTCTCTCCCCGACCACCGCCGCACTCCTGAGCACGCCCGCCGTGCTTCCGGCGTCACGGCCTCCGGGTGTTCCGGCGGCGTGAGCCACCGGACGTCGTGAGCGCCCGCCATCCGGGCGCCTAGTCGAGGAGAGCCGCATGAGACTCAACCGCTTCGCTGCCTTCGCCTTCGCCATCACCCTGTCGATCGTCACCTTTCCTTTACCGGTCTTTTCGCAGGAGCCTGCACCGCCGCCTGCCCCGACCAATCCCGCCCAGCCGGCTTCGAGCACCGCCACCGCCGAGGAGCCGGTGGGTTCGTTCTTCGACTCCACGACCGTCACGGCGCTCGGCCGCGAAGTGGACGTCTTCCAGGTCTCGACCCCCGTCACCGTCATTCAGGAGCTCGAGATCGCGCGGCGGATGCCCAAAAACGCCGCTGACCTGCTGCGCGAAGAGGCCGGAGTGGACGTCAACGGCGTCGGCGTCAATCAGGCCCGCCCCGTCATTCGCGGCCAGCGCGGCCTGCGCATTCTCTTCATGGAGGACGGCCTGCGCATGAACAACGCGCGGCGGCAGACCGACTTCGGCGAGCTCTCGGCCCTGGTCGATATCGACGATGTCTCGTCGGTCGAGGTCGTGCGCGGCCCGATGTCCGTACTCTACGGCAGCGACGCCATCGGCGGTGTGCTCAACCTGGTCACCAAGCCGGCGTTCACGCCGGGCGGCCGTGACTTCGCGGTCGACGCCGACCTGCGCTACGGCTCGGCGGGCGAACTGGCTCGCGGTCACGCCGGCGTGCGCGGGCAGGCGGGGCGGTCGCGATTCTCGCTCTCCGGTTCCTATCGTGACGCCGAGGACTACGAATCGGCATCCGGACGCTACGGCGACATCGAGCTCGACGAGAACGCGACCGTGCTCGACTCCGGAGTGCAGGACGACAGCCTGTTCGGGGTCCTTTCCTTCGACTTCACCGATCAGCAGTCCCTGACCCTCAAGCACCGCCGGTACCATGCGGGCCAGAGCGGCTTCGGCCTGGTCGATCCAGCGCTGATCGGCGGCGACGAGGGATTCCAGATTCGCATCACCTACCCGTACCAGGATTTCGACCGCACGACACTCGCTTACGCCGCGTCAGGTTTCGACAACTTCCTTCTCGACAGCCTCGATGCCCAGATCTACCTGCAGAACAACGAACGCGAGCTCGCCAACGACATCTCGATCAACATCGGGCCGATCTTTCCCGGTGCGCCGGACTCCTCGGTCGACTCCGACACGCTGAACTACACCGACCTGCAGTCGTTGGGATTCCGGGTGCAGGGAGTGAAAGTCATCGGCGCCAAGCAGGTCCTCACCTGGGGGCTGGAGGGTTTCCAGGACGACTCGACGAACACCGACCACTCGGTGACGACGACGACGATCCGCTTCCCGTTCCCGCCGTTCGCGCGTGAACGAATCACCGAAGACAACGTCGCCAATGCGCCGAACGCGGAGAACAGCTCCTACGGCCTGTTCGTGCAGGACGAGGTAGAGGTGGGAGAGCGCCTCAAGATCGTCGGCGGGGTCCGGTGGCAGAAGGTCGAGACCCGCGCCCAGTCGACGCCGCAGTGGGACATCTCGGGTCTCGATTTCTCCGACGACAACTTCGTCGGTGCGATCAACTTCCTGTTCCAGGCGACCGACTCGCTCAATCTCATCGCCTCCTGGGGCACCTCGTTCAGGGCTCCGAACATCATCGAGCGTCTTTTCAACGGCGTGACCCCCGAAGGATCGGGCTACCAGATCCTCAATCCGGACCTCACCTCCGAGACCGGCGAGAACTACGACTTCGGCTTCAAGTATCGCCGCCGCGATGCCTGGATGGAGGCAGTCTGGTTCCGCACCGACCTTTCGGACGGCATCATCCAGGACTTCCTCTCGCCGGAGGAGATCGCGGCCCTGCCCGCAGACGTCCGGGCGGACATCGCAGCGAGCGGCGCGCAGTTCGTCGTGCAGCAGCGCAATGTCGACCAACTCCAGTACGAAGGAATCGAGGTCGCGCTCGGCTTCCGCTTCGCCGAGAGCCTCGCGGTGGGCGGCAACTACACCCACCTCACGGGCAAGCGCACCGGGCAGGCAGCCGTTCCCGTGGACGACCAGTACAACGACAAGATGAACGTTTTCGTGCGCTACGAACCGCAGGGCGGGCGGTGGTGGGCCGAGTACAGCCTCCGCCACAACTGGAGCGCCGACATCACCCTCGAGCCCGGCGAGCCGGCCCCGGCGGTCGGGGACACGCTTCCCGCTTTCACCATCCATGCTCTCGCGGGGGGCGTGATCCTCTTCCAGCGCGAGTCGCAGGAGCACTCGCTGACTTTCGGGGTCGAGAATCTCACCGACGAGCTCTACGCCGAGTTCTCGAACGTGACCTTCTTCCGTCCTGAGCCCGGTCGGAACTACACCGCGAGCTACCGCATCAAGTTCTGAGCCGCCTTCAATCGAGGCACTCGCGGAGGGTGAGCCACAGGCCGTCGCCCGGCACCAGCCGGGCGGCGTACCCGCCCTTCCCGGGCAGGTCGTATTCCGGGGCCGGATCGTTGGTTTCGGTGTGCGGCGGGGTTCCGGTCTGCGGCATGTAGGCGACGCCGGGGACTTTGCTCCTCAGCTCCGCCACCAGGGCCTCGCCCTTCGCGGTCACCTGATAGCCCTCGAAGTGGACATAGATGGACTGGAGCTTGGCACCCGGCTTCGCGCTCGGGAAGCCGAGCGTCATGCGGAGCGTGCCGCGTTCCACCCCGACCAGGTAGGCCCTGCAGCCGGAAGCCGCCGCCTTTCCTCCCGCACTCTG
This sequence comes from Thermoanaerobaculia bacterium, assembly GCA_031403995.1. Classification (GTDB taxonomy): domain Bacteria; phylum Acidobacteriota; class Thermoanaerobaculia; order Multivoradales; family JAGPDF01; genus JAGPDF01. The sequence goes on from JANNGS010000031.1 coordinate 19,995, forward strand.
CATCGCCAGGGTCACACCTGTCCGGCGTTCCACCTGAACGATCGACATACCGAGGGAGAGGCCGTCCCATCCCGCCTTCCCGTCCTCGACTTCCAGCTTGGCCAAGGGCGTCTCGCCGGCCTGCGCCAGCAGCGAGCCGGCGAAGAGCGCCCCCGCGATGCCGAGTCCCAACCGAATCTTCGTCATCCAGCCCCCTGGCCTGCGGCGAGTCCGGCCGCGAGCTCCGTGACCGCCACCGCTCGATACGCAGGGAAGGATAGTCGTGTTTCGACCGGGTTGAATGCCGCGTCGCGGCATCCCTCACGATAGACTGGGGGCCACGAAACGGGAGGCTTTTCCGGCATGGCGCAGATCATTTACACGATGAAGAAGTTGCGCAAGACGACACCCCAGGGCAAAGAGATCCTGAAGGGGATCTGGCTGTCCTTCTACGAAGGCGCCAAGATCGGCGTCCTCGGTCACAACGGCGCCGGCAAGTCGACGCTGCTGCGGATCATGGCCGGCCTCGACAAGGACTACGACGGCGAGGCGTTCCTTTCGGAGGGCTACACGGTCGGATTCCTGCAGCAGGAGCCGCCGCTCGATCCGGGAAAGACCGTCCTCCAGCACGTCGAGGATGCGGTCTCGGAAAAGAAGGCGGTATTGGAACGCTACGAAGAGCTGTCGATGAACTACGCGGACGAGACCGCCGACGAGTTCTCGCGCCTCCAGGATCGCATCGACCACGAGAACCTCTGGGAGCTCGACCGCCAACTCGAGATCGCCATGGACGCGCTCCGGCTGCCGCCGCCGGATGCCGACGTCGCCCTGCTCTCCGGCGGCGAACGCCGCCGCGTGGCGCTCTGCCAGATCCTCCTGCGCAAGCCCGACATGCTGCTGCTGGACGAGCCGACGAATCACCTCGACGCCGAGTCGGTCGCCTGGCTGGAGCGTCATCTCGCCGAGTACAAGGGAACCGTCGTCGCGGTTACCCACGATCGCTACTTCCTCGACAATGTCGCGGGCTGGATTCTCGAGCTCGACCGCGGCGCCGGCATCCCGTGGGAGGGCAACTACTCCTCCTGGCTGTCGCAGAAGGATGCCCGTCTCGCCCAGGAGGAGAAGGAGTCCTCGTCCCGTCGCCGGACCCTCCAGCACGAGCTCGAATGGATTCAGCTCTCCCCCCGGGCGCGCCACGCCAAGGGCAAGGCGCGCATCAACGACTACGAGAAGCTGCTCGCCGAAGAGCAGGCGCAGGAGGCGCGCCGCGATCCCAACGAAATCCACATTCCGCCCGGCCAGCGTCTGGGCGACCTCGTCGTCGAGGCGAAAGCGCTCTCGAAGGCCTACGGCGACAACGTACTGATGGACAAGCTCTCGTTCATCCTGCCCCGCGGCGGTATCGTCGGCGTGATCGGCCCCAACGGCGCCGGCAAGACGACGCTCTTCCGGATGATCGTCGGGCAGGAGAAGCCCGACTCGGGCGAGTTGCGGATCGGCGAGACCGTGGCCCTCGCCTATGTCGACCAGAGCCGCGAGACGCTCTCGGTTACCAACACCCTGTGGGAGGAGCTCTCCGACGGCGGCAAGGATCTGATCCTGATCGGCAAGAAGGAGGTCAACTCACGCGCCTACTGCGCGGCCTTCAACTTCCGCGGCGCCGACCAGCAGAAGAAAGTGCGCGACCTCTCGGGCGGAGAGCGGAACCGTCTGCATCTCGCCAAGATCCTGAAGAGCGGGGGCAACCTCCTGCTGCTGGACGAACCGACCAACGACCTCGACGTCGACACCCTGCGCGCCCTCGAAGACGCGCTGCTCGAGTTCGCCGGCTGCGCGGTGGTGATCAGCCACGATCGCTGGTTCCTGGATCGCATCGCGACCCACATCCTGGCTTTCGAAGGCGACTCCGAAGTCGTCTGGTTCGAGGGCAACTATCAGGACTACGAGGTCGACCGCAAACGCCGGCTCGGCACCGATGCCGACCAGCCCCACCGTCTCAAGTACCGCAAACTGGTGCACTGAACCGCGCCGCCGATTCCGCTCGCTCCAGTCACCGAGACCGATTCCGGCCTACCGCACCCCCGCGCGCGGCGGCCGGAGGCTTTCCGCTAGGATGTCGCGCAGCCGATGATCGTTGCCGTGATCAGCCGCAAGGGTGGGGTGGGCAAGACGACCAGCGTCGTGAGCCTGGCGGGAGCGCTCGCCCGGCTGGGCAAGAGGGTCCTGGTCGTGGACCTGGACTCCCAGGCCTCTGCGTCGCTCAGCCTCGGCGTGGCGCGGGCCGACCTCGCCCCGTCGATCCACGATGTCCTCTTTCGCTCCCTCCCGGCGTCAAAGGCGATCCGATCCACGTTGACCGAGAAGGTGGACCTCATCACCGCCTCCGCCGACCTCATGCACGCCGACGTCGAGCTCGCTCCGGTGCGCAATCGTGAGACGAAGCTGCGCGAGGCATTGGCGCCGGTTGCCACCACCTACGATTGGATCCTGCTCGACTGCCCGCCGTCGTTCAACACTCTCGCCCAGTGCGCGCTGATCGCGAGCGACCGCTTCATCGTTCCCGCGGTTCCGCATTTCCTCGCCTTCGACGGCATCCAGCCGCTGATCGAAGCCTCCGCCCGGCTCGCCGGCCGCTTCGGCCGCAGCAGCGGATTTCTCGGCGTGCTCCTGACCATGGTCGACAACCGCACCAAGTCGGCCCGCACCCAGGCGACGCTGCTGCGCGAGAAGCTGGGCGACAAGGTGTTCGACTGCGAGATTCCCGTGAACGTCCGTCTCGCCGAGGCTCCCGAGAGCGGTCAGACGATCTTCCATTGGTTCCCGCAGGCCGCCGGAGCGCACGCCTATCGCCTCGCCGCCGTCGAGCTCCTGCACCGCACCGGCCAGGAGCCCGCCGAACCGTCGGCGCAGGAGGCCACCGGAGAAGCCGAAGTGAGGCCCGCGGCCGCTCCTGCCGCAGCGCCGCCCGCGACGAAGGTCGCCAAGCCTGCCGCCACCGTCGACACCGCGGACACTGCGGACACCGCAGGCAGCGCGCCTGAGCCGCTCCCCGCGCTCGCAACGGAAGCCGAGATCGCGGTGAAGCTCGAGCTGGACGACACGTCGACTTCGCACGTCAACTGAGACGGGCGAGCTCGGAGTCGGCGGAGTCCGCTACTCGAGCTCCTCGGATTCGATCGACTTCTTCAGCAGCACGCGCGGCAGATTGAGGGCCCGCGCCTGCTGCTCGAGATCGGCCAGCTCCCCACTCTTCAACTCCGCGAGCTTGCCCTCGAGATCCGCGATCATCGCCTCGAGCTCAGCCGCGACCTCTCGCACGCCCATGGTCGGAGCGCCCTCGCCCCAGACCGCGGAGATGTAGAGAAAGACGAGATTCGAATGCAGCTGGGTGCCGCCAGGCTGCGCGAGAATGTCGTAGACGATCTCGGCTTTGGGATTGTGGAAGCGCGCCTCCAGGGCCGCAGCAGAGCGCGACACGCGGTTCGCCGCCGTGACCAGGCCAGCGGCGCGTCCATCGCCGACCAGACGCTTCGCGAGATCGTCCGCCTGCGCCTGAATCGCTCGCACTTCGCCGATGTCGGCCACCACCCGGTCGAGATCGGCGCGCAGCTCGAGCGCGAAGGCCAACTGCGCTTCGCGGTCGCCGGCCATTACCCGCGAGCGCTTGTCGGGAAGCACGGAGAGCGTCGTCTCTTCTGTCCGTCCGTCCGCGGAGAGCCGCAGGCGGTAGGTGCCGGGAACCGCCAGCGGGCCTTCGGTCGGGTCGCCGAGATCGATCTTGGCGTTCTCGAGCCGCGCGGCACCCTCCCAGCGCAGATCCCAGACCGCACGATGCAGGCCCGCCACGGCGGCGAGCTCCGCCTCCGGCGCCTTCATCGGTTCGTCCGGGTCGTCCTCCGGGAAGAGCTGCGGCTTGGGCACGCTCGACAGCCGGCGTACCCGCCGTCCTTCGCCGTCGAAGATCTCGAGGGTGACTTCGCCAGCGGCCTTGCTCGCCAGCGAGTAGTGGATCGTCGCCCCCCGCGGCGGGTTCTCACCCACCGCTTCGGCGCTCCATCCGCTGTGCAGTTGCAGGCGCTGCGCCGCCCGGGGTGGAAAGAGATGCGACGGCTTGGCGGCGGTCTCGGCGCTCCAGGCCCGGACCGCAGACAGGTCGTCGAGTATCCACAACGAACGCCCGCTCGTCGCGACGACCAGGTCGCCGTTCTTCACCTCCAGATCGGAGATCACGGCGGGTGGAAGGTTGAGCTTGAAGGCTTCCCAGCGATCGCCGCCATCGCGTGACAGATAGACCCCGGAACGCGTCCCGGCGTAGAGCAGTCCGGGAACTTCCGGATCCTCACGCACCGCAAGGACGTAGGCATTGGCCGGCAGCCCCTGGATGGTGAGCTCCCAGGTCGCCCCCGCGTCCCGGGTGCGGAAGACATACGGCCGCAGATCGTCGAGCCGATGCGCGTCGACGGCGATCCAGGCCGTGCCGGCGACCGCCCGGGAAAGGGCGATCGACTCGACCGTCGCCCACTCCGGCATTCCCGCCGGCGTCACATTCGTCCAGGTCGCGCCGCCGTCCCGAGTCATGTGCACCAGTCCGTCGTCGGTCCCGGCCCAGAGCTCGCCCTCGGCGTGGGTCGACTCGGCGAGCGAGAAGAGGGTGTCGTAGATCTCGACCCCGGTGTTGTCTCCGGTGATCGGTCCACCCGACCATTTCTGCTTCTCCTTGTCGTTGCGGGTGAGGTCGGGAGAGACCTGCTTCCAGGTCTGCCCGCCGTCGGCCGAGCGCAGAAGGATGTTCGAGCCGTGGAAAATCACGCCGGGCTCGCGGCGCGAAGCGAGGAGCGGCGCCGTCCACTGGAAGCGGACGCGCAGGTCTTCTGCGCCGTGCCCGGACGGGTTGGTCGGGTAGTAGGAGATGTTGCGCTCGTTCGCGCTCCCCTCCTCCCACCGCGTCATGATGCCGCCGTATTCACCGGCATAGACGACACCCTTTTCCGCGCGGTCGAAGACGAAATCTCCCGCTTCGCCCCCGCCCGCCGTCTTCCAGTCGCCGAGCACGATCCCTTCGGCGCGCAGGCTGTCCGCAGGCCCCATCGCCGTGCCCTCGTCCTGCACTGTGCCGCCGACATGGTAGGGCAGCCGATCGTCCACATCGACGTTGTAGAACTGCGACCAGGGCATCGGTGGCGCGAACCAGGTCTTGCCGCCGTCGAGCGACAGATCGACCCCGCCGTCGTTGCCGATGATCACCCGCCCGGGCGCCCGCGGATCGATCCACAGATCGTGCACGTCGCCATGGTGGATCCCGCCGACCGATTGGATCGAGCGCCCCCCGTCGATGGTGCGCAGCAGCGCCACCTGCGGAATCCAGACGACTTCGGGGTTGACCGGATCGATGGTCAGTGTCGAGTAGTACCAGGCGCGCTGGGTAATCGCGTTGTGGCCGTTGGCGAGCCGCCAGTTCGTGCCGCCGTCGTCGGAGCGGAAGAGGCCACCCTTCTCCGCTTCGATGAGCGCATAGATGCGGTTGCCATCCGAGGGCGCCACCGCCACCCCTACCTTCCCCCAGATCCCCTCGGGCAGCCCGTGGCCGGTGAGCCGGCTCCACGTTTCGCCGCCGTCAGTCGAGCGATGCAGCCCGCTGCCGGCGCCACCGCTGGTCATCCCCCAGGGATACCGGCGCGCCTGCCAGAGGCCGGCGAAGAGGATGCGCGGGTTCCCCGGATCGAGCTCGATGTCGGAGGCTCCCGTGTCGGCGTCGACAGCGAGCACCTGGGTCCAGTTACGCCCGCCGTCGAGCGTGCGGTAAACGCCACGCTGCGGATTCGGTCCGAAGGCATGCCCGAGGAGGGCAGCGAAGGCGATGTCGGGGTTGCGCGGGTGCACGACGATCTTGCCGATCTGACCCTCCTGGTCGAGGACATGACTCCAGGTCTTGCCGGCGTCGGTCGACCTGTAGATCCCGTCGCCGGGCTGGACGTTGCCGCGGATGTTGGCCTCGCCCGTGCCGACATAGATCACGTTCGGGTCCGAGGGTGCGACGGCGATCGCCCCGGTCGAGAGCAGCGGCTGCCCGTCGAAAACCGGCTTCCATTTGTGGCCGCCATCGACCGACTTCCAGACACCGCTCTGCGACGTCGCGGCGTAGAAAGTGAGCGGATCGCCGGCGACGCCGGCGACCCGGGAGACCCGTCCGCCGATGGCCGGGCCGATCGAACGGAACTTGAGGAGATCGAACTCTCCCGCGGCGCCGACCGCGCCGGCAGAGAGCGCCAGCCCGACCACGACCAGACCGAAACGGCGACCGAGTCCGCTTCCGAATCCGAATGAATGCATGCTCTGGAACCCCCTCGAATAGGTGCTGTGGCACGATACGATGGAGCGCGAGAAACGGTCAAACCCGGGCGTGGATTTGATACCCTTCAGGGTGCGTGGACCTCTCCAGCCAACCCGGAATCGCCGATCTCATCCAGCAGCTCGACCGCGCGGTCGAGCTCGGCGACGTACACCACACCACGGCGGCGATCAAACGCACGCTCTCGGACCTGATCCGGGCCGGGAGCATCCAGCTGCCACAGCGGTTCTTCGAACCCCTGCCGCACAGCTACGCCCGGCGCCTGCTGCATCGCGACGACGCGCGGGGCTACAACGCGATCGTCATGACCTGGGGGCCCGGCCAGGGGACCGCGCTGCACGACCACGGCGGGATCTGGTGCGTCGAGGGTGTCGTGGCGGGCGAGATGGCAGTCGTCCAGTACGAGCTCGTCACCCCCGCAAGCGAGAGGCCGGGGGACGCAGCGGGCGCAGACTCCACTGCGGATCCGGACACCCCCTACCGCTTCGCCCAGCGGGGTCGCGTCCACGCCCTCGCCGGATCGTCCGGGGCGCTGATCCCGCCGTTCGAGTACCACACCCTGGCGAACGCCCTCCCCGATCGGGTTTCCGTCACGCTGCACGTCTATGGCGGGGAGATGAAGCTCTGTCATCTTTTCGAGCCGGCCGCCGACGGCTCCTTTCGCCGGGTCGAGAAGAACCTCGTCCTCAACGACTGAGCGCATGAGGTCCCGCGGAAAGTCCGCGAGACCCCGGCGCACGGTCCGCCACCCGCCATGAATCGCCTGCTCGTCGGCCTGACACTCACCGGCATCCTCGCCGGCGCCGCGGCATGGGCGCTCGAGCTCGGCATCGCCGCCGACATGCTCTGGGCGGCGACGACCGCCGTGATGCTGGTGCCGCTCACCCTCTCGGTGGTACGCGACCTGCGCCGCGGCAAGCCCGGCGTCGACGTCATCGCCCTGCTCGCCATGGCGGCGGCCCTCGTTGTCGGTCAGTACGCGGCGGGCGCGATCATTGCTCTCATGCTCTCGGGCGGCCTCGCGCTCGAGGCGTTCGCGGATGCGCGCGCGCGCCGCGAGCTCGATGCGCTGCTCGCCCACGCGCCGCGGGTGGTGCATCGCTACGAAGACGGCGCGCTCACGACTCCCGAGATCCAGGACGTGCGTCCCGGCGACCTCCTGCTGGTGAAGACCGGCGAGATCGTCCCGGTCGACGGCTTCGCCGTCAACGGTTCCGCCGTGCTCGACGAATCGACCCTGACCGGCGAATCCCGGCCGGTGACCCGGGGTGACGGTGACCCGGTACGCAGCGGCGTGGTCAATGCCGGTGGACCGTTCGACCTTCGGGCGGTGGCGAACGCCGAAGAAAGCACTTACGCCGGCATCGTCCGCCTGGTGCAGGAGGCGCAGTCGTCGAAGGCGCCCTTCGTGCGGCTCGCCGACCGTTACGCCATGATCTTTCTGCCGTTGACGCTCGTCCTCGCGGCGCTCGCCTGGTGGTGGAGCGGCGATCCGGTCCGCGCACTGGCCGTGCTGGTGGTGGCGACGCCCTGTCCGCTGATCCTCGCCGCCCCGGTGGCCATCGTCGCGGGCCTGTCACGCTGCGCTTCGCGCGGCATCATCGTCAAGGGGGGGGCGCCGCTCGAAGAGCTCGGACGGGCCACCGTCCTGCTGCTCGACAAGACCGGCACCCTGACCACCGGCCGACCTGCCCTGCGCGAGGTGCACGTCTTCGGCGAGCGCCTTGCCGACGAAATTCTGCGCCTCGCCGCCTCGCTCGACCAGGTCTCGCCGCATGTCTTTGCCGCGCCGTTGGTTGGCGCGGCGCGGCAGCGCGGGCTCAAGCTCTCCTTCCCGACCGCCGTGCTCGAGCATCACGGCGAGGGGATCGAGGGCGAGGTCGACGGCTTGCGCGTCTCACTGGGCAAACTTGCCTGGGTCGGGAAGGATCGCCCGCTCACCCCGGCGATGCGCCAGGTCCGGCGCAGCACGGCCCTCGAGGGCACGTCCAGCGTTTGGGTGGCGATCGAGGACGAGACCGCCGCAACCCTCGTGCTCCACGATCCGATCCGCCCGGACGCGCGCACGACCATCCGCGCCCTGCGCCGTTCTGGAATCCGGCGCGTCGTGATGATCACCGGCGATCACCCGGAGGTGGCGGAGACGGTTGGCTTCGGTGTCGGCGCCGACCTCGTCCTCGCCGAGCGCTCCCCTTCCGAAAAAGTCGATGCTGTGCGGGCCGAGTCCGGGCGCGGCACGACCGTGATGGTCGGTGACGGCCTGAACGACGCTCCCGCGCTCGCCGCGGCGAACGTCGGCGTCGCCATGGGAGCCCGCGGCGCGACCGCTTCGGCGCAGGCGGCCGACGTCGTGCTGACCGTCGACCATCTCGGACGCCTCGCCGAAGCGATGGAGATCGCTCGGCGCTCGCGAAGCATCGCGCTCCAGAGCGTGGTCGTCGGCATGGGATTGTCGCTCGCGGCGATGCTCTTCGCCGCCGCCGGCCACCTGACTCCAGTAGCCGGCGCGCTGCTGCAGGAAGCCATCGATGTCGCGGTCATCCTCAATGCGCTGCGGGCGCTCTCCGGTGAACGCCGCCCGCGCCCGGCCCCCGACGGCAGCCACACCCTCGGCGAGCGCTTTCGCGAGGAGCACGCGTCGCTCCTGCCCAGGGTGGAAACGCTGCGCACCGTCGCCGATCAGCTGGACAAGTTGCCGCCGGACGCGCTGCGCGCCGCGCTCGAGGAGCTGCGCAGCTTCCTGGACCACGATCTGATCCCACACGAGCGCCAGGAAGACGCCACGGTCTATCCGCTGGTCGCGAGCCTTCTCGGCGGTGACGATCCCACCGGAACGATGAGCCGCGCTCATCTCGAAATCGCGCACCAGGCCCGCCTGTTCGGGCGGCTGCTCGACGAGCTGCCGCCCGGGCCGCTGTCGCCGGAGGACAAGACCGATCTGAGGCGCATACTCTACGGATCGCACGCCATCCTGCGGCTCCACTTCGCGCAGGAGGAAGAGCAGTATCTTCCGCTCCTCTCCGCCGGCATCGAGCCGGTGAAGAGCACCAGCCAGCCGAAACCGCAGAGGACCTGAGGAAAGCGAATGTCGATGATCCGCAGGAGCTCCACCCTGGAGGTACCGGTCGGCCGCGTGACGGTCGGCGGCGGCGCGCCGATCGTCGTGCAGTCGATGGCCAACACCGATACCGCCGATGCGCGAGGGACTTTCGAGCAGTGCCTGGCGCTCGCCGAGGCCGGTTCCGAAATGGTGCGGATCACGGTGAATCTCGCCGAAGCCGCGGCCGCCGTTCCCGAGATCAAGCGCCGCCTTGTCGATTCCGGCTGCGAAGTCCCGTTGATCGGCGATTTCCACTACAACGGGCACCTTCTCCTCACCCAGTTTCCGGAGTGCGCCGCAGCGCTCGACAAGTACCGCATCAATCCGGGCAACGTCGGCTACGGCAGAAAGCGCGACGAGCAGTTCGCGACCATCGTCAGAATCGCCGCCGAGCGCGGCAAGCCCGTGCGCATCGGCGTCAACGGCGGCTCCCTGAACCAGGAGCTGGTGATGGCCAGGATGCAGGAGAACACCGACCTCGATCTCGGGTTGTCTTCCGGGGAGATTCTCAACGAGTGCATGGTGCTGTCGGCGCTGCAGTCGACCGAGCTGGCCATGGAGTGCGGGCTCAGCGAAAGCCAGATCATCATCTCCTGCAAGGTCTCGAGCCCCCCGGACCTCATCGCCGTCTATCGCGAGCTCGCGCGGCGGACCCGCCAGCCGCTCCACCTCGGCCTGACCGAGGCAGGGATGGGAATCAAGGGCCTCGTCTGGTCGGCCACTGCGATCGGTGTGCTGCTCGCGGAAGGGATCGGCGACACGATCCGCGTCTCGCTCACTCCGCGTCCCGCGGGCGACCGGCGCGACGAGGTCTACGCCGCCTGCGAGATCCTGCAGTCGTTGGGACTACGGTCGTTTTCGCCCTCGGTCACCGCCTGTCCGGGCTGCGGGCGCACCACGTCGACCACCTTCCAGGAGCTCGCCGAGCGCGTGCAAGGGCATGTCCGCGAGCGCATGCCCGAGTGGAAACTCCGCTATGAGGGGGTCGAGGAGCTCAAGCTGGCGGTGATGGGCTGTGTGGTCAACGGCCCCGGGGAGTCGAAAGCGGCGAACATCGGCATCTCGCTTCCAGGCACCGGCGAGACGCCGACCTGCCCGGTCTTCATCGACGGCGAGAAATTCGCCACGCTTCAGGGCACCTATTCCGAGCTCGCCGAACGCTTCATCCGGATCATCGACGACTACGTGGACGCCAAGTACCCGCGGCGCAGCTGAGATTCCGCAGCTGAGATTCCGCAGTTGAGATTCGACACCGAGTCCGGCGCTACAATGCCCGCAGACAGAGAATTGCCGACGCGCCAAGGGCCGCTCGCCGGGCGCCGGTCCCAGGGGGATGAAGCCATGAAGTGCTCTGCTCACGCAGCTCGCAGGAGAACCCGTCGCACCGCCCTCTCCGCCTGCGCGACCCTAGCGCTCACGCTGACGGCGCCGGGAACGACCTCCGCGGCGCCGCCGCCGGGGGCCGGGGCATCGGTCGATCGATCGGCCTGGGAGAGCGGCTGGCACGTCGTGCGACCCGGCGACACGCTGGAAGGTCTGGCCGAGCGCTTTCTCGGCTCGAACGAGCATTGGCGCGACCTGCACCAGCTCAATCCGTTCGTCCGCGACCCCGACCTGCTCTTTCCCGGCCAGCGTCTGCGCATCTTCCTCGAACGCCCGACCGCCAGACTGTCGGCGCAGATCATGGCGGTCGCACGCGACGTGCGGGAGCTGCCGGCCCCCGTGCCGTGGCGACCGGCAAGCGAAGGCGACGTCCTGCTCGAGCGCGACGCCCTGCGCACCGCGAAGGCGGCCTCGGCTCGCCTGCGCTTCGACGACGGCACCACGGTGACGCTTTCCGAGGACTCCCTGGTCTTCATCCGGCGGCAGACGGCGGCCTCAGCGCCACTGCCGAAGAAGGAGATCGAGATCCAGCTCGGACAGATCGACGTCGAGAGCGCGCCAGCCGATTCGGTCCGGCAGACCGCTCCCGGCAGCGCGACCGGGCGGGCCGGCAGGAGCCAGGACGCGATCGAGGTCGTCGTCGCCGGCGCGCGCTCTCTCGCCACTCCGGTGGCCGGGCAGCCGATCTCGACCCGCTCCCGCCGCGGCACCGACGATCTCGCCCAGTTCATGGTCTTTTCCGGCAAGAGCACGGTCTCGGCGGCCGGCGAGAGCCTCGAAGTTCCCGCCGGCAGCGGCACGAGCGTGGCGCCGAAGGCGAAGCCGGGAGCGGTCGAGGCGCTGCTTCCGGCGCCGTCCGATCGGCGTCCGGCCGAAGGCGCTGAGATCGAGCAGGCGGCGCCGCAGTTCTCGTGGAGTCCGGTGCCCGGCGCCGACCACTACATCGTCGAAGTCTGCCGCGATCCGGCCTGCGGCGCGAGCGTAGCCCGTGCGACCACTTTCACGGCGGGCTCCCTGCAGCTCGACGTCGAACGCGGTCTCCCCGCCGGCGAGCTCTTCTGGCGCGTCACGGCGGTCGCCGCCTCCGGCCTCGACGGCTTCCCCAGCCCTGCGATCCGGGTCCAGGCGGTCGACGTCGTGCGACCCGATGCGCCGACCCTGACCCTGCGGACCCCTGCGGGCGAGCCGGTGACGGCGAGGAGCTGCCTGGCGGCGCTGCCCGAACCGGTCGTGCGTGCGGTCGACCGCCGCGGCGCCGAGCTGCCCTGGAAGCTCATGGTCGATGGCCGGGAGCTCGGAGCGGACGACTACCGCGTTCTGCCTCTCGCCGGCAGTCATGAAATCGCAGCGCGGGTGACCGACGCGCGCGGGCGGAGCGCCGACTCGCCGGCGATCGCTTTCACGCTCGACGCCGCCGCGCCCTGGGTCGATCTGGTGACGACCGCAAGCGGCCAGACCGCGGCGACGGAACAAGCGTCGGGGACCGCATCGCGCAAGAAGTCCCGAAGCAAGAAAGAACCGGAACCGGTCGCCGCGTGCGACTCCGGCCTCGAGGCCGAAGACGCCGGCGGAAGCTGGTTGCCGCTCCCCTGCGCGACCTCTGCCACCCTGGCTGCTCCGGCGATCTTCGCGCTCGATCCTTCGCGGCCCGTATTGACCCTGCGCACGACCGGCAGCGCCATCTCTTTGGGTGAAAGTCCCGGCAACGAGGTTGCTGCGGGCCTGGCCGCGTTGAGCCTCAGCGCCTGGGATGTCGGCTGCAGCGCCGCGCAGCTCGCGCTACGCATCGTTCCCTCGCCCTATCGGCCGGGGCGCATGCTGCTCGAAGCCGAGGTCAGCGACGCCGCCGGAAACCGCCGCACCCAAGGCTGGCACGTCGCCCGGCACGTCGCCCGACGCTGAGCGCGTCAGCTTCGCGCCAGGGCGGCGAGGAGCTTCGGCAGCGCGTCGCGCAGGACGAAGAGCGCCAGCAGGACGAGCGCCACGGCAAACGCCCGACGCAGCGCGCGGTCATCGAAACGGCGCGCGAGGCGACGGCCGGCCAGGCTCCCCGCAATGCCGACCAGGGCGATCGCGCCGAGTACCGGCCAGTCGAGCATTCCGGCGAGTTGCGGGCGCAGGACGAGGTGCCAGGCGAAGCCGCTCCCGGCGTTGGCAGCGATCACCGCCAGGCTGGTGCCGGTGGCGAGGTACATCGGCAGACCCCCCAGGAGCGTCAACGCCGGGACGATCAGGAATCCGCCTCCGACCCCGACGTAGCCAGTCAGGGAGCCAACGAGGAGGCCTTCCAGCACCATCTTGGAGGCGGACCGCCGGAGGACCGGGTGGGCACCGGCGTCGGCCGGATCGGCAGCGCGTCGGAAGGCCATCGCCGCCGCTGCGGCGATCAAGACGCCACCGAACAGCGTCAGCTGGACCGCTGCGGTGGAACGAGCACCGAGCAGAGCCCCCAGGGAACTGCCGATGAACCCGGCGCCGCCGAACAGCGCCACGGCGCGCCAGGCGATCGCCCCGCGCCGGGCGGCGTCGATGGCTCCCGCCGCAGCCACCGCCCCGACCACAGCAAGGGAGCCAGCAATCGCGGCCTTTTCTTCCTGCCCCAGCAGATAGATCAGGACCGGTACGGCGAGAATCGAGCCCCCCGAGCCCAGAAATCCGAGCGCCAGACCGATCGCCAGTGCGCCGATTGCGGCCGCTACCAAGGCATGCCCCTCCCGCCGGCTCCGAAGCGTCCAGCTCTACGCCGGGCCGGCCTTCTCCCAGGCCGAAATGTCCTGAAAGCGGCCGAGGGCGAAGGGGAAGTGGCCGCGGCCGTCGAGATGGCGCGACCATTGGCTCTGCAGATAGGCCTCGGAGTGGAAGGCCGACTGCTCGTTGAACGGTCCGACGCTCGGCCGGAAGAGGAAGCCCCGCTGCTCGAGGCGCGCGAGCTCTTCCGCCGTCACTCCGGGGCTGGTGCGGGCGATCTCCGGCGCGTGCGTCGTCGCGAGCAGCAGTCCACCCGGGCGCAAGAGGCGCGTGAGCTCGACGAGCCAGGCCTCCTGTGCCGTCTCGTCGAGATGCGTGAAGACGGAGATCGTGAAGATGACGTCGAAGGATTCGCTCGCGAGAGCGGTCGGTGGCACGGCCGGAATGACCTCGAATCGTCCGGGCAGATGGCGCGCCGCCCAGGCGATCTGGCGGCGATCGACATCGACCCCGGTGTAGACGAGCCCACCCGGCCCGCAACGGGCTTGCGCCCCCTGCCCGATCAGATGGCGCGCCACGCGGCCACAACCGCAGCCGAAATCGAGCCAGTCGCGATCTGCTTCCGGCTGGCGCCCGAGCCCCCGGTAGACCTTGAGCAGGTCCTCGGCGCAGAGCTCCCCGACGTGCAGAAACTCGGCCCGCGAGCTGTTCGGTCCGACACGATGCCGCAGCCCCGCCGGCGGGAGCGGGATACCGGTGGGGGCAGAGAAACGCTCGCGCAGGTCGGTCGCAAAGTCCTGGCGGCGAAAGCGTGCATCGGCGACCGTGCGCCGCAGGGTGGCGCGAACCGGCCCCGGCACCAGCCGCCGGATCAGCGCGCGCAGCAAACCGCGTTCCGGGCTCCGCGCCGGTCCGCCGGCGCCAGCGACGTCAATTCACCGACCCTGGGACGGCGAGCGTGAAAGGCGCGATCTCCGCCTCGAAGGTCTCACCCGTCGCGGCGACCCGCATCTCATAGTGTCCCTGCATCGCGCCAACCGCGGTCTTCAACGGGCAGAAGCTGGTGTACTCGAAGGAATCGCCAGGCGCGAGAACCGGAGTCTCGCCGACCACCCCGGGGCCCTCGACGGTCTGCACCTCGCCGTCCGAATCGGTGATGATCCAGACCCGGGAGAGCAGTTGCGCCGTTTCCTCGCCGAGGTTCGAGATCCGGACATGGTAGGAAAAGAAGAAGTAGCTTTCGAAAGGCGAGCTCCGGTCGGGCTCGTACTCGCTCTCGACCTCGATGCGGATGCCGCGCGTCGTCGTATCGCTCACGGTGTCTCCTGACAAACGAGGATAAACTCCCGGGCAAGGTTCGAGCAAACTCTCCCTTTTCCGCCATGACCGTCTCCGCCGATGCCTTCCGCGACGCCCTGCGCCACTTCCCGGCCGGAGTCACGCTCGTGACCCTGAAGTCGGGTGGGGAGATCCACGGCCTGACGGTCTCGGCTTTCGTCTCCGTCTCGCCGGACCCGCCGCTCATCGCGGTCATCATCGACCACAAGCATCGCGCCCACCAGCTCCTCGAGCTCCCGGGAGCGGTGTTCGCCGTGAACATCCTCAGCGAGGCCGACCAGGCGCTCTCCGACCGCTTCGCCTGGGAACCGGACAAGGAGCGCTTCGCCGCCGGACGCTGGACCACCGCCGCTACCGGAGCGCCGGTGCTCGTGGACGCCGTCGCCTGGCTCGACTGCACGATCGACTCCCGCCATGCGGCCGGCACCCATACGATCTACATCGGCGCCGTTCAGGCGAGCGCGGTACCCCGCCCGGAGGGCGCACCGCTGCTCTACTGGAATCGCGGCTACCGCCGCCTCGCGCTCGGCGAGCGCTCCGACCGGACCGAGATCAAGTCGAGATCCGATTGAGATCAGGCTGAGAAAGGAATGCGCTGGATTGCCACCTGCGGCCGCGGGCTCGAAGAGCTACTCGAGCGCGAGCTGGACGAGCTCGTCGATCTCCGACGGGGGGCGGGCTCCCGGGAGACCGGTGGGGTCGCTTTCACGGGATCGTTCGCCGACGGCCTGCGGGCGAACTGGCGCCTGCGCACCGCCAACCGGGTGCTCGTCGAGCTCGCGAGCTGGCCCGCGGCGGACAACGACCAGCTCTACGCCGGCGCGCGCGCCCTCGTCGAGACGGCACCCGATGCCTACGGGAAGCGTGACGGCGGAGCGACGTTGCCACTCGCCGAGCTCTTCTCGCCCGACCGCACCTTCTCCATCCAGGCGACATCCTCGCATTCGCAGATCCGCGACACGCGATGGATCGCGATGAAGGCCAAGGACGGCATCGTCGACGCGCAGCGCGAGCGCTTCCAGGCGCGCTCCGACATCGAGCGCTCGAGCCCCGACGTCGCGCTCCGCCTGCGCCTCTTCCGCGACCGCGCGACGCTCCTCCTCGACACGTCGGGCGAGCCGCTCGACCGGCGCGGTTACCGCGTGAGCTCGACTGCGGCGCCGCTGCGCGAGCAGCTCGCGGCGGCGGCCCTCCTCGCCTCCGGCTGGAACGGACGCGGCCCGGTCGTCGATCTGATGTGCGGCTCGGGAACCTTTCTCGCCGAGGCGGGCGCCATCGCGCGGGGCCTCGCGCCGAATCGTCTGCGCAATCTCTGGGCGTTCGAGCGCCTGCCGGGCTTCGACCGCGAGCTCTGGCGGGCGATCCGCGACGAACCGATCCCGGCGCCCGACCGGGAGGTGAAGATGATCGGCGTCGACCTGGCGCGCGAGGCGATCGTCGCCTCGCAGCGCAACCTCGCCGCGGCCGGTCTCCTGGGGCAGACCGATCTCGTCCTCGCTGACGCCTTCGCTTTCGACCCTCCGGCCGGTCCCGGCCTGGTGGTCGCGAATCCGCCGCACGGTGAGCGCCTGCTTGACTCGCCCGAGCTGTGGAAGGAGCTCGGCGACACCCTGAAGAAGAAGTACCGCGGCTGGAAGGCGGTGATCTTCGCCGGTGGCTCGACCCAGGGCAAGCTTCTCGGCCTCAAGCCGACGCGGCGCATCCCGGTCTGGAACGGACCGCTCGAGGCCCGCGTTCTGGTGTTGGACCTCTGGTGAAGGACCCCGTTCCCAGCCAGAACGACTCCGGCGAAGATGAGGACAACGGCTGAGCCGACGGCTCATGGGGCTAGAATCCGGTCCTCATGACTCTGACTGCCATCGTGCTCACCGCCGCCGTCGCCTTGCTCCACGTCTACTTCCTGGTGCTCGAGATGTTCCTCTGGGAGAGTCCCGCCGGCCGGCGCGCCTTCGGCCTCTCCGCCGAAATGGCGAAGGCGACCCGCAGGCTCGCCGCCAACCAGGGTCTCTACAACGGATTCCTCGCCGCCGGGCTCGGCTGGGCTCTCTGGCGCGGCGAGGCCGGCTTCGAGATGCGGATCTTCTTCCTCGCCTGCGTCCTAGTGGCCGGTGCCTTCGGCGCGGCGACCACGAGCAAGAAGATCCTCTGGATCCAGGCCCTGCCCGCTGCGCTCGCCCTGGCCGCCAGCCTCCTGGCGCGTGGCTGAGCCCCATCCCGACGACGGAGCTTCGCCCCTGCGCCGGCCCTAGCCGCCCATGATCCGCCGATGATCCCCAAATGCTCCGATTGACCGACCTCGCCCTGCCGCTCGACTCTTCGGGCGCCGACCTCGAGGCCGCGCTCCGTCGGCGGCTCGAGCTCACTCCAGTCGAGCCCCTGACTTTCACCACCTTCAAGCGCAGCGTCGACGCCCGCCATCGCATAGCGATCCGCCTGGTCTACACCCTCGATATCGCGCTCGCTGGAATCGCCCGCGAGGAGGAGCTGCTCCGGCGCTTCGCCGGCGACAGGCACGTTCTGCCGACGCCCGACTCCACCTATCGCTTCGTCGCCCAGGCGCCGCCTGGCGCAACCGGACTGCGCCCGGTGGTCATCGGCACCGGGCCCTGCGGTCTCTTCGCCGCGCTGACGCTCGCCCAGATGGGCTTGCGCCCGATCGTCCTCGAGCGCGGCAAGCGGGTCCGCGAGCGCACCGTCGACACCTTCGGATTCTGGCGCAAGGGGGTGCTCGACCCGGAGTCGAACGTGCAGTTCGGCGAAGGCGGCGCCGGCACCTTCTCCGACGGCAAGCTCTACAGCCAGGTGCGCGATCCGCGCCACCTCGGGCGCAAGGTCCTCACCGAGCTCGTGGCGGCCGGCGCGCCGGAGGAGATCCTGTGGATCCACCGGCCGCATATCGGCACATTCAAGCTCGTCAAGGTGGTCGAGCACCTGCGCGCGACGATCGAGGGCCTGGGTGGCGAGATCCGCTTCCAGGCCCGTGTCGACCGTCTGCTGCTCGAGGACGGCCGGGTGCGCGGCGTGAAGCTCGGTGACGGTACCGGTGCCGGTGTCGGCGAGGAGATCTGCGCCGACCAGGTCGTGTTGGCGGTCGGCCACAGCGCCCGCGACACCTTCCGCACGCTGCTCGACCAGGGGGTCACCATCGAGCCGAAACCGTTCTCGATCGGTTTGCGCATCGAACACCCTCAGAGCCTCATCGACGGCTGTCGATTCGGCGCGCAGGCAGGCAACCCGGTCCTCGGCGCCGCCGACTACAAGCTCGTGCACCATTGCACCAACGGCCGCACGGTCTACAGCTTCTGCATGTGCCCGGGCGGCACGGTGGTCGCCGCGGCCTCGGAGCCCGGCCAGGTGGTGACCAACGGCATGAGCCAGTACGATCGCAACGAGAGGAACGCCAACGCCGGCATCGTCGTCGGCATCACGCCGGCTGACTACCCCCAGGGCCCGCTCGCCGGGATCGAGTTCCAGCGGTTCTGGGAGAAGCGGGCCTTCGAGGCTGGCGGTGAAAACTACGACGCGCCGGCGCAGCGCGTCGGCGACTTCCTCGCCGGACGGCCCTCGACCGCGCTCGGCAGCGTCTTGCCTTCGTACACGCCGGGTGTTACGCCGACCGACCTCTCGACCTGCCTCCCCGACTGGGCGATCGCGGCGATCCGCGAGGCGATCCCGGTCTTCGACAAGAAGATCCCCGGCTTCGCGATGGCCGACGCCCTGCTGACCGGTGTCGAGACCCGCACCTCCTCGCCGATCTCGATCCGCCGCGACGACGTCAGCCTGCAGAGCGTCAGCACCCCCGGCCTCTACCCCGCCGGCGAAGGCGCCGGCTACGCCGGCGGCATCCTCTCCGCCGCCATCGACGGCATCCAGGTCGCGGAGGCCGTGGCGCTCGACCTCGTCGCAAGGGCCAGCGGTGCGGCAGTTGATGGTTGACAGCGCAAGAACACCCCCGGCAGGACGCCCCCCCGCGCGCCGCTTCGAGCGTTACGTGGCGATCGGCGACAGCTCGACCGAGGGGCTCGACGATCCGGCGGGTGATGGGACTTTTCGCGGCTGGGCGAACCGGCTGGCCGAGCAGATCGCCCGCGCCCAGGCCGATCGGGGCGGTCTTCTCTACGCGAATCTCGGCGTGCGCGGCAAGAAGACGCGCGAGATCCGCGAGCAGCAACTGGAGCGCGCGCTCGCCCTGCGCCCCGATCTCGTGACCCTGTTCTCCGGCACCAACGACATGGTGTCGCGGAGCTTCGACCTGCACGCAGTCGCGGTCGACCTCGAAGCGATGATGGTTGCCGTCCGCGCCACCGGCGCGACCTTGCTCACCTTCACCATGCCCGACCTCGTGCCGGTGATGCCGCTCGCCCGCCGCCTCACGCCGCGCCTCGACGCGCTCAACGCGGCGATCCGCTCTGCCGCCGCGCGCACCGACGCGCTCCTCGTCGACTTCGCCCTCCACCCAGTCGCTTCCGATCCGCGCCTCTGGAGCCCCGATCGCCTGCATGCCAATTCGCCAGGGCACGCCCGCATCGCCGCCGCGCTCGCCCACGCCCTCGAGATTCCGGGCGCCGACGAGGACTGGCGATTGCCGCTGCCGCCGGCCACCCCGCGCTCGGCGGGTCGCCGGCTGCGCGACGAGGTGGTGTGGGGGAAGGACTACCTTCTGCCCTGGCTCTTGCGGCACTCCCTGGGTCGCTCCTCCGGCGATCGCCGGCAGGCGAAACGCCCGGAGCTCGCCGCGGTCGAGGCGAGAGAAAAAAGCGAGGTACCCGCATGAGTCCGACCCCGACCCTCCTCGGCCTCCCCTACGACGCCAGCTCGTCGTTCCTGCGCGGGCCGGCCGCTGCCCCGCCGCTCATCCGGGAGCAGCTCTGGTCGGAGGCGACCAACCCGTGGAGCGAATCCCTGGTCGACATCTCCGCGCCGGGAGCGCTGGCCGACGCCGGCGACCTCGACCTGCCGGCGACTGGCGAAGCGCGCGAGCGGATCGAGGCCGGCGTATCGGCGGTCTACGTGGCCGGCGGCAGGGTGATCGCGCTCGGCGGCGACCACTCGGTGACCTATCCGGTACTGCGCGCCGTCGGCCCGCGCTTCCCCGGATTGACGCTGCTGCACATCGACGCCCATCCCGATCTCAACGATATTTTCGAGGGCGACCGTTTCTCGCACGCCTGCCCGTTCGCGCGTATTCTCGATGAGGTGGGCGAGGGGCGGATCGCGCGGCTGGTCCAGGTCGGCATCCGCAAGATGAGCGCCCACCAGCGCGCCCAGGCCGACCGCTTCGGAGTCGAAGTCATCGACATGCGCGCCTGGACTGAAGGAGTGCGTCCGGCGCTCGCCGGACCGCTCTACCTGTCGCTCGACCTCGACGGCATCGACCCCGCCTTCGCGCCCGGAGTCTCGCACCAGGAGCCTGGAGGCCTCTCGACGCGCGAAGTGATCCACCTCATCCAAGGACTCCCCGGGCCGTTCGTCGGCGCCGATGTCGTCGAATACAACCCACGCTGTGACCTCGGCGGCGCGACGGCCCGGGTGGCCGCGAAGCTGGTCAAAGAGATCGCCAGCCGGATGATCGAGACTGCGGCACCGACGCCGGAGCTGCGGCGGACGTAGACTCCTCTAGCGATGATTTCCCTGCCTGCTCTCCTGGTGCTTCACCTGCTCACGCTCACCCCGGGGATTCTCGATCCGCTGCCGACCCCGGCCTCGCCGCCGCTTTTTCCCGGGGTGCGCTCCCTGCTCTGGGTGGGCGCTCATCCGGACGACGAGATCCTGGTGGCGCCGGTTCTCGGCAAGCTCTGCCTTCTCGAACAGCTCGACTGTCACTTCCTGGTGTTGACGCGCGGCGAGGCGGGCGTTTGCCTCCGCCCGGAGGGCTGCCTGCCGGATCTCGCCACCGTGCGCAGCCAGGAGATGCAACAAGCGGCGGCCCTCCTTGGCGCCGGGCTCACCCTCTGGACGCTGCCCGACGGCGGCCACCTCGCCGGCTGGAATGCCGCTTCGGGAGGGCATGAAGCCCTGATCCAGCGGCTGACGGCTTTCCTGCAGGATCGGGCGCCCGATCTGATTCTCACTTTCGATCCCCGCCATGGCGCCACCTGCCACGGCGACCACCGCGCCGCGGCCGAGATCGTCCTCGAGGCACGCTCCCGGCTGGCCCAGATGCCGGCGACATTCCTCCTCGAGACCAGCGTGCAGGTGAGCGCGGACCCGGCGGTCATCCGCTACTCTCCGGCGGCCTCCGCGCGGGCAGGTACCTTTGGCTACGCCGGCAGCGACGAGATCTCCGGGGTTCCGGGGACTCCCAGAACCTGGGGCTTCACGGCGGCCACCATGCGGCTTCACCGCAGCCAATTTTCCGCCGCCACCTTGCGCGCCCTCGGCCACCTTTCCGGACCCGAACGGGTCGTCTACCTCGCCCCAGCCGAGCCCGTCCTCGATGACGACGACGTCCTGACCTGTCCTTAGGGCGGACGATCCGCCACCGCGCCCTACTCCTCCGGCAGCACGTCGGGCCACCACGCGTTCGGCACGTCGAGCGGCCAGGGGCAGGTGCGCTGCAGGCCGAGGTCGTCGAACATCGCCGACGTGGCGCGCAACGGAAAGGCGACGCCCCCGCGGCCGCCGCAGCGGAAGTTGGGACCGCCGGCGGCGAGCGCGAGATGGACGGCCAACGCCGCCGCAGCCGCGGCGACGAGGCAGCGCCGCGCGGCGGACCCGTGGGCGGGGGCGTCGAGCTTGCGCCCGAGCCAGAAGACGACCGGCACGACCGCCGCCTGGAAGAACGGCACCGACTGCCAGCTCTGCGGCGTCGTCGGCGCCGCCGCGAAGACCACCACCGCCGCGACGAAGCACCAGAAGGCGTAATCCTCGACGAAGCGGCGGGGATCGGAGCCGGTCGCGCGCGGCGGACGGGCGAACGCCGAGCGCACGCCGGCGGCGAAACGGCGCCGGAAGAAGTCGATGTTCGCCACCAACACGGCGAACATCGTCGTCACGCCGGCGATGCCGACCAGACCCTTGGCGAGCGGCGTCAGGACTCGATCTGCGCCGGCGCCGAGCAGCGCGGTGAAATCGAAAATCGCGCTCTGCTTGTTGATCAGCAGCGAGGGGTAGCGCAACCAGTAGGAGAGCCCCTTGAGCAGGGGCTGGAACCAGATCAGGCCGCGGAAGGGGAAGCCCTCGCCAGCAGCGACGAGCGCCGGCTCCGCCGCCACCGCCCGCCACCAGGGGACGAGCATGAGGAGAATGACAAAGACGCCGGCTGCGACGCCCCCCCAGTGCACTTTCACCACCCCGCGCTGCCAGAGCAGGAGCGAGGCGACGATGAGCAGCAGCATCGCCGGGTGGAGTTGCGCGCCCACCCCGAGCGCCGAGAGGTGCAGGAAGGAGGCCCCGAACCGGGGCCGCTCGCGCTGGTCGAACGCCGTGGCCAGGTGCAGCGCACCGGCGAAGTAGAGGAAGTTCGGATTCCACAGGAAGGCCGAAGCCTCGAGCCGCCACGGATTCAGCCAGTAGACGACGGCGAAGGCAGCCCGCTCCCAGGGGGTGAGAACCGCGCGCAGCCGACCATCGAGCAGCGCCCAGGCCGCGAGATGCAAGAGCCAGAGGAGGACCACCGGCGCGCGGTGGTCCGACCAGGCGAAGAGCGGCGCACCGACGAGCAGGGTGGTCGCGATTCCCGGCCCGTCGCCGCCGGAGGAGAGTGGATTGCCGTAGGGAATGAGCTCGCCGCGCTCGGCGAGCAGCCAGCCGCGCGCCAGCAGGTTCAGTTGGTCGCCGCCGGCCTGCGACCGGGCGACCATGACGACGGAGACGAGCAGGCCGAGCGCCACCGCCAGCCGGCGCAAGAGGTCCGGGGAGAGTGCCTGGCGGCGTGGCATTGGATGGAGGGGATTCGGGGAACTCGCGGGGCTCGGGTCGAAGGCGAAAGAGGCCGGGTCGGGCGGCTCGCGCCAGGGCTGCCGATTCAGTCCGCGAGCGGTTTCGAGATCACACAGGCGTTGATGCCGCCGACACCCATCGAAAGTTTGCCGGCAGCTCCCGGAGGAACCGGGCAGCCCTCGTTGAAGGCGAAACGCTCGTGGACGCGAGCAATCTCCGGATTGAGCTCGGTGCGGGCCAGCGGCGTCGGAAAGATCACTCCCCGCTGGTAACCCAGGTACTGGGCGGTGAGCTCCCAGCCGCCGCTCGCGCCCATGCCGTGGCCGAAGGTCCCCTTGCGCGCCGTGACCAGCACGTTCTCGTGCAGGACGCTACGCATGTTCTCGACCTCCAGAAAGTCCCCGGGCGTCGCCGTAGCGTGCAGATCCCACGAGCCGATCTCTTCCGGCGCGACGCCCGAGATCGCAAGCGCCTGCAGGATTGCCGCCGTCGGCCCGGTCTTCGACGGGGTGATGATGTGCTCGGCGTCCGACGAAACTCCGACCGCGAGTGGCTCCATGCCGATCGGATGGAAGCCCTTGGCGCGCATGTATTCGAGGTCGCCGACGATCCAGATCGCCGCGCCGCCGCCGGCGTGCGTGCCGCGCAGCCCGGTCATCGGTTTGGACACCGAACCGTCGGCCGCGCCCACCCGCGCATTGTGGAAGGCGCCGACCATCAACCGCAGCGGTGGCGGATCGGTCGCGCCGATCACCACGGCCTTGGCTTCGCCGCGGTGGATGGCATCCATGGCGAGCTTCAGGGTCACCCCGAACGTCGCGCAGGCGGCCACCGGCGCAAACGTCAGGCCGGTGATCCTGCCCATCATCGAGATCTGCGCCGCTGGCGCGTTGTGGATATTCCACAGCAGAGTCGCCGGCACTTCGCGCCACGGCGGCGCCGGACAGGCCCAGGCCTTCAGCAGGCGCTGGATGCGCCGCTGCTTCTCCTTGATGAGCCCGAGCTTGCCGGTCTCGACCGTGCCCTGCACGGCGAGCGATTCGATCTCGCGCATCTCCGCGAGGAACTTGCGCAGCTCCTGCGAGTGGCCGGCCCAATAGTGCCACCACTGCTCTTCCACTTCTTCGCGATCCTCATCGGGGAGGCTCGCCGGATCGACTGGCGGCTCCGTGCCTTGAGGCGGCCCGCCGCCGGCGAGAAAGCGGCGCAGGGGCTCGCTGCGCTCCGGCGCGGCCCAGAAGCGGTCCCATCGGCGCTGCGCCCGATGCAGCTGCAGCGAGACCTTCTCGATCGTCCCGAGAGCGCCCAGACCGGTGCCGACATAGACGTGCGCTTCGGCGCCGAGCTCGCGGAGCACCTGTTCGATACCGGGGTTCTGTCCGAGGGCCTGGATGAACGCCCCGACGGCGAAGAGCGTCGGCAGATCCATCTTCTCGGTGAGCTGCGAGACCCGGCTCGGCGGGAAGCGCGCGTCGACCCAGGGCTTGTAGTCGTTGAAGTCGAAGTCCGGCTGACCGACGAGGAAGTTGGAGGGGCCGAAGCCGTCGAAAGGCGTCAGCCAGCTCTCCTGCGACGCCAGGTGGCGCTCGAAGGCCTCGATGTTCTTCGAGCGCGGTGCGACGACTCCCCAGCCGAAGACTCCGATCCGCGTCACGATTCTCTCCTCACCGGCTGCTCTCCGAATCGGGAAAGCAGGAAGAGCAGGTCGACGACCCGCTGCGAGTAACCCCACTCATTGTCGTACCAGGCCACGACGCGGGCGAATCCGTCGCCGATGGCCTGGGTCGAAAGGGCGTCGAAAATCGACGAATGCGAATTGCCGATGATGTCGGTCGACACCAGCGGCCGGGTGCTGTATTCGACGATGCTGCGGAGGTCGCCCGCCGCCGCGCGCGACACGGCGGCGTTGATCTCGCCAGCGCTCGGCCGTTTCGCGAGACGACAGCTGAAGTCGATCAGCGAGCCGTCGGGCACAGGCACCCGCAGGGCCACTCCATCGAGCTTCCCCTCGAGTCGCGGCAGCACCTTGCCGACGGCACGCGCCGCGCCGGTCGAGGTCGGAATGATGTTCAAGGCGGCTGCGCGACTGCGGCGCAGGTCGTCGTGCGCCACGTCGGCCAGCCGCTGGTCGTTGGTGTAGGCGTGCACGGTCGACACGAAACCCTCTTCAATGCCGAAGGCCTCGTCGAGGATGCGCGCGATCGGCGCCAGGCAGTTCGTCGTGCACGAGGCGTTCGAAACGATCCGGTCGGTCGCCAGGAGGCCGCCCTCATTCACGCCGATGACGACCATCCTGTCGATCTCGTCCTTGGCGGGAACGGTAAGGATCACCTTCTTCGCTCCGCCGGCAAGGTGACGCTCGAGCTTCTCGCGGCTGCGGAACACTCCGGTCGACTCGATGACCACGTCGACACCGAGATCCCCCCAGGGGATCTTCGCCGGATCGCGCTCCGCCGTCATCCGAATCGAATGCCCGTCGACGGTCATCGAGTCCTCGTCGAAGGCGACTTTGCGGCCGAACGGCCCCATCACGGAGTCGAATTCGAGCAGATAGGCCAAGTGCTCGTTCTCGAAGAGGTCGTTGATGCAGACCACTTCGACCTCCGCGCGGTCGCAAAGAATGCGGAAGACCGAGCGCCCGATGCGCCCGAAGCCGTTGATACCGACCCGGATCGTCATCGCGTCCCCCCTGCAGTGAAGGACGACAGCCGGCGAAGGAGATCGATCACGCGATGACAGTAACCCCAGCCGTTGTCGTAGAAGGTGAGCGTCTTCGAGACTCTTCCGGCGACGACCATCGTCGACAGCGAATCGAAGGTTCCGGAGTAGGTCGAATGCAGGATGTCGGAGGAGACGATCGGTTCAGTCTCGAAGGCGATGATGCCGTAGAGGCTCTGCTCGGCAGCGCTCCGGACGGCGGCGTTGATCGCCTCGGCCGTGACCTCGCGCGGATGCCAACAGGTGAGGTCGACGAGCGAGCCGTTCGGTACCGGCACGTTGATCGCCAGGCCCGAGATCCTGCCCGCGAGCTCGGGGACGAGCGCCGCGATCAACTCGTCGGCGTTGGTCGGCTGCG
Organism: Thermoanaerobaculia bacterium; assembly: GCA_031403995.1. Taxonomy (GTDB): domain Bacteria; phylum Acidobacteriota; class Thermoanaerobaculia; order Multivoradales; family JAGPDF01; genus JAGPDF01. The sequence goes on from JANNGS010000031.1 coordinate 45,789, forward strand.
GAATGATGTTCTCCGCCGCCGCCCGCCCGCTGCGCATGTCGTCGGCGGGCACGTCGGCGAGGCGCAACTGGTTCGAGTACGCGTGCACCGAGGTCAGGAAGGCGCGCTCGAGCCCGAACTCCGCCGCCAGCACCTTGAGCACGGGGGCGGCGCAGTTAGCGGTCACCGAGCCCGCCGAGACGATGCGGTGCTCCGCGGTGAGGCTGCGGTCGTTCACGCCGACGACGATGGTGGCATCTGGCGGTTCGTCCGAGGGCGAGCAGACCAGCACGCGCGAGGCGCCGTTGCCGAGATGCGCCTCGAGTCCGGCGCGGGTCTGCAGGGTCTCGCTCGCCTCGATGACGATGTCGACGCCCAAGGCCCGCCAGTCGGGCCCTCCTGCATTCGCTGGAGCACCCGGCGAAAGCAGGGCGATCTCGCGCCCGTCGATCTCCAGCACGCCTTCCCGGCGTGAGATCGGCGCCGGGAAGCGTCCGAGCAGAGTGTCGAAGCGCAGCAGGTATTCGAGCGTCTCCGGATCGGTCCGGTCGACGATCGCGGCGAGCTCGATTCCGGAAGACCGGCCCAGGGAGGAGCCGGCAAGCATGCGCACCAGGTTGCGGCCGATACGCCCGCAACCGACGAGACCCACCGAAATCGCACCCATGTATTGAGTTTCCTCGAGAGTTCGCGGAAGGCCCCGTTTTCGTGGACTCCGGTCCGATTCCCCGCCTAGAATTCCGATTATGGCAAAACTGACCCCCTTCCGCGCGTTACGCCCCACTCCGCAGGGCGCCCCGCGGGTCTCCTCTGTCCCTTACGACGTCGTCAGCACCGAGGAGGCCCGGGCTCTCGCGGTCGGCAATCCACTTTCGTTCCTCCATGTGACGCGCTCCGAGATCGACCTGCCCGAGAGCGCCGACCCCCATTCCGAAGCGGTCTACGCCCTGGCGCGGCAGAACCTCGAGGCTCTGCGGCGCGCCGCGCCGCTCGAAACCGAAGCCGAGCTCGCGCTCTACCTCTACCGGCTGAAGATGGGCGACCACGTCCAGACCGGCGTCGCCGGAACCTGGAGCGTCGACGAATACGAGCACGACCGGATCAAGAAACACGAAAAGACCCGGCGCGACAAAGAGGACGACCGCACCCACCACATGTGCGCGCTGCGCGCTCAGACAGGGAAGGTATTCCTTACTTACAAAGCTTCAGTAAAGGTAGATGACCTCGTAGCGCGGGTGGCCGCTGGGGAGCCTCTGTTCGACTTCACCGCCGCCGACGGCGTCGCGCATACGGTCTGGCGCGCCTCGAATTCCGACCGGGACGCTCTGGTCGCGGGGTTCGCCGCGATCCCCGAGCTCTACATCGCCGACGGCCACCACCGCGCCGCCTCGGCCTGGCGAACGCGAGCCGAGCTCGCAAAGGGCGGCTCGCCCCACGCCCCGAGCCCGAGCGCCGGAAGTGCCGAGAATTTCCTTGCCGTCGCCTTCCCGGACGACCAGGTCCAGGTCCTCCCCTACCATCGGCTGGTGAAGGACCTCCACGGCAAGACCGCAGTCAGCCTGCTGGCGGATCTGCAGGCGAGATTCGAGTTCGTCGAAGGCCCGCCGCAACCCACCAGCAAGGGTCACATTGGCGTCTACCTTGCCGGAAACTGGCGGACGTTCGTCCTGCCTTCCTTTACTGGAGCTTCTCCGCTCGCGAACCTCGACTGCAACATCCTGCAGGAAAGGGTTCTGACGCCCTTGCTCGGCATCGGCGACCCGAGGACCGACCAGCGGATCGATTTCGTCGGCGGCATCCGCGGCACGCAGGAACTCGAGAGAAGGGTCGACGCCGGCGAAGCCGCGGTCGCCTTCGCCATGTACCCGGTCTCGATCGCCGACCTCTTCGCGGTCTCCGACGCCGGCGAGATCATGCCGCCGAAGAGCACCTGGTTCGAGCCCAAGCTGCGCGACGGCCTGCTGATTCACGAGATCTGAGTAAGGACGCGCCCAACCAGTCAGCAAGGAGGAACCGCCAAGGCAGTGAATCTTCGACTCTTGCCGATGGCGCAAATGTGGCGTAAACTTCGCTCCGCCTGCTGCCCTCCTGGGGCAGAATCACGAGGAGTAGGGAAACGTATACTGCGGACGTGATCGAACACCGCAAGCCGGTCTGGGCGAGCTCCATTCGCGAGGCGCAGGAGGCGCCGCGGTATTTCGTGCCCGAGGCTGCGCACTACCTCGATATCCCGAGCGCGACGCTCTCCTCTTGGATACTCGGTAGGCGGTACGCTGTCTCAAGTGGTACCCGCGACTTCGAGCCCCTGATACGTCGGCCGGACGAGAAGGACTCGCGGCTCTCTTTCTCCAATCTGATCGAGGCGCACGCGCTCCGCGCTCTTCGTTCCAAGCACAGTGTCCCCATGAAGCACGTTCGCTCGGCGCTTCAGTATGCGAGCGAGAGATATGGGATCGAGCGCCTCCTGCTCAGTGATGAGCTGCGGGCGATTCCCGGAGAGGTCTTCCTCCAGCGGCTCGACAAGCTGGTGAATATCGGTCGCGGCGGCCAGGAAGCAATGAAGAGCATCTTGGAAGCCTTCCTGCAGCGAGTCGATCGCGACGTGGAGGGACTTCCGCTGCGGCTGTTCCCCTTCACTCGTCCTCTGGACCAGGTTGCACTCCACGAAGTCCCGAAGTTCGTTCTTATCGATCCAAAGTTGGGTTCTGGCCGTCCTGTGTTGGCCCAGCGGGCCATCAGAACCTCAACGGTTGCCGATCGTTTTGGCGCTGGCGAGTCCGTTGCCAGCCTTGCCGAAGACTATGGACTCGGGATCCCCGACATCGAAGAAGCCATCCGCTACGAGCGACCCAAGTTCCTCGCCGCCTAAGTACGCGTTCTTCGTGGACCGGGACTTGGGTCCGACCTTCGGTCGGATCCTCAAGGCGAGTGGTCTGGATGTTCGCCTCCACAACGAGATCTTCTCCGAGCAATCCGCGCAAGATTCCGTCGCCGACGACATTTGGATCCGCCACTGTGGCAACAACGGCTGGATTGCCCTGACTCGAGACAACGACATCACGAGGACACCGGCCTCAGTTGCGGCAGCCATGGAGTCCGGCGCCAAGCTCTTCGTCTTGCGCGGACAGATGTCTTTTCCCGAATTGGCGAATCAATTCGTCGGCGCCATCGACAAGATTTATCGAGTCTTGGCGCGCGAGCAAGGTCCGTTCATCGCCAGAGTCAAACGGGAGACTTTCCCTCGCGGGCGCGGTGGCTTCGTTGTCGAGGCCAGAATCTTCATGAACTCCAAAAAGTGGAAGACCGCTCTGGGCTGAACCGTGCAACTCGACTCTCCCGCACGCCAGGCCGGAACCTACGACTTGCGCCGTTTTCGCGCAGCCTTCGCCTCCGTTGGGAACAGTGACATGTACTTCTGGTAAAGCTCGAACAGGAAGGCTGCCCGCTCGGCGTCCGTGGATTTGCCTTTGTACCCGTACGCCGCATCCACCGCCTTGTCGAGCCGCGCGTGCGCCTTCACCAGCACCGGCGGCATCGTGAGCGGATCGTAGAGATCCGCCAGCGTCGAATCCGGAAACTCCTCCCGCGCTGAGAGCACTCCCCGAGCCCCCTCCTCGATCGCCGCCGTCTGCTTCACCGTCGGCCCCTTCGGCCACGGGAAGTTGTTGTAGACGATGTCCTTTGAATAGCGGTACCTGCTCTCCAACCGCCCGCAGGTGTATCGCACCCAAGCCATGTGCATCGTCCCTTGAAGCACAGCAAAGTGAAAAAGGCTCGCTCCTGGGAGCGAGAAGCAACTATTACCCAAGATTGACTTGGGACCCATGAAGCCCAGGGGAATAAACTGCCGATTCTCAGAAGAGTGAGCAGGCACCAGTACGTACTCTGTCTTCGGCTGGGCGATCTGACAAAAGAGATACGGAGTAGCTGCAAAAGCCCTGGTAGTTGAGGCTTTGCTTGCTAGGCGAAAGGCCTTCGTAGCTTCAACCCTCCCGCGTAGAACGGGGAGATTTCGCAGGGCGGTTGGGTCTTCTCCTGCGAACCAAATGCACCAGCGAGGAATACCATTAAGGAAGCCGTCAGCACCCACGAACGGTTTGATGAACTGAGCCGCTTTCGGCTCTTGTGCGACCAGTGTGAGGTACTCACTTTCGTCCAGGAGCAGGTTTCCGCCGTCGCGCGGCATGCTCCCATAGCGCAGCTCCGGAACGGTGCAGAATGGGAGATCTCGATTAGGCAACAAGATGTTGGGGGCGTCGAGCAGGTATGGATTGATGTTTTTCGCCAGCATGAAATGTGGCACTCCGCTAGGTGCCGAGCTCTCAAAGATTCTGCGCTTTAGACGCTCGGAAAGGGAGAAACCAACAATCACGCAATGGACGGCGGCGACACCGCGCGCCTCGTTGGACCAGCTGAAGGTCCTGTGCGCGAACGTGATTGAAACGTGAAAGCGATCCAGCAACGGCCGCCAGAGGATTCCGACTTGTTCTCCCTGGCAGATAGAACTGGTCGAAACGAATGCAACTTCGATTCTTGTCCCTTGTATGAGCCCTGCGGCTTTCCAGAACCAACAGGCGACGTAGTCTAGGACTCCGGCGCCTTTGAGATCTGTGAACACCGCGTCGATGTCCTCGCGCTGCGAGTCGCCCATGACCATCGCACCCGAGAATGGGGGATTGCCGAGGATGTGGGTGAGTTTCTCCTTGGGAACGATTGCTTCCCAGTCAAGGCGCAAGGCGTTTCCGTGGACGATGGTGGGGCTGGTGACGAGCGGGAGGCGGGCGAAGTAGAGGCCGAATTCGGCGCTCACTTTCTGGTTCATCTGGTGGTCGGTGAGCCAGAGGGCGACTTGGGCGATCTGGGCGGGGAACTCTTCGATCTCGATGCCGTAGAACTGGTCGACGTTCACCTGGACGGCGTGGAAGATGTCGAGGCTGCGGTTCTTCTCCACCTGGCGGAGGATCTCGAGCTCGATCTCTCGTAGCTCGCGGTAGGCCACGACGAGAAAATTGCCGCAGCCGCAGGCAGGGTCGAGGAAGGTCAGCGTGCGGAGCTTCTTCTGTAGCTCGAAGAGCTTGTTCGCGTTACCTTTCGCGGCGGCGAGCTCGGCTCGCAGGTCGTCGAGGAAGAGGGCTTCGATCAGTTTAAGGATGTTCTCTTCCGAAGTGTAGTGCGCGCCCAGGTTTCGCCGCGCCTTCGGATCCATGATCGACTGGAAGAGGGCGCCGAAGATGGCCGGGCTGATGCGGCTCCAGTCGAGAGCCGCGGCGTCGAGAAGCGCGGCCCGCATTCCCGCGTCGAAGTCTGGGATCGAGAGGCGTTCCGCGAAGAGCTTGCCGTTCACGTAGGCGAACGCAGCCAACTTCTCGTCGAGCGTCTTCTGACGCTTCTCGAGCGGCGTGTTGAGAACTTCGAAGAACTTTGCCAGCGTGCCGCCCAGGTCGCTCCCGTCCTGCGCCGTGCGGCCTTCGATCCACTCGCGGAACGACTGAATCGGCTGAAAGATCCCCGTGTCGTCGGCGAACAGGCAGAAAAGCAGTCGGACAAGGAATACCTCGAGGTCATGGCCTTCGAATCCGGAGGCCTTCAACTTGTCGTGGAGCTTCCCCATCCGCTCGGCAGCCGCGAGGTTGACGGGGTCCTGGGGCCGGACCGGCCTCGATTCGTAACCGGCGACAAAGCCGAACAGGCGCAGGTTCTTCGGGAGGTCCTTCAGCGCGAATTCGTGTTTGTCGCCGGTTTCGAGATCGTCCAGCCGGAATCGGGCGAAGTCCGACACCAGGACGTAACGCGGCAGGTCGCGGTCGGCTATGCCCTCGAAGTAGTCAATCGCCTGGTCGTAGGCCCGGTTGAGGTCTTTGCCCCGGGACTTGTGCTCGACGAGGAGGCGACCCTTCCAGAAGAGGTCGACGTAGCCAGTCGCCGTCTTGCCGCCGTTCCGGACCAGCGAGACCGGCGCCTCGAACTGCGCTAGGCGTCGGCGCTCGACGCCGAACACCTTGAAGAAGGCGTCCCAGAAGGACTTCGCCTCGGCGTCCTCCGAGCTTTCGTCTGCCCATTCACGGACGAAAGCCACCGATCGGTCACGGATCTCGTTCCAGGACAGCGGCAATGATGTCTCCTCGCTGAAAGCTCTTCCGATGAAGATACGACAACTCTCCGGCACCGCCCACATGCCCCGGGCGGCGGTATGATTTTCAGACTGCCATGCAGCCTTCAACGTCAGAGCCGCCTGCGCGTGCCTCGGAGTCGATCGCGGGGGTCTGCGAAGTCCATCGCTTCGGCCGCCGGGCCGGGGAGCCGGCACGCCTCCTGATCGAGCTGCCGCATGGGGCGACGGCGCGGGCGCACTACAACGCGGTCGCGGCGCGGCTCGAAAGCCCGCTGCCGGCGCGGCTCGAGCAGTTCTTTCACGTCAATACCGATTTCGGGGTGCCGGAGCTGGCGCTCGAGGTCGCGGCGCGGGTGGAGGGCTTGGCGCGAAAGGCTCGAACAATAGGCGTCGTGGTCGTGCGGGCGCTGATGCCGCGCACGTTCATCGACCTCAACCGCGAGATCGCCGAGGGGGCACAGGCGGGCATGACACCCGGCCTCCCCCCCTACATAACTGCCGCGGCCGACCAGCGACTGCTGATCTCCCTTTACCAGCAATACCACGCCACGGTGGCGAGGCTGTACCAGGAGACCTGCTCTGGCGATGGAGGAGGAGGCCTGGCAGTCGCGTTGCACTCGTTCGCGCCGCGCTCGGTCGAGGTCGCGGTCGATACCGACATCGTGACGGCGCTGAGCGAAGCCTACCGGCCGGAGGCCTATGCCCGCTGGACCCAACGCCCCGGAGTCGACTTCATCACCCAGGATGCCGCAGGGCGCGATCTGTCGCCGCCCGGACTTGTCCCGGCCCTCCGTGACGCCTATTCGGCGCTCGGCCTGGAGACCGGCGAGAACGCGACCTATCACCTGCATCCCGCGACGATGGGCTTCCGCTACGCGGCGAGCCATCCCGGGCGGGTCCTCTGCATCGAGTTCCGCCGCGATCTTCTCGGCGTCCCCTGGGGGCCCTTCGCGCCCTCGCCGGTAGGTACGCGCAAGGTCGCCAGGCTGGCGCGACCGCTCGCCGAGGTTTTGGCGGCCCGGCTCGCCGCGCGTTGATACAATTTCCCCCTACGCAGGTCCCTCCGGAGATTCCTCCCATGACGACTGTCCACCGCATTTTCAACTTCTCCGCCGGTCCGGCGGTGCTGCCCCTGCCGGTGCTCGAAGAGGCCCGCGAGCATCTCCTGGCGCTGCCCGGTGTCGGCATGTCGATTCTCGAGATCAGCCACCGCTCGAAGCCGTTCGAAGAGATCTGCTACGGCGCCGAGGCCAACCTGCGCAAGCTCGCGGGCGTCCCCGACGGCTACCAGGTGCTCTTCCTGCAAGGCGGCGCGACGCTCCAGTTCGCGATGCTGGCGATGAATCTCCTGCCGGCAGGACGGACCGCCGACTACATCGAGACCGGCGTCTGGTCGGAGAAGGCGATCGCCGACGCGAAGAAGCTCGGGGCGGTCCATGTCGCCGGGAGCTCGAAGGCGACGAACCACGACCGCATTCCCCTGCAGAGCGAGATCCGCTACAGCGAGGAGCCGGCCTACGTCCACATGACCTCGAACAACACGATCTTCGGCACGCAATGGCATCACCTGCCCGAGGTCCCGGAGGGGGTCCCGCTGGTCAGCGACGCCTCGTCGGACATCTTCTGCCGGCCGGTCGACATTCAGCGTTACGGGATGATCTACGGCGGGGCGCAGAAGAACCTGTCGATCGCCGGCCTCACGCTGGTCATCGTGCGTGAAAACCTGCTCGACAGAGCGCCGGCATCGACGCCGGCTTACCTCACCTACGCGACCCACGCCAAGGAGCGCTCGCTCTACAACACGCCACCGGCATTCGGGATCTACATCCTGCATCTTGTGCTCAAGCACCTCTTGGCGGAGGGCGGGCTGCCCGCGGTCGAGGCGCGGAACCGGCGCAAGGCGGCGAAGCTCTATGCGGCGATCGACGGCAGCGACCAGAGCGACGGGAACGCGGGCTTCTACCGCGGCCACGCCCAGCCAGAGAGCCGGTCGTGGATGAACGTGACCTTCCGGCTGCCTTCCGAGGAGCTCGAGAAGAAATTCGTCACCGAAGCGACGGCTGCCGGGCTCGATGGGCTGAAAGGTCACCGCTCCGTCGGCGGGATCCGGGCGTCGATCTACAACGCCTTCCCCGAGGCCGGAGTCGACGCCCTGGTCGCCTTCATGGCCGACTTCGCGAAGAAGAACGGCTAGTTCCAGCGCCTTCGGTTCAGCTCTCCCAGATCCGCTCGGCCTGGAGAATGGCCCGCCGCTCGGCACGCCGCCAGAGGAGGGCCATGACCAGTCCCGCGAACGTCCAGCCAGCGACCTGGTCGATGAGCTCGCCAAGCACGAAGGCGCAGGGAAAGCCGTACCAGTTCCAGTAGGCGATCTCGATCGAAGACCAGCTGAAGACCCCCGCCACGGCCGAGATGCGCAGCATCTTGGCCAGCGGAACCTGGGCCCCCGTCGAGCCGGCGATGGCCACCAGCAGATAGGCGAGCAGCAGCGCGCCGAAGATGTCGGTCGCGAGCTGGATCGCGAGTCGCTTCGGCGAGAGCGGGTCGGTGCCGACCGGGTGATAGAGCAGCAGGCCGTTCGGTCCCATCTTGTACCTGCCGATCCAGACCGCGTCCTCCGCTTCGGTCTGCTTGCGCCCGACCTCCTGCCCGGGGAAAGCGTAGAGCCCTTCCGCCGGCAGATTCTGTTTCATCGAATCGAGCAACGGCGAGCCCACCGGCATCTGAGTGAATCCCATCTCCCCCACCGGCAGAAGCATGTGAGAGACGACTCCCCAGAGAAACACCACGAGTCCGCCGACCAGCCCCGCCCCCAGGATCTTCCTCATCACCGCACTCCTCGAACTCGTCGGATCGCCTTCGATAGGTGGACTACTTGCCGGACGCGAGCTCTCCGGCGCGCACGCTTGCGACCTCGACGGCGCGCGAAAGGACGCTGCGGATCCGGCCGTCTTCGAGCGCCAGGATGCCGGCGATCGTGCAGCCGGCAGGAGTCGTCACGTCGTCCTTGAGCGCTGCGGGATGACGGCCGGTGGCGAGCACCATCGAAGCGGCGCCGTAGACCATCTGCGCGGCCATCTCGATCGCCGTCTGCCGCGGGAGGCCGCGCGCCACCCCGCCGTCGGCGAGCGCCTCGAGAATGACGTAGACGAAGGCCGGACCGGAGGCCGAGAGCCCGGTCACCGTGTCCATGTGCTTCTCTTGCAGCTCGAGGACGCGCCCCAGCGGCGCGAAGATCCGGCGCGCTGTCGCGAGGTGCCCCTCCCCGGCGCGCTTCCCGGGCGACAGCACGGTCGTGCCGCAGCCGATGCTGCACGGCGTGTTGGGCATCGCCCGGACAACCGCCACTTTCGGTCCGAGAATCTCCTCGAGCTGGCCCGTGGTAACGCCCGCGGCGATCGAGATCACCAGCGTCCGCGGCGCCACGGCGCCGGCGGCGGCGGCGAGCTCGCGCGCCACTTCGAGCACCTGCAGCGGTTTGAGCGCGAAGACCAGCACGTCCGCTTTCGCGGCCGCGGCGACGTTATCGACCCCGACCTCGATGCCGAGCTGCGCGCGCATCCGCGTCGCGGCGGCGCGGGTCCGGGTCGTGCCGGAGAGGAGCTTCTTCGCAGGATGCGCCTTCACGACGCCGCTGGCGATCGCCTGCCCCATCATCCCCAGGCCGAGAATGGAGATCCTCGAGTTCTTCATGGCAGCCATCGCAGGCGTCCTCCCCCGCCTCAGCGGCGCTTCACGACGAGGCGGTCGTAGGCCAGCATGGCGAGAGTCGAGACGATGCCGATTCCGCCAACCCAGAACCACATCCGCCCGGCGTGGGCGAACTCCGGACCGGGGGTGAAGACGCCGTCCTGGCGCACCCCGACATAGCGCTCCACCAGCGGGCCGGCGATGGCGCCGGCGACGAAGGTGCCGATCGCGACCGGCAGGAAGGCGAAGCCCATGTAGGTTCCGACCTGCTCCTTGGGCGCGAGGTCGGCGACGTACTCGTAGTAGCGCGGCGCCTGGAGCCCTTCGCCGATCGCGTAGATGGCGATCGCCACGATCGTCGCCGTGAGCGTCGGGACTGCTCCCATCAGGAACCATGACGCCGAAGCGATCGCGAAGCCGAGCGTCATCGCCGCGAGCGGCTTCACGCGCTTGGCGAGGGCGGTTATCGGAATGGTGATCAGGATGATCGTCCAGGCGTCGACGGTCTCGATGATCTCGAACCTCTCGAAATGCAGGACGTCGCGCACGTAGAACGGCAGGGCGTAGAAGATCTGCCAGAACATGATCCAGAAGCCGGAGAAGATGACCAGGAAGCTCATGAACTTCAAGTCCCGGAAGACCATGAGCATGTCGCCGAGGACCTTGGCCATCGACTTCGGCAGCGGTGCGTCCGCGGGCCGCGGAGGCTCGCGGAAGAAGATCGCCGTGCCGGCGATGAGTCCGAGGCTGACCAGCGACGACATCACCAGGACGTAGGCGATGCCGAGATTCTCCCGCACCTGCATGGCGAGCAACGGGCCGATCGCGCCGCCGAGATTCACCAGGGTGTAGTAGATCGAGTAGCCCAGCGACTTCGTTTCCGGCGTCGTCGTGCGCGCCACGGTGCCGACGATAGAGGGCTTGATGAGCGAGCCGCCGATCGCAGTGATGACCAGCGCGACGATCATGTAGGTCGACGCGCCGAGCGCGTCGACGAGCGGCTTGCCCATCGGCAGGCCACCGAGGCCGATCAGAAAGTACCCGACGCTGAAGATCGAGAAACAGGCGAGCAGGCTCTTCTTGAATCCGTAGCGGTCGACTATCGTCCCGGCGAGCGGCGGCAGGAAATAGAGCAGCGTGTTGAAGAGACTGCCGACCAGGAAGCCGGCCTTCCCCGGGCCCAGGCCCACCTGTTCGGCGATGTAGACCGCCAGGATCGCCTTCGAGCCGTAGTAGGCGAAGCGCTCGAACAGCTCGATGATGTTGGCGATCCAGAAAGTCCGCGAGAAACCGGACTTTGCCTGCTCGAAAAACGCTGTCCATCCGCTCATGTCGGCTCCCCGGCGCCCGGAATCGGACCGGATCCTACCAGCGGACGAGCTACTCTTCCCGTATCTTGCGGGACTGCGGAAGGAAATGGTCGGGGCGAGAGGATTTGAACCTCCGGCCTCACGGTCCCGAACCGTGCGCTCTACCAAGCTGAGCTACGCCCCGTCTTGTGGCGCTACGACAGCCGTCGCGCCGGGATCGCGACGGTTTGCGGAGGAACTCCGCGAAGGACCGGCAGAATACCTTCGCGATGCCTGAACGGTCAAGCGGATCCTCCGGTACAATCCAAATGCCTCACGAAGGAGAGAGATTCATGGCCATCCGGACGCTTTCCGAGCTCTTTCTGGTCGTTGCAGGGCACGACAAGGAAGCCTGCCTGATGCACAAGGTGGGCGGCCGCTATGTCTCCGTTTCGACGGCCGAGCTGACGCGCCAGGTACGGCAGATCGCCAAAGCGCTCGCCGACAGCGGCGTCCGGCCGGGCGACCGCGTGGCGCTCATGGCCGAGAACGGCCCGCATTGGCCGGCGGTCGACTTCGCAACTCTCTGCATCGGCGCGGTGCTGGTGCCGATCTACCCGACGTTGCTCCCCGAGGGTGCGGCTTATGTCGCCCGCGACAGTGGCTCACGGATCCTCTTCGTGCAGGGGCGGGAGCGCCTGGAGGGCCTCCTCGCCGTGCGTACCGACATGCCAAGCGTCGAACGGATCGTGGCTATTGAAGCCAGCGGAGCCGGTGAGCCCTTGCACGGCGCGAGTCCGGCCGGCCTCGAGAGTCTCGAGGCTTTCATGGCGCGCGGTTCCGAAGCCGACCAGGCCTGGCTCGAGAAGATGGCCGCCCATGCCAAGCCGGAAGATCTCGCCACGCTCATCTATACCAGCGGCACGACCGGCGATCCCAAAGGGGTCATGTTGACGCACGATAATCTCGTCTCGAACGCCCTCACGGGCTGCGACGTGCTCGGCCTCGAAGGGTACTTCACCGCGCTTTCCTTCCTGCCGCTCTCGCACTCTTTCGAGCGTCTGGTGGACTACTGCTTCTTCTTCAAGGGCATCACCATCGCCTATGCCGAGTCGGTGCAGACCGTCGCGGCGAATCTCCTCGAAGTGAAACCGCATGTTTTCGTCGCCGTACCGCGGGTCTACGAGAAGGTCATGGCGCGCGTGCTCGAGAACGCCACCGCTGCCGGCGGGCTCAAGGCGAAGATCTTCCGCTGGGCGCTTCAAGTCGGGCGCGATGCCCTGCCGCAGCGCCTGGCGTTCGAGCCCATGACTCTCAAGGTCAGGATCGCCGACAAGCTCGTGTTCTCGAAGATCCGCGAGCGCCTGGGCGGCAGGTTCGTCTTCGCGATGTCGGGCGGAGCCCCGCTCGGCAGGGATGTCGCCGAGTTCTTCTGGGGGGCTGGGATTCCGATCTACGAGGGCTACGGGCTGACCGAGACTTCCCCCGTGATCTCGGTGAACACCCGCGGCGCCACCCGGCTCGGCACGGTGGGCCGGCCGATGCCGCGCATCGAGGTCAAGATCGCCGAGGATGGCGAAATTCTCTCGCGGGGACCCAACACGATGCGGGGCTACTACGGCAAGCCCCAGGCGACCGCCGAAGTGATCGACGGCGAGGGCTGGTTCCACACCGGTGACATCGGACATCTCGACGACGCCGGCTTTGTCGTCATCACCGATCGAAAGAAGGAGCTGATCGTCAACGCCTATGGCAAGAATATCGCCCCGGCGCCGATCGAGAACGCGCTCAAGGCGAGCCGCTGGATCTCGCAGGCGGTGGTCATCGGCGACCGCCGGCAGTATCTGGCCGCGCTGATCGTGCCCGACTTCGACGTCCTCAAGGGCTGGGCCGCCGCCGAGCGCATCGGCGGCACGATCGCTGAGCAGCTCCTCAACCCCAGATTGCGGGCGATCCTCCAGGCGGAGGTCCAGGCGGTGAACGAGCACCTGGCGCGCTACGAGCAGATCCGGGTCTGGGAGCTGGTCCCGACCGAGTTCACCCTCGAAGGCGGCGAGCTCACACCGACGCTCAAAGTGAAGCGCCGGGTGATCAACGTCAAGTACAAGGAGATCCTCGACCGACTCTACGCCGCGGGAGACGCCGGGGGCGCCGGTTAAGTGGCGCCGGCCTTCCACCTCGAGGTCGGAGAGGACCACCTGGCGACACTGACCTTCGATCTGCCGGACAGGAAGGCCAACATCTTCACGCGCCAAGCTCTGGCGGAGCTCGATCAGCTACTGCTCGAGCTCCCGCGCCGGGACGATATCGGCTGCCTCGTTCTGGTGTCGGCGAAACCGGGGATGTTCATCGCCGGAGCCGATGTCGCGGAGATCGCGGGCGTCAGCGATCCCGATCAGGCCGAGGCCGGATCGCGGTATGGACACCGGCTCTTCTCGGCCTGGGAGAACCTCCCCTTTCCCACCGTCTCCGCGGTCTCCGGGACCTGCCTCGGCGGCGGCACCGAGCTCTCTCTGGCCTCGACCTACATCGTCCTCTCCGACCGCCCGGACCTGCGGATCGGGCTGCCGGAGGTGAAGCTCGGGATCCTCCCCGCCTGGGGAGGCTGCGTGCGTCTGCCGCGCCGGGTCGGGCTGGTCGCGGCCCTCGATCTGATCCTCGCCGGCAAGGCGGTCTCGGGACGGCAGGCGCTGCGCATGGGCCTCGCCGACGCGCTCTTTCCGGAGGCGGGCTTCCTGCACCACGTGCGCGACTTTGCGCGCGGCAAGGTCGGCCGCAAGCGATCCCGGCGAAGACCCGTGGGCGGCCTCCGGCGCCTCCTTCTCGACGGCCCGGGAGGCCGCTGGTTCGTGCTCGACCAGGCGAGAAAGAAGACCCTCGCCGCCACCCGGGGTCGCTTTCCGGCGCCACTCGCGGCGCTCGAGGTGGTGCGAATCGGACTCGAGAAGGGGCCCTCTGCCGGTTTCGACGCCGAAGCGCGGGCCGCGCGCGAGCTCGCCATTTCGCCCACCGCCAAGAACCTGATTCACCTCTTCGGACTCATCGAAGCCGCCAAGAAGGACGGCTCCGCCGACGGCGCTTCGGCATCGCAGCCATTGGAGCGATTGGAGCCGGCGGAAGTCCGCCGCCCGGCGGTTCTCGGCGCTGGAGTGATGGGCGGCGGGATCGCCCAGCTCATGGCCGACAAGGCCGGTCTGCCGGTGCGGGTCAAGGACATTCAGCCCGCAGCCCTGTCCACCGCCCTCCAACACGCCGCGGCGCTCTTCGAAAAGCAGATCCAGCGCCGACGACTGCAACCCGCGGAGATGCGTCGCAAGATGGCGCTTCTCCAGCCGACCCTGGAGGACGGCGGGCTCGCGAGCTCGGACTTCGTGCTCGAGGCCGTCGTCGAAGATCTGGCCGTGAAACAGCGGCTGTTCGCCGATCTCTCGCGCCGCCTTGGGCCGACCGCGATCCTCGCCACGAATACCTCCTCGCTCTCGATCGACGACATCGGCCAGCTCGCGACCCGCCGCGAACGCGTCGTCGGGATGCACTTCTTCAACCCGGTCGACAAAATGCCGCTGGTGGAGGTGATCGCCGGCAGCCTCACGGGAGAGATCGCAGTGCGCACCGCGAAGGCATTCGCCCGGCGCCTGGGCAAGACTCCGGTCGTGGTACGGGATGGCCCCGGCTTCCTGGTCAACCGCCTGCTCGCTTTCTATTCCGCCGAAGCCATGTGGCTGCTCGACGAGGGTCACCGCGTGGAGGCGATCGATCGTGCGCTGGTCGACTGGGGGATGCCGATGGGCCCCCTGCGTCTCGCCGACGAGGTGGGTCTCGACGTTTCGGCGAAAGTCGGGCACATCCTCCACCAGGCCTTTCCCGATCGTCTGCTCTTTCCCGCCTGGATCGAACGGATCTCCGGCGACGGAAACCGGCTCGGCACCAAGAGCGGCAGAGGGATCTATTCCTACAAAAGAGGACGCGAGCAGGAACCCGATCCGGCGGTCTACGCCGTTCTCGGTCTCGCGCCGGCAGCCGAGCTCGCGCCGCCTTCTGCCGAGCGCCTGATCCTGCCGATGGTGAACGAGGCGGCGCGCTGTCTCGCCGAGGGCATCGTCGAAGGGCCTGGCGCCCTCGATCTCGCACTGGTCTTCGGCATCGGCTTTCCGCCCTTCCGCGGCGGTCTCTGCCGGTGGGCCGACAGCGCAGGTCTCGACACCCTCGTCCAAAAGCTCGAAGCCCTCGCCGCGGAGCACGGTCCACGCCTCGCGCCGAGCGATGCCCTGCGGTCCTTCGCCGCCAAGGGCGGCTTCTACCGGACTCCGTCCGCCTGACCCTCGCTCGGTGCGAGCTCGCAGCGAACGCGGTTTCCGCAACGTTGCCATTCAGCAAAGGAAAAAACACCATGCTCCGAGAGACCCGTCGATCGCTCCGCAGCGGCACCCTCCTCTACTGGAGCCTCTCCGCTACCGTCCTCCTCGCTGCCGCGCACTCGCCGGCCGCGCGGGCCCAGGCGCCCGCGCAGGAGCCACCGGCGCTCGTCGCGCCGTTCGGCGCCGAGATCCTGGTCAGCGAAGTGCTGCTCGACGTCATGGTGACGGACAAGAAGGGAAATCCGATCCTCGGCCTCGGGCCGGACGACTTCCAGATCACCGAAGACGGCAAGAAGGTCCACATCACCTCTGCGACCTTCTACAGCAATCGTCGCTACGCGGGTGCGGATGCCGCTCCGGCCGGCGCGGCTGCGCCGCCGGACAACTCCGCGCTCGCGCCGCACTACTTCGTCTTCTTCTTCGACGATCAGCGCGGCCACAGCATCGATGTCCCCGCTCTGCTGCAACGCCAGATCCGCGCCGGCAAGGATGCCATCGAGTGGCTGCGCGGCGGGCTCGCCCCGACCGACTGGGTGGCGGTGCTCGGTTACGACAATCGGCTGAAGCTCTTTCAGGATTTTTCGCAGGACCGGGATGCGCTCGAGCGGGCGATCCAGACCGCCACGACGGGCAGGGGCGCACGCGAGAACTTCCCGTCGCGCCAGGCCGCGCCTGTCGCCGGGGCGCCGGCACTCGCCCAGGGACTCCCGGTCGGCGAGGCCCTGAGCCGCGAGACCGGAACGATCTACGAAGGGCTCACGTTGGTGGCGGAGGCGACGGCGCCGCTCGTCGGACGCAAGAACCTCCTGCTCTTCACGATCGGCTTCGGGCGCGTGAACCGCTTCCACCAGTACGAGCCCGATCCGCGCTATTTCGAGCCGATGTCCGAATCGCTGAACGACGCCAACGTCGCGGTCTACACCTTCGACCTGACCGACACCGGCGCGCTGCACCCGTTCGCGAACGCCATGAGCCACATTTCGGACGACACCGGCGGCAGGTATTTCCCGAACGTCCTGCACTTCGAGACGCCGATCGCTGCGGTCGCCAAAGAGACCAGCGGCTACTACCTGGTGAGCTACAAGGCCGAACACCTCACGGGTCTGCGCGGCTTCCAGAAGGTCGACGTCACCCTCGCCAACCGCGAGTTCAAGGTCACCGCGCGCAAGGGCTATCGCTTCGGCGAGTGACTCTCACCACCTGAGCCGGCGAACCCGCCCACCGGCCCGAGGTCACGAAGCGGCGAACAGCCCCGATCGGCGCTGCTCGAGATCGAGCAGGAACCGTTTGCGCCAGAGGCCGCCACCGTAGCCGCCGAGCTCGCCGCTTTTGTTGACCACGCGATGGCAGGGGATGAGGATCGCGACGCGGTTGCGGCCGTTGGCCTGCCCGACGGCTCGCGAGCCGCCGTCGCGGCCCACCTCGCGCGCCAGATCTTCGTAGGAGCGCGTCTCGCCGTAGGGGATCTTCATCAACTCGCCCCAGACCGCAATCTCGAACGGCGTTCCCGGAGCGTCGAGCGGCACGTCGAAACGCTGGCGCCGGCCGGCGAAGTACTCGGTGAGCTCGACCTTGGCGCGCTCGACGTGGTCGTTCGTTCCCGGCAACAACGTCCGGCCGACGCGCCTTCTCAGCACGTCGAGTTGGCTCTCGAGGGCGCGCCGGTCGGTGAACTCGAGCAACGCGACCCCCTTCGCCGAACCGCCCAGCAGAAGCGGCCCCACCGGGCTCTCGACCCAGGCGATGCGGACGCTGTCGGCGTCCCGGGCTGCGCCAGGCGCCGTCCCGAAAGTCCGGACGAAGGCGTCGCGAAATCCCGAAGACGACTCGAAGCCGACGTCCCAGCCGGCGTTCTCGGGGCGCTCGCCGCGCCGCAGGAGGTCGAGAGCCCCGCCGAGCCGGCGGGCTCGCCGGTAGGCGTGAAAAGTCATGCCGTACTCTTTCTGGAAGAAGCGCCGCACCCGCGCCGGCTCTAGCCCGCGCTGACGCAATTCCAGGTCGGCGAGGCGCGCCGCGGGATCGCGCTCGATCTCCGACAGCAGCCCCGCGACCCAATCCGGCGGCCGGCCGTCGGTTGCGAGCGGACGGCAGCGGAGGCAGGGGCGGAAACCGCCGAAGAGCGCCTCCTTGGCGGTCGCCAGATAGAGGACGTTCTCCGGCTTCGGCTTCCGGGCCGGGCAGGAGGGGCGGCAGAAGATGCCGGTGGTCTTGACGGCGAGAAAGAAGATGCCGTCGTACGAGACGTCACGCGAAGCGCTCGCGCGCTGCATTTCGGAGGCAGAAGGAAGGATGGCGTCCATGGCGGAGACCTTATTCTCCTCCCGCCCGCCCCGCCACCGATTTTCGGACATCAATGTCGGCCGACATCGGCAGGTACTGGAACCCGGGGTCTCCGGCTCATGACCGGCCACCGGAACCCTCTGGAGGCGTGGCTCTCGATCAGGCGATGTCGACGCCGGCGGCGGTATCTTCGTCGCCGTCAGGGTCGGCGTCGGATTCGATGCGCAGGAGGAGGACGGAGATGTTGTCGAATCCGCCGCGGGCGTTGGCGTCGCGCACCAGGCGGCCGCAGATCTCCTCCATCCGGGCGCCGGCGCGCAGGCGCTCGAAGATCTCCGGGTCGGAGAGCATCGTCGTCAGCCCATCGGAGCAGAGCAGGAAGAGGTCGCCGATCTGGACCGGCCATTCGCGCACGTCGACTTCGACCTCGCTGTCGCCGCCCAGGGCACGGGTGACGACGTTCTTGAGCGGATGGACGCGCGCCTGCTCCTCGGTGAGGAAGCCGGCGACGACCTGCTCGTTCACCCAGGTGTGATCCTGCGTCAGGAGCTCGAACTGGCCGTCACGCAGGCGATAGGCGCGACTGTCGCCGACATGGGCCACGGCCATGATGTCGCCTTCGAGCACCATGCCGACGACCGTGGTGCCCATGCCATGCAGGGAACCGTCCTGGCGAATGGCTTTCAAAACGCGATCGTGGGCGGACCGGATCGCCGTGCGGATCCGGTCTCCCTGGCGGCCGACGCCCTCGGGACCGGCGCCCGGAGCGTCGGCGGATCCATCGCCGGGGGTGGCGATGCACTCGCGAATCGCCTGCACCGCGATCCGTGAAGCGATCTCACCGTGGCTGTGCCCGCCCATCCCGTCGGCGACGACGAACAGCTGATGCACGGGATCGATCTCGAAGCAGTCTTCGTTGTGGCTGCGTAGAACTCCCACATCGGAGAGTCCGCAAGCCCTAGCCCGCAGCATCAGGTGCCCTTTCCGAAGAGGCCGCCCCAGCCCTTCTTCTCGCCCTTGCGCAAGTCGTCGAGGGCCTTGGCGACTGCCGGATCCTCGCCCCCCCAGATGCGGGCCTCATTGTAGTAGTGCTCGGCCCGATCCAACAATCCCGCCTCGGCGTGAAGCCTTCCGGCAAGCTTGAGGTAGGAGGGGTTGATCGCCTGGAGCTCACAGGCGCGAGCGATCGCCTCGACGGCCCGGGCCAGATGACGCCGCTGCTGGCCCAGCGCCTGCGCCAGATGGTGCCAGGCCTGGTGGTTCCTGGGTTCTGCCTGGATCGCCCTTTCGAAAGCCTCGGCCGCCTGGACCAAGTTGCCGTCGCGATAGAACTGCACGCCGGCCTCCATGTGGAACCGGCCGAGCCGTGATGCATCGCTGGCCGCCGACTGTGCTTCCGGCCGCGCGAGCTCGAGGTCGTGCTGCCGGCGCCGGGTGGCATCGAGCAGCACGTTGAACGCTTCGGTGATCTCCTGAAAATCGAGCTCGGCCTTCTGGCGCTCGACACCCTGGAACCGGTCGGGGTGGCGTTCGCGCGCCAGTTGTCGGAAGCGAACGCGGATCTGCTCCTTGGAGGCGTTCCGCGCCGCTCCGAGAATGACGTAGTAGTCCTTGCCCATGCTCACTTGGTCTTGATTCTATACAACCGCCCGGCGGAGGACCGCACGGCGTCCGAAATGTTGCGATCTCGGGAAAGCGACCGCAGGTCGCGTACCGAAAGCTTCGGCAGGAGCTTGACCGCCACCCCCACGGCGATGCGCGGGTTCTTCACCAGCGACAGGCAGACCTTGTACTTCGCCAGCCATTCCCGGCGCCGTGAGATCAACGTCAGTACCTCGTCGATGACCGAGCGGCTGCCCGCGACGTGGGCGATCTCGTCCTCCGACATGGCGGCGTTGTTGAGCACCGAGAGAGCCACCGACTGGTTGGTGTCCTTGATCAGAATCCCGCGCAGGGTGCGCGATGCGCCGCGCGTCAATTTGATCTTCAGCGGCACCGGGAGGGCCCGGATCTGGCTCTCCGAGAGGCCCGTCCTTTCGTCGCGTTCGCCCAGGGCTGGGAGCTCGCGCGCGCGCTCGATCGCGACCAGGTCCTCGGCATCGAGCTCGACTTTCCCCGCATTCGCCTCGACGGCCGCTGCGGACGGTCGGGCGCGGGGTAGGAGGTGCTCGCGGTACTCGGCGATCTTGCGCCGTGAGTAGACCGAAACCTCCGGGTTCTTCTCGAGCGCAACGAGAATCTCCGGCTCTTCGATGATGGCGTCCTGCCGCAGCAGCAGGGTCTCCTGCAGGTCGGGGGCGAGCCTTCCGGCCAGGTCGACGAGAAGGTGACGGGGGATGTCGCGGCGGCGCAACAGCGCCTCGACCACGAACTGGTGGCTCGGATTGGCGGCGAAGTACTCCAGGACCTCCTCGGAGGCATCGGTGGCGATGAACGTCGCCGCGAGATTGGGGTCCAGCTCCTCGAGCGCCGACCTGGCGTAGCCGGAAATCTCCGGGCTCTCGGACGCCGCGAGCTCCACCTGGAGCGGAACCAGCTCTTGCGCGGAGAGCGGCAAGATCCCCTGGGCGGCCAGCAGCTGCAGCTCTCGGCTCTCGCCGGACCGGACCTGCTCGACCAGCGGGTGGGTCGACGCCACGGGCGTCAGCGATGTACCGGCGGAGTACTGGAGGAGGTCGCCGGGGCGACGGGACCCGGGGTCGGGAGCGGCGGTTCGGCTCCCCTGGGGCGGTCGATGCGGAGATCCCGCACGACCCGGGTCGAGTTCTCGGGCAGCGCCACCGGCACTCCCTCCACCTCGACCGTCACCGCTCGGGAGTTGCCGAGCGTGAGGACGACGAACTGGAAAGCTTCGAGTTGGACCGTCTCGCCAGCCGCCTTGAGCTCGCTGGTGCGGCGGCTGTCGTCGACAACCGATTCCATCCAACAGTCCTGGCTGAAGTTGAGGACGACCCGGAAGGGACTTGCCGCGGCGACCGCAGCGGCTGGAGCGCCTGGAGCGCCTGGAGCCACCGGTGCGGCCTCGGCTGCTGGCAAAGCGCCCGACTCCGGGGTCGCGCCCTGCGGGCCGGCGAGCGGCAGCGCCGACGCGCCTCCGGAGGCTGGCACCGCAGGAACCGGAGCCGCCATTGTCGCCGGCGCTACGAGCCTCGAATCGAGCGGCGTTGTCCGACGGCGCTCGGCGAGAAAGGAAAGCAACGCTGCGACGCCCACGAAAAGGACGACCGCGAGACCCAGGAGCAGGCCGTATCCGAGCGAAGACGGCGCGGAGCTCGGACTCTCGGAACGCGCGGGCTTCGGGCGCTCCACCCGCCGGCTGCCTTCCGCGCGCTCTTCCAACGCGACGAGATAGAGGTTCACGACTTCGTCCGGATTGAGCCCCACCACGCGGGCGTACTCGCGCAGGAAGCCGCGCGCGAAGACCGGTGCCGGCAACACGTCGAAGCGGTCCTGTTCCAGCGCCTCGAGGTAGCGCAGACTGATCTTGCTGTTGTCCGCGATCTCGCGCAGCGAGACGCTGCGTGCTTCACGCTGGTGACGGAGCCACGACCCGAACGAGACGCGAGTACCCAGCGCGGTCTGTGCTTCCGCTGACTTCGACGTATCTTCGGAGACGGGTTGGCTCATGCCGATACCGGAAGGTCTGCTGCCGGACGGACTAGGGTATCGAGCCCGTCGTCCGCGGTCAAATTCGCAGTTCCCCGCCACCCCTGGCGAGCAGCTGAGCCCTGCGGCGCAGGGGGAGCTTCAGGCGCAGATTCGCCGCCACGCTCTCCAGATCGCTGCGCTTCAACATCGGCAGCAGCATGAGTGCGCGGTCGAGCGGCGTGCGTGGGTTCTGGCAAAGGGCGAGCCGGATCGGATACCGGACGCTCCATTTGGGACTCCCGGCGATGACCGCGAGCACCGCCGGCAAGGCGGACTCCGAGGCGAGGAGTGGCACGAGCAGGCCCTCGGCGAGACGGGGGTTCTCGAGCAGTGCCGCAATGACCCTGGGGGTCGGATCGTTGCGCAATGCGGCCAGGACGCCCGGGCTCGCGCTGCGGGCTATTGCCATCTTCTCCCCCACCGCCAGGGCAGGCAGGCGTTCGATCAGCCGGATCTCCGCCGCCCGGCGGACCATCGGGTGCAGCCGCATGTCGAGCCCGACGCGGACCAGATCGGCCCAGTAGAGGCCGGGGATGAAGCGCAGAGCCACGATCTGGGGCGTGCGCGGGTGGCGCGCCGCCTCCATGCGGACCTCGTAGAACGCCAGCAGTCGCTTCGAACCCAGCAGCCGGGCTATCAGAACGGCGGTCAGGTAGGGATTCCGGAAGATCTGGCGCGCGTCTGCCGGCTCGATCTCCTCGATTCGGGTCGTCAGCAGCTCTGCGAGCGCCGCCTCGTTGCCCTCCCTCAGCAGGCGCGCCAGATCGTCCTCCAACCCCTCAGCCATCCCTCTCCATCCCTCTCCATCCGCGACCCCTCTGATAGGGTCAGCCTTACATGACACCCCGCACTATCGAAGAATACCGGGCCCCGGGCTCCACGGCGAGCCTCGAAGACGATTGGATCGCCGCGGTCGAGGCCGAACCCGAGAACCTCGACTCCTTTCTCGACCTCGCCCAGGCGCTGGTCGCCAGCGACGAGGAAGAGCGGGCGCGGGGCCTCCTCGAACTTTATGACGCCGAGCTCAAGAGCCGCAGCCTCTTTCCCACCCGCCTGGAGCTGCTCCGGCGAGCCGGGCTCCTCGTCCTGAAGCCGAACAAGCTGCAGCGCGAGATCCTGGCAACCCTCGAAGGCATCTGGTCGAAGAAGCCGAATTTCAAGTCGATCCTCGAATACGTCGGCCTGCACAAGCCCTCCGACGAGCCAGCGAAGATCTGGGACAAGGTCACCCGGCTCCAGAGCCTGCTGCTCTACGATGTCGGCGAGGTCGTGGCCATGGCCAACCAGGGAGTGGGACGCGTCGTCGAGGTGAACCTCCCCCTCGAGACGCTCAAGATCGACTTCGAGCGCATGAGCGGGGTCACGGTGGGCTTTCGCGCCGCTGCCAAGATGCTGACACCGCTCCCTCCCGGGCATCTCCTGCGACGCAAGCTCGAGGACCCCGAGGGGCTCGCCAGACTTCGCGACGAGCAGCCCGCGGAGCTCCTGCGTGCCGTGCTCGAAGCCGCCGGGCGCCCGCTCCTGGGTGCCGAGATTCGCGACACGCTCGCCGGAATCGTCTCCGAGACGCAATGGGCGTCGTGGTGGAATACCGCGCGCAAGCATCCGCAGATCATGGCCACCAGCGGTGGCCGGCAGCTCTACCGCTGGGAGAGCTCGACCGCCGGAGCGCTGGCGTCGGTGAAGCGGTCGTTCGAGAAAGCGGCGCCAAGGGAAAAACTCGACCTTTTCCGGCGCAACGCCGAGCGCGACGCCACTCTCGCCCGGGTGATGGCCGGAGTCCTCGGGCGGCTGGCCGCTGAACGGCTGGAGAGCGAGCCGGCGTTCGCGTTCGAAACCTGGTTCGCCCTCGAACGCGCCGGGCATCTTCCCGTCGACCTGGCCTGGTCGGTCGAGGACCTGCTCGGTTCGACCTCCGATGCCCGCAAGCTCCTCACCGGCCTCGACGACCGCATGCTGCGGGAGCGCGCCCTGACGATGCTGCGAGATCGCCGCGAAGACTGGCCGTCGATCTTCCGCGATCAGTTGCTACGCGAGTCCGACCCCAGAGTGCTGAACCTCCTGGCGAGCGCGATCGGCGCCGAGGCTCCGGCCGACCTCGACCGCCTCCTCGACGACGTTCTCTCCCAGCCGCGCAAGGGTCCGGCGGTTTTCACCTGGTTCGCGGAGCGCGCGGCGGACGACGAAGCGCTGCGCAGCCGGAACCCACTGCGCCTTGCGCAACAGATTCTGGCCGCCCTGGCGAGCGACGATTTCGGACCGTTCAAAGGGCGCCTGCGCACTCTCGCGGACTCGGGCGGAACGCTTCCCAGGCTCTTCGTACACCTCACGCTGGAGCAGGCGACGACCGCTCTCGAAACGATCGGCCGCACCAACGCGCTCGATTCCTTCCAGAAAGAGCCGCTCAAGAACTCGCTCCTGGTGCGCTTCCCCACCTTGCGCGAGGAGACCGGCCACGCGCTCTATGCCACCGCGGAGTCGATCGCGGCAAAGCGCGTCGAGCTCAAACGCCTCGCCGAAGTCGAGATTCCAACCAATCGCAAGGCGATCGAAGAGGCCCGGGCGATGGGCGACCTGCGCGAGAACTTCGAATACAAATCGGCGCGCGAGCGGCACGAGTACCTGAACTCCCGGCTCGCGGCGCTGCATCGCGACCTCGGGCGGGCGCGTCCGATCGATTTCGACAACCTCGACCTCGCCGAGACCCGCATCGGCGCGCGCCTGATCCTGCTCGCCCCAAACGGCAACGAGCGCGAGCTCGCGGTGCTCGGTCCATGGGAGAGCCGGCCAGAGAGCGGTGTCGTCTCCTATGAGTCCGAGCTCGGCAAGCAGCTGCTCGGGAAGCGGGTCGGAGAGTCGCTGCAGATCGGCGACGAGCTCTACTCCCTCTCGCGCATCGAGCGCTACCGCTCCCGATCGCACTAGCTGCGGACTTTTCACCGGTTTCCGCCGGTCCAGGGTCGCGCGCCCCCCGGCCTAGCGCGGAGCGCCGAAGTAGGTCAACAGCCCATCGACCACCGACGCCGCGACGCGCTGTCTGAAGGCGCGCGTGGTGAGCAGCGCGCGGTCCTCGACGTTGGCCAGGTTGCACACTTCGAGCAGGAACTTGGCCGGCACCGCGTTGTAGCGCAACACCGCCGGCACCCACGCCCGCCGGCCGCGGAAGATCCGGTCACGCACCGGCTTGAAGGGATGGATCCCGAGGCCGCCACTCTTGAAGGCGGCGATGACCCGTTCCGCGAGATCCCGCGACAGGCCTTCGCTGCGCTGACGCTCCTTGAGCGAGAAGCGCACCTCCGGCTCCTCGCGGACCTCCTTGCGCGACGTGAATGCCGACCCGTTCTTGCGCGCGCTCCCGGCGGTCCCCGCGGCGTTCGGAATGTAGGCGGTGGCCCCGCGCAGCGTCGGATGGAGCGAGTCGGCGTGAATCGAGATGAACACCACCTTGTCGGAGCTCGAACCGCTCGCCTTGGCATGCCGATACTGGCTGTTCGCCAGGTACCAGCGCAGATTCACGCCGACAATCGTGTCGGTGATCAGGAAGGGCGGCGTCGTGAGCACCGCGTGTCCGCGCGAGAACGGCAGCACATCCCGGTCGGCGATCGTCCAGGCGGCGCCGTCCCGGGTGGTCATCTTGACCGACGCGCGGGTCTCAGCCTCGAGCGTTCGCTTCACCCGGAGAGCAATGTCGTAGACGTAGAGGCTCTCCCACACCCCGGCCATCGACGCGCCGACGTCGATTCCACCGTGGCCGGCGTCCAGGACCACCGTCACACCGTCGAGTCCGCGCGCCTGCACCTCATTCCTGTACTGTCTCGCGAGGCGCTGTTCGACCTCGTATTCGAGGCGGCGCGGATCGCTCGCGGGCAGGAACTCCGGGAGCAGCACCTCGAACGGAATCCTCACCGGGAAGCCGATCGAAATGCTGGTGACGTCTGCGATGCCGCTGCGCGCGGCGATGTCGGCCGCAATGGCACGGACATCCTCTGACTGCAGCCGCCCGGTGAAGCGGATGACGACGCTCGAATAGAGCGCCTCGCCGGCATGCAGGGGGTAGATCGCGAACTTGCCCTCCGCGTCTTCGCCGTACTGCAGAATGCCCGCCGCGGGCGGCGGGTTGCCCGAGCCATCGACCGGAGCGCCTGCGCCAGGATGCCCAACCGCGGAACCCGCGCTCGCGGAGCCCGCCGGCGTCGGCGGGCCGGCTGAAATCGTCGGGTTCGTTGAGGGCGCTGAGACCACCGCGGGCGACGCGAGCGAAGTGCTCGACGCGGCCGACGCGGGCGAGGCGGTCGACGGATCCGGAACCGACTCCCTGGTAGCCCCTGGCTTGTCCGGCACCGCGACTCCTGCCGTGGGTGGTCCCGCAGAGATGGTCGGGGGTGGCGCCAGGAGGCCCGGAAGGGGCGCAGGAGCCGCGGGCGGAGTGGCTTTGGCGGGGACCGCAGTGGGTGCGGCAGCCTGCGCAATCGCCGCGGGAGCGCGGAAAGGGGCACGCAGCATTTCATTCGGGATTCGCAGCGTCGTCTGTGCCGGCAGCCGACCCGAGCCCAGCTTGTTCCGCTTCCGCAGGCTGGACACTGCTCCGGGTGCCGCGGTGAACCACTCGGAGATGGTCTCGAGAGTCTCGCCACGCGTCCGGTGCAGCCAGCCCTCGGTCCCACCCTTGTCGCCCGGAAAGAGCGCGCGGACAACCGCCAACTGGCTGTCCGCGGGGAGCAGACGGAAAGGAACCCGGTAGCGTACGCCAGCGAGGAGGCGCTTTGGTTTGTCGTTCGCCTTGCCGACCGCCGCCGCATGATTCGGCGACCCGGTCACCCGCCGGCTGAAGGTGAGGAGCCCTTCGCCGCGCTTGGGCAGCGTCTCGAGGTAGAGCTCACGTTTGTCGACCAGGGCGGCGCGATCTCCATTGGCAAGCCGGGCACGCTCGACTGCCGCGGCCATCCCGTCGGCGCCAGCGACGCCAAGGAGCAAGGCGAACGCAACCGCGGCCCAGGGTCCGCGCCGGAGTCCGTCCGCAGCCGCTCTGGCGACACCCTGAAGGACGGCGCGATCAGGCAGCGTCGGGTTCTCCGAGAAACTCCGGGGCGGCGCTCCACGCGAGGTCGCGCTCGAAGGCGCGCGCCGAGCGCAGCAGCAGCGCTTCCGCGAACGGCGCCGCCATGAGCTGCAACGAAAGGGGAAGGCCCGAGGCGTCGCGGCCGCAGGGGAGAGCGATCGCGGCCAGCCCCGCCAGGCTTGCCGGCGTGGTGAAGATGTCCGAAAGATACATGGCGAGCGGGTCGCCGGTCTTCTCCCCGAGCGCAAACGCTGCGCCCGGCGTCGTCGGCGTGGCGATCAGGTCGACGGTCTCGAAGGCGGCCCGGAACTGGCGCTCGAGCGCCAGCAGGACTCCCCGGGCCCGGCCGTAGTATGCGTCGTAATATCCCGCGGAGAGCGCGAAGGAGCCGAGGATGATCCGCCGCTTGACCTCGTGACCGAAGCCGGCCGTCCGGGTGGCAGTGTAGGTCTCTTCGAGGCCCCTGCCGGCAACGCGCAGTCCGTAGCGAACGCCGTCGAAACGCGCCAGGTTGGCTGACGCCTCACTGTTGGCGATCACGTAGTAGATGGCGATCGCCGCCGGGATGTTGGGCACCGAGATCTCGATGAGCGTGGCGCCGAGCTGCTCGAGACGGTTGAGAGCCGCGCTCCAGGCCGCTGCCATCGCCGGTTCGAGCCCGCTTACCGGCACTTCGCGGAGGATTCCGACCCGCACCCCCGCGAGGCCCTCCTCGATTCCGTCGAGCAACGCCGGCGCGGCGCGCCCCGCCGAGGTCGGGTCTCGCGGGTCGGCGCCAGCCATGATCTCGAGGGCGAGGGCGGAGCCCCGTACATCGCGGCTGATCGGACCGATCTGATCCACCGAGGAGCCAAACGCCACCAGGCCGTAGCGCGACACGCGGCCGTAGGACGGCTTCACACCCACGACGCCGCAAAAAGCGGCGGGCTGGCGAATCGAGCCGCCGGTGTCCGAACCGAGCGCCAGGGAAACAGCGCCGGCGGCCACCGCCGCCGCGGACCCGCCGCTGGAACCTCCCGGAACGCGCGACAGGTTCCAGGGATTGCGCGTCGTCTGAAAGGCGGAGTTCTCGCAGGACGAACCCATCGCGAACTCGTCCATGTTGGTGCGCCCCACGAAAACCGCGTCTTCGCCGATCAGCCGCTCGATCGCCGTCGCGGTCAGCGGTGAAACGTACCCTTCGAGGATGCGCGAGGCACAGCCGGTGCGGCGCCCGGAGAGGCTCAGATTGTCCTTGCGGGCGATCGGCACGCCGGCGAGGCGTCCTAGCCTTTCACCTCGGCGGCGGCGTTCGTCAATCGCGGCGGCGGCCCGTAGTGCCTCGTCGGCCTCGAGGCCGAGAAAGGCGCCCAGGCGAGGCTCGACCTCGCCGATTCGCTCGAGGCTGGCCTCCACCATTTGCCGGGCCGCGACCTCGCCGCTGCGCACGGCGGAGGCGATCGCCTCGACAGAGAGCTCGAGGAGCTCACTCATCGAGCCGGTCCGGGGCGCTCGATCCACCGCCGCCCGCCTGCATGCGCGGCACCGCGAAGAACCGGCCGCGGACGTCGGGAGCATTCTCGAGGAAGAGCTCCCCGCGCGGATCGGGCTGCGGCTCGTCCAGAGCCTCCACTCCGGAAGCCGGATCGGACACCTCCACCATCGTCTCGAATTCCCGCAGGTGGTCGATATGAGCGACGACTCTGCCGAGCTGCTCCGCGAACAGCTCCTCCTCCGCCGCGGTCAGCCAAAGCCGGGAGAGCGCCGCCGCACGCCGCACTTCTGCGAGAGAGAGAGACATAATCGCGTCGTGGTCATCCTAGCCGGGATGCCGAAGAAGGTGCAATCGAAATGACCGAAGCGCCGGCCCTGAGCGCGGCCTGCCGAGGGCTGCTCGCCGATTCGCGCGTCGTCGAGCTCGCTTCGGCCGCCTCGGGAGTAGCGCTGTACCTCGTCGGCGGCGCCGTTCGCGACGCCGGCCTCGCTCGGCCGGTCCACGACCTCGACTGCATCGTCGCAGAGGCGGGTCCGGCCATCGCCCGGCGACTCGCCGCCGTCACGGGCGCCCGGCTGGTGGCGCTGGGAGACGAGCGCTTCGGGGCCTTGCGCCTGGTCTCGGGAATGCGCCACATCGACATCTGGGACCTCCAGGGCGGCCCGCTGCTCACCGATCTCTGGCGGCGCGACTTCACGGTCAACGCGATCGCACTTTCGGTTCCCGACGGCGCCATTATCGATCCGACCGGGGGCGTCGAGGATCTCGCGCGCCGCCGCCTGCGCGCGACGCGCGCCGAAGTCTTCGAAGAGGACCCTGTCCGGGTGCTGCGGCTGGCGCGCCTCGCCACCACCCTTCCCGGATTCGCCGCGGACTCCCCCACGATCTCCTGGGCGCGCGCCGCGACGCCGCGCCTGTGGGAAATGCCGCATGAGCGCCTGCGCGTCGAGCTCGAGACGCTCCTTTCCCGAGCGCGACTCGCACCGGCGGCGGGCTGGTGCGACGTTCTTGATCTGCCAGCATTCTTTTTCGGTAAAGGGGCTGTCGTGTCGGGCGCGTCGGATTTGACTCTCCCGACCGCAGAGAGACTCGATGAGTGGATCGCTGCGCGGCGCGCGGAACCACTCCATCCGTCGCCAAACCCACCCTCCGCTCCGGACCCGCTCCTGGCGCTGCACTGGACTCTATTTACCGAGCCTTTTTCCTCGTCGCACGCGGCAACAGCCGCTCACTTGCGCGGCCTGGCAAAGCGAGGACTGATGACGCGTGCCTGCTGCGACGCAGCTCTGCGACTGCTCGTACCGGCCTGGGAAGCGCCGTCCGACGGGGTCGCACGCCGCCGCTGGCTCCATGAAGCGGGTCCGCGCTGGCGGGACGCGATCGCGTTGCGTGCGGCCCTCGCAGCTTCTGAGGTCGCAGTGGAAGGCTGGCGAGTTCTCGAAGCGGCAATGCTCACCTGGCCGGAGAGCGAGCGGGCCTGGATCCTTCAGCCGCCGGCGCTGCTGTCCGGAGAAGAGGTTCAGGCGCTGCTGGCGATCGCCCCGGGGCCGCAAGTGGGGGCGGCGCTGGCGCGGGTAAGGCGCGCACAGGTCGAAGGAAGCGTGAGAATGCGGGAGGAAGCCGAGACTCTGCTGCTGGCGCGACCGGCGGCGCCGGATTAGCGGAAGACGCCGGACTTCTTGTCGCCGTCACCGCCACCGTTGCCCATCAGGCGGTTGTTGAGCTCCTTGATGCGCTCCATGAGCTTGTCGATCTTCTCCTGCGCCTCGCTGCGCAGGCGGTTGTAGTCGCCACGCATGCGCTCCATCTCCTGGTGCCCTTCCTGCAGCCGCCTGTCGATCTCGCGCAGCTGGGTGTCGCGTGCCGCCATCGCCGTCTCGAGCTCAGTGATGCGCTCGTCCTTTTCCACCACGCGCAGCTTGTTCTTCTCTTCCTGCTCTTCGTAGAGCTTGCGGTACTGCTGCAGCATGAGAATCTCGGAAAAATCGGCGGTGGACGGGTTCATCTCTCCTCCTCGCTCTTCGATACCGGGGAACATCTTGCGCAGCTTGAGCGACAGGTCCTCGGGATCGGAGCTTTCTTTCATCGCTTCGGCGTACGTGATGACTCCGTGCACCAGCAACGCGAGCAACGAATGGTTCATCGACTGCATGCGGTAGAAGGCGACCGAGGACTCGACCTCTTCCAGCAGCGCCGGGGTCTCGCCCTTCTCGATCAGCTGCGACAGGCGCGGGGAGGATTTGAGGACCTCGAGCGCGGCGACGAGTCCCTGCCCGTCTCTGCGCTCGACGAGCTTCATCGAGACCACGCCCTTGAGCACCTGGGCGACCTGCGCCCGCACCTGATTCTGCTGGTCCGGAGGAAAGGCGTCGAGGATGCGATCGACGGTCTGGGTCGCGCTGTTGGTGTGCAAAGTCGAGAACACCAGATGCCCGGTCTCGGCCGCGGTGATCACCGTGGCGATCGTCTCCGGATCGCGCATCTCGCCGACCATGATGATGTCGGGATCCTGGCGCATGACGTTGCGCAGCGCCTCCGGGAAGCTCGGCGTGTCCGTGCCGACTTCGCGCTGCGAGATCGATGCGACGCTATCGGTGAACAGGAACTCCACCGGATCCTCGATGGTCACGATGTGCACCGGACGCCGGCTGGTGATGTACTTCACCAGCGCCGCGAGGGTCGTCGATTTGCCGCTGCCGGTCGGCCCGGTGATCAGCACCATTCCCATCGGCAGGTCACAGAAGTCGAGCAGCACCGAAGGCAGGTTCAGCGTCTCGACATCCCGGATCTCGTACGGAATGCGCCGGAACGCCACCGCCATCGTGCCGCGCTGAATGTAGACGTTGCAGCGGAATCGTGCCAGACCCCGAACGCCGTAACCCAGGTCGACCGACATGCGCTCTTCCAGCTTGCGCTTCTGATGGGGTGCGAGGATGGAGTCGACCATCCCGTGGATCTCGTCCGGTGTGAGGGCCTCCTCCTCGAGCGCCACGAGTTTGCCGTGAACCCGGATCAGGGGCGGCCTCGTCGGCTTCAGATGGAGGTCCGAAGCTGAACGCGCGCTCATGGAGCGAAGAAGGGTATCCAGATCGCGCATTGCAGCGGCATTCTATTCCCGAAACCCGCCCGGGGATGCGCCGTGGTTGGGAGGTCAGTACTTGCGCATCAGGCCGACCACGATCCCCTGGATCCGGAGGTCGGCCGCGGGCACCCGGATCGGCTCCATGGTCGGGTTCGAGGGCTGCAACCGCACGACCGCGCCCTCGGGGTAGCAGCGCTTGAGCGTCACGTCGTCGCCCACCAGAGCCACGACCATCTCTCCCGGCTGGGCGCGCTCGCGGCGCTCGACGACAACCCAGTCGCCGTCGTGGATCCCCTCGCCGATCATCGACTCGCCGGCTACCCGAAGGACGAAGTGATCGTCGATCCGGGCCCCGAACAGGGCTGCGGGCACGGTCAAGGTTTCATCGCCGACGACGGCTTCGATCGGCTTGCCGGCGGCGATCCGGCCGAGGAAGGGCAATTCCCTTCCGGCTCCGGTATCGGCGCGGGCGGCACCGCTGCCGGCGAAACCAGCCGGTCCGCCTTCGCCGTCGAGGAGCTCCATACCGCGGCGCTGGTGGCGGTCGCGCTTCAGGAAGCCCTTCTCCGAGAGCAGCTTCAGGTGCTTGTAGGCGGTGCCGTAGGAGGAGAAACCGAAGTGCTCGCAGATCTCCCGATGGGTCGGAGCGACCCCCTTTTCCCGCCGGAAAGCGTGAATGAACTCGAGGATCTCCTTCTGCCGTGCCGTCAGGTAGGAAGCCATGCCGAGAGACTATGGCGGTAACGCGGCGTAAGTCAACCCGCGCACGCCACCGGCCGCTGCCCGCGACTCCGGGCCGGCTTGACACCCGCCGGCGCGCTCCCTACACTGCGCGCTCTTTGGCACTCCCTATTTCATCGTCGTCGTTGCCAACCCTGGAAGGCCGGCCGCTGGCGCGCCACCAGCTCGCGAACGGCCTCAGGATCGTGCTGCATCGCGACCCGACCCTGCCGCTCGTGGCGGTCAACCTCTGGTACCACGTAGGGTCCAAGAACGAGCGCCCGGGTCGCACAGGCTTCGCTCATCTTTTCGAGCACATGCTCTTCCAGGGCAGCGCCAACGTCGGCACGAACGACCACTTCCGCCACCTGCAGGAGGTCGGCGGCGTCGCCAATGGATCGACCTGGTACGACCGCACGAACTACTACGAGACCCTGCCCTCGCGGCACCTCGACCTCGCGCTGTGGCTCGAGTCCGACCGAATGGGATATCTCCTCCCCGGACTGACCGCCGAGAAGCTCGAGAACCAGCGGCAGGTGGTGATGAACGAGCGCCGGCAACGGGTCGACAACCAACCCTATGGCCGCGCCATGGAGCGTCTGTTCGAGCTTCTCTTCCCCGAAGACCATCCCTATCGCTGGCCGGTCATCGGGCGGATGGAAGACATTGAAGCCGCGACGCTCGACGACGTTCGCGGGTTCTTCTCGACCTACTATGGTCCCGCGAACGCGGTCCTCTCTCTGGCCGGCGACTTCGAGCCCGCGGCGGCCCTCGCGTCCATCGACCGCTGGTTCGGCGGCCTGCCCGCCAGCCTGCCGGTGCCGCGCGTCCGTGCACCCCTGCCGCCGCTCGAGCGTGCCGTGCACGACTCGATGACCGACCGCGTGCAGTTGCGCCGGCTCTATCTCGCCTTTCGCACGGAGCCGTTCGGCAGTCCCGGCTGGTGGACCGCGGCGGTCACCGCAAATCTGCTGACCGACGGCAAGTCGAGCCCGCTCGTCCACGATCTCGTCGTCGACCACCAACTGGCGCAGGATGTTTCGGCCTACGTCTATCCGACGGAGGAGGTCGGAGTCTTCCTGCTCGTCGCGACGGTGCGCCCGGGAGTCGAGGTCGAACGTCTCGCGGCGCGGATTCGCGAACACCTGGACGGACTGGCGGCGCCCGCGGCGAGCCCGTCGGCGCCCGGCTGGCTCGCGGCGCTCGATGCCGAGCTCGAACGCGCCCGGCGGCGCACGCTGGCGGGCATCTACTCCGAGTTGCAGACGCTCGACCACCGCGCCGACCTGCTCTCCCAATACACCACCTTTTTCGACGCTCCCGAGCGCGCCTTCAGCGAGGCTGCGGCCTACCAGCAGGTCGACATCGCGGCCGTCCGCGCCTTCGCCGCCGCGCGCCTCGGGGCGCCGAACAGTGCGCTGCTCGTCGTCGAACCGGAGGGGGAGCGAGCTTGAGTCTGCCACCGACACCGTCGTCGGGCCGGTC
Source organism: Thermoanaerobaculia bacterium (assembly GCA_031403995.1). Classification (GTDB taxonomy): domain Bacteria; phylum Acidobacteriota; class Thermoanaerobaculia; order Multivoradales; family JAGPDF01; genus JAGPDF01. The sequence continues at coordinate 78,965 of JANNGS010000031.1, forward strand.
TCCGGACCGCACCGGACCGCCGGCGCCCGGCCCCGAGAGCGCCGTTCCGATGCCGGTATTCGACCGCTTCTCGACGGCACCGGAAGCCTGGGGCGCGCCGGTCTTCGTCGCCTCGCGCGCTGGAGTGCCTCTGATCGAGCTCGAGGTGCTGCTCGAGGCTGGGGGTGAGCACAATCCGCCCGAGCGTCCGGGTCTCGCGGCGATGACCGCGTCGATGATCGACGAGGGTACGGCGCGGCGAACCGGGCCAGAGCTCTCCGCCGAGCTCGAACGGCGGGGCGGCTCGCTGTCGTGTCACGCGGACTGGAACGCCGCCCGTCTCCGACTGCAACTCCTCTCGTCCGATCTCGAATATGGACTGACCCTCCTCGCGGAGTTGCTCTTCGAGCCGGCCTTTCCCGAGCACGAGCTCGAACGCCTGCGCCAGCAGACGCTTGCCGAGTTGAAGCGCCGGGCGGACCAGCCGGCAGCGGTGGCCGACGAGGCCTTCGCGCACCACCTCTATGCCGGAACGATCTTCGCGCTGCCGCTCGCCGGAGATCCGGCGGCGCTCCTGGCGCTTCGCCGCGACGAGCTGCTCGAGTTCCATCGTGACCACTACCGCCTGGAGCGCGGAGCTCTGGTCGTCGCCGGCGACGTCGGCCACGAGGAGCTTTCGGCGGCGATTGCAGGCGCCTTCCCCGCGCCTGCCGGCGCCGGAGCGGCCGCCATGGCCGAGGCGGCCGCAACGACCGAGGCGACCGCAGCGAGCGCAGCGGGCGCTGCGAGCCCGGCCGGCGATCCCGGGACGCACGCCCGGGCGCTGCGCATCGTGGTCGTCGATCGCCCCGGGGCGGAACAGACCGAGCTGCGCATCGGCCACCTCGGCGTGCCGCGCCGCCATCCCGATCGGGTCGGACTCGGCATCCTCAATACGCTCCTGGGTGGCAAGTTCACCAGCCGGATCAATCTCAACTTGCGCGAACGCCACGGTTTCACCTACGGCGCTTCGAGCCGTTTCGTCGACCGCAGGAGCTGCGGCCCATTCGTGGTCTCGGCAGCCGTCACGACATCCGCCATCGGGCGCGCTGCCCAGGAGGTGTTGGGCGAGCTGCGGCGGATTCGCGCCGAACCGGTGAGCCCCAGCGAGCTCGACGAAACCCGGAACTACCTGCTCGGTGTCTTCCCCTACGGGCTCCAGACGGTCGAGGGGCTGGCGGCCCGTCTCGACGAGATAGCGCTCTACGACCTGCCGCTCGACACTCCCGCCCGCTACCTGGCAGAGGTTGCCGGCATGCGAACCGAGGAGCTCGCCCGCCTCGCGCAGGCCCACCTTTTTCCGGATCAGGCGCTGGTGGTGGCAGTCGGACCGGCGGAGGTGCTCATGCGGCAGCTCGCGGAGCTCGGCACGCCGGAGCTCTGGCGTCCCGCTGCGTCGACCGGATCGGCCTGACGGGTGCGGCTACTCGAGCTGAGCGGTGGCGCGACTCTCGGCATCGACCCGCACGACCAGCCGGCGCGTGGAACCGCCAACCAGGGTGCCCTCGACCATGGTCGCCTTGGTCGGCTTTCCAGGCAGCGAGACGTAGACCCGCAGCGCCACGGCCCCCGCCGCCAGCGTGCGTTGCGCGCCGATCGCACCGGCGATTTTCTCCGTGCGCAGGAATCCGGTCTTCTTCACGAACTTGAACGGTTCGCGGAAGATCTGGCTTTCCCCTGAGTAGATCGTGAGGACGCCCTCGGAGACTTCGGAGTAAAAGTCGATATCGATGGTGGCGTCGGCGGCGGCCGGCGCCGCCGCCACCGCCGGAGCGGGCCGGTTGGGTGTCGCGGCCGGGGCCGGGACGCTCTCCACCGCGGCCTGCGTCGCCGCGTCACGGGCCGATTTCTGCGAGCGCTCGCGCTCTTTCTGCCTGCCCAGCGCGGTCTCGGAGTCGGCGGCGAGCTTGACCGCTTCGGGGTGCTCCGGCACCAGTTCCAGGACCCCGTTCGCCGCCGCGATCGCCGCTTCGTAGCGCCGCTTGGCGTACTCTTCGCGCGCCAGGATCAGGCCCTCGGAAACCCTCTGCTCGCGTTCCGCTGCCGACGCCAGGTCGAGCGAGACACGTTCCACCTCGCCGCGCAGGGCAAGCGCTGCCGGGCTCCCGGGTTCGAGCTGTTGCGCCCGCGCGAGCGCGGCCAGCGCACCCTGCAGGTCTCCCCCATCCAGCTTCTGGCGAGCCTCCGCGAGCGCCGCCTGAAGGTCGAGCTGCCGCTGTTCCTGTGCGGTCGGTCCGGCGGGCGCCTGGGGCCGGGGTTCGGTCCTGCCGGTCGCCCAGAGCGCCAGCAAGGTGACGACCGTTACCGCGGCCAACCCGACCAACCCGTATTGCACCAAGCGCTGGGAGCGGATCCGCCGCAGAGCCGCCGAGACTTTCGTCGATCCGGAAAGCGAGCTCACCGGTAGGACCATCACCGGCGCGGGCAGCGAAGGAGACGGAGCTCCGGTGGGCGAAGCCGGGCTCGGAGCCATCGGGCCCGGCGGCGGACCAGGGGCGGGCGACGCCCCCTCGAAAGCAGGAGCGCGCTGGGCCCGGGAGGCGGCCGGGGGCTGCGCCACCGGGAGTTCCGCCGCACCGGCGGCGGCCGGTGATGCCGGCGTTGGCGGTGATGGCGGCGACGGCGGCGGTGGAGTCAGTGACTTCGCTGACTTCGCTGGCTGCGGTGACGGCGCGAGCCAACCCGGCACCTGCGCCTCGGCCTCCGGTGGCCGCTGTGCGGTCTGGTCGAAACTCTCCTCGGCGACCTCCTGGGTCGCGGAGGTGTCGTCATCGTTCTCGTCGAGCGCCTCCGCCGGATTCGATCCAGTGCGTCGCAGCTCGGCGGCGATCTCCGCCGCCCTCGGATACCGCCGGTTGGGGTCCTTCTCCAGGCACCGCGACATGATCGCCGTGAGCCCGGGAGGAAGGTCCTTGATGATCTCCTCGGCCGGAGTGAACGGCTCGTAGACGATCTTGTGCGTCACCGCGGTCAGATTCTCGCCCTGAAACGGCTTGCGCCGTGTGAGCATCTCGTAGAACACCACGCCGAGCGAGAAAATATCGGCGCGGTGGTCGACTTCCTTGCCCTGGATCTGCTCCGGCGCCATGTAGTTCGGCGTCCCCAGAAGCTGCCCCTCCATCGTCAGGTTGGAGGTATCGAGCCTGGCGATGCCGAAGTCGGTGATCTTGACCTTGCCATCCTGCGCGATGAGGATGTTCGCCGGCTTGATGTCGCGATGCACCACGCCGCGAGAATGGGCGTAGTCGAGGCCCTCGGCGATCTGCGACAGGATGTCGATCAACCGGTCGTAGCCGAACGGCTCGGGACGCTGCAGCAGCTGCTTGAGATTCGTCCCCTTGACGAACTCCATGGCGATGAAACAGATCCCCTCGCCGCCCTCGTCGACGACGTCGTGGATGGTGACGATGTTCGGATGGGAGAGGATCCCCGCGCTCTGTGCTTCGCGGACGAATCGGCTGCGGAACTGCGCGTGCTCCTGATCCTTGGCGGAGAATCCGACGCGGAAGGTCTTCAGTGCGACCTGGCGGCCGATGAGCGGATCGCGCGCCAGATAAACGACCCCCATGGCGCCCTTGCCGATCTCCTCGAGGATCTCGTAGCGGCCTAGTTTCTGCGGCGCGTGGGTTGTCATTCGGATTGGGCTCTGGGAGCGGCAGGAGGCATTCTAGGCGCGGCGCCCGAGACGGTCAATCGGCGCCGCCACGATCCCGGGCGCTCGCCCCTCGGAACGCCAGAAAAGGCCCCCGAAATGCCGGATTTCACCGCCCGCTTTGATAGGATGCTGAGGCCGTTCGAAGCGACTCGAAAGGAGATTGCGCCCGATGCAGGTCGACAGTCCAGCCAGACTCCGGAACATTGCGATCACCGGTCACAATGACACCGGGAAGACTACCTTGGCCAGCGCCTTGCTGTTCACTTCCGGCGCAGCCCCTCGGTTCTGCAGGATCGAAGACGGCAACACGGTCACCGATTTCGACCCCGAGGAGGTCGAGCGCGGAATCTCCATCGGGCTCGGCGTCTGCCATCTTCCGTGGCGACAACACAAGATCAATCTGCTCGATTCACCCGGCTACAGCATCTTCTTCTCGGAGACCCGGGCGGCGCTGCGCGTCGCCGACGCCGCGGTCGTCTGCGTGAGCGCCGTGGCCGGCGCCGAGGTCAATACCGAGAAGGTCTGGGAAGCCGCGTCCGAGCTCGACCTGCCGGTCGTCCTGCACCTCAACAAGATGGATCGCGACCGGGCGGACCTCGGACGTTGTCTCGATAGCCTCCAGAAGACCTTCGGTCGCCAGGTCTTGCCGGTACAGCTGCCGATCGGCGCCGAAAAGGACTTCGTCGGCGTGATCGACCTCGTCCGGCTCAAGGCCTATCGCTTCGATCGTGACGGCAGCGGCAAGGGTAAGGAAGTGCCGATCCCGGCCGAGCTCGCGACCGAGGCCGCAGAGGCGCGCACGCGCCTCGTCGAGGCGGTCGCCGAAGCCGACGAGCACCTTCTCGAGAAGTTCTTCGAAGAGGGCAACCTCGAGGCAGCCGATCTCGAGGCCGGCCTGAAAACCGCGATCCTCAGCCGGAAGCTCTTTCCGGTGACCCTCGGTTCCTCGCTCCACCTCGTCGGGTGCTCGACGCTGCTCGACTTTCTGGTCGACTTCGCCCCCTCCCCCGCCGAGCATCCCTATCCGGCGCGGACCATCGACGGCAAGACGCAGATGCTCGAAGCCGACCCCGCCAAGCCCGTCGTGGCGATCGTCTTCAAGACGCTGAACGACCCGTTCACCGGCCGGCTGTCGATCCTGCGCGTGCTCTCGGGAACACTCCAGAACGACGCCCAACTCTGGAACGTGCGCGCCGAGGAGGCCGAGAAGACGCACGGATTGGTGCACCTGCAGGGAAAACAGGGCACGGCGACCCCCAAGCTCATCGCCGGCGACATCGGCGCCGTCCCGAAGCTGCGCCTGGCCCTCTCGGGCGACACGCTCGCCGCCAAGGAACAGGCGCTCGCGGCCGACTGGATCCAGATCCAGGAGCCGGCGATGTCGTTCGCTGTCGAGCCCAAGTCGAAGGGCGACGACGAGAAGATCGGCGACGCGCTGCACCGGTTGATCGAGGAGGACCCGAGCCTGCGGGCGGGCCGCGATCCCCAGACCCACGAGTTTCTGCTCTCCGGGAGCGGCCAACTCCACGTGGAGATCGCGCTGGCGCGGATGAAGCGCCGGTCGAACGTCGAAGTCATTCTGCATCCGCCGAAGGTCCCTTACCGGGAGACCATTCTCAAACCTGCGGAAGGCCATGGGCGCCACAAGAAGCAGAGCGGTGGACGTGGTCAGTTCGCGGACTGCCGCATCAAGATCGAGCCCATGCCGCGTGGCGGCGACTTCGAGTTCAAGGACGAGATCTTCGGCGGCTCAATCCCGCAGAACTACCGCCCGGCGGTCGAAAAAGGCATCCTGGATGCGCGGACGCGTGGATTCCTCGCCGGCTACCCGATGGTCGATTTCCGGGTTCGTCTCCTCGACGGCCAGTACCACGACGTCGACTCTTCGGAGCTCGCCTTCAAGATCGCCGGTTCTCTCGCCTACAAGGACGCCATGGAGCGTGCCGGAGCGACGCTTCTCGAGCCGGTGATGAAGGTGGAGATCCACACCAGCGAGGAGTTCATGGGCGACATCATGAGCGACCTCTCGCACCGGCGCGGCCGCCCGCAGGGCATGGACGTCAAGAACGGCGTCCAGATCGTCCAGGCGCAGGTCCCGATGGCCGAGATGCTGACTTATGCCCCGGCACTGCGTTCGATGACCCAGGGGCGGTCGAGCTTCCATATGGAGTACTCGCACTACGAAGAGGTCCCGCGTCTCGTGCAGGACAAGATCATCGCCGAAGCCCGCAAGAAGTTGCAGGCCGAGCACGAGGATTGATTTCACCCTTACCTGAGGAGTACGCCTGATGCAGGCCAACGCCTTGCGCGCCGGAATGTGCGTGCTGCTCAACAACGAAGTCTGCTCCATCATGTCGGTCACCCACCGCACTCCGGGCAACCTCCGGGCGTTCGTCCAGGTACGGATGAGGAACCTCAAGAACGGCAACAGCTTCGAGCACCGCTTCGCCTCGACCGAATCGGTCGAGCGCGCCATCCTCGACACGATTCCGATGGAGTACCTCTACTCCGACGGCAACATGCACCACTTCATGAGCCAGGAGAACTACGAGCAGGTGACGATGTCCGACGACGTGCTCGGCGACACCCTGCAGTACATGCTGCCGAACAGCGTCATCAAGGTCGACTTCTACGACGGGCTGGCGGTCGGCATCGAGCTCCCCAACACCGTCGTCCTCGAGGTCATCGACACCGAACCCGGCATGAAGGGCGCGACCGCCTCTTCCTCCTACAAACCCGCCAAGATGCAGACCGGCCTCATCGTCCAGGTCCCCCCCTTCATCGAACCCGGCACCAAGATCGAGATCGACACCCGCGAGAACAAGTACCTGCGGCGGGTCTGAGGAAGTCCGGGAGCCTGCAACCTCGCCACCGGAATGCGCGCGAACCGACTGCCTCCCTTCCTCACCCTTCTCTTCTTCCTCGCCGCTCGAAGCGGGTCGGGCGGATCGCTTCCGCCGTCCACCTGGCCGGAGAAGCTCAGTAAAGAGGATGTGGCCTGCCTAAAGCTGCTGCGGCCGGCGGACGAGCCTCCCACCAGCCGGACGGACTTTCGCGTTCGCTACGAGTTCATCCGAGCTGCATGGCCGGCCTGCAGCGAATCGGAGGTCGATCCCCGCTTCTTCTCGCGGGCGGCACGCCTTCGCTTGACCCTCCCCGAGCTCACGGACGATACCGACCGACTGGCAATGCTGGTGGAGGTGAGGCGGCGGCTCGAGAGCCTCCAGTTTCCATGCCCGGAGCTGGTCTACATCTTCGATGAGTTCGGCGGCCGGGCAGAGGTTGCCGGGCGCCAAGACGAGGCCCGCGAGTTCTACGAATCGAACCTCGAGCGCCGGCGCGCCGTCTACGGCGAGCTGAGTCATGAAGTGACAGAGGGGATGATCTACATCGCCCGCAGTCACGCGGCAGAGACCGGCGATCGCGACTTCCGTTTCCGCCAAGCTCGTGGCTGGGCTGAGGAGGCTGTCCAACGCTTCAAGGGCTGCGCAACCTGCCTGCCGCAGTTCCTCGACGCGATCATTTCCTACATGGGAGTCCTGGATAGCCTCGAGCTCAAAGAAGCGGAGGCAGAGTTCATGACCCTCTTTTACGACCTCTACGAGAACACTTCCGGCACCCACGCCCATCGCAAGCGCTGGGACGAACCGTTGCCCGAGGCGCCTGCGGGGGAGTAGACGCAGCTGCAAGTCCAGCGCGCCGGCCGGTCTTCGAGACTTTGGTGGCCAGCTCGCCTCGCTTCAGTGGCGGGCCAGCACGCCGACGCCGGTGGTGTTGGCGAGCGGGCTTCTGTGCTGCTTGCCCCCTTGGGGGCTCGACCCTTTGGGGTCCCTGGAGTGTCCCTCCCCGGGCGGCGGTGGTCGCGCGCTCCGGCACTCGGGATCTGGAGCGGGCTCCTATTTGAGGCGTGGTCGCCCGCTCCAGATCCCGAGCGCCAGAGCGCCGCGGTGCACCATCTGGCTTCTGTCTCAGCCGTACCGACGAGGGGTGGCCGGACCGAGGGCTCCCATGGGCGCGGAGCGCGCTTCTTCAGCGCGAGGACCCATGGGAAACGGGCCGGACAGGACCCCGAGCAGGTGCCTCGCAGGGCAACTTGTCCCGCCAAGGTGTCCCGGTATCGTGTCCCTGCAATGTGTCCCGCGGACAAAAAAAGGCCGGCGGATGGCGCCGGCCTGGGTGCTTCAGGAGAGAAGAAAAAGGGACTGCTTGCTTAACCGCCACCAACCTTCTTGGGGGCGGAGGTCTTCTTGGGAGCGTTCGGGGCCTTGGTGGTCTTCGCCTTGGGGGCGGCAGCGCCGCGGCCCGTGGCCTTCTTCTCGCCTGCCGACCGCTTGGTGCCCGGGACCTTCTGGGCCTTCTCCTTCTTCGGCTTGGCGGCCTTCTCCTCGCCGGTCGTCTCGGCGGCTTCCGCGTCGCCCGCCTTGGCCTTTTTGCCCTTCGTTGCGGGCGCCGGGGCGGCCGACTTCTTCTTCATCTGGAAGTCGACGAACTCGAGCACCGCCATCTCGGCGCCGTCACCCTGACGGGAGCCGAGCTTGACGATCCGCAGGTAGCCGCCTTCGCGGGTCGCGAATCGCGGGGCGATCACATCAAACAGCTTCTGGATGTGGTCGCGGTCGAGGAGCCACCGTCCGACGATGCGCCGGTCGTGCACCGAGCCGTGCTTCGCCTTGGTGATGACCTTCTCGGCGATCGGACGAAGCTCCTTCGCCTTCGGCAGCGTGGTGACGATGCGCTCCGACATCACCAGCGATGCCAGCTGGTTGCGGAACATCGCCACGCGATGCGCGGTCGTGCGTCCGAGCTTTCTGTGTGCCATGTTGTGACGCATTTTCGATTCCCCTTACGCTCCGAAGCCCGCGCTGGAGGATCCACCGGCACCCGAGGCGCCCGCAGATCCGGTCATGCCAAAAGAGAGGCCGAGGCGCTCCAGCAGCTCCTGCAGCTCTTCGAGCGACTTCTTGCCGAAATTCTTGATCTCGAGAATCTCACGCTCCGACTTCGAGACCAGTTCGCGCACCGTCTGGATGTTCGCGTTCTTGAGACAGTTGGCGGTGCGCACCGAGAGGTCGAACTCCTCGAGATTCTTGGCGAGGACCGCATCCATGCCGGTCAGATCCTGTCCCGCGCCGGACGCGTCGCCACGCAGAGTCTCCTCCGCGGCGATGAAGATCGCCAGGTGGTCCTTGAGCAGCGTCGACGCCAGGGAGACAGACTCCTCGGGGGTCACCGTGCCGTTGGTCCAGACGTCGAGCGTGAGCTTCTCGTAGTCGGTGATTCTTCCGAGACGAGCGGCTTCCACACGGTAGTTGACACGCTTGACGGGGCTGTGAACCGAGTCGAGTGGAATCCACCCCAGCCCGAGCGCTTCGTCGAAGTTCTTGTCCGCGGTCACGTAGCCGCGACCGCGACGGATCTGGACCTGCAGACGAAGCCGGCCCTCGCCGTTGACGGTGGCGATGTGGACGTTCGGATCACAGATCTCGACCGAGGGGTCGCCGACGAGATCGCCCGCCTTGACGTCGCGGGGTCCCTTGACGTCGATGGTCAGGATCTTCCCTTCCTCACTGTGCAGGCGGACCGGGATCTGCTTGAGGTTCAGGACGACGTTGGTCACGTCTTCCTGCACGCCGGGGATCGAGGAAAACTCGTGCAGTACGCCCTCGATCTGGACGGAGGTGATGGCTGCACCCTCGATCGAGGAGAGCAGGCAGCGACGCAGGGCATTGCCAACCGTCGTGGCGAAACCGCGTTCGAACGGCTGCGCCGAGAACTTGCCGTAGGTGCCGGTCAAGGTCTCTGCTTCGATGTCGACGCGCTTGGGGCGCTGGAATCCCTTCCAAAGCATCATGTGGCTCCTTGCAATTCGATAACGCCGCCTTAGCGGCTGTAGAGCTCGACGATCAGCTGTTCCTGGATCGGAAGCTTGATGTCCTCACGGCTCGGAAGCGACTGCACCTTGCCGGTGAAGCTCTCGGCGGAAAGCGTCAGCCACTCCGGGACTCCTCTGCCGGTCGCCGATTCGACGCTGGCGCGGATCAGCTCGTTCTTGCGGCTGGACTCCTTCACTGAGATGGACTGTCCGGCGCGCACCTGGTACGACGGGATCGTGGTCTTCTTGCCGTCGACGAGGATATGACCATGTCGGACCAGCTGACGGGACTGGTTGCGCGACGAAGCGAAGCCGAGGCTGAAGGCGACGTTGTCGAGGCGGCGCTCGAGCATCACGAGGAGGTTCTCGCCGGTGATCCCCTTGCGGCGATCGGCTTCGGCGAAATAGAGCCGGAACTGGCGCTCGAGAACTCCGTAGATGCGCTTGACCTTCTGCTTCTCGCGCAGCTGGAGGCCGTACCCCACGGCCCGGCGGCCGCGGCGCTGACCGTGCTGGCCGGGCGGATAGGCGCGCTTTTCGATCGCGCACTTCTCCTTGAAACAGCGATCACCCTTCAGGAACAGCTTGATGCGCTCACGTCGACAGAGCCGACATACGGGTCCGGTATACCTTGCCATGGAAACTCTCCTGCGCTCGTCTTCTCTCCGCTGCTACGGAGACTCCGGTTCGAGGAAGACGCTCTGCGGCGGGGTCAGCACACCTGCCTCGCCGAGGCATTCCTTCAACTTCAGAATCCGGCCGAAAGTGCTCCGGCCGGTCAGACCCGCCGGCGCTTGCGCGCGCGGCAGCCGTTGTGCGGAATCGGGGTGACGTCGCGGATCGACTTGATGTCGATGCCGCTGGCCTGCAGCGCGCGAATCGCGGACTCTCGTCCCGAACCCGGTCCGCGGACCTGTACGTCGACGGACCGCATGCCCATGTCCTTCGCCTGGTTGCCGGCGCTCTGGGCGGCGACCTGCGCGGCGAACGGAGTCCCCTTGCGCGAGCCCTTGAAACCGATGCGGCCCGCCGAGGACCAGGTCAGGATATTCCCTTCCGGGTCCGAAATCGCCACGAGGGTGTTGTTGAACGACGCCTGGATGTGCGCCAACCCGTGGGGGACGACGCGCTTGTCCTTCTTCTTGGCGCCCTTCTTCTCTTTGCCCGCGGCTGCTGCTGGTTCTTTGGCCATCTCTATCCCTCGTTACTTCTTGGTCAGCTTCTTCTTGGTGGAAACAGTCGCCTTGCGCGGTCCCTTGCGGGTGCGCGCGTTCGTGTTGGAGCGCTGGCCGCGCACCGGCAGGCCCCGGCGATGGCGAATGCCACGATAGCTGCCAATTTCCATCAGCCGCTTGATGTTCTGGGAGACCTCCTTGCGCAGGTCGCCCTCGACTCGCCCTTCGTCCTGGATGATCTTGCGGATGCGCTGGGCATCTTCCTCGGAGAGATCGCGGACCTTCGTCACCGCATTGACTTCGGCGGCCACGAGGATTTTGCGCGACCGCGCCCGACCGATACCGTGGATGTACGTCAAACCGATCCAGACCTGCTTGTTCTGGGGGAGGTCCACCCCTGAAATACGCGCCATCGTCGTCCCCTACCCTTGCCGCTGCTTGTGCTTCGGGTTGTCGCAGATCACCCGCACGACGCCCGCACGGCGCACGATCTTGCACTTCGGACAGATCCGCCTGACTGAAGACCGAACTTTCATATCGCTACCTCTCGAGACCGTCTCTGAAACCGGCGTTACTTCAACCTGTAGACAATGCGCCCGCGCGAAAGGTCATAGGGCGAGAGTTCGACCAGTACCTTGTCGCCGGGAAGGATCCGGATGAAATGCTTCCGCATCTTCCCTGAAATATGAGCCAACACCTGGTGCTTGTTCTCCAACTCCACCTTGAACATCGCATTGGGGAGCGGCTCGAGCACCGTCGCTTCGACTTCGATCGCGTCTTCCTTGGACAAACCGTCTTCCTCGTCTTTTCGCTGACCGCTTCCGCTTCAGAAAGCTCCGACGCCGAGGATCCTGGCGCCGTGATCGGTGACCGCCACCGAATATTCGAAATGCGCTGACAGCGAGCCGTCCGCCGTTCGCGCAGTCCAGCCGTCCTTGTCGACCTTCACCGCCGGAGCACCGGCGTTGACCATCGGCTCGATGGCAATCACCAGCCCCGGCTTCAGTTTGGGACCCCGCCCCGGCTCCCCGAAATTGGGCACCTGGGGATCTTCGTGCAGGGCCGTCCCGATGCCGTGCCCCACGAAATCTCGAACCACGGAAAAACCTTCCGACTCGACATAGAGCTGAACAGCGTGTCCGATGTCGGAGAGGCGCTTGTTCGGGCGGACTTCCTCGACTGCCAATTCGAGAGCCCGCTTCGTCACCGTCATCAGCCGCAGCGCGGCGGGCGAGACCGCCCCGACGGCGTAGGTTCTGGCAGCGTCACCGTAGTATCCCTTATATACCACTCCACAATCAATCCCGATGATATCGCCGTCCCGCAGGGCGGTCTCGTCCGGGATCCCGTGGACGATCACTTCGTTGATCGAGGTGCAGAGCGTCGCCGGGTAGCCCTTGTAGTGCAGGAAAGCCGGCACCCCGCCCGCCTCGCGGATGGCCTTCTCGGCGAACCGGTCGAGCTCCCGCGTCGTGACCCCGGGACCGACCTTCTCGGCCAGGCCGGCGAGAACCATGTGAACGATCCGGTTGGCCTCGTTCATGAGCTCCAGCTCGCCCGCCGTCTTGAGCACCATGGTCAGGCCTGGCTCGCCAGCATCTTCAGGCTCGCCGAGGTGACCTCACGCATGGTCCGGTTGCCGTCGACCCTGCGGAGCAGGTTGCGGCGCTCGTAATGCTCGACCAGCGGCTCGGTCTTCTCCCGGTAGACCCGGAGACGCTCGCGAACCACCTCTTCCCGATCGTCGGCCCGCTTGCGGGCAACCGCCCGTTCCATCAGAACCGCCTCGGGCACTTCGAGCAGCACCACGGCGTCGAGCCTCTCCTGGCGCTCTTCCAGGATGCTGTCGAGCATCGCTGCCTGCCCGGTCGTCCGCGGATAGCCATCGAGGAGGAAGCCGCCAGCAGCGTCCGGCCGGCCCAGCCGCTCCCGAACGACCTCGGCCATCAGCGCGTCGTCGACCAGAGCGCCGGAGGCCATGATGCCCTCCACTTTGCCGCCCAGAGCCGACCCGAGCGCGACGGCATCCCGCAGCATCGCCCCGGTGGAGATCGCCGGCACGCCCAGAGAGGCGGCGAGAAACTCCGCCTGGGTGCCCTTCCCGCTCCCCGGCGCGCCCAGCAGGACCGCGCGCAGGCCGCCGGAACGGGAACTGTCAGGCACTTCAGCCACGACGGCCCTTGATCCTTCCGCGCTTCAGGAAACCGTCGTAGTTGCGCATCACCAGCTGGCTCTCGACCTGCTGCAGGAAATCCATGGCGACGCCCACCACGATCAGCAGCGAGGTCCCGCCGAAGTAGAACTGGATACCCATACCCTCGGTGACGAACTTCGGCAGATACGGGTCGATGGACGGTCCGATGAAGGGCAGGTTCTGCATCTTGATGCCGTTCAGCAGAAAGTCCGGCAGGATGGCCACCAGGGCCAGGTACGCCGCTCCCACGAGAGAGATCCGGGTGAGAATCCGGTCGATGTACTCGGCCGTCTTCTTGCCCGATCGGATACCGGGGATGAAGCTCCCGTACTTCCGCATGTTCTCCGCCAGATCGCTCGGATTGAAGATGATCGAGATGTAAAAATAGCTGAAGAAGATGATGCCGACGACATAGAGCAGATAGTGCAGCGGCTGTCCCCATGCCAGCTGGTCGGCGATCTTCTGCAGCCAGGCCTGTTCCTGGAACATCTGTGCTGCCGTCGCCGGCAAGGCCATGAGCGAGCTCGCGAAGATCACCGGAATGACGCCCGCCGTGTTGACCCGTAGCGGAAGATAGGTGCTCTGCCCGCCGTAGACCTTCCGTCCGACCATCCGCTTCGCATACTGGACGGGAATGCGTCTCTGCGCCCGTTCCATGTAGACGATGAACGCGACCACCAGAACCATGAAGGCGATGAGGATCAGGACGCCGATCAGCGACAGCTCGTTCGACCGGATTCCCGCCACCGTGGTGGCGACGGCACTGGGCAGCCCGACGACGATGCCCGCGAAGATGATCAGCGAGATTCCGTTGCCGATGCCGCGCTCGCTGATCTGCTCGCCCAACCACATGATGAAGGCGCAACCGGTCGTCAGAGTCAGGATCGTCAGCAGACGGAAAGCCCAACCAGGACTCGGAACCAGCGCAGCGCCGCCGGGCGTCGTCGTCTTCTCCAGGAACAGCGCGATGCCGGTCGACTGGATGATCGACACTAGCACCGTGCCGTAGCGCGTGTACTGGGTGATCTTCTTGCGACCGAGCTCACCTTCCTTGGAGAGCTTCTCGAGGTAGGGCCACACCACCGTCAATAGCTGCAGGATGATCGACGACGTGATGTACGGCATGATGCCGAGTGCGAAGACGGCCACGCGCTCGAGGCTCCCCCCGGTGAACGTGTTCACGAAGCCGAGGAAGGTGCTCTGCATCGACGTCATGAACTCGATCAGCGCCTGCGGATCCACCCCCGGAGTCGGAATGTGGGCACCGATCCGATAGACCCCCAGCAGCGCGAAAGTGAACAGCAACCGTTTCCGCAGATCGGGGATCGCGAAGATATTGCGCAAGCTCTCGATCACGAAGCGAGCTCCTCACAGCGTCCGCCGGCCGCCTCGATCTTGGTGCGCGCCGACTTGCTGAACTTGTGGGCGGTGACGGTGATGGCCGCCTGGAGGTCGCCGTTTCCCAGGACCTTGACCCTCTTCCCGGGATGGACGAGTCCGCGCTCCGCCAGCAGCTCAGGCGTGACTGCCTTGCCGAGTGCGGCGAGAGCAGCCACGTTGACCACGGCGTACTCGACCCGGAACTCGTTGGTGAAGCCCCGCTTCGGGACGCGCCGAACGAGCGGCATCTGCCCGCCCTCGAAACCGGGACGGTGACTGTAGCCGGAGCGCGACTGACCGCCCTTGTGACCCTTCCCGGCAGTCTTGCCGAGGCCGGAACCGGGGCCGCGGCCGACGCGCTTGCGCGAGTGCTTGCTGCCTTTGGCGGGGGGAAGCTCGTGCAGCTTCATTTTGCGTCCTCGACCAACTCGACGAGATAGGGGATCTTGGCGATCATGCCGCGCACTGCCGGCGTGTCTTCGCGAACGACTTCGTGACGGATGCGCCGGAGTCCCAGGCCACGCAGCACCTCGCGATGGGTCTCGCGGGCGCCGATCGTGCCCTTCACCTGGCGAATACGAATCGTCTTCTTCTTCATGCTTGAGCTACCTCTCTCGAACCTTCTCTGCCTTCGGTTCAGCGGACACCGGTGAAGCGATCATGCTGCGAAGCGATGAATCAGGTAGCCGTCGTCGGGGCTGGTTCCACTGGGG
This sequence comes from Thermoanaerobaculia bacterium, assembly GCA_031403995.1. Lineage (GTDB taxonomy): Bacteria > Acidobacteriota > Thermoanaerobaculia > Multivoradales > JAGPDF01 > JAGPDF01. Next base: position 93,972 of record JANNGS010000031.1, read on the forward strand.
CGCCACGGCGCGGCTTGCTCTGCAGCATCTGCAGGGCGGCGAACGTGGCTTTGACGACATTGGCCGGATTCGCCGATCCCAGCGACTTGGTCAGGATGTCCGCGATTCCCGCCGCCTCGACCACCGCCCGCACCGGTCCGCCGGCGATGACGCCGGTTCCCGCGGAGGCCGGCTTGATCAGCACCCGGCCAGATCCGAACTCACCGAGCGCCTCGTGCGGGATCGTGTTCCCCTTCATGGGCACCTGGATCAGCCGCTTCTTGGCCACTTCAATTCCCTTGCGGATGGCCATCGGCACTTCCTTCGCCTTGCCGGCACCGTAGCCTACCCGGCCATTGCCGTCGCCGATCACCACCAACGCGGAGAAGGAGAAGTTCTTGCCACCCTTGACGACCTTGGTCACCCGGTTGATGTGGACGACCTGCTCAACAAATTCGCTTTCCTGCTCGAAATCCCTGGCCAAAGCTATTCTCCTCGTCGTTGGCGATTGGCGGCTTAGAACTGCAGGCCCTTGGCGCGTGCCGCCTCGGCCAGCTGCTTGACCTTGCCGTGGTAGAGGTATCCGCCACGATCGAACACAACCTGCTGGATTCCCTTGGCGAGCGCACGCTCGGCAACTGCCTCGCCGACGGCCTTGGCAGCCGCCATGGTCGCCGCACCACCCTCGATCAGCCCCTTGAGTGCAGGCTCGTTCGAGGTGGCAGAGACGATCGTGTGCCCGGTTTCGTCGTTGATCACCTGCGCGTAGACGTACCGCGCGCTCTTGAATACCGACAGACGCGGACGCTCGGGGGTACCCGCGAGCTTTTGGCGCAGCCGCTGATGGGCCCGCTTCTTCCGCGCCGCTTTTTCCATGACCTTCTTGCGTACCAGATCCGCCATCGTGCTCCCCTTCCTGCTTCGCTCGCGCCTTACTTGGCGCCGGCCTTGCCGACCTTGCGACGAATCACTTCGCCGGTGAACTTGATGCCCTTGCCCTTGTACGGATCTGGCGGCCGCAGCCGGCGAATCTCGGCGCAAACCTGACCGAGGAGCTGACGGTCCGCTCCGGTCACCATGATCTTGTTCGCTTTGTCGATCTCGATCTTGATCCCTTCCGGGACCTTGAACACGACCGGGTGCGAATAGCCGAGCGCGAAGTGAACCTCGCTGCCACGGAGCTCGGCCTTGTAACCCACGCCGGTGATCTCCAGACCGCGACTGAACCCTTCGGAGACACCCAGCACGGCGTTGGCGAGCAGGGCGCGCATGAGACCGTGCTTGGCGCGGTCCGGCCCGGTCTCGCCGGACCTCGAGACGGTCACGACGTTGTTCTCCACGTTGACCGGAAATCCGTCCAGAAGCTCCTGGGTGACATGACCCTTCGGCCCTTCGGCGGTGAATTTCCCATCGGACACCACGACCTTGACCCCCTTCGGGATTTCGATCGGCCTTCTTCCCACTCGCGACATGACTAAAGACCCTTTCTCACCAGACCTCGCAGAGAACTTCGCCACCGAGCCGGCGATCACGCGCCTGCCGGTCCGAAAGCAGCCCCTGGTTGGTCGAGATGACACCGATGCCGCGTCCGTTCAGGACCGGTTTGATGTCGTCCGCGCCGCGATAGACGCGGCGGCCCGGCTTGCTGATGCGCTGCAGGTGACTGATCGCCGGCGCGCCTTCGTCGTCGTACTCGAGGAAAACCCGAAGGACCGAGACCGGCTGGCCGTCGACCAGCTTGAAGTTCCGGATGAAGCCCTCTTCCTTCAAGATCCGGCAGACTTCGGTCTTGAGTCGGGAAGTAGGAACATCGACCCGGTCATGCTTGGCCAGATGGGCGTTTCGGATTCGCGCGAGAAGATCCGAAACCGGATCCATATTGCTCATATGTATCTCCTTACCAACTCGCCTTGATCACGCCCGGGAGGTAACCCTGACGAGCGAGATCGCGGAAACAGATGCGGCACAGCCCGAATTTCCGCATGAAGCTGCGCGGCCGACCGCAGCGCTTGCAACGGTTGCGCTGACGAAGCTTGTTGAACTTCAGCGTGATTTTGGTCTTGGCAATTCTGGCGTCAGTCGCCACGCGTTCCCCCTTAATTCCTTGCGAACGGAACGCCGAGGCCGCGCAGCAGATGCAGCGCCTGCTCGTCGTTCTCGGCCGTCGTGACGAAGGTGACGTTCATCCCCTTCGGCCGCTCGACCTTGTTCATATCGATCTCCTGGAAAATCAGGTGATCGCGAATTCCCATCGTGTAGTTGCCGCGCCCGTCGAAGCTCTTCGTCGGTGCGCCGCGGAAGTCGCGGACGCGAGGCAGGGCAATGCTGACGAACCGGTCCATGAACTCCCACATGCGGGTGCCGCGCAGCGTCACACTGCAGCCGATCGGCATGCCCTCGCGCAGCTTGAACTGCGCGATCGACTTGCGTGAGCGGCGGACCGATGGACGCTGGCCCGCGATCGCCGCCAGCTCGTTCACCCCGTCATCGAGGATCTTGATGTTCTGGATCGCTTCGCCAAGCCCCATGTTGATGACGATCTTCTCGAGGCGAGGCACGGCCATCCCGTTCTCGATGCCGAATTCCTTCTTCAGCTTCGGCACCACGTCTTCCCTGTACTGCGTGCGCAGCCGGGGCGCATACCCCGCCGGAGTGGCCCTTGACGGGGCTGCGGCCTTCGCCTGCGGCTTGGCCTGCCCCTTGTCCTTCGCGTCGCCCTGCTCTTTGTTCTTCGCCATGATCACTCGACTCCTAGTTCAGAATAGCGCCGCTCTTCTTGGCGACGCGTACTCCGGTCCCGTCCGCCTGGCGGAGGCGCCCTACGCGCGTCGGCTTGCCGCTGTTGGGATCGATCAGCATGAGATTCGACAGGCGGATCGGCGCTTCCTTCTCGAGGACTCCACCCTGGATTCCCTTCTGCGCGTTCTGGCGAGTGTGGCGCTTCACCATGTTCACCCGTTCCACGATCGCGAGCTCCCGGGCCGGAAAGACGCGCAGGACCTTGCCCTTCGAGCCGCGGTCCTTGCCGGAAATCACCAATACCTGGTCGTTCTTCTTGATCTTCGTCTTCTTCATCGCTTGTCTCCGCTTGCGCGGCTCCCTCAGATGACTTCCGGCGCCAGAGAGATGATCTTCATGAACTTCTTCTCTCGGAGCTCACGCGCGACCGGCCCGAAAACGCGGGTACCGATGGGCTCGCGGTTATCGTTGATCAATACCGCCGCGTTCGTATCGAAGCGGATGTAGCTTCCATCGCGCCGCTTCTGAGCGTGAACGGTGCGAACGATCACAGCCTTGACGACTGCGCCCTTCTTGACCGTACCGTCCGGAGTCGCCTCCTTGACCGATGCGGTGATCACGTCTCCCAGATGACCGTACTGGCCGAGGGCGCCACGCAAATGAATGCATGAGACCTTCTTGGCTCCGGAGTTGTCCGCCACCTCGAGGATGGTGCCCATCTGGATCATGACTAGATCTCCCCGGCCTTCTTCAGGACTTCGGCGACCGACCACCGCTTGAGCTTCGAAAGCGGTCGAGTCGAAACCAGTCTCACCCGGTCACCGACGCCGCAGACGTTCGCTTCGTCGTGGGCGTAGAACTTCGAAGTCCGCTTCTGGTAGCGGTGGTAGAGACGGTGGGTGATGGTCTTTTCGACTTCGACCACGATCGTCTTGTCCATCTTGGTGCTGACGACCATGCCGACCTTCTCCTGCCGGCGTCCACGGCCTGTCGCTTTCGTTTCGGTCACGGTGCTCATTCCTATGCCTCGCTCTGCTTCTCGCGGATGATCGTCAGCACCCGTGCCAACTCGCGCTTGGCGGTTCGGATCTTGGCCGGCTTCTCGAGCTGACCGACCACCTTCTGAAGTCGGAGCGCGAAGAGCTGCTCGGCAAGCTCTCCCTCCCGAATCCGAAGGTCGGCGACGGTCTTCTCTCGCAAATTCTGTTTCTTCATGCGTCGCTCCCTCGCTCTACCTGAGCTCGCTGTGGCGCGAGACGAACTTCGTCAAGATGCAGAGCTTCTGGGCCGCAAGCTTCATCGCTTCCTGCGCCACTTCCTGGCTCACGCCCTCGAGCTCGAAGAGAATGCGCCCCGGCTTGACGACGGCTACCCAACCTTCCGGCGGCCCTTTGCCCTTGCCCATCCGGGTCTCGAGCGGCTTCTTCGTATACGGCTTGTCGGGAAATACGCGGCACCACATCTTTCCACCGCGCTTCACGTGCCGGCTGATTGCGATACGGCTCGCCTCGATCTGACGAGCGGTCACCCAGGCGGGTTCGAGCGCCTGCAGCCCGAAGTCCCCGAAGGCGACGTAGTCGCCGCCCTTGGCCATGCCCGCGCGACGACCGCGATGCTGTTTTCTGAACTTGACCTTCTTCGGCATCAACATGATTCAGTTCCTCGCTTACGCCGTAGCCCGGCGACTCTTCTCTTTGAGCAGATCGCCCTTGTAGACCCAAACCTTGCAGCCGATGACTCCGTAGGTCGTCCGCGCTTCGGCGAAGCCGTAGTCGATGTCCGCCTTGAGGGTGTGCAGGGGGAGTCTGCCCTCCTGGTACCACTCGGTGCGCGCGATCTCGCTGCCACCGAGACGGCCCGCAACCATGATCTTCACTCCCTTGGCGCCGAATCGGAAGGCAGATTCCATCGCCTTCTTCATCGCCCGGCGGAAGGAAACACGGCGCTCGAGCTGCCCGGCAATCGACTCCGACACCAGCTGGGCGTCGAGCTCGGGGCGCTGGATCTCCTGAATGTTGATGTGGATCTCGCGGCCGGTCATCTTGGCCAGGTCGTCCCGCAACTTGTCGACTTCAGCACCCTTGCGGCCGATGATGATGCCGGGCCGCGAGGTGTAGATCGTGACGCGCATCTTGTCGGCGGCGCGTTCGATGTCGATCTCGGAGACGCCGGCATGCCCGAGGCGCTTCTTCAGATCGGCGCGAAGCTTGAGGTCCGAGTGCAGGAGCTTCGAGTAGTCACCTTCGGCGTACCAGCGGGAGTGCCAGGTCTTGTTGTAGACCAGCCGGAATCCGTACGGATGCGTTTTCTGACCCACGGCTACTTCCCTCCCTTGGTGTTGCGCTTGGCGGTCTTCGCAGGTCCCGCAGGCTTGGCAGGTCTCGAAGACTTGGCAGGAGCGAGCTTGGCGGCGCTCCTCGGAGCACCGGCAGCGCCGGCCTTGCGCGTATCTAGCTTGATCGTCACGTGGCTCTGCCGCTTGAGGATCCGGAAAGCGCGGCCCATCGTGTTGGCCTGGATACGCTTGAGCGTCGGCCCACCGTCGACGAAGACTTCCTTGACGTAGAGCTTGCCGACATCGACGTTCTGGTCGCGGTTTTCCGCGTTGGCGATCGCAGACTTGAGGAGCTTTTCGATCGGCTTCGCAGCCGCTTTCTTCGTGGTCCGCAGCACCACCGCAGCCTCTTCCACGTTCATGCCGCGGATGAGATCGACGACGAGCCGTACCTTCTGTGGCGAGGCCTGGTGGAACCGCAGGTGCGCAATGGCTTCCATATCTGACCTCCCCTTACGCCTTCGGCCTGGGGGCGACGGACTTCTCCGCCGCCTTCTTGCCGCTGTGCCCGCGGAAGGTCCGGGTCATGGAGAACTCACCCAGCTTGTGGCCGACCATGTTCTCGCTGACGTAGACCGGGATGAACTTCGTCCCGTTGTGCACCGCGAGAGTGTGTCCGACCATCTCCGGAATCACCGTGGAACGCCGGGACCAGGTCTTGATGACCCGCTTCTCACCGCTCGAGTTCATCGCCACGACTTTGTCGTGGAGATGCTTGTCAATGAAGTAGCCCTTCTTTAGTGAACGCGCCATGCCGCCTCTCCGTTCCTACTTCTTGTCCCGACGGCGAACGATCACTTGATCGGTCCGCTTGTTATTTCTCGTCTTGTAGCCCTTGGTCGGAACGCCCCAGGGTGTGCAGGGATGCCGTCCACCGGAAGTCTTGCCTTCGCCGCCGCCCATCGGATGGTCGACCGGGTTCATCGAGACCGCCCGGTTGTGCGGCTTGCGGCCGAGCCAGCGCCGACGTCCCGCCTTGCCGTAGGAGACGTTCTCGTGCTCGAGGTTTCCGACCTGGCCAATCGTCGCGTAACACTCGACGTGCACCTTGCGCACTTCGCCGGACGGAAGCTTGATCTGAGCCTGCGAGTCCTCTCGCGCCATCAACTGCGCACCGGCGCCGGCGGAACGGACCATCTGGCCGCCCTTGCCGCGCTTGAGCTCGATGTTGTGGATCACCGTACCGAGCGGGATCAGCCGCAGCGGCAGCGAGTTCCCGAGGTTGATCTCGGCCTTTTCGCCGGACACCACCACCATCCCGACAGTGAGGCCCTCGGGCGCAAGGATGTAGCGCTTCTCGCCGTCGGCGTAGTGAACCAGCGCGATGCGGGCAGAGCGATTCGGATCGTACTCGACCGAGGCGACAGTGCCCGGAATACCGTGCTTGTCACGCTTGAAGTCGATCGTCCGATAGCTGCGCTTGTGCCCGCCGCCGCGAAACCAGTTGGTCAGATGCCCCTGGTTGTTGCGTCCGCCGGAGCCCATCTTGCCGCTGGTGAGCGACTTGAGCGGCCGGCTCTCCGTGATTTCGTTGAAATCCGGAAAGCTCTGAAACCGGCTCGATGCGTTCGTAGGTTTGAGTTGACGAATACCCATCTTCCCGAGCTCTCTTTCTTACGCGCCTTCGAAGAAGTCGATGGTCTTCTCTCCCGGAGCCAGACGGACGAAAGCCTTCTTCCAGTCCGCACGGCGCCCGGCGAAACGACCCTGGCGGCGCACCTTGCCATGCATCTTGGCGACCCGCACTTCAGCAACCTTGACCTTGAACTGAGTCTCGACGGCGCGCTGAATCTCGATCTTGTTGGCGCGCATGTCCACTTCGAGAGTGAGCACGTTCGTGCTCTCCCGCTGCAGGCTCGACTTCTCGGTGATCAGGGGACGCCGAATGATCTCCTGAATTCTCATGATCCCAGAACCTCCACGAGTCGAGCGAGCGCCTGCTCGCTGACCACCAGATAGGGCCGATCGACGACGTCATAGACGTTGACCGCCAAGGCATCCACGGTCTTCCAACCGGGATGGTTCCGCGACGCGAGATCCAGGTTGCGGTTGTCGCGCGCGTCCACCAGCAGGATCTTGCCCTCGGCTCCCAGCTTGGTGAGAATCGCCTCGAGCTCCTGGGTCTTGTGAGTCGGGACGGCCAGGTTCTCGACGACGATGATGCGGTCCTCCTTCAATTTCCGCGAGAGCACCGCCTTGAGGGCGTTCTTCTTCTCTCCAGTTGAAAGATCCTGGCTGTAGTCGCGCGGGACCGGTCCGTGAACCGTGCCGCCCTTGCGCCACAGCGGGCTGCGAATGCTGCCGATTCGCGCCCGTCCCGTTCCCTTCTGCTTCCAGAGCTTCTTGCCGGCGCCCGATACCTCGCTGCGCGTCTTGGTCTTGTGGGTCCCGGACCGCAGACCCGCGAGGTACCCAAGCACCACGAGGTGAATCAGATGCTCCTTGTAGGGATAGGAGAAGATCTCCGCGGGGAGATCGAGCTCCTTCACCTTCTTGTTGTCGAAGTTCTTGACCGCGATCTTCATCGCTTACCAACCTCTCGCGTTGCCATTTTGCGCCTGTCCGAGCCAGTCCTAACCACTTGCAAGCCGCTCAGCCGCGCTTCGCGCGCTTGAGCGCGACGTAGCCATTTTCACCACCCGGCACCGAGCCGCGCAGGTAGATCAGATTCTTCTCTTCGTCGACCTTGATCACGAGCAGGTTCTTGGTCGTGATCCGCTTTCCGCCCATGCGCCCGGTCCCCTTCATGCCGGGATAGACGCGTGAAGGAAAGGACGAGCCGCCGATCGAGCCCGGAGCACGGTGGAACATCGAGCCGTGGGTGGCGCGACCGCCCTTGAATCCGTGGCGCTTCATCACGCCCTGAAAGCCCTTGCCCTTGCTCGTGCCGACGACATCCACGAACTCCTTCTCCTGGAACATCGTGCACTTCACCTGATCACCCGCGGCCCAGGCCTCGTCGGCCGAGATCTCGAACTCCGCGAGCTTCCGCGTCGGAGTCGCGCCGGCCTTCTTGAAGTGTCCCTGCTGCGGCTTCGTGACGTGCCGCGGCGGCTTCGCCTCGACCAGCCCGAGCTGGACGGCGTCGTAGCCGTCCTTCTTGGCGGTACGGCGAGCGACCACCACGCACGGGCCTACCACGACCACGGTGACCTGCACCGTGTCTCCATCCGCAGTGAATACCTGGGTCATCCCCAGCTTCTTTCCGAGCATTCCATCCATGGTCCGGCCCTCTTGTCTCTAGCCCTGTTCGGTATTACTGATGCTTGCCGCTTACTTGCCGAACGCCTTGATCTCGACGTCCACTCCGGCGGGCAGCTCGAGCTTCATCAGGGCATCCACCGTTCCACTCGTGGGCTCGTAGATGTCCAGCAGACGCTTGTGAGTGCGGATCTCGAACTGCTCCCGCGACTTCTTGTCGACGTGTGGCGAACGGTTCACGGTGTAGCGCGAGATGTGCGTCGGCAGCGGAATCGGGCCGACCACCCGGGCGCCGGTCCGGCGAGCCGTATCGACGATCTCGAAAGTCGAGGTGTCGAGGATGCGGTAATCGAACGCCTTCAGGCGGATGCGGATCTTCTCGTTCTGCATGTCCTAATCCTCGATTCTGACTCTCACTTCAAGAACTCGACAGCTGTCGAGTTCGTTCTAATCAAGAACTCGACAGCTGTCGAGTTCGCTCGAATCACTTGACCACTTCGGTGACGGTGCCCGCGCCGATGGTGCGGCCGCCTTCGCGGATCGCGAAGCGCACGCCCTTCTCCATCGCGATCGGAGCGATCAGCTCGATCGAC
>JANNGS010000032.1:0-43004 GCA_031403995.1 Thermoanaerobaculia bacterium
TCGGCATGGACCACTTCGCGCTTCCCGGCGACGAGCTCGCCCGCGCCGCGCGCGCCGGCCGGCTCGACCGCAACTTCATGGGCTACACGGTGAAGCCGTCGAACGCCATGATCGCCTTCGGCGTCTCCGGCATCGGCGAGGTCGAGGGCGGCTTCTTCGCCAACGAGAAAAAGCTGTCGCGCTACTACGAGGCGATCGACGCTGGGCATCTGCCGATCGAGCGCGGTTACCGGCTCGACGCCGACGACCGCATCCGGCAGTACGTGATCCGCCAGCTGATGTGCAACTTCCGCGTCCTGAAATCAGAGGTGGCGAAGCGCTTCGGTATCGACTTCGACGCCTATTTCGCGACCGCGCTCGATTCTCTCGACGAGGTGAAGGCCGAGGGCTTCGTCGTGGTCGACGCCGACGCGGTCACCGTGACGCCGGCGGGCCGCCTCTTCGTGCGCAACGTCTGCATGGCGTTCGACCGCTATCTCGAAGCCAAGCGCGAAGCCAACCGCCCGGTCTTCTCGCGCACCGTCTGAGCCGACGAGACGCGTGAGCCCGGAATGAAGCGGATCGTCGTCGTCGGCGGGGGGATCGCCGGGCTCGCCACCGCCTATGAGCTGCGCGCGCGCGCGGCACACGCGCCCGGCGGCCTCGACGTTCGCCTGGTGGAGAGCGCGCCGCGGCTCGGCGGCAATCTCCGCACCGAGCGCGACGGCGGCTACCGCGTCGAGTGGGGCCCAAACGGCTTCCTCGACAACGTCCCGGAGACGTTGGATCTCGTGCGCCGGCTCGGGCTCGAAAGCGAGCTCTGCCCTTCGGACGCCGCAGCTGCGCGGCGTTTCCTCTTCCGCAACGGACGCCTCCATCTTCTCCCTTCGGGGCCGGGGAGTTTTCTCACCTGTCCGGTGTTGAGCCTCCCCGGGCGCCTGCGGGTCCTCGGCGAGCCGTTCGCGGCGAGACACCCCGGCGGCGACGAGACGGTCTACGAGTTCGCCCGCCGGCGGATCGGCGCCGAGGCGGCGCACGTCCTGGTCGGCGCTATGGTCTCTGGCGTCTTTGCCGGCGACGCGCGGGAGCTCTCGCTCGCCAGCTGCTTTCCGAAGATGGCCGAAATGGAGGCGGCGCACGGCGGCCTGGTGAAGGCGATGCTCGCCAAGCAGCGCGCCCGCGGCGCGGCGAAGCGCAAGCTCGCGAAGCTTCGCGCGCGCGGAGAGGACGCCCCCGAGAGGGAGCGCCCGGGTGGCCCGGTGGGTCCGGCCGGCCGCCTGACCTCGTTCCGCGGCGGCATCCAGACCTTCACCGACGCTCTCGCGACGGCGTTGGGCCCGGCGGTCGCGAGTGGACGCGCTCTGCAACGCCTGGAGCCGATCGACGGTCGAGAGGGCTCAACGCGCCTCTGGCGGCTCGACTTCGTCGACGGCGAGCTGCTCGAGGCCGACGAGGTCGTGCTGGCGGTGCCGGCGGCGCAGGCGGCGCCGCTCCTCGTGCCGGTCGACGGCGAGCTCGGGGCAACCGTCGGTGCCATTCCCTCGGCGTCGCTCGCGGTGCTCGCCCTGGCCTACGACGAAAAGGTGTTTCACGCCCGGGCGCTCGCGCAGAGCGCTGGTGCTCCCAACGGCTTCGGCTTCCTGGTGCCGCGCGGCGAGGGGCCGCGCATCCTCGGCGCGCTGTGGGACTCGAGCGTCTTTCCCGGCGAGCGTGCTCCGCAAGGCAAGGTCCTGCTGCGGGTGATGATCGGCGGCGCGCTCGACCCGGAGGCGGTGGCGCTGCCGGAGGACGAGCTGCTGCGCCTCGCGCGCACCGACCTCGCGGCGACCATGGGCCTCGACACCGCCCCCGAGCGCCATTGGCTCTTCCGCCACCGGGTCGGCATCAGTCAGTACACAGTCGGCCACGCCGCGCGCCTGGAGACAATCGCGGCCCGCCTCGCGAACCTCCCCGGGCTGCACGTCGCCGGCCAGTCGTACTTCGGCGTCAGCATGAACGGCTGCTGCGAACAGGCGGCGCGCTTCGCCGAGGAGTGCATCGCCCGGATGGCAGCCCTCGAGCGGACGACGACTTGAAGATTCTGATCGCCGGCTGCGGCGATCTGGGCACCGCTCTCGGGCTCGAGTTGGCCGCCGCGGGCGACGAGGTCTTCGGCCTCCGCAGGCACCCGGAACGCCTTCCGGGCGCTATCCGTCCGCTGGCCGCCGATCTCGCGGACCCGGCGACCCTCCTCGACCTGCCGCAGGTCGACGCGGTGGTCTATGCCGCGGCGGCAGATCGCTCGACCGAGGAGGCCTACCGCCGCGCCTACGTCGACGGCGTGCGCCATCTCCTCGCCGCCCCGGGGATCCAGCATCACCCTCCCCGGCGCTTCTGCTTCGTGTCGAGCACCGCGGTCTACGCTCAGGACGGCGGCGAATGGATCGACGAGAGCTCGCCCGCGGAAGCGACGCACTTTCGCGCCCGGTTGCTGCTCGAAGGCGAGGCGCTGGTGCGCGCGACAACCTCCCCAGAGACGGCAACGACCGTCCTGCGCCTCTCCGGCATCTACGGCCCGGGGCGCACGCGCCTCATCGATCTGGTGCGCTCCGGCCGCGCCACCTACCCGCCCGGCCCGCCGCGCTACGCCAACCGCATTCACCGCGACGATGCCGCGGGCGCCCTGGCGCACCTGCTGCGTCTCCCGGCGCCGTCCACGCTTTTCCTCGGCGTCGACGACGCGCCGGTCGATCTCGCCGAGGTGCTCACCTTCCTCGCCGCCGAGCTCGGAGCACCGCTGCCGCGGCTCGAAGAGGTGACGGTCGCGGGGGCGCCGGAGCGTGGCAGCAAGCGCTGCTCGAACGCCCTGCTGCGCGCGAGCGGCTACGACTTTCGTTTCCCGACCTTTCGCGAGGGCTACGGCGCACTGCTGCGTCCGCTTTCCAGATAACCCGATGTCCGGAGGTTCTCGCCGGAGACCGCCATGCGCCGTGCGCTTCTTTCCTTGTGTGCGCTTCTCGCCCGGCCTTCCTCGGCGGCCGAGCTCGACCAGGCAGCGGCGACCGGCGAGGCGACCGCCTACTCGATCGTGCCCTGGCCGTCGTCCTCTTCGGGCGGCAGCTCGGCGAGACCCTCGGTATCGTCGTCCCGCTCGAGGACCTTGGCGATCGCCACCAGACGGTCGTCGCCTTCGAGATTGATGAGCCGGACACCCTGGGTCGAGCGCCCGATCTCGCGAATGCCGTCGACGGCGGTGCGGATGATCATCCCCTCCTGGGTGATGAGGATCAGTTGATCGCCCGGCAGCACTTGCGCGATGCCGACGACCTTGCCGGTCTTGGCGCTCACCTTGAGGTTGATGATCCCGAGCCCGCCGCGGCCCTGTTCGCGGTACTCGGCGATCGGCGTGCGTTTGCCGACCCCGCGCTCGGCGGCGGTCAGGATGGCGCCCTCCTTCTCGAGCGCCTCCATGCCGATCACCCGGTCGCCCTTGCGCAGCGAGATGCCGCGGACGCCGGCGGTCGCCCGGCCCATCGACCGGCAGTCGGATTCCGGGAAGCGGATCGACTTGCCGTCGGCGGTGGCGAGGAAGAGGTGCTTCGAGCCGTCGGTGTTCTTGACCGACAGCAGCCGGTCGCCCTCGTCGAGGTTGATGGCGATGATGCCGCCGGCGCGGGGATTGCCGTACTCGGAGAGCGGCGTCTTCTTGATCTGCCCCTTCTCGGTCGCAAACACCAGATAGCGGTCGGCGGCGAAGTCGCGCACCGCGATGGTGGTCGCGATCTCGTCGTTGCCTTCGAGGTTGAGGAGGTTGACGATCGCCTTGCCCTTGGCCGCCGGACCGGCCTGCGGGATGTCATAGACCTTGATCCAGAAGACCCGGCCGGACTGGGTGAAGACCAGGACGTAGCTGTGCGCCGAAGCGACGAAGAGGTGCTCGACGAAGTCGCCGTCCTTGGTCGTCATGCCCGTCCTGCCCTTGCCACCCCTCCCTTGAGCCCGGTAGAGCGAGAGCGGCGAGCGCTTGACGTAGCCGGAGGAGGTGACCGTGATCACCATGTCCTCGTCGGCGATCATGTCCTCGATCGAGATCTCGTGGGTCTCCGGAATAATCTCGGTGCGGCGCTTGTCGCCGAAGCGCTCGCGCAGCTCCTGGAGCTCCTTGCGGATCTCCTCGAGCAGGAGATTGTCGGAGGCGAGGATGGCGCGCAGCTTCTCGATCAGCTGCATGAGCTCCTTGTACTCGTCGACGATTTTCTGGCGCTCGAGGCCGGTGAGGCGCTGCAGGCGCATGTCGAGGATCGCCTCGGCCTGCGGCTGGGTGAAGCCGAAGTTCGCCATCAGGCGTTCTTTGGCCTCCGGCGGATTGGCGCTCTGGCGGATCGTCGTGATCACCTCGTCGAGGTGATCGAGGGCTTTCAGGAGGCCCTCCAAAATGTGGGCGCGCTCCTCGGCCTTGCGCAGGTCGTAGCGGCTCCGCCGGATGATCACGGTCTTCCTGTGGTTGAGGAAGTGCCGCAGCATCTCCGAGAGTGTCAGCACCTTCGGCTGGTTGTCGACGATGGCGAGGAAAATGATGCCGAAGGTCGACTGCATCTGGGTCAGCTTGTAGAGCTGGTTGAGGATGACCTCGGCGACCTCGCCGCGCTTGACCTCGATGACGATACGGATGCCGTCGCGGCTGGACTCGTCGCGCAGGTCGGAGATCCCTTCGACGCGCTTCTCGCGCACCAGCTCGGCGATCTTCTCGATCAACCGTGCCTTGTTCACCTGGTAGGGGATCTCGGTGACGATGATCGCCTGGCGCTCGCCGCCGCGCTTGGTGGTCTCGACGCCGGCGCGGGCGCGCATCTGGATGATGCCGCGGCCGGTCTCGTAGGCGGTGCGGATGCCGGCGAGGCCGTGGATGAAGCCGGCGGTCGGGAAGTCGGGACCGGGGATCGCGCGCATGAGCTTCTCGAGCGGGGTCTCGGGGTCGTCGATCAGCATGACGAGCGCATCGCAGACTTCGCCGAGGTTGTGCGGCGGGATGTTGGTCGCCATGCCGACGGCGATGCCGGAGCCGCCGTTGATCAGCAGGTTCGGGACCTTCGCCGGCAGGACGAGCGGCTCCTTCTCGGTGCCGTCGTAGTTCGGCCCCCACTCGACGGTCTCCTTGTCGATGTCGTCCTTCAACATCTCCTCGGCGAGCTTGGTGAGCCGGACCTCGGTGTAACGCATCGCCGCCGGGCTGTCGCCGTCGATCGAGCCGAAGTTGCCCTGGCCGTCGACCAGCAGGTAGCGCAGCGAGAAATCCTGCGCCATGCGGACGACGGTGTCGTAGATCGCCGTGTCGCCGTGCGGGTGGTACTTGCCCATCACGTCGCCGACGATGCGGGCCGACTTCTTGTACGGCTTGGTCGAGGTGTTCCCGGCCTCGAACATCCCGTAGAGCACCCGCCGGTGCACCGGCTTCAACCCGTCCCGCACGTCCGGCAAGGCCCGCCCGATGATCACGCTCATCGCGTAATCGAGGTAACTCCGCTTCATCTCCTCTTCGATATCGACCTGCACCGGCCGCTCGAAAGGAAGCATCGTGTTCTCGGTCATCCCGTCCCTCTTCTACAGAACTTCAACTAAACGCTGAAGTCGCGAAAAAACTCTTGGTCAATTTCGTAGCTCTTGGTGGGTTTGAGGCCCAACTCGAGAGACTCGAACATCTGGAGTAGCTTGGTGCCGTCGACAAGCTCGATCGGAGGGACGCCGTCGCGGCTGGCCTCGCGTCGCGCCTCGCTCGTAAAAGTGCCGGTGGTGAGAACGATCCCTTTGTCGGCCCGGCCCTGCATGGCGCCACGAAAGTCGCGCACCTGGGCTGGGGTCACCGAACCGACGTAGCGCTTGCATTGAAATAGCACACGAAAGCTCACCAATGGATTCACCTCGAGCGTTCCGTGCCCATCGATGCCGCCATCGCCGGCGCGCCCGGTCACAACGACCTCCACGAAGCCGCTCTCTCTCAGCAGGCGCATGCAAAGTCGCTCGAAGCCCGCCGGGGGGAGCCTGCGAAGTAGTTCCATCAGTTCGGCCTTGTAGTCGCCCGAGGGCTCCGGTGCCATCGCGCTGTCGGGAGCCGGCTGTTCTTGCGCGGGCGTTTCTTCTTGCTCCTGCTTGCGCGCCTCTTGATCCAATTTTACCCAGCGCCTAAAGATCTCGCCGGCCTGCTGGCTCGTCAGTCGACTCTCTCTTCCCTTGTCTGTGAGGCTCCAAACGCCTCTTCTCGAAGAGTCCAAATAGCCGTCCCTGACCAGATAGAGACGCGCCCATGCAACCTGATTCGTGAAGCGAGAACCTCCGGAAGGGAGCTGCTCGTTCCGGACGGCATCGGAAATCGCCATCGTCTTCGCGATCTGATCCGTCACTTCGCTCGGCCGCCCGGACCCACCCAGCTCGCGCAGCGCGTCAAGAAGAGGTCCAAAAAAGCGCAGGAACTGGGCACGCTGCTCTGTTGCCGCCTTGGTTCGGGCCACTAGATATCTCGCGCTTTCTCGGTTGCCTGGGCCATCACGGTTCTGCGACCTCGGCGGCCCTGTTCTGTAAGCGCTGGTGGAGGAACTCCGGAGCGAAGTCGGCGCCGTTGGGCCAGACGATCGTGTCCAAGTCTGAATTGACCTCCAGGCGCTCGAAGAACGAAGGGTCCTTGAGCGGTTCGAACACCGGTCCGAACAGCCGGTCTTCGAGGTCCACCTCACCTCGCAACCCGTCATTGAACTTGAGGCAGACGCGATAGCCCCCCAGAGGCTTCGCCTTGGTGATCCACGCAATCACTCTTCGAGCCCCTCGCGCTGCCTTTGCGCTGCCGTCACGGTTCCGCCACCTCGGAAGCCCAGGAACCTCTCGGTGCGGGGGCTCCGCGCAGCAGTCCTTCGGTCGAAAGGTCCTCGTCGACGTCGGGCCAGTGGATTCCGTAGCCGGCGCCGATCAGTTCCCAATGGGCGCGCTGCTCGGCCGTCGCGTGCAGCAGACGCGGGTACCAGACGAGCGGAACGCTGATCGTGCGGCCATCCATGAGGTCAACGGTCAGGCGATCCTCGTCGCAACGTACCTCCCGTACTCGCTCGTCAGCTCTAGTAGCCAAAATACCCATGCCACGCCTCCAGGAACGTTCGCTGCCTGCTCTCGATCACCCGTTGAACCTCGTGGAGCTCGTGCGCTGCGAAGCCGCGATTCGAAGCCAAGGCGACCGGTTCGAGCCAGAATTTTGCTTCAAGCCGTTCGCGATCGACGTGAATGTGCGCCGGCTCTGTGCCCTCGTGGCTGTAGAAGTAGAACCGCCAGGGACCCTCGCGCGCGACGGTTGGCAACTAGGAACCCTCCACATCAGACAGCCAGCATCTTCAAGTTCAGGAAACTGCGCTTGATTTCCTCTTCGATATCGACCTGCACCGGCCGCCCGAAAGGAAGCATCGTGTTCTGATCAGTCATTCAAGGTCCTTAGGGGCGCTTCGACGGTAGCCCGAAGTTGCGAATGCGCGCTGTTGACTATTCCGGCCGCTTCGCAATCAACCTGTTCCTTAGCCTTTCGACTGGGTCCGTTGCTAGCTCTAGTTCCGCTGCGATCGTTTCGCGAGTGATCAGGGGAAGCAGTGCAATCGCTTTCGCAAGACTCCAAAGCTCCTCTGTCGAGAGCTTGAGGAAGTCTGCTCGCGTCTCGCGGAGACTGCCTGCGTTGGGTCCTTCCAGGAGACGCAGCATCGCATCTAGCGCCTCCGAAGATCTTCCTTCTTCTTCTGCTTCGTTGTGGATCGATGGAAAAACCCGAAGGGTGTCGAAAAGTCTGTCAAAGGTTTGAGTCCGCCTTTGATCTTCACCCATCCTGCGAACGATCGTGAGAATCTCTTCTAGAAGCCCGCGGTCGGGCCTTACGGATTCTGCCATCGCGGCGAGCTGCGCAGGTTCAGGGATTGCCTTCAGTTTGGCTTCAAGTTTTGGCCACCACAATTGAAACGCCTCGTTCAGCGTTGTGTCATCGAGTCTCGCTTCTCCCAGAGCTCCGTTGATTGTCCGAACAATCTTTCGCGTTCCCTCCTCGGTTGCCCGCACACACTGAAATGCAGCCAAGGGCCCTGAGACATCGGTCGGTTCCATGTCGAGAAGATACGGACACACCAAGCTTTTGTCGATCTTTTTTGACAGTGCACCTGCCTCAAAATGAAGCCAGGTGGAGGCCAAGTTGTCCCGAGTCAAGCACAGTAGGCCAACGCTACTCTGCTCTAGTTGGCCCGAGACCTCGGTGAACCAACGTTGACCAGCACCAATATCTTCGGCGGACATCCAAGGATCGGTCCGCTGGAGAATTCCCTTGAGGAACGTGCGAAGGGCCGTTGCAACTTGGTTGCTGCGAGGGCCAGACCAACTCAAGAAGACGCGCATTATTTCCCCCGAAGGGTCACCGCTCCCCGTTCGCAGGTCCAGCCGAACTCGCGTTCCGTCTCACACATCCAGGTTCTTCACGTTCAGGGCGTTTTGTTCGATGAACTGGCGGCGGGGTTCGACTTGGTCGCCCATGAGGATGGTGAAGATGCCGTCGGCTTCGATGTCGTCTTCGACTCTTACCTGGAGGAGGCGGCGGCGCTGGGGGTCCATGGTGGTCTGCCAGAGCTGCTCGGCGTTCATCTCTCCGAGACCCTTGTAGCGCTGGATCGAAAGACCCTTCTCGGCGCCCGAGTAGAGCTTGGCCATCGCCTCGTCGAGCGTTTCGTGTTCGGTGGCGTCGGCCGGCTCCTTCTTGGAACCGGGCTCCTCGACCTTGCGCACCGCGAAGTGCTTGGCCGCGATCGCCTCGATGCCGTAGGCGTTGCCGGCGAGCTGGCGGTACTCGGCCGAGGTCAGCAGGTTCCAGTCGATGCGCACGTCGCGATCGACACCGTCCCGCCGTGAGCGGAAAGAGATGATGCCGGTGCCGTGCTCCATGTCGTCCCCGACCTCGACGCCGATGAAGCCCGAGGCTTCGATGATGTGCGCCACCTCGCGCAGCTTCATCCTGTCGGCGAGCGACTTCTTGTCGGTGAGGCCACCCAGGAGCGCGACGCGCAGGGCGTCTTCCGGGTAGCCGCGGGTCGTCAGCTTCGCCATGTTCTCGCGGAAGGTCTCGACCCTCTCGACGAACTGGCCGAGCTTGGGTCCGCGCATCGGCTTGCCGCCGTCGAGCGTCAGCTCCCAGCCGTTCTGGATGCGCTCGACGCGGAACGCCCGGTACTCGCGGTCGTCCTTCAAGTAGCTGTCGCGTTTGCCCTCGGCGACCTTGTAGAGCGGCGGCTGCGCGATGTAGAGGTGGCCGCGCCGGATCAGCTCGCCCATCTGGCGGTAGAAGAAGGTGAGGATCAGCGTGCGGATATGCGAGCCGTCGACGTCGGCGTCGCACATGATGATCAGCTTGTGGTAGCGGAGCTTCAGGATGTCGAAGTCTTCGCGGCCGATGCTGGTTCCCAGCGCCGTGATGATCGTCTTGATCTCTTCGGAGCCGAGCATCTTGTCGAAGCGCGCCTTCTCGACGTTCAGGATCTTGCCGCGCAGCGGGAGGATCGCCTGGAACTTCCTGTCGCGGCCCATCTTGGCGGTGCCGCCGGCGCTATCGCCCTCGACCAGGAAGAGCTCGGCGAACTCGGGGTTCCTCTCGGAGCAGTCGGCGAGCTTGCCGGGGAGGTTCGAGGCGTCCAGGACGCCCTTTCTCCGGGTGAGCTCGCGGGCCTTCCTGGCGGCTTCGCGGGCGCGGGCGGCTTCGACGCATTTCTCGATGATCCGCTTCGCGACCCCGGGGTTTTCCTCGAAGAAGGTGCCGAGCTTGTCGTTCATCACCTGCTGCACCCAGCCCCTGATCTCGGACGAGACCAGGCGGTCCTTGGTCTGCGACGAGAACTTCGGGTCGTGGATGCGCACCGAGACGACCGCGGTCAGGCCTTCGCGCACGTCGTCGCCCGAGAGCGTCGTCTCCTTCAGCTGCTTCGAGAGCCCCGAGTTCTGCGCGTAGGCATTGATCGTCCGGGTGAGCGCCGCCTTGAAGCCTTCGAGGTGCGTGCCGCCGTCGCGGTTGTTGATCGTGTTGGTGAACGAGTAAATCTGCTCGCCGTAGCTGTCGTTCCACTGCAGCGCGACCTCGCAGCGCTCTTCCGGCCCGGCGTCCTTCTTGACCTCTTCGAAGTAGATCGGCTTCGGGTGCAGGGCGCTCTTGTTCTTGTTCAGGTGCTCGACGAAAGAGGCGATGCCGCCGGCGTATTCGAAGTCGGTCGCCTTGTCGGTGCGCTCGTCCTGGAGGTGGATCTTCACACCCTTGTTGAGAAACGCCTGCTCGCGCAGGCGCTGGGCGAGGGTGTCGAAGCTGAACTCGAGCACCGTGAAGATCTCGTTGTCGGGGATGAAGCGCACCTTCGTGCCGGTGTTCTTGGTCTTGCCGATCGCGGCGATCGGCGAGTCGGGCTTGCCGCGGCGGAAGGTCTGGAACCAGACCTGGCCGTCGCGCTTGATCTCGAGCTCGAGGAGCACCGAGAGCGCGTTCACCACCGAGACGCCGACGCCGTGGAGGCCGCCGGAGACTTTGTAGACGTTGTTGTCGAACTTACCACCCGAGTGCAGCTCGGTCATGATCACTTCGGCGGCCGAGCGGTTCTCGCCCTTGTGCAGGTCGACCGGAATGCCGCGGCCGTCGTCTTCGACCGTGACGCTGTTGTCGGAGTGGATGGTGACCACGACGTGGGTCGCGTAGCCGGCCTGGACTTCGTCGATCGAGTTGTCGACGAGCTCGAAGACCATGTGGTGCAGACCCGAGGCGTCATCGGTGTCGCCGATGTACATCCCGGGGCGTTTGCGGACCGCCTCGAGCCCTTTGAGGACCTTGATGTCCTCGGCGGTATAGGTGGTTTGCTGGGGGGGTTGCGGCTTGGCCAAAGTGGGGTTCTCCGGAGGCTGGTCGAACCCTCGCAGACTATCACATCGCGGCTTCATCAAACAAGCAGCAAAGTATTGAAAATAAAACGGTTAGGCGGCCGTCAGATACCCCCGCACGAGGTCCCAGGAGGCGCCCGCCGCGGGGCCGCAAAAGAGCTCGGGCCGGCTCGTCGTCGCGATCGTCTGGGAGGCGCCCGCAAAGAGCGCGCAGGCGAGGGCGAGGCGGGGGCGGTCGAGCTCGGCATCGAGATCGTCGAGCATCACCAGCGGCGCCCGGCCAGCCGCCGCGAGGAGGCTCGAGAGCCCCGCAAGCAAGGCCAGCGCGAGAAGTTTGCGTTCGCCTGCCGAGGAGAAACGGCGCGCCGCGGCGTCGTCCAGAATGACCTCCAGGCGGTCGCGCTGCGGCCCCAGGAGGGGTTGTCCGCGCTCGCGCTCGCGCGCCGAAGCGCGGGCGAGCGCTTCTCCGACCGCCGCCGCTCCGTCGAGCGCCGTGCTCGGCGAGGGCTCGTAGCCGAGGCGCAGCGGCGGCAGGTCCGAACCGTGGCGCGCCAGAATCCCGCTTGCGGCGCCTTCTATCCGCGCCGTCAGGTCGGCCCTCTCCCTGGCGCGCCGGGCGATGAGCGGCGCCAGGAGCTCGTTCCACGCCTCGAGCTCGGCGGCGCTGCCGCGCCTCGCCAGGAGGTGGCGCTTCTGGGCGAGGGCGCGCTGCAGCTCGGCATGCTCGGCGAGGCGCGACGGCTGGAGGAGGAGGGCGGCGCGATCGACGAAGCGGCGGCGGGCGGCGGCGGGACCGGCGACGAGCTCGCGCTCGGCCTCGCTCCAGACGACCACCGGCAGGAGCGCAAGATGGTCGGCAAGGGCAGAGGGCTTCTCCTGAATGGTCAGCCGGCGGCCGCCCTCGCCGGAGGAGAAGGCGACCGCCAGGTCCCACGAGCCTCCGCGCACCACCTCGGCCCGGACGAGGAAATCATCTTCGCCGCGCGCGCAGCACTCGGCGATGGTTGGCGTGCGAAAGCTCTTGCCGGTGGCGGTGAGGTAGAGCGCTTCGAGGATGCTGCTCTTGCCCGAGCCGTTGGGCCCGCGGATGAGGTTCCAATCCTCCGCCGGGCTCCAGTCGGTAGTCGAGAGACTGCGAAAGTGCGCCAGGCGGAGCCGGCGAAGTGCGCCGCCGGTGGGCGCCGCGGGTGCTGGCGGAGCTGCAGGCACTTCGGTCGCCCGCGGGATGGTCAGATGCGCATCGGCATGATGACGCAGAGGTAGCGTTCGCCCGCCACCCCCTTGCCCTCTTCGGGCTGCGGCGAACCGACGCACTGACTGTTCTCGTCCTTCAGCTCGAGCAGCACCTTGTCGGTCTCGACCGCATCGAGAAAATGACCCAGGTAGTCGGGATTGAGGCCGATCTTGATGTCGCCGCCGGTCACTTCGCAGCCGAGGCTTTCGCTGGCGTCGCCGAGATCGGGGTTGGCGGCGGCAATCGCCAGCTCTCCCCCGGCGAACTCGAGGCGGACGCCGCGATTCCTCTCGCCGGTCATGATCGCCACCCGGCGCACTGCCTCGGCCAAGGGTTTGCGGTCGAGAACCGCCTTTTTGTCGTTGCCGCGCGAGATCACCCGGTCGTAGTCGGGGAAACTTCCTTCGAGAACGCGGCAGGTCATCTCGCGCCCTCCGACGGAGAACGACAGGTGGTGCTCGCCGCGCCGGAAGACGACGTTGCCGTCGCCTTCGATACGCATCAACTCCTGCAACGCCTTCCGCGGCACCAGCACCGAATCCTCCACGGCGCCCTTGAAGTCGTGCGGCGATTCGATGAGGGCCAGCCGATGGCCGTCGGTCGCGACCAGCTCGACCGTCTTGCCCTTGATCTTCAGCAGCGCGCCCGAGAGTTGAAACCGCGAGTCCTCGCCCGAAACCGCGAAGAGGATCTTGCTCACCAGGCGGCGCAGTATTCCGAGCGGCAACTCGAGCTTCGCCTTGCCTTCGACCGTCGGCAGCGACGGAAAATCGGCCGCCGGCAGACCGTGCATGCGGAAGCGTGCCTTGCCTGCCTGTACGAGCAGGGTGCGGTCGTCTTCGACTTTGAGCCGGATCTCGTCCGCCACCACCGAGCGCACGATCTCGGTGAACTTCTTCGCCTGAACGGCGAGAGCCCCTTCGCTTTCGACTTCGGCGGCGACCGCGCTGGTCAGCGATACGTCGAGATCGGTGGCGGCGAGCTGCAGACTCTTCGCAGAGGTCTTGAGGAGAATGTGCGACAGCACCGGGATCGTCGTACGACGTTCGACGATCCCCTGCATCGGACTCAGTTCTGCGAGGAAGAGGTCACGCCGAAGGCGTAGTTCCATGGCTGGATTCTCCGGGCACTAGAAGAGATGAAAACATAACATAGCCGTAGTCGTACATAGATGCCGGCGGATCTGCGGAAAGCCTTCTCGAAGCCTGCGGGCAAAGGGTCCAGCCGCGGCGGCCTGTGGAAGACAGCCTGCGGAGACGACACCAAGAGCGGCGGAAAAAAAAGACCGGGCGGCTTTTGAACAAAGTCTCCGCTGGATATCCACAGGTTTTCTTGGGCAACCTCAGGCCAGATGACGCGTCATTCCATCGAGGGTGCGCTCGAGCTCGGCGTCGGTCGCGCGCAGCTTGAGAATCTTGTCCACCGAGTACATGACGGTCGAATGGTGTTTGTCGTTGAACTGGCGACCAATCTCCGGGTAGGAGAGCTCGGTGAGCTCCTTGCAGAGGAACATGGCGACCTGGCGCGGAAAAGCAATCTGTTTGGAGTTCGACTTCGACTTGATCTCGCTGACCTTCAGCCCATAGTGGCGGGCGACGAACTTGATGATGTCGGCGGCGGTCGCGCGGCGGCCCTCGTCGGGGAGGATGTCCTTCAGGGTCTCCTTGGCGAGCTCGAGAGAAAGAGGCTTCGCGGTGAGCGAGGAGAAGGCGACGACGCGATTGAGCATTCCTTCGAGCTCGCGCACGTTCGACTTCACCTGATACGCAATGAAGAGTGCCACGTCATCCGGGAGAACGACGCCATCCTGATCGGCCTTGCGCCGCAGAATGGCCACCTTGGTCTCGAGATCCGGCGCCTGGATATCGGCGATCAAGCCCCACTCGAAACGCGAGCGCAGGCGCTCCTCGATGGCCGGAATGTTCCGCGGCGACGAATCGGAGGAGAGGATGATCTGCCGCTGGCTGGTGTAGAGCGTGTTGAAGGTGTGGAAGAACTCCTCCTGCGTGCGCTCTTTGTTGGCCAGGAACTGGATGTCGTCGACCAGCAGCACATCGATCGACCGGTAACGCTCGCGGAAGGTGTGCATCGACTTGAAGCGCAGCGAGTTGATCAGTTGGTTGACGAATTGCTCGGCGGTGAAATAGAGCACCTTGAGCTCGGGCCGCCGATGCAGGATCTGATGGCCGATGGCATGCAGGAGGTGGGTCTTGCCAAGACCGACACCGCCATAGAGGAAGAGCGGATTGTAGCTGTGCGCGGGGCTCTCGGCGACGGCACGCGCCGCGGCATGGGCGAACTGGTTCGAGCTGCCGACGACGAAGGTGTCGAAAAGGTACTTCGGATTGAGGCGATCGCCGGTGGGGGCGGAGGGCGCCCGCGAGGCTCGCGCGGCCGCCGGCCCCGCGAGCGCCCCCGGAGCTCCCGACGAGCGGGCGGCGAGCGCGTCCTCCGCGATCACCGTGACCGAGAAGAACTCGTCGAAGAGCAGCCCAGCCTCGCGATCGAGCGTGTCGCGGTAGCTCTCCTCGAGGGTGTGGACGAAACGTTCGTTGGGAGCACCGAGAACGAGGCCGGCTTCGTTCTCACTCCTCACCGCCAGCGGAGCGAACCAGGTGGCGAACTCCTCGGGTTCGAGGATGGCACGCAGGCGCTCTTGCAGGAGCGACCAGTAGCTAGTGTCGGAATGCACGGCTTGGGCTGGATATCAACAGTTTTTCCACAGGTTGCGGAAATCTTTCTCGAGGCCTTGAGGGCGAACGAAGCCGAGGTCGCAACTATATCGCACGTCTCCCGCGCAAGCCTGGCCGCTCATAGGCCGTCGGCGAGCGTCTGCCAGGCAGAATCGAGCTCGAGCTCGAGCTGCGGCCGCGGCAACCGCGCGCCGAGACGCTCCGCGACCCGCCTCCCGACGAGCTCCAGGAGGAGCGCTTCGAAATCGGCATCGCCGTTCGAGGAGAAGAGCTCCCAGAAGCTCGGCGGTTGCGGCAGGTAGATCAGGGGAAGGTTCTCGGACGCTTCAATGTCGGCGGCCTCGCGGGCGAGCGCGATGGCGCGATCGAGGCCACCGAGCTCATCGACAAGTCCGACGGCGAGGGCGTCGGCGCCCGTCCAGACGCGGCCCTCTGCGACCGCCTCCACCGCTTTGCGATCGAGCTTGCGGCCGGCGGCGACATGGTCGAGAAATCGGCCGTAGATCTCGTCGACGCGACGGCGCAGCAGCGCCGTCTGGCGGTCGTCGAACGGCTTCAGGCTCGAGTAGAGATCGGCGTTCGCGCCGCGCTGCAGGGGATCGTGGGTGACGCCCAGGAGTTCCTCCTGAAACCTGCCGGTGGCGAGCTTGCCCGTCACCACGCCGATCGAGCCGGTGATCGTCGCCGGCTCGGCGACGATGCGGGTGGCGCGCGCCGCGATGTAGTAGCCGCCGGAGGCGGCGACGTCGGACATCGAAACGACGAGCGGTTTCTCGGCTCCCAGCAGCTCGACCTCGCGCAGAATCAGGTCAGAGGCGAGCGCCGAGCCGCCGGGGCTGTCGATGCGCAGCACGACCGCCACGACCGAGTCGTCTTCGGCCAGGGCGCGGAGCTCCGTCGCCATGTCGGTGGAGCCCAGCAGGCGCTCACTGGCGAACGGCTCCGAACCGCTGCCGCCGCGGACGATGGCGCCCTGGGCGAAAAGAACCGCAACCCGCCTGCCGCCCGGCAGACGAGGCGAGCTGTCGCGGGCATAGTCAAGGAAGGCGACGCGCTGGACGTCGCCGGACGCGCCGTCGGCGGACTCGTCGAGGCCGTCGCGAAATTCGTCCGGATAGGCGAGCTCGTCGACCAGGCCCAGCTCGAGCGCGCGCGAGGAGGAAAGCGGCGCGGCGTCCACCCAGGCGCGCACGGTCGCCGCCTCGGTCTCGCGGCCGGCGGCGATGCCGTCCACGATCTGGTTGTAGAAACCGTCCAGCAAGGCCTCGAGCGCCGCCTTCGCCGCCGGCGAGTGCCGGACCTCGGTGAAGATCTCGGCGGCGCTCTTGAATTCGCCGGCGGTCAGGAAGCTCGGATCGATCTTGAGTTTCGCGAGACCGCCGCGCAGGAAAGGGCTGTCGGCGAAAAGGCCCAGCAGATTGATCTCGCCCGCCGGCGCCAGGGCGAGCGACGAGCAGGCCGAAGCCACGTAGTACTCCAAGGTGCCGTTGCCGCCCTCACCGGCGGTTTCGAGGTAGCAGTGCACGGGCTTCCCGACGCGGTCCAGTTCTGAGATCTGCCGCCGCAACTCCTGCGCCGTAGCGAGCCCGAAAGAGGCGTCGTGGATGTAGAGCGCCACGGCGACCACGGACGGGTCGGTGCGCGCGGCGAGAAAGCCGCGGTAGAGCAGAGAGAGCGAGACGCGCTCTTCGTCGCCGACGAACGGCAGGGTCGGCTCCACGCTGTGCTCCCGCAGCGGGGCGTCCAGGGTAAGGGTGAGAATCTTTGTGCCTCCCCAGGCCGGAGCCTCGTGGCGCAGGAAGAGATAGCCGGCGCCGGCGAGGACCACGCCCAGGAGGGTGGCGAGAAGCAGCAGGAAGAAGAGCCTTCGCATCGAGGATGAATCTCCTGCCCTGAAGATACCGCGTTCTCCCGGGGGCGGAGGCCCCCGCGGCTGGCCCGGTGGGGCCCGCCCGGACGACGCTGCCCGTAGGGGCAGAATACCGGGCAGCCGGAATAAGCAGGTCCTGGCATCCGTTTTGCTCTACAGGTCAGAGCTTAATCATCACCGTGCGCGAGGAGGTTCCACTTCCCCATCATCATCCCACCCAGAAGTTTCGAGATCCGGTTGGATCTCCACCCCTCTTCAAGCCCAGCCAAATCCCCCTAACTAACAGGGGTATAGCCACTTAAGAGCCAACCAAACTCGGAACCCCCCGCCTGCGGTAGTTCTTTTCGGCCCCGGTTGAACCCGGGGCCGATCTCTTTTTTGGGCGCGGCCGTTTTGGCGGATTCCTCCCCAGTGGGGACGGATACACTGCCCACCGTGCCGGATCCGCACACACTTCTGCAATGGTTCGACGACCACCAGCGGCTTCTGCCCTGGCGGTCGGTCGGCGCACCGCCTGACCCCTACGCCGTCTGGATCTCGGAGATCATGCTCCAGCAGACGCGGGTCGAAACGGCGATTCCCTACTACCTGCGCTTCCTGGCGCGATTCCCCGATGTCGGGAGCCTCGCCGGCGCCGAGGAGGCGGAGGTCCTCGCCCTCTGGTCGGGTCTCGGCTACTACCGGCGCTGCCGCGGACTGCTCGCGGCGGCGAAAGCGATCGTCGCCGCCGGCGGCGAACTGCCGGCGAGCGCCGGCGAGCTCGAGCGTCTGCCCGGCATCGGCCCCTACACTGCGGCGGCGATCGCCAGCATCGCCTTCTGCGAGCCGGTCCCGGTCCTCGATGGCAACGTCGAGCGTGTGCTGTGCCGGTTCGCCGGGCTCACCGACGGGATGCGGAGCAGGAGCGGCCGCTCCGCCCTGCTGCGGCTCGCCGGCGCCCTCCTCGACAAGCTCCGGCCAGGCGACAGCAACCAAGCGCTGATGGAGCTCGGGGCGACGGTCTGCACGCCGCGCGCGCCCGACTGCCCGGCCTGCCCACTGGCGGACGCTTGCAAGGCCTTCGCGCTGGGCGCGGCCGAGAGCTTTCCGGCACGCGCCCGGAGGGCGTCGGGCGAGCGGGTATTTCAGCTGCTGGCTTTCGTCGAGCGCGACCGGCAGCTGCTCCTTTTCCGCCGCAGCGCCGCAGAAGGACAACTCGCCGGACTCTGGGAGTTTCCGCTGGTGGAGCGCGGCGCGGAGATGGCGCCCGAGGCGCTGCTCGCGAGCCGGTACTCGGGTTCCTGGATACTGGGTGCGCCGGTCGCCCGCTTGCGCCATGCCATCACGACGCGCACGTTCGATATCGAGGTCCGCCGGGCGTCGTTCCGCGCCAGCGACGACAGGATCACCGAGGGAGCCGAAGCCGGCTGGTGGCGTTTCGCGGCGGCGCGCGCGCTGCCGCTCACCGGCGTGGCGCGCAAAGTCCTCGCGCGGGCCGAGATTCAGCCCGGCTGATTCGACTCGCCGCCGGAGAGGATGTACCAGCCGACGATCTTGTCGTCGACCTCGCGCATGCGCTTGGCGACCAGGCCGCAGAGAATCTTGAGCAGCGGCAGCGAGGAGATCTTGCGGACATCGAGAATCCCCGCCACCACCTCGGCCGGAATCGACAGCACCACGGCGCCGCCGTCGTGGGCCCGTGCCTGCGCCGAGCGCGGCGCGCGGTCGATGAGCGCCATTTCCCCGAAGTAGTCGCCGCGTTCGAGAAAGGCGAGCGCCTCTTCGCCGGCGCCGGGGATGAACTTGCTGATCAGAATTCTGCCTTCGAGCACGACGTACATGGCGTCGCCCGGATCGCCCTCGTGGAAGACGATCTGTCCCGCTTTGAACTTGCGCTCGCGGGAGAGAGAACTCAGGAAGTTGATCTCGAGCGAGGAGAGTTTCTGCTCGGCGAAAAGGTCGCGCTTGGCGGCGATGTCGAGGCGGAACTCGCCGGTCGACGCCTTGGGGAGCGGCGGTTTGGCGGCGCCGCCCCGGGGAGCGTGGGCGAAGAACCGGCCGAGCTGGTCGTTGGTGCTGCGCAGCTTGATCGAGAGACTCTTCCAGAACGCCCAGTAGAGCGCCACCGCGACGCGCTGGTCGCGGAGGATCAACTCGCGGGTGGGGGCCGAGAGCAGCGCAATGACCGCGGCTTCGGTGCGCGCCACGACGTCGCCCGAGCGCGTGCTCGAGTCGACGAAGCTTGCCTCGCCGAAGAGCTGGCCGCTGCCGAGTTGAGCGATGGTGAACGGGCCGTAGGGCGTCACGCGCTGGATATCGACCAGCCCGCGGTCGACGACGTAGACGTCGAGAGTCGGTTCGCCCTGCTTCAGGATGCCGGTCTGCGCCGGATAGGCGCGCCCGACGGCGCAAGTTGCGAGCGCCTCGAGCTCCACTTGGCGGAAGTGCGCAAAGAGCGCGATCTGAGAGAGCCTCGAAGCAAGTCCCAAAGTACCGCTATTGTAGCGTCCAAATGCCCACCTATCGCCTGACCATCGAATACGAAGGCACCCGCTACCGCGGCTGGCAGGAACAGAAGAACGCGCGCACGGTCGCCGGCGAGGTGCGGCAGGCCATCGAGGCGGTCGCCGGTGAAAAGGTCGAGCTCGGCGGATCGGGCCGAACCGACGCCGGCGTCCACGCCCTGGCGCAGGTGGCGCACTTGAAGACCGCCGGGAAGCTGCGCCGCGAGGAGGTCCTGCGCGCGGTCAACGAGGCGCTGCCGGCCGATATTCACCTGCTTTCGCTGGAGCCGGCGGGTGACCGCTTCCACGCCCGTCACACGGCGACCTCGCGCAGCTACGTCTACCAGATCTCGCGCCGCCGCACGGCGCTCGCCAAGCGCTTCGTCTGGTGGGTGCGGCGGCCGCTCGATGTCGGCGCGATGCGCGCCGGCGCAGCGCTCCTTGCCGGGCGGCACGACTTCGCCCGCTTCTGCGAGAAGCCGCTCGAGCAGACCTCGACGGTGGTGGTGGTCGAGCGCTGCGAGGTCGAGAGCTCCGGAGAGCTCATTCTGGTGCGTGTCGTGGCGTCGCACTTTCTGTGGAAGATGGTGCGGCGTGTCGTCGGCGCCCTGGTGGAGGTCGGCGGCGGCACGTTGACCCTGGCGGCCCTCGAAGGACTGCTCGATCCCAAGGGGCCGGCGAAGGCGGCCGAGTTCCAGCCGGCGGAGACCACGGCACCGCCCTCGGGTCTCTTCCTCGAGCGCGTGCTCTATCCCGGCGACGCGCCGCTCGGCGCGGTGCGGCCGGTGACGCCGATCGAGCGCTAATCGTCCAAGCTCAGAGAAGCTCGAGCTGGGCGGGGCGGAGGCGGCGCAACGCCTCGCCCTCGACCTGCTCGAGCCAGTCGGCGGAGCGCGACGCCTCGAGGTCGAGGGTCGCGATGCCGCGGGCGGCGACCTCGAGGCGCAGGCGCTCGTCGACGGCGCGCTGAAACGTCGGGTCGGCGGCGCGGATGCCGTCGGCCTGCGGCGCGGCGAGAATCGGCACCTGGATCAGCAGGTCGTAACCGCCGAGCCAGTCGGAGACCAGTCGGTCGAGGGCCGGGTCGGGTTCGGCGGCGAGAAGAAAGTAGACGTAGTTGTCGAGCACGCTGCGATCGCACAGCACGAGGGGATAGCGCGCCGCGGCGAGGATCTCCTCGGCGATCTGGGTATGGAGAATCCAGCGCTGCGCTTCGGCCGTGGTCACCGAGTTGATCGGCAGCGGGCAGCGCCGGGCGACCTCGTGGACGATCTCGAGCGCCACGTCGCGGCGCTTGAGCCGGGCGGCGAGGCCGTAGCAGAGGGTCGTCTTGCCGACGCCATGGCTGCCGATGAAGGCGAACTTCAGACTTTTCGAGTTCATGCGACCGGACTTTCCAGCGCGGCGATCGCCTCGCCGATCGCCGCGAGCGCGAAGGCGAGCTGCCGGTCGCTGATAACGAGCGGCGGCAGGAGCTCGACGACGCGCCCCGTCGGACCGCCACGCAGCACGAGCAGGCCCCGGTGGCGCAGCGCATCGACCAGGAGCGCGGCGCCGCCGGCGTCCGGCAATTCGAGCCCCCAGAGCGCGCCGCAGCCGCGCAGCGCGATGCCGGGAGGAAGCGCCGGAACGAGCGTCGCCGAGATGCTCTCGCCGATCGCCGCGGCGCGTTCGGCGAGCCGCTCGGTGGCGAGGACCTCGAGGGTCGCGAGTGCCGCGGCGCAGGCGAGCGGATGGGCGACGAAGGTGCCGGTGTGCAGTGCCTCGCCGCCGGTGCGCCAGAAGCGCATCAGTCCGGCTCTGCCGACGACCGCGGCGAGCGGCATTCCGCCGCCCAGCGCCTTGCCACAGCACAGGAGATCCGGACGCACCGCGTCGTGATCACAGGCAAACGCCCGGCCGGTGCGCGCGAAGCCGGTGAGGATCTCGTCGAGAATCAGTACGGCGCCGGTCTCACGGCAGAGCCGGGCGAGACCCGCGAGCCAGCCCGCAGGTGGCACGAGAATGCCCTCGCGACCGACGATCGGCTCGACGAGGACCGCCGCGACGCCGGCGTCTTCGGAGGGCGCCGCGGTGAGTTGCTCCGCAACGCGCTCGAGGTCGCAGGCGAAGGGCAGACGGCCGACGTGCGGCGAGAGCTGGGCCGCAAATGGGTCGCGGAACGCGCGCCGCGAGGTCGCGGCCAGGGCGCCGAAGGTGAGGCCGTGATAGCCGGGGTCGAAAGCGAGCAGTCGTCGCCGGCCGGTGGCGAGGAGCGCGGTCTTCAAGGCGATCTCGACCGCGTCGGCACCGGAGGTGGCGAAGTGGACGCGCGGCTCATCCACGGGAGCCAGTTGGCACAGCTTTTGGGCGAGCGCGATCCGCGCCGGGTGCGCGGCGACGTCGCCGAGGCCGTGCACGAGCTCGCCCGCCTGCCGGGCCAGCGCGGCGACGATCTGCGGGTGGCGATGGCCGATCGACGCCGCGCCGAAGCCCGAGGTGAAGTCGATGAAGCGGTTGCCGTCGACGTCGACGACGTTGGCGCCGCGCGCT
This sequence comes from Thermoanaerobaculia bacterium, assembly GCA_031403995.1. Lineage (GTDB taxonomy): Bacteria > Acidobacteriota > Thermoanaerobaculia > Multivoradales > JAGPDF01 > JAGPDF01. The sequence continues at coordinate 21,688 of JANNGS010000032.1, forward strand.
GCGCGCCAGACCACCGCCGGCTCGCCGTCGCCGCCGAGAGTGTTGATGCCCGGCGCTTCGTAGAGCGCCAGGTCGCGGGCCAGGCCCGCACTGCGCGGCCCGGGCAGCGCGGTGAGAATCTCCGGCAACAGGTCGCCGCGCGCGAGCGCCACTAGATGTCGCGCCGCCCGGCGAGCGAGCGGCCGAGAGTGACTTCGTCGGTGTACTCGATGTCGCCGCCGACCGGCATGCCGAAGGCGAGCCGCGAGACGCGCGCCACGCGGCCCTTGAGCAGGCGCGCGAGATAGAGCGCGGTCGCCTCCCCTTCGACGTTCGGATTGGTCGCGACGATCACCTCGGCGATCGCCGGCGGTCCATCCAGCCGACGGAGGAGTCCGTCGATGCGGAGCTCCGACGGTCCAACTCCGCGCTGCGGCGAAAGGCTGCCGAGCAACACGTGAAAGAGGCCGTGAAACTCACCCGTGCGTTCGAGAGGCTGGATGTTGAACGGCTCCTCGACGACGCAGATGCGGCTGCGGTCGCGCGTCGGATCGCTGCAAATGCGGCACGGATCGACGGCGGTGATGGCGTTGCAGAGCGAACAGTGAAAGAGCTTCTCCTTGACCTCGAGGATGGCGTCGGCGAGCCGGCGCGCCTGCTCGAGCGGCACGCGCAGCAGATGGTGCGCGAGCCGCGTGGCGGTCTTGGGCCCGATCCCGGGCAGGCGGGCGAGCTCCGAGATCAGGGTCGACAGGGGATCGGGCATGGTGAAGATGGGCGGGCGAGGTCTCGTGCCGGAGCGGCCGCTACATCATTCCCGGCAGGCCGCCGGAGAACGCCCCGAGCTTCGATTGCATCGCTTCGTCGACTTTGCGCGTCGCCTCGTTGACCGCCGCGAGCACGAGATCCTGCAGCATCGCCGGGTCGGTCGGGTCCATCACTTCGGGGTCGATCGTCACCGCGAGGAGCTGCTTGTGGCCGCTCATCTGGACGCTCACCATGCCGCCGCCGGCGGTCGCCTCGACGACGAGCTCGGCGAGCTCGCGCTGCATTTTCTCCTGCATCTGCTGCGCCTGCTTCATCAGCTTCTGGATGTTCATCGAAAAGGATCCTCGGTAGTGGAAGGTTCTTCGTCCCGGGAGTCGTCGGGCGGCTGGACCGGCGCGGCCGCCGTCGGGGTTTCGACCTGGGCGACGGCGCCGCCGAAGATCTCGAGCACCGCCTGCACCCGCGGGTGCTCACCGACCTTGGCGCGGCGCGCTTCGGCGACCGTCAGAGCCGGCGGAGCCGACGGTGCAGCGCCAGCGACCTCCGTGCGGGCAAAGCGGAAGGTGGCCTCGGGACCGAAAGCGGCGACGGCCGCGCTCGCCATCAGATCGCGATTGTTGGCGCGCGCCAGCGAGACCGCCGCAAGCTCGTCGTTGGGACGCACGACCAGGGTGTGGTCGGCGTCGTTCCAGGTCAGCGAGGCGAGGCTCTCGAGTTGCGCGGCCAGGGTCGGCCGGCGCAGGACGAGCTGCTCGAGAAACGCGGTGACGCCGCTGCCGGCGGGCACCGCGACAGGAGTTGCCGAGAGCGGCGCCGCTGCCGCCCCCGCCCCGGGCGTGACCGGCGTCATCGGCGCCGGCGGCGCCAGCGGCGGCGACGGCCGCGGCGCGGCGACTTCGGGCGTCGCGCCGGCGAGATAGCGCTCGATCGCGACCAGGCGCGGCAGCTCGGCCGCCCGCAGCCAGGCGATCTCGAGCGCCAGCGAACCCGCCTCGCTGCGGCGGATCGCGCTCTCGCTTCCCAGGAGGTGGTGCAGGAGGCGGAGGAGATTCTCGTACCCGGCGCGCTTGGCGATCTCTGCCAGCGCCTTGCGCTCTTCGGCGGGGAGGGCCAACGCTTCGCCGCTCTCTCCCAGCGCGAGGTGCAACCCGTCGCGGCAGAAGGAGAGGAAGTGCGCGTGCACCGTGCGCGGATCCGAGCCTTTCTCTTCGACTTCGCCCGCGAGGCGCGAGACGCCCGGCGTGTCGCCGGCGAGAATCGCGATGAGGACCTTCTGAAAGAGCGCCAGATCGATGCCGCCGAGCACGCGGACGGCCTCGTGTTCGTCGACCACGTTGTTGCCGAAGGTGGCCAACTGGTCGAGCAGGGCGACGGAATCGCGCACGCTGCCTTCGCCGGCGCGGGCGAGGAGCGCCAGGGCCGCGTCGCTCGCTTCGATCTTCTCCTCCGTGCAGATGTGGCGCAGGTGGGCGATTGCCTCGGCGTTCGAGACCCGCCGGAAGTGAAACTCCTGGCAGCGCGAGAGGATCGTCGCCGGCACCGACTCGATCTCGGTGGTGGCGAAGATGAAGACCAGGCGCGGCGGCGGCTCTTCGACGATCTTCAGCAGCGCGTCGAAGGCCTGGCGCGACAGGCGGTGCACCTCGTCGAGCACGACGACCTTGTAACGATCGCGCGCCGGGCCGTACTTCAGACTCTCGGTGAGTTCACGCACCTGCTCGACTTTCGAATAGGTCGCGGCGTCGATTTCAAGGACGTCCATGTCCGAACCGGCTGTGATCTGCGCGCAAGTCGGGCAGGCGTCGCACGGGCCGTCGGCGGTGCCGCGCTCGCAGTTGAGTGCCTTGGCGAAGACGCGGGCGGCGGTGGTCTTGCCGACGCCGCGGATGCCGGAAAAAAGATAGGCCTGGGCGATGCGCCCATCGCGCAGCGCGTTGGTGAGCGCGGTCACGACGGCCTGTTGGCCGATGAGCGCCGCAAAGGTCTGCGGGCGCCACTTGCGGGCGAGTACCTGGTAGGCCATGGATGTGTGTCGAGCCGGAGGCGAAGGGTTCCGGCACTCCTGCGGCACCCGAAGCGAGGACCTTATCGCTGCTCCCTTCCGGGCCTGACGAGGTTCGGAACCGTTCGATGCACAGGACCTGAACCCTTCGCTTCCGGCTCGCGGTCGGGAGCATCGTAGTCGCGCGGGCGAGCGCTGTAAAGCGGCAGCACGGGCGGCGCCCGCCGGATTTGCGAGCGCGATGCCCGGGCTTGCGTTAGAATCCCGTGGTTTGACGGTCGAGGCGGGAACAACTTCGACAGACGAACGCTGGATGCGGGAAGCGCTCACCTTGGCCGGCCAGGCGGCGGCGATGGGGGAGGTTCCGGTAGGTGCGCTGGTCGTGACGGCGGACGGCGAGGTGGCGGGGTCGGGCTTCAACCGGCGGGAGCAGGCGCAGGATCCGACCGCGCACGCCGAGATGCTCGCCATCCGCGAAGCGGCGACGAGGATGGCCTCATGGCGCCTCGTCGGCTGCACCCTCTACGTCACCCTCGAGCCGTGCGCGATGTGCGCCGGGGCCGCGGTGCTGGCGCGGATCGAGCGTCTGGTCTTCGGCGCCTCCGACCCGAAGGGCGGTTTTTGCGGCTCGCTCGGCGACTTGGTGCGCGACCCGCGTTTGAACCACTGCCTGGAGGTTCAGGGCGGTGTGCTCGCCGACGAAGCCGGCGCGAAGTTGAAGTTGTTTTTCGCCGGCCTCCGCGGTTGAGTAGGAGGTCCGGAGCCGAGGTTCTTTGAGAAGTCGGCAGTGAACGGAGAGGTGTCCGAGTGGCTTAAGGAGCACGCTTGGAAAGCGTGTGTAGGGGAAACTCTACCGTGGGTTCGAATCCCACCCTCTCCGCCAATCATTGAATAGCAACGCCGGAGAGGTGCCAGAGTGGCCGATCGGGACGGTCTCGAAAACCGTTGTGCCCGCAAGGGTACCGTGGGTTCGAATCCCACCCTCTCCGCCATCGACACCCAGGTCGCCACAATCTGTAAGGTCCGTGCGATCCGCTGCACCCATATACAGTGCTTTGACCCAGGGCCGCCCCTGGCTTAGAATAGGCGGCTCGGAATCGCGTAGGGCAGCCTTGTGCGGCTCTATTGGAAGATGTGGAAGATGTGGAAGTTGGGCCTGATGGCCGCAGAGGCTCGAACGAAAGGTGGAATCCCGTGAAGCGCACGTTTCAACCCAACAATCGTCGCCGCAAGAAGACGCACGGCTTTCGCGAGCGGATGAGCACGAAGAATGGCCGCAAGGTCCTTTCTCGCCGCCGCCGCAAGGGTCGCAAACGCCTTACCGTCTGACCGCCGCCGTGGTGCCGGCAGGCGACCCGCAGGACCCGAGTTACCCGAATCACCCGCATCTCCCGAAGACCGCGCAGAATCTGCAGGCCCCGGCGACCCTGGAGGCCCCGGCGAGCCCGGAGGCCCCCCCAATCACCAGTGAGCGATTCCGGCGCCGCCAGACTCTTCGCAAGACGAAAGATTACCGCCGCTGTTACGCCGAAGGCCGGCGCAAGGGTGGCTCTTTTCTCGTCCTCCACAGCCTGGACAATGATCAGGGTGCACCCCGGTTTGGGCAGACCGCGAGCCGCAAAGTAGGTGGCGCCGTGGAGCGGCATCGTTTGAAGCGCTGGGCGCGCGAGATCTATCGCCGCTGGCCGGAGCGCGAGCGCCTGCCGGCGAGCGATCTCGTCGCCCACTTCAAGCCCGGCGCGGCGGGCGCCGACTTCGCCGCTTTTCGCCGCGAGCTCGAACGCTTGCTGGGCAGCCTCCTTTCCCGGGTCCCAACCGCCGTTTCCGAGCACCGGGAAGCGAAATGAAACGACTTCTGATCGCCCTGCTGCTGGGCTACAAGCGCTGGCTTTCGCCGCTGCTGCCCCCGGCTTGCCGCTTCTCCCCAACCTGTTCCGAATACGCCCGCCTGGCCCTCCTCGAACAGGGGCTCTGGCGCGGCTCTCTGAGCGCCACTGGCCGGCTGTTGCGTTGCCAGCCGTTCGGCGCCGGTGGTATCGACTTGCCCGCCGCGGGCCGTCGCTGACCTTCCTCCCTGGAGCCCGAGACCCTTGGATAACAAACGCCTGTTGATTGCCGCCGTCCTGTCGATGGCGGTCCTGTTTCTTTGGCAAATGCTCTTTCCGCCGCCGGAGGCGACCCCGCCGCCCCGGCTGCCGGTCGCGGCCGCTGCGCCGTCGGCCACCGGCGCCACCTCCCGGACCGCCGACGCCGCGGCGCCAGACCCGGCAGCGGCGCCTACGGTGGCTGGGGCGCCGGCGGCGCCGGTAGCCGCGGCTCCCGAGCTGCCGCCGGTCGCGGCCGCGCAGGAGGTCGTCGAAGTGCTCGAGAACGACGCCTTGCGGGCCGAGTTCACCAACCGCGGTGCCCGTCTGGTTTCGCTGCGGGTCAAGGGCATGAACGGCGCGGCGGGCTCTCCCGGTGGGGAGCTCGAACTGGTCGCGCCGCGCAAGGAGAGCCCGCTGCCGTTCTCGCTGTTCGGGCCGGGCGGCGAGCCGCTGGCCGCGAACGCCGCGCTGTTCGTCGCCACGCGCGAGAGGACGAAGGACGGCGAGCAGCTGCGCTTCCAGTATCGCGACGCGCAGGGTGAGGTGGAGAAGAGCTTCCTCCTCGGCCCCGAAGGCCGCATGGAGATCGTCGTCGCCGCCCCGGCCACGCCGAGTTTCAACCTCCTTCTCGGCCCCGGGCTGCGGGCGCGCACGGTGGAGGAGCTCGCGAGCCGGTTCGAGCTCCGGCGGGCGGTCTGGAGCGTCGCCGGAGAGGTGGAGACCCACGATCCCGCGAAGGCCAACGAGGTCCTCGAGCTCCCCGGCGAGACGCTCAACTGGGTCGGACTCGAAGACACCTACTTCCTTACTGCCGTGGTCCCGCTGCAGCCGGTGGCGAAGGCGCGCTTCCGCCCGGTGCTGCTGGTTCCGGCCGGCGACGAGCGGACGTTCGACTCGCGGCCTGTGCCAGCTCCACCGGCGGAGATCGCCGCCACCGACAAGGACCTGCCGCGCGACTTCGTCCTGGAGCTCGAGGCCCGCGAGGGCCGCATCGAGGCGACCTCCTACTGGGGCTCGAAGCAGCTCGATCGCCTCACCGCCATGCCCTACGGCCTCGACAAGACGGTGCAGCTCGGCATGTTCGGTTTCCTCGCCCGGCCGCTGCTCTATAGCCTGCAGTGGATCTACGCCAACGTGGTGGCGAACTACGGCTGGGCGATCGTCCTGCTGACCGTAGTGCTCAAGATCGTCCTGCTGCCGCTTTCGCTCTCGGCGTTCAAATCGATGCGCAAGATGCAGAAGCTCAATCCGAAGATGCAGGCGGTACGCGAGCGCTGGAAGGGGAAGCTGCGGGACAAGAATGGGCGTTTCAATTCGGACGCCCAGAAGCAGATGAACGAAGAGATCATGGGGCTCTACCGCTCGGAGGGGGTCAACCCGGCCGGCGGCTGCTTCCCGATGCTGATTCAGTTGCCGGTCTTCTTCGCTTTCTACAGCCTGCTCTCTTCGGCCGTCGAGCTCTGGCGTTCGCCCTGGATCGGCTGGATTCACGACCTCACCGCCTCGGACCCCTACTACGTCCTGCCGATCGTCATGGGCCTGTCGCAGATCATTCAGCAACGGATGACCCCGGCGCCGCCAGATCCGGTGCAAAAGCGCCTGATGCAGTTCCTGCCGGTGGTGTTCACGATCTTCTCGCTCGGCTTCGCCAGTGGCCTGGTGCTCTACTGGCTGACCAATAACATCCTGACGATCGCGCAGCAGAAGCTCTACAACTCGGTCAAGGACCATGAGCCGCAGGAGGTTGCGGTCGCCAAGAGCGGCGGCCGGAAGGGTGGGGGCGCATGAAGACCCGGCGCTTCTTCGCCGGCAACACCCTGCCGCAGGCGCTCATGGCGGCGGCGCGCTACCACGGCCTGGCTCCGGACGAGCTCGCCTACCGGATCTACGACAAGCGCCAGGGGTTCGTGAACCGGGTCCGGCGCTTCATCGTCGAAGTGGATCCGACGGCGCCACGGCGTACGCAGCGCGAGAGTGCAGCCTCGCCAGCGCCAGCGCCAGCGCCGATACCGGCGCCGCCACCAGCCCCGACAGCGCCGCTGACCGCAGTGGCCCCGGCCGCGCCGCGACGTGCGGCTCCGGTCGCGGGCGCTCCGGCCGCGGGCTCCCAAGAGGCCCGTCCGGCGGCCCGTCCGGTGCCGGCGCCCGCCGCTCCCCGAGCGCACGGGCCTTCTGCCGTAGAACCGTTCCTGCCGCCGGACGAGGAGACGGAGATGGCGGCCGCAGTGGCCGTCGGCCGCCTTCTGGCGCTCGCCGGTCTCGAGCTCGCGGTCAAGGTCGACCGGCAGGCGGATCGACTGGTCATCTCGCTCAGCGGCCCGGATGAAGACCGGTTGAGCGACCTCGGAGAGGAGTTTCTGGACGACCTCGAACATCTGGCGCCGCGGGCCATCCGGGGCCTTGCCGGCCGCATGGTGCGCTGCAGGGTCGAAGGTGCCGGACTGCGCAGCGCGCGCGAGGAGGAGCTGCGGAGCCTCGCCGAGCGCGCCGCTGAAGAGGCCGTTGCTTGCGGGGAGGCCGTTGTGCTGGAACCGCTCTCGTCGGCCGACCGGCGTATCGTCCACCTGGCGCTGGTGGACGATCCCCGGGTGACGACGGAGAGCCAGGGATTCGGCGCCGAGAAGCGCATCCAGGTCTCTCCCGCAGCCAAGCCGAAACCGAGCTGAGGCCGCCCCGTCCGGTGCTTCCGACCCCGGGGTGCCGGGTGCCGGCAGATGTTTCACGTGGAACGTCTGCCGCGTCCGCTCTCCCGCCACTTCCCGCCAGCGAGACCCCCCAGATGACCGAGCTGCAGGCGCTGACCGAGTCCGAGTTCTCCCGCAGGCTCGGAAAGTTCTGGCCGCAGGAGCTTTCGGCCGACCTGTTGCAGAAGCTCCTCGCGCATTACGAAGAGCTGCGCCGCTGGGCCGGCACGATCGCGCTCATCGGACCGGGGGCGGTCGGCGAGCTCTTCGAGCGTCACTATGCCGAATCACTGATGGCGCTGGCCTGGCTGCCGCGCGGTATTGCGCAGCCGGGGAAGCCGGGGCAGCCAGGCGTCCGGCTGCTCGACCTCGGCTCCGGCGCAGGCTTCCCGGGCTGGATTCTGGCCGCCGCGCGTCCCGACCTCGAGGTCACCCTGGTCGAAGCACGCGAGCGCAAGTGGGCTTTCCTTTCGACCGCCGTCCGGCGGGCTCGATTGTCGTGCCGGTGCCTGAATGCTAGAGTTTCGCCGCGTTCTCTCGCGGATGTCCCCGACCGGAGCGAGCGAATCGATCTGCAAGGGCCGATCGATGTCGTGACCGTTCGGGCGCTGCGCCTCGAAGCGAAAACCTGGTTGGCCCTTCTCCCACATCTCGGGCCGGGAGCCCAGGTTCTGCTGTGGAGCGGCGAGGTCGCCGAGCCGCCGCCCCCGCCGTTCATCGCCGGGCGGACCTTGGCGCTCTCCGGGAGTCACCGATTCCTCCGGGAGTATCGCTTGCCGATCAGCTTGCTGGGAACCGAATGACCGCGATTCTCGCCATCGCCAACCAGAAGGGTGGAGTCGGCAAGACCACCACTGCGATCAGCCTCGCCGCCGGGCTGGCAGCGCTCGAGAAGCGTGTCCTGCTGGTCGACTGCGACCCCCAGGGCAACGCGACGCGCGGTCTCGGCCACACCGCACGCGCGCCGCATCTCTACCATGTGCTGGTGGGAGAGAGCCCGATCGAGGCCGCCATCCTGCCGAGCGGTTTTCCCTTTCTCGACCTGTTGCCAGCCGACCGCGACCTGGTCGGAGTCGAAGTGGAGTTCGTCGGGCTCGAGCGCTGGGAACAGGTTCTCGGTGCAAAGCTCGCGGCGATCGCCGAACGCTACGAATTCATCCTCATCGATTGTCCGCCCTCGCTCGGCCACTTGACGATCCAGGCGCTGGTTGCGGCGACCGGGGTTCTGGTTCCGCTGCAGTGCGAGTACTTCGCACTCGAAGGGGTGAGCGAACTGCTTTCGACCATCCGCCGGGTGACGAGCGCACTGAATCCAGAGCTCGAGCTCGCGGGCATTCTGCTCACCATGTACGACGACCGGATGAAGCTCACGCGTGACGTCGAGCGCGAAGTGCGTGAGCACTTTCCGGAGCAGGTCTTCGAGGCCGTCGTGCCGCGCAATGTGCGCCTCGCGGAGGCGCCCAGCCACGGCCTTTCCATCCTCCACTACGACATCAAGAGCCGGGGGGCGGAAGCCTACCTGGCCGTGGCGAGAGAGCTCTTGAGGCGAACCAGATGAACGACAAGAAGCGCGGACTCGGGCGCGGTCTTTCCGCCTTGATTGCGCCAGCGGAGCAGATTGCCGAGGCGACACGAAGCCTTCCCATCGCCCAGATCCACCCCAACCGTCTCCAACCGCGGACCGCGTTCGACGAGAGTCAGCTCGAGGAGCTCGCGGCCTCGATCCGAACCCAGGGAATGATCCAACCTTTGATCGTAAGTCCAACAGGAAAAGGGACTTATACGATCGTTGCCGGAGAGCGGCGGTGGCGCGCCGCGCAGCGCGCGGGCCTCGCCGTGGTGCCCGTGGTGGTGCGCCAGGTGCGCGACGACCGCGAGCTTCTCGAGCTCGCCCTGGTCGAAAACCTCCAGCGCTCTGATCTCAACCCGATGGAGGAGGCCGAGGCCTATCGCACGCTGCAGGAGAACTTCAAACTGTCGCAGGAGGAGATTGCGCTGCGCGTCGGCAAGGCACGACCCGCGGTCACCAACACCCTTCGGCTGCTGAAGCTCCCGCCAGCCATCCAGGACTTCCTGCGCTCCGGACGGCTGACCGCCGGGCAGGTGCGGCCGCTGCTCACGATCAACGATCCCGAGCGCCAGCAAGCGCTCGCAGAACGCGCCCTGCGGGAAGGGCTCTCGGCACGCAGCATGGAGGAGCTCGCGGGCGGCAAGAAGCCGGGTGCTGCGGCCGGGAAGCGCGCCAGGAAGAGTCCCGAGCCGCATGCGGCGGCCGCCGCAGAACGCCTGACGCGGCACCTCCAGACCCGGGTCGAGATCGACCGGCGCGGCAAAGGCGGTACGATTCGGATTCACTTTCACTCCGAAGAAGAGCTGATCCGTCTCTACGAGCGGATCACGGAACCGACCGGACCGATCGGACCGACTGGAGATAGGAAATGAACTTCCGCGGCAAGTCCTCCCCCGGCGATCTCTCCGGCTTCCTCGATGTCGGCAGCCACTTCGAAGGCGAGCTCAAGTTCGACCACTCGTTCCGCGTCGACGGCAAGGTGGTCGGAAAAGTCATCTCCGACGGCGACCTCGTGGTCGGCGAGAAGGGCGAGATCGACGGCGAGATCCGCGTCGGGCGGCTCTTCGTCTCAGGGCTGGTCAAGGGCGAGGTCTTCGCTGCCCAGCGGCTGTCGATCCACCCGCGCGGAAGGGTCGAGGGCAAGGTCCACGCCCGCGCGTTGATCATCGAAGAGGGCGGAACTCTCGAAGGCCAGAGCTCGATGATGGTCACCCCGCAAGAGCGCGCGCCGAGCGAGGCCGCGACGCCCGCGGCGGTTGGCGCTGCTGCCGCGGCGGGTGTCACCTCGGCGAAAGTCGTCGGCCGGATTCCCGTCCAACCCTGATCGCCCGATCGCCGCCTCCGCTGGCTCGGCTGGCTCCGATTACCGCGCGCCCACTACCGGCAGATCCTCGTAGGTCGGCAGGAAAGTGAGCGGCACCCGCTGCAGAAGCGCGGGCTCGAAGGCCTCGGTCAGCACGCGGCCGTCGAAATCGCGCGCGATCGGCAGCCGCGCGACGTAGAGCAGCGTCGGCACGAGATCGACGATGCGCGCCGTCGCCAGCCCCGCACCGCGGCGCACGCCGTCGCCGCGCAGCAGCAGCACGCCGTCGGGGCCGCCGGCGACGGTCCCTCCGATGCCGCGGGCGCGCCAGACCTCGCCCAGCACGCGGCGCACACCCGAGGGCGGCGCCACACCGTAGGCGGAGACCACCGCCAGGAGGCGAGGCTCCGGGAGCCGCGCCCAGAGCTCTGCCAGAGTCGTGTCGAGGAAAGCCATGTAGTCGGTGAGCGCCGCGGCGGCGCGGCGGTCGGCGCCGGCGCGCGAACCGCTCATCTCGGCCGAGTGAAACCCCCCCAGGGTCAGAAGCTCGACCTCGAGCAGGCCGGGGAGATCGAGGAAGAGAGCCGCCGGCGGATTCGAATCGCTGAGCAGCGAGGCGGTGACGGCGGCGCGCCAGCGATCCTGCGCCTGCGCCGCCGCCGAGAGTTGCCGCACGGGCTCGCCGCCCGCGGCAGGGGTGCTCGCGCCCGAGCTGCCGTCCGCGCCGCCCAGGTATGCGGTAGCGCCGCGCAAGAGTTCGAGGCGACCGGCGAAGTCCTCGGGGAGGGCGGGCGAGGCGGCCGCGGCACCGCGAAAAAGGGCGTCGCCCGCCTGAGCCTCGCCAGCGGTGGCGCTGAGCAGCGCCTCGGGTGCACCGATGACCGCCGTCGACCGGTCGAGCCGGGAGAGAATCTCCCAGACCGTGAGCACCTTGCGGTCGGTGCGCCGGACCGGACGATGGTTGCCGAGAAGCCTGTCGAGACCGAGCGCGGAGAAGCCGAGCGGCAGCAGACGCAGCTCGCCAGCGCCGCCGAGCCAGGGCGCATCGATCAGGCTTGGCCCGGCGAGAGCATGGCGAAAGGGGAGTTTGCCGGAGCCGAGGCTTGCCCAGAGCCCGAGCGGTCGCACCGGTGGAAAGCTCTCGAGTCGGGCATAGCTTCCCTCGTCGAAGAGGGAGGCGAAAAAGGGCAGACGCCCCTGACGCGCCAGTGGCAGCAGCACATCGAGCGTCGCACCTGCGATGCCGACCACCAGCAGGTGCGGCGCCGGACCGGGAGCTGGCCGGGCGAAAGGGGCCGGCTCCGCGACGAGCGGCGCGTAGCTCGCACGCCGGTCGACCATGACGTAGAGGCTGCCGACAGCCACCACGACAAGCAGGACGAGACTTCGTCGGCCATAGGGACGATGGTGCTCGGTGTGCAACAGGGCGGTGTAGAAGGCGACGATCGACGCGAAGGACAACCACAGCGCCATGCGGATCAGGTTGGCGTTGATTCCGGGGGGAAGATAGAAAGAGTAGCGCGAGGCATGGACCCAATCTCCGAGCGCCGCAGCTCCCAGCACCACGGTCAGGCTCCAGGGCAGCAGCCGGCGCACGCGCACGTTCCTGATGCGCGTACCGAGCCAGTGGCAGGCGAGCGACAGCGGCACGAGCAGCAGCGAGAAGCGCAGCGCCCCTTCGCAGAGCCCGCGGACCGAGAGGTCGAGGTGCGGATTCAGGAAATAGAGCAACCCCGTGAGGTGCAAACCGGCGAGCAGTGCCGGCACGAGCGCCGCCAGGCCCGCTTCGAGAGCCGGCGGGAGCGGCCAGGGGATGCTTCGCAGGCGCGATCGCGGCGCGTTGCGGGGGGGCTCTGGGGTCGAATGCATTTTTCGGGGCTCGCTTTGGGCTCGACGCAATCGTTCGCTGGTTCGGGCGCGACGGCGTCGTTTGCTAGAGTCGGCAGCCCGGATGCAGCCCATCGATACGAGCAGCCAAGTCGTCGAAGTCGTCCCGCACCCACTGCCGTATTTTTCCCTCGTTTTGGACGGACCGGAGGTGTGGCGGGAGATTCTTCCCGGCCAGTTCGTCATGGTCGAGACCACCGACGGCCTCGAGCCCTACCTGCGGCGCGCCTTCTCGGTTCACGACGTAAGTAAAACAGATCGCGGAGCCAGGATCGAGTTGCTGGTGAAGATTGTCGGTCCAGGAACGCGCGCCCTCGCCGGCAAGCGCCCTGGAGAACGCCTTGCGGTGCTCGGTCCGCTCGGCCAGCCCTTCGGTTCCGCCGCCGCCGCCGACTCCCGGCCGGTGGCACTCGTCGCGGGAGGCGTGGGCTCGGCGCCGCTTCTGCTCCTCGGCAGGTGGCTCCTCGCAGCGGGCACCCGCTTCGACTTCTACTATGGCGGGCGCAGCCGACTCGATCTCGTGCGGAGCGCCGTGTTCGAGAGTCTGGCGCAGGCGAGCGGTGGCAGCCTGATCTCGACCACCGAAGACGGCAGCGCAGGCGAACGCGGCCTGATCACGGCGCCGCTCGCCCGCGGTCTCGCTGCAGGCGGATATCGCAGGATCTTCACCTGCGGACCGATGGGCTTGATGAAACGTCTCGCGGAGCTCGGCGCCGAGTATGGTGTGCCCGGCGAGGCCGCGCTCGAGACGCCGATGGGCTGTGGCTTCGGGGCCTGCCTCGGCTGCGCCGTCGAGCTCGTCGACGGGAGATTCGCGCTGTGCTGCAAGGACGGTCCGGTTTTCGCCTTCGACGCGGTGAAGTGGTGAGCGGACCGGAATTCCCCCCCGGGGACGCGCGCCGCGCGCCGGACCTCTCGGTCCGGCTGGGCGCTCTCCACCTGCCGAATCCGATTCTCACCGCCAGCGGCACCTTCGGCTATGGTCTCGAATTCGGGCATCTGACGGCGCTCGACAGGCTGGGCGGCATTGTCACCAAGGGGCTCTCGCTCGAGCCGCTCAAGGGCAATCCGCCGCCGCGCATCGGCGAGCCGCGCGGCGGCATGCTGAACTCCATCGGCCTGCAGAACATCGGCATCGAGAAGTTCCTGGCCGAAGTCCTTCCCGGGCTCGGGCGCTTTCCGGCGCAGGTGGTGGTCAACCTCTTCGGCTACGAGTTCGACGACTATGCCCGGCTCGCCGAGCGCGTCGATGCCTTCCCGGGCGTCGCCGCGGTCGAGCTCAACGTCTCCTGCCCGAACGTCACCAAGGGTGGCATCGAATTCGGCCACGATCCGGTGCTCCTCGAGCGTCTGGTGCGCAGCGTCCGCAACGTGACCGCGAAACCGATCGCGGTGAAGCTGTCGCCGAACGTGACCTCGCCGGTGGCGATCGGCGAAGCGGCGAAGGCCGGCGGTGCCGACATCCTCTCAGCGATCAACACGGTGCTCGGCATGGCGATCGATCCCTGGACACGGCGGCCGCGTCTGCACACCACGCGCGGAGGGCTCTCCGGCCCGGCGATCAAGCCGATCGCGGTGCGCATCGTCTACGACGTGGCGAAGAAGGTCGGCCTGCCGGTGATCGGCATCGGCGGCGTCGAGACGGTCGACGACGTGATCGAGTTCCTGCTCGCGGGAGCGACGGCCGTTCAGGTCGGAACGGCGCTCTTCCGCAATCCGCGCGCCGCCGAGCAGCTGGTCGACGGTCTCGCGGCGCGGCTCGTCGAGATGAAGGTGGAACGCGTCACCGAGCTCGTCGGCGGGGTGCGTCCGTGGAGGGAATCATGAGCACGGGCAATGGAGCGACCGGAGCGACAGGAGCCAGCGGAGCGATCAGCGCCGGCGGACTGGGTCGGGTTGCCGTCGCGCTCGACACCAACGATCGCGAGACGTTCGAGCGCTGGTGCGCTTTTTTCGGCCCGCGAGTCGGTGTCCTCAAGGTCGGCCTCGAAGCGTTCGTGCGCTGGGGCCCGCCGGCGATTGAGATCGCGCACCGGCATGCGCAGGCGATCTTCCTCGACCTAAAACTGCACGACATCCCCAACACCGTCGCCGGGGCGGTGAACTCGGCGCGCGCGCTCGAAGTCGACTACCTGACGATTCACGCGGCCGGCGGACCGGCGATGATTGCAGCCGCAGCCGAAGCCGCGGAGGGCCGGGTAGCACTCCTCGCGGTGACCGTCCTCACCCACCTTGACGAGCCGACCCTCGAGCGCCTCGACCTGCCGGGCGGAAGCTCCCGCCGCGCCCTGCTTTGGGCGCATCTCGCGCGCGAGGCCGGCGCCGCCGGAGTCGTCTGCTCGCCGCTCGAGCTCGCGGCGCTGCGGGCCGCCGAACCGCGGCCGTTCAAGTTGGTGGCACCGGGAATCCGGCCGGCGGGGCATGGCTCCGGTGCCGGGGACGATCAGCGGCGGACCGCGACGGCGGCGGCGGCGATCGCAGCTGGCGCCGACCTGATCGTCATCGGGCGGCCGCTCACCCAGGCTCCCGATCCGGAGGCCGCGCTCGCCACGCTGGCCGATGAGCTCGCCGGCAGCGCCCGGACGGCGCGCGACTAGCGCCGGGAAAAAGCGCCACCGCTTACTCTCCGAGCCGCGATCGCAGCTCGGACATCGCGGCAGCGAGCTCGGCGACCGCCGCTTCGAGCCGCTCCAGCCGCTCGCCGACCTGGCCGTCGACTGCGCTCGCCGCACTCTCCGCGCGCGGCGCGGAGGTGAGCCGGTGCTCCTCGGTACTAGGAAAATGCGGAAGATTTGGCAGATGCGGAAAGTGCAAGCCCGCCAGGAGGTCGCGCTCGACCTCCTCGGTACCGGCGAGATGGATCCAGCGGGTTTCGCGTTGGCCTGGCTGACGTGGCAGCTCGCGCGTCAGCGCGTCGGGCCCAGCGGCAAGACGCTGGAGCGCCGCTTCGACTTCGCCGGCGGTAGCGAACGGATGCAGCCGAGCGGTTCGCGCCCGGAGCTCGGCGACGGTCTGCGCGCCGCGCAGCAGGAGCATCGCGATGACCGCCGCGGTGCCGGAGGTGTCCAGATGCCAGCGGCGGTCGAGACAGTGTTCGTAGCGCTCGCTGCGGCTCCCGTGGACGCGAAAGACCAGGGCATCGGCGCGCAGCCGGTCGAGCGCTTCGACCACGACGGTTTCGGAGTAGTCGCTGACCGGGTCGCGACTCGTCTTCTGGTTGCAAGCCTGGAGCAGGGCGGCGACCGTCAGGGGATAGAGATCGGGAGTCGTACGCTCTTTCTCCATCAGCGCGCCGAGAAGCCGCACTTCGACGGCGTCGAGGGATCGGGTGTAGGCCATGAGGTCGCGGCGGAGAACGTCCCCGGCGGCTACCAGATGAAGATCGGGCGCTCCACCTCGAGATCGAAGTCCCACTCGTAAGTGTAGCCCGGGAACTCGAGCGGCACGGTGAAGACGGCCTTCATGCGGATCTTGTCGCCGGGCTTCTCCGCCGTGACGAACTTGGGGTCGACCGGAAGGTTGAGCTCGTTCGCCTTGCTGACGATGCGCTTCTGGAGCACCTCGGACGGCGTATTACCGGCCCATTTCGCCTGCTCGACCATGAAGTCGTAGAGCTCGGAGGTCGCGATCTTGACCGGCACGGCCTTCCAGGCGACCATCACGCCGGCGATGAGGAGCAGACTCCACAGGATGCAACCCAGCTTGCCGTCGCCCGCCTGCCTCTGACGCTGCATCATTCAAACCCCCCTGGATTGAGCCGGACTTCAGTCTAACGTACCTGCCGGAGAATGCGACGGCGGGCGCCAGGAGCTCCCGACCGCGACCACAGCACGGCCAGCACCCGTCCCCGGAGAGCGCTCTCGGGAACCGCACCGAAGCGCCGCGAATCGAGCGAGCTTTCGCGCGCGTCGCCCTCCAGCCACAGTGCCCCGGGCGGGAGGACGCCGCCGCCGAACCAGTCACCGCTACGGCCCACGCAGCGCTTCACGAACTCCTGGCGCTGGTCGAACGGCGGCCGGAAGAGTACGACATCACCCCGGCGCACCGGCCGGCGCGGCAGAAGGCCGAAGCGCGGTCCGGAATAAAGGAAGCGATTCACCAGAACCTGGTCACCGGGTTCGAGCGTCGGTTCCATCGAGACGCTCGGAATGGAGATCACCTCGAGCAGGAAGGCGCGCACGAAGAGCGCGAGCAGCAGAGCCACGAGCGCGCTGCGCGCGAGGTTGCTCGCACCGCGCGTGCGGCAGGTGGTCGGGCGGACGGGGACGCCGCCGTTCAGCTCGGCAGGTGGAGCGTGCGCGTCCATCTGGTCTTGGTCAGGAACCCTAGGGCGGTGTTGGCGAGCTCGCGTAGCTTCGCGCCGGCGCCGCGCCAGGTGCCGTCCGAGGTTCCGCCGCCGAACGACCAGTAGACGAGGAAGGCGCGCCCCTTGATGTAGTGCGCGGGCACCACGCCCCAGAAGCGGGAGTCGTAGGACAGGTCGCGGTTGTCGCCCATGCAGAAGTAGCTCTCGGCCGGCACGGTGATCGGGCCGAAGTTGTCCCGCAGGCGCTGCTGCTCCGACATGTACGGTCGGTTGAGGAAGGTCCGCGGGTCCTTGTGCTCGACGTAGAGGCTGTCCTCGACCTTGCTTCCGTTGACGAAGAGCTGCTTGTTCACGACCTGGATGGTGTCGCCCGGCAGACCGATCAGGCGTTTCACGAGATCGATGTTCGGTCTTTCAGGCGAACGGAAGACGACGATGTCACCGCGGCGCGGAGCGCGCAGCGGCAGGACCGCCTGCTCGAGCTTGCCCATCGCCGGGCCGAAAATGAAGCGGTTGACGAACAGATGGTCGCCGACCAGGAGTGTGTCTTCCATCGAGCCGCTGGGGATGAAGAAAGTCTTGATCACGAACGTGTTGGTGAACAACAGAAAGACCGCCGCGATGAGCAGGGCTTCGAGATATTCGCGGGCGGAGGAGCGGTGCGGAGTCGACATCGACCTGAAAGCCTATCTGATCGCTGCAAGGGATTGCGCCTCCGTCCAGTTCCTTTGACGGCGTCGAGGGTCGGCGCCACCGCGCGGCCCAGGCCACCCCGTCCCGCCCGCGCCCCCGGCGGGGGCCAGTCCGCTTGTCGTCCCGCGCCCGGAGGTGAACCGGGCGTGGAGTGATAAATCAAATGTTTTCATTTGTTTACAACCTTTCTGCGGAATGGCAGCGGGCTTGTACTCGGAGTCCGCCGCAAGACAACCAACCGGAGAGAGGAGGCGCCAGGAAGACAGAGAACCGACGAGCAGCTCCGCCATCCACGAACGCAGGTCGCAGTACCGCAGTTGCAGACGAACCACCCAAGAGCTGTCCAACGATGCATCCAGTCAACGCTTCACCATCGCTTCAGGAAAGGAATACGAACATGCGACTCCATCAGCGAACCTTCTCTGCCGTCTCCGCCATCTCCGCCGCCGCCGTCGTTTGCATCCTTCTCGCCGCCGCCCCGGCGCTCGCCGCGGAAGGCAAGACCGTCAACGTCAACACGGCGACCGCCGCCGAGCTCGAGCTCCTGCCGCGTATCGGTCCTGCGGTGGCAGCGCGCATCGTCGAGCAGCGCGAGAAGAACGGCGCCTTCAAGTCGCTCGACGACCTCATGCTGGTGCGCGGCATCGGCGAGTCGATCTACGAGCAGCTCAAGCCCTACGTCGCCATCTCGGGGCCGACGACGCTCACCGAGAAAGTGAAGTTGCCGCGCGCGCCGAAGGCCGAGAAGACCGCGGCGAAGAGCTGACCGCAAGTGGTCCGGGTGGAGGCGACTTCGATGCGGACGGCCGAGCAGGGTTACCAGTTGATCGAGCTCCTGATCGCGATGGCGATCTCGTCCCTGGTGCTCGTTTGGGGCATCCCGCCGTTGCTCTCGCTGGCCGCCGGGCTCCGGGTGGAGCTCGCCGCAGCCGAAGTCGCCTCCACCTTCCACGTCGCGCGCGCCTATGCGATTCGCTACGACGCCAACGTCGGGATGAAATTCAGGGTCGCTCCCGACGGTACGGTGACCTGGGCGCTCTATCGCGACGGTGACGGCGACGGCCTCCTCTCTGCCGACATCGCCTCCGGGGACGATCCGCCGGTCACGCGCGAGGTGCGTCTCGCCCACCTCGGTCGCCAGATCCGCTTTGGCTTTCCGCCCGGACCGGCGCCACGCGACCCCGGCGACCCGCGCCGCCGGCTCGACCGGCTCGAGGATCCGGTGCGCTTCAACCGCTCCGACATCGCGGCATTCAGTCCGCTCGGAACAGCTACGCCGGGAACGGTCTACGTCACGGACGGGATGCGCCACCTCTCGGCGGCGCGCGTCTTCGGCCGCACCGGCAAGATCGGCTGTCTCGCCTACGACGTCGAAGAGGAACGCTGGCACTGAGCCGGCGGCGCGGAGCGCCGGAGAAGTAGGCCGTCTTGCCGCGTCGCGGCATGACTTGGCGGCGGAAGGGGCGTAACTTTCGCGCCCGTGGGAGCATTCGTCGTCATCACCACCGTAGGCACCGAAGAACAAGCCAACCTGATCGCCTCGGAGCTGGTCGCGCGCCGCCATGCGTCGTGCGTCAACATCGTCACCGGTGTGCGTTCGGTTTACCGCTGGCAGGGCAAGATCTGCCGCGACGCCGAATTTCTGCTCATCGTGAAGACGCTCGAGAGCGAATACGTCGCCGTCCAGGCCGCGATCCAGGAGCTCCACAGCTACGAGCTCCCCGAGATCCTCGCCTTCAAGGTCTGCAAGAGCGAGGAGAAGTTCCTCGCCTGGATCGGCGCCTCGCTCGACAAGAGCGCCCCGTTCTCCGACGAAGAGGAGCGCGAGCTCCTCGACGAATCGAACTACTGACGAAAAAGTCGCTCGCCGCCGGTGGAGATCGCTCTCGGGCGATCCGACCTGTTGTATGTTTCCCGCGCTCTTCCTGGCTACAGCTGCTGCGTGGGGGTGGTGGGCATGCAGGTGCTTCCCGTCTCGGGGCTTCGTCGCGGATTCGGCAGGACCGCCCGGCGTGACGCCTGGTGGGCCGGGCCGGCGCTCGTCTTCGCCGGCTTCTCCCTGTTCATCGTTTACGCCACCTGGGCGGCGTTTCAGAACGCGCACTACACCTTCGGTCCGTACCTCTCGCCGTTCTACTCGCCGGAGCTCTTCGGGGATTCGCCGCACGCCTGGTTCGGACCGAAGCCCGCCTGGTGGCCCGGCCTGCTGCCGTTCTCGCCGGCGCTGCTGATCCTCCCATTTCCGGGCCTCTTCCGTTTCACCTGCTACTACTACCGCGGCGCCTACTACAAGTCGTTCTGGGCCGACCCGCCGGGCTGCGCAGTCGGCGAGCCACGCCAGCGCTACCTGGGCGAGCGCTCCTTCCCGCTCGTCCTCCAGAACGCCCATCGCTACTTCGCCTGGGTCGCCCTGGTGTTCATCGCTCTGCTCGCCTGGGACGTGTGGAAGGCGCTCTGGTTCGCCGACCTGGCGAGCGGCACGGTGCGGTTCGGCATCGGCGTCGGCACGCTCGTCCTGGCGGTGAACGTCGTCCTCCTCGCCTGCTACACCTGGGGCTGCCACGTCGTGCGGCACGTCGTCGGCGGGCGGCTCGACGAAGTCTCGAAGGCGCCGGTCTGCGACTTCGCTTACGCCTGCGTGAGCGGGCTGAACGGCCGGCACCAGCTCTTCGCCTGGTGCAGTCTGATCTCGGTGATGTCGTCGGATCTCTACGTGCGACTGTGCTCGATGGGTGTCATCACGGACCTGCGTCTTTTCTGATGGCCGTCCAGGACACGCATCAGTACGACGTCCTGGTCATCGGAGCCGGCGGCGCGGGTCTGCGCGCGGCGATCGAAGCGGTGGGCCTGGGAGTCAAGGTCGGCCTGATCTGCAAGTCGCTCCTCGGCAAGGCCCACACCGTCATGGCCGAGGGCGGCATGGCCGCGGCGATGGGCAACGTCGACGAGCGCGACAACTGGAAAGTGCACTTCGCCGACACCATGCGCGGCGGCCAATACGTCAACAACTGGCGGATGGCGGAGCTCCACGCCAAGGAGGCGCCCGACCGGGTGCGCGAGCTCGAAGCGTGGGGCGCGGTCTTCGACCGCACGAGCGACGGCAAGATCCTGCAGCGCAATTTCGGCGGCCATCGCTACCCGCGCCTCGCCCACGTCGGCGACCGCACCGGTCTCGAGCTCATCCGCACGCTCCAGGACCACACGATCTACCTCGGCGTCACGGTGCACATGGAGTTCACGGTCATCGATCTGTTGCTGGACGGCGAAAAGATCGCCGGCGCCCTCGCCTACGACCGCGAGCGCGGACGGTTCCATCTCTTCGCGGCCAAGGCCGTCATCCTCGCGACCGGCGGCGTCGGCCGGGCTTTCCGCATCACCAGCAACAGCTGGGAGGGGACCGGCGACGGTCACGCTCTCGCCTACCGTGCCGGGGCCGAGCTCATCGACATGGAGTTCGTGCAGTTCCATCCCACCGGCATGGTCTGGCCGCCGTCGGTCAAGGGGATCCTGGTCACCGAAGGGGTGCGCGGCGAAGGCGGTGTGCTCAAGAACAGCGCCGGCGAGCGCTTCATGTTCGGCGACATCCCGGACAACTACAAGCCGCAGACCGCGGCCGACGCCGAGGAGGGCTGGCGCTACACCCAGGGCGACCGGAACGCGCGGCGGCCGCCCGAGCTGCTGACGCGCGACCACGTGGCGCGCTGCATCATGCGCGAGGTGAAGGCGGGCCGCGGTTCACCGCATGGCGGTGTCTTCCTCGATATCAGCTGGATCAAGGAACACCTGCCGAACGCCGCCGACCACATCAAGCGGAAACTTCCGTCGATGTATCACCAGTTCAAGCAGCTCGCCGACATCGACATCACCGCGGTGCCCATGGAAGTGGGCCCCACCACCCACTACATCATGGGCGGCATCCGGGTCGACGCCGACACGCAGGAGTCGTCGATTCCCGGCCTCTTCGCCGCCGGCGAGTGCGCAGCCGGCATCAACGGCGCGAACCGCCTCGGCGGCAACTCGCTGTCGGATCTCGTGGTC
>JANNGS010000033.1:0-47449 GCA_031403995.1 Thermoanaerobaculia bacterium
GGTCAAGGCCGACGTCCTCGGACGTTTGTCAGAGATTGTAAATGAATCCTGCATCATTGCCACGAACACCTCGACAATTCCGATTTCAGCGCTTGCGTCGCACCTTTCCTCATCGAGGCGGCGGCAATTTCATCGGAACGCATTTCTTCTCGCCCTGTTGACCACAGATCTCTCCCTGCGGTTCGATCCGGCTTACGAGAAGATCTCGCGGCGCTTCTTCGAGAACCCGGATCAGTTCGCCGATGCCTTCGCGCGGGCCTGGTTCAAGCTGACCCACCGCGACATGGGCCCGCGCGCGCGCTATCTCGGCCCGGAGGTGCCTGCCCAAGCGCTCATCTGGCAGGACCCCGTCCCCGCGGTCGATCACGAGTTGATCGACTCGCAGGACATCGCCTCCCTCAAGGGCAAGATCCTGGCGTCGGGCCTGTCGGTCCCGCAACTGGTGTCGACCGCCTGGGCGTCGGCCTCCACCTTCCGCGGCTCCGACAAGCGCGGCGGTGCGAACGGTGCCCGCATCCGCCTGGCACCGCAGAAGGATTGGGAGGTCAACCAGCCCGAGCAGCTGGCGAAAGTCCTCGAGACGCTGGAGCGCCTCCAGGGCGAGTTCGAGAGCGCCCAGTCCGGCGGCAAGAAGGTCTCGCTGGCGGACCTGATCGTGTTGGCCGGATGCGCCGGAGTCGAGCAGGCGGCGAAGAATGCCGGTCACGCGGTGACGGTTCCTTTCACGCCGGGACGCATGGACGCCACACAGGAACAGACCGATGTGGACTCTTTCGCGGTACTTGAACCGATTGCCGATGGCTTCCGCAACTACCTCAAGGGGAGCTACAGCGTATCGGCCGAGGCGATGCTGGTCGATCGGGCACAACTGCTGACCCTGACCGCGCCCGAGATGACGGTGCTCGTCGCCGGCATGCGTGTCCTGAATGCCAGCGTCGGACAGACCCGGCACGGCGTCCTGACAACTCGGCCGGAGGCGCTGACCAACGACTTCTTCCTGAACCTCCTCGACATGGGCACGGAGTGGAAGGTGGTCTCGGACGTCCAGGACGTGTTCGAAGGGCACGATCGCAAGACCGGCAAGCTCCAGTGGAGCGCCACCCGGGTCGATCTCATCTTCGGTTCGAACTCCCAGCTGCGTGCCCTGGCTGAAGTCTACGCAAGCGCGGACGCACAGGAGAAGTTCATCCATGACTTCGTAGCGGCGTGGACCAAGGTGATGAACCTCGATCGCTTCGACCTCGCCTGATCTCGCAGGATAGGGCTCGTCGGAGCGCTGAGTGTCGGCCTCGGCGGCGCGAAGTTGCGCTCGCGCGGCTTCCGGGTCGAGCCGGCCGGTGGCGTTCAGCAGCCCTTTCCGCTCGACTTTCAGGAATTCGACCCGGTCACCGCGCTCCCTGGTAGCGCTTCATGAAGGCGCGGTCGATGCGGTCTTTGAGCCACCAGGCAATCTGAGAGTGCCCGGCGAGGCCGTGCCAGCGCCAGATCGCCTTGCCGTCGGCGCTGTTCAGAAGCGCGAGGAAGGTCGCCTGCGGACGATAGCGGCGAAGGGTACCGCCGGCCAGGGTGGCGCGCAGATTGTGGTCGAGGATCGGGGACTCGCGGACCGCGTAGACGCCGGCTTTGGCGAGCGCCGGGAAGCCGGCGATTCCGACGCAGTCGCCGGCGCCGAAAAGGGGGCTGCCGTCGACGGCCTGCAGCGTCTCGCCGACGAGGAGGCAGCCGTGCGCGTCCTTCGGGACGGCGGAGCGCGCGAGGAGCTGCGACGCGGCGGCGCCTGCGAGCCAGACGGTCAACTCCGAGGGGGTGTGCGTCCCGTCGTCGAGCTCCACCCGGTCCGCCTCGACCGCGGCCACCCGCCGTCCGGTGCGCAGCCGGACGTCCCGTGCGGCGAGGATGCGCTCGGCGAGGCGGCGCACGGGAGTGGAGAACTCGGGCACGATCGTGGGGCTGGCCTCGACGATCGTCACCTCCGGCCGGGCGCCGCGAATCCGGCCGAGACGTGCCAGGGCGAGCGCCACCTCGACGCCCGCCGCGCCGCCTCC
Organism: Thermoanaerobaculia bacterium; assembly: GCA_031403995.1. Classification (GTDB taxonomy): domain Bacteria; phylum Acidobacteriota; class Thermoanaerobaculia; order Multivoradales; family JAGPDF01; genus JAGPDF01. Next base: position 2,046 of record JANNGS010000033.1, read on the forward strand.
GGCGACAACGACGGCGACTTGGCGGTTCCGCACGGTCGCCAACAACGCTTCGGCGCGCTGGCGCAGCGCCACCGCCCGGTTCATCGGTCGAACAGTGGACGCATGCTCGCGGACACCTGGCGTGGCGAGGCCCGCCGGCTCCGAGCCGATGTCGAGCGACAGCAGGTCGTAGGGCAGCCTTTCGCCGTCGACCTCGACGCGCCCTGCGACGGGATCGATTCTCTGCGCCGCCGCCTGAACGAAGCGCGCGCCGGCATCGGCGGCGAGCGCGCGCAGATCGAAGGAGAGCTCGGTTTCGGTATAAGTCCCCTGCAGCAAGCCCGGCACCATCCCCGAGTAGAGATGGCGTTCGAACGGCGACACCAGCACGATCTCCAGCTTGCCGGCAGGTGCCAGCGGGTATCGCGCCGCACGGGAGAGGAGGTGGACGTGCGCGTGCCCACCCCCGAGCAGGACAAGCCTCTGGGCAGCGAGTTCGACCGGCGCCATGCAACGATCGTATGACTTGTCGCTTCGCCTGGGTGAACGGCGGATTCTCCGGAAAGCAGGGTTCGGGGAGCAGGAAGAGTAGAATCAGCGCAGTGGGCTGATCGTGAGGGCGTGGATCTTGCAGTCCTTCGAGACCAACATGCTTGGCCATCGTCCAGTTCGCCCGGGAGACGCGAGCTTCTCCGGTCTCCCGGTCCCGCCCGCCGAGGCCGGGTTCCCTTTCGGCGTCGTGGATGGGCCTTTTCGTGGCTCGGCTTGCCCATGCCGGTCGCGAGGCTGGCGAAGTTTCACGGATCGGACTGGGCGAGAACTTCGGGGGCTCCAATGAACAAGCCGTCCCCTGGCCGGGTGGGCAACCCGATCCAGAGGTTGCTCCTGGTCGAAGACAACGTCGGCGACGCCCGCCTGCTGCGCGAGATGATCAGCGAGGGGGGCACCCACGGCATCGAGTGGACCCACGTCGAGAGTCTGGCTGCGGCGGAGAAGCACCTCGCGCACGGTGGGGTCGACCTGATTCTGCTCGACCTGGGTTTGCCGGATGCCCAGGGGCTGGAGACGGTACGGCGGGCCAAACTCGCCGCGCCAAATGTCCCGGTGGTGGTGCTGAGCGGCCTGGACGACGAGTCGGTGGCGATCGAGGCCTTGCACCAGGGCGCGGAAGACTATCTCGTCAAGGGTCAGATCGCGGCGCGTGAGCTCCGGCGCGCGATGCGCTACGCCGTCGAGCGCGGGGTCCTGAAGCAGGAGGTGCTGGCGGAGAAGGACGGCGCCAAGATGGCTGGCGAGCTCTTCCAGGCACTGGTCGAAAACGTACCCGACATCATCGCGCGCTTCGGCCCGGATCTGCGCCACCTCTATGTCAGTCCCTCGGTGCAGCTGGTCACCGGCCGCCCGGCAGAGGATTTTGTCGGCAGGACGAATCGTGAATTGGCCATGCCGCTCGAATTGCTCGAGCGCTGGGACGCAGCGTTGCTGAAGGTCCTGGAGACGGGACGGGCCGAGAGGCTGGAGTTCGCTTTTGCGGCCCAGGACGGGATGCGGCAGTTCGACTGCCGGCTCGTTCCGGAGTTCGGGTCCGGGAGCGCGCCGATTTCAATCCTGACCGTCGCGCGCGACGTCACCGACCGCTGGCTCGCGCACGAGGCCGAGCGCAGTGCCCGGGCCGTGGCCGAGGAGTTGCGCGAGGCGACCATCGAGCTTACCCGCAGTCTCGACCGCGAGGTCGTGCTGGTGACCTTGCTCGACCGGTTGCGTCAAATGGTGCCGTTCGATCGCGCCAGCGTCATGCTGCTCGAAGAGACGTCGCGGCTCTCCGTGCGGGCGGTCTACGACGGTGACCGGGTGGTCCCCGTACCGGCCGAGCGACGCCCGAAGTTCACCGCGACCGATCACCCGGCCGTGCAGAGCATCCTGACCACCGGCGCCGCGGTGCTGATTCCCGACTTGAGCGCCCACCCCGACTTGGGATTGGCGTCCGAGCAGCCGCTGGCGGGAAGCTGGATGGGTGTGCCGCTGTTTGCGCGCGGCACCGTGGCCGGGTTGGTCGCCTTGACCAAGGCCGAGGTCGGTTCCTTCAGCGAGCAACAGGTCCGGGTGGCCGAGGCGATGTCGTCGCAGGCGTCGGTCGCGGTCGAGAACGCGGTACTCTTCGAGCAGATGCAGGCCTCGACACTGCGACTGCAGTCGCTCTCACGCCGCCTGGTGGAGGCGCAGGAGAACGAACGCCGGAGTATCTCCCGCGAGCTGCACGACGAAGCAGGTCAGTCCCTGGCGTCGCTGCGCTTCGGTCTTCGTCTCCTGGAGCGCGAGATCGAGCAAGGGGGGGACATCACCGGCAAGGTCTCGGAGCTCGTGCGGACGACCGACGCCGTCATCGACGGTCTGCATCGCCTGGCCGCGGACCTGCGCCCGGCGAGCCTTGATCACCTGGGGCTCGATGCGGCGCTGCGCCAGTACTCGCGCCAGGCGGCGTCCAAATTCAACCTTGCGGTGTATTTCAAGGCGCGGGGGTTCACCGACGAACGCCTTCCCAGCGCGGTGGAGACGGCGCTCTACCGCGTGGTTCAAGAGGCGATGACCAACGTCGCCCGCCACGCTCAGGCGACCCGGGTCGACATACTCGTGGAGCGCAGCGGCGATCGGGTCAGGGCAATGGTCGAAGACAATGGGGTCGGTTTCGATCCGCGGGAAGTCCAGCGCGGAGATCACTTCGGCCTCCTCGGAATGCGGGAGCGCGCCGAGGCCTTGGGCGGCAGCATGAACCTGGAGAGTGCGCCCGGCTCCGGGACGACGGTCGTCGTGGAGGTGGCGAGTGCCGATCCGCATCCTGATCGCTGACGACCATGCGGTCGTCCGCGCGGGTCTGCGGGCGCTGCTCAGCTCCGACTCCGGCCTCGAGGTCGTCGGCGAGGCAGCAGACGGTGTGGAGACCCTGCTGCGCGCCGCGACGCTGCGCCCCGACCTGATCCTGCTCGACATCACCATGCCGCGCGAGAGCGGCATTCGGGTGGCACAGCGCTTGAAAGAGGCCCATCCGGAGATCAAAGTGCTCTTCCTCACCATGCACGAGGACGAAGGCCTGCTGCACGAAGCCCTGCGCACCGGCGCCGCCGGATATGTGATCAAGCGGGCCGAGGACTCCGAGATCCTGCGCGCGATTCATGCCGTGTGTCGCGGCGACATCTACGTTCATCCCGCCATGACCCGCGCCCTTCTGCACCAGCCGGTCACCACGGAGCACCGGCGCGGGGCGCCGGTGAATCCGCTCACCCGCCGCGAGGTCGATGTCCTGCGGTTGCTCGCCAAGGGCAATACGAACCGGCAGATCGCCAGCCTGCTCGCGCTGTCGATGCGCACCGTGGAGAACCATCGCGCCAATCTGATGGGCAAGCTCGGGCTGGTCAGCCGGGTGGAGCTGGTGAACTATGCCGAAGAGCATCGCCTGCTGTGAGAAGCGCTGCCCGAGCCGGGTGGGTAGTTTTTACCCAAGCAAGGGGGTGCCTTGCATGGATCCTGCCCTGTCGGGGAGCGGGTGCAGGGTGTACACTCTAGGAATTCGCGTGCGGACAAGGTCACCATTGGTGGTGCGCCCGCCGCGGGAGAGGTTGGGTCTGACATGAATCGAACGGGCAGATGGAGCAGTGCTTTCGTCGGTGCAGCATGCGCCGCGCTGGTTTTCGTGGCTTTCCCGGCGTTCGCCCAGGTGGCACCGCCGCTCGGTATCGCCGATCAGTTTTCGGCCCTGGGCAACTCGGGGGTGACCGGCTCGACCGGCTCGGGCACCGTCGTCAACGGCGACGTCGGCTCTTCGCCAACGCCCGCGATTTCGAACTTCCCGCCTTCGAGCGTGGTCTTTCCCTACACGGTCCACTTGGCGAATGACCTGACCGTCCAGCAGGCCCATCTCGATGCCATCGCCGCCTACAACTTCCTCGCCGCACAGGGACCCGGTATCGTCATTGCGGATCAGCTGGACGGAGCGGTGCTCACCTCGGGCATCTACTCCTTCGCCTCTGGAGCCGCCGATCTCGCGGCCACTGGCACCTTGACCCTCAACGGGCCGGGAGTCTTCGTCTTCCAGGTGGACAGCGCGCTCACCGCCAACGTCAATTCGAACGTCGTCGGAACGGCCGACCCCTGCAGCGTCTATTGGCGGGTGGGCACCTCCGCGGTCCTCAACGGGATCACCTTCAGCGGCAACGTGATCGCGGACGCCAGTGTCACCGTGGGTTCCGGTTCCGATGTGACCGGCAAAGCCCTCGCGGGCACGGGTGCGATCGGCGCGGTGACCATGGCAGGCGCCGGTGGCAACACCCTCGGGGGATGCGCTGGCGCCCCGGCTCCGCCGTCCTCGGTGGAGATTCCGGCGCTCGACTCGGCCGGCATGGCGCTGCTCATCCTGGTCCTCGGCGGAGCCGCTGTGCTGGTTCTCCGAAGGCGCTCGGCCTAGCCCGATCCGGTCGAGCTTCTTTCCGCGTCTCCCCGAAGCAGGGGCATTCCCGCCCGCGTCCACTCCGGTGAGCGCGGGCGGATTGCTTTCAGCCGGTCAGCCGGTCACCACCGCCGGCGGGAAAACAGGTGAATCAGCGCTACGAAGAGCGCGGCGCCGATGATCGACCACAGGACCGGGAACGGATGCCCACCGATGGTCACCGTGAACGGTTCGGGGAGCGAGAGCTTCCCCGCCACCCAGGGCCCGAGCAGGGCGCCGATGAAGCCCAGGACGATCGAGACCAGCAGGCCGCCGCGCACGTCGCCGGCGATGGCCTTGCCGAGGGCGCCGCAGACGGCAGCGATCACCAGCAGAATCAACAGTGCGGGCAGCGAGATGGTCATGGTTTCAGCCCTTGATCTTCTTGGCCACGGCGTCAGCCAGGTCGCCGGCCTTGCGGCGCAGCTCGCCCACGTTCTCCTCGAGCTCGCCCTGGGCGCGCTGCTTGGCGCCCTTTTGCTCGAGCTCCTTGTTGCCGGTGACGATGCCCGCGGCCTCTTTGACCTTGCCGGTGATCTTCTTCACGGTGCCGCGCGTTTCCTGGGTGGTCATGCTGTCTCCCTTACGGATCCCTGGGATCCCGATGCCGGCCGCGCAGGAACGCGCGACCTACTTGCAATTTAGTCCCCGCAAGAGTCGCGCGGAAGCGCACTTACTACCCAGAAAAGAGGGCGCGAGTCAGGTAGTAAGTGCTCTTCCGGGCACAGGATCTGCAGACTAGTTTGGAGTCGTACTGGGGACGCTCGAGCAACGGGATGCAGCGCCGTTTTCGGGCGCACTCGAATTGCGAGCGGAGGCTCCGGGTTCCCGGCGCGACAAGGCTTCACCCATGGAGGAAACGATGACAACGAAGCGCATTGCAATGTGGACCCTGGTGGCGGGACTTGCCGCCGGGGTGGCCTATGGCCAGTCGGATCCGTACGGCCCGCCCGGCAGCCAGGGGCAGCCGGGACAGTATGGGCAACAGGGCCAGTACGACGACGAGTGGAACGAGTCGGAAGACTGGTACGAACGCCAGTCGCGAGACGACTACGATCGCGATGATCGCAACGACCCCAACGGTGCCTACGGCGGCTACGACGACCGCGAGCGGGCTCCTGGCGTCGAAGTCGGTTTTTTCTACAATGAGCTGTCGCCTTATGGCGAATGGGTGCGCCATCCCTACTACGGCTGGGTCTGGTTCCCGCGCCACGTCCGGGCTGGTTGGCGTCCCTACTCCGTCGGCCGCTGGGTCGAAAGCGACTACGGCTGGACCTGGGTCTCCTACGAGCCGTTCGGCTGGGCGACCTACCATTATGGCCGCTGGGCCTGGGACCGTTATGTCGGCTGGTTGTGGGTGCCCGGCACCGATTGGGGTCCGGCCTGGGTGGCCTGGCAGCAGGGCAACGGCTACATCGGCTGGGCGCCGCTGCCGCCGGCGGTCGGCTTCGACCTGCGGGTGGGAATTCAGCTCGGTGGGTTCAATCTCAGTTTCGGGATCGCGCCGCGCAACTACGCCTTCGTCGACGAGCGCCGCTTCCTCGACACTCGCATCGGCGGCTACATCGTGCCGGAGGCGCGCAACGTCACCATCATCCACAACACCACCAACATCACCAACTACACCGTCGTCGACAACCGGGTGATCAACCACGGTGTGCCGGTCGAGCGCGTCGAACGGATGACCGGCAGGAGGGCGCAGCGCCTTCGCGTCGCTGCCCAGACTTCTTCGCGGGCCTCGTCGGTCGAGCGTGACGTCGTGCGCATCTACCGTCCGGCGGAGACCAAACTGGAGTCGGTGAAGGTCGCGAAGCGCAACAACGCCGGTCTCCGGCGGCAGGCAGCCAAGGAACCGAAGAGCAAAGCTCAGGCGCCGGCTCCGACCCAGGCGCCGGCGAATCGTCCGCCCGCGACGTCACAGCCGCGCAAGCAGGACGCCAAGGTGCCGATTGCGGTCGCTCCGCGCGCCCAGCCGACGCCGAAGAAGGTCAACGAACGGGAGTTTGTGCGCGAGCAGAAGGCGCTCGAGTCGAACCAGCAGAAGAAGCAGCAGGCTCTGGAGCAGAATCAGCGCCGCGAGAAGGCGCAGGCGGCGGCCAAGGTCGATACCAAGGGAGCGACCAAGGACAAGGCGCAGCGAGCGCCCAAGGCCAAACCGCAGGAAGCGGCCAAGAGCGATGAGAAGGAAGCGCAGCGAGCGCCCAAGGCCAGCGCCCAAGACGTACAGCAGCGTCACGCGGCCGAGCTCCAGGAGCAGAAGGTGCTGCGTGAGCGCACTTCGGAGCAGTTGAAGACCCGCCAGCAGATCCAGCGCCAGGCCGCGGAAGCCAGTGCGGCGAAGGCGCAGGGTCAGGGCAAGGCCCAGGCCGCCGGAGAGGCCAAGCCCCCGAAGGGCAGCAAGGCGAAGCAGACCTCGGAGAAGGACCAGCAGCAGAAGCAAAAGGATGAGAAGGACAAGGACAAAAAGAACCAGAACGAGGGTCAGAAGCCCCCGCAGTCGTTCTGAATCGACACCACCACGGGCCGGCCGATCGAGCTCACCCTCGATCGCCGGCCCTTTTCTCTTTCCCTGCCCGGCAGGTGGGTCCTCGGATGCAACGGACGGCGGGCGAGAGGCTTCAAGCGGCGACCGAGCTGTCGTGAACGACCAGCCGATCGCGGCCCTCGAGCTTGGCGCGGTAGAGCGCGGCGTCGGCGAGCCGCACCAGGGAGCTGCCGTCGGCGGCCTGATCGGGATAGGTGGCGATACCGATCGAGGTGGTGATCGGACCGATCGCGTCGCGGCCGAAGCGCACGATCGACTCGCGCTGGGACTTGAGAAGCGCTTCGGCGCGGGCCCGGGCATCCTCGGGCGAACATTCCGGCAGAACGAAACAGAACTCCTCACCGCCGTAGCGGCAGAGGAGGTCCTCGCTGCGGAAGTGGCGACGGGCCGCCTCGGCGAAGCTCTGGATCGCCAGGTCGCCGGCTTCGTGACCCCAGGTGTCGTTGAGTTTCTTGAAATGGTCGAGATCGGCCATCACTACGGTGAGCGGCAGGTTGCGGCGCCGGCAGCGCTCGATCTCGCGCGGCAAGGACTCCTCGAGGAAGCGCCGGTTGTAAAAGCCGGTGAGCCCGTCGCGAACCGACTGGGACCTGAGCTTTTCGCGCAGGGCGAGGTTGCCGAGGGCCAGGCTTGCGGCCGTGGCGATCGCCTCGAGCTCCTCGTCGCGCTGGTCGAGAGGAGCGTCGGTCAGCGCTTCTTGACTGAAGGAGACGTGCAGCAGGCCGATGGTCTCTCCCTGGGTGACGAGCGGCAGGCAGGCGTACGCGTCACGCAGGCCTTGCCGCCCACCGAGGTGCTCGCAGACCAGTTTGCGATCGACGTTCGGCACCAGATAGCTGTGTCCCTGGCGTAGCGCCCAGCAGTCGACGGGCGCGGTCTGCGGCTTGAGCTCGTGGGCGACGGGGCCGAACCGGATCTGCAGCTCGAGGTCGTCCCGCGAAGGGCTGATGACGTAGATCGCCCCCGAACCACCCGGCAGGAGGACAGGCGTCAAGCGCTCGAAGATGGCGAGCGCTTCGCCGGCATCGGTCGCCGTCTGCAGGAGCTGCGAGAGCTCGTGCAGGCGTGACGCCGCCCGCTCGCGCCGGTCCAGCCGGTCGGCCATGGCGTTGAACGACCGCGCCAGGCGCCCGATCTCGTCGTCGCAATAGACGACGGCGCGCTCGGAGAGCTGCCCGCTCTTCAGGGCTTCGGAGGCTTTCACGATGGCCTTGAGCGGCAGCAGCAGGTGGCTCGCGAAGTGGAACGCGAGCGCGGTACCGAGCAGCGCCGTTGCGGCCAGCCCGCCAACGAGGATCGTGTTTGCCAGGCCCGGGTCGCTCTCGACCGCGAGAACGACGGCGGCAGTCATGAGCGCCAGCGGCGCGCCGAGGGCGAACAAGAGGCGATGCGACAGTCGTTGCGCTGAAATCGTCTTGGACCAGATCCAGGAGAGGTTCATCGTCCGCACCTCCGGCCGGTGCGCCGGAGGGCGCCGGGCCTGACTTCGATCCCTCGCGGATTCGGTCGGGAGGGGTGTCCCGGGCGGGCGATCCGCGAAGTGGTTGGGGAGCAGCACATGGTGGTCGGGCTGGATCATCGCAAACGGGGTGCCGGGTACGGGGTCCGGACGCTGGCCGGTGCGGGGACCCAACCGAAGCGGTGCAGACCCTTTGGACTCATAAAGTTACGCTCCGATAGCGCGGTGCGTAGGAGGCCTCGCGTAGCGCCGGGACAGGCTCGAGGTCTCGATTCGCCTCCAGATTCCAGACTCAGGAGCGCAGTGGCTCGCCGAGCACGATCCGCACCCGGTGCCCCTTACCGTCGTCCAGCAAGGGGATGGCCTCGTGGTTCACCGCGGCACCGTCGAGCTCTGCGACGGCGACGCCGCAGCAGCGGCGCTCCGGATTTTCCACCGCGATGGCGTAGCGCGAGGTTCCGATGCGCCAGTCGATCGCGAAGGACGGCCACGAAGACGGAATGCACGGGTTGAGCGTGAAGCTGGCGCCGCGGCGTGCCAGACCCAGCATCCCCTCCAATCCGACGCGGTACATCCAGCCGGCCGAGCCGGTGTACCAGGTCCAGCCGCCGCGTCCGCGGTGCGCCGGGTGGTCGTAGACATCCGCCGCGACGGCATAGGGCTCGGTCATATAGCGGGCGACCGCGCTCGCCGTCCGCGAGTGATTGATCGGGTTGAGCATGTGGAAGAGCTCGGCCGCCTCGTCGCCGCTGCCCTGCCGGGTGAGCGCGAGGACGACCCAGGCCGCCGCGTGGGTGTACTGGCCGCCGTTCTCCCGGATTCCCGGAATGTAGCCCTTGATGTATCCCGGGTCGAGGGCGGTCTTGTCGAAGGGTGGCGTGAGCAACAGAATGACGCCCGAGCCGCGCCGCACGAGGTGAGCGCGGACGGAGCTCATGGCGCGCTCGGCGTGTTTTGCCGGCGCGGCCCCGGAGATGACCGCCCATGTCTGGGCGACCGAGTCGATCCGGCCCTCGTCGTTCTGCGACGAACCCAACGGCGTGCCGTCGTCGAAATAGGCGCGCCGGTACCACTCGCCGTCCCAACTCTGCTCCAGCATGGTTCCCAGGCGGTCGCGCTCGGCGCGATAGCGTTTCGCTCGCGGTCGCTCGCCGCGCTCTGCGCACAGGGGTGCCATGGCGCCGAGGACGGCGTGCAGCAACCAGCCGACGAAGATGCTCTCTCCGCGGCCCGCAAGGCCGACGTTGCTGAAGCCGTCGTTCCAGTCGCAACTGCCGATGAGCGGCAGGCCGTGTGCGCCGGCGGTCACCGCCCGGTCCACGGCCCGCACGGCGTGCTCGAAGAGCGTGTCGGTGTCTCCCGAGATCAGCGGCACGCCGTAAGCTTCGCTCTCGCCCTCCGGAATCGGCGGTGCGGCGAGAAAGGGGACTCGCTCATCGAGCACGGCGCGATCTCCGGTGGCCCGGACGTATTCGGTGATCGCGTAGGGGAGCCAGAGCAGATCGTCCGAGCAGCGCGTGCGGATGCCCTGGCCGGCCGGGGGCACCCACCAGTGCTGGACATCGCCTTCCACGAACTGCCGTGCCGCCGCACGCAGGAGGTGCTCGCGGGTGAGCTCCGGCCGGGTATGCAGCAGCGCCAGCACGTCCTGGAGTTGGTCGCGGAAACCGTACGCGCCGCTCGACTGCGAGTAGCCGGAGCGCGCCCACAGGCGGCACGCCAGGTTCTGATAGAGCAACCACCGGTTCATCAGCAGGTCGAACGAGTCGTCGGGCGTGGTGACGTGCACGGCGTCTAGCGTTTCGTCCCATGCGGCTTCGACCGCGGCGAGCTCGGCCGCGGCAGCCGTCGCACCGTCGTCGCCGGTGAAGCGCCGCAGGAGCTCGTGAGTCTCCGCGGCGCTCTCGCCCTGACCGAGCAGGAACACGACACTTCGGGTCGCCCCCGGCGCGAGGTCCACCTCGACTTGCAGCGCCGCACACGGGTCGAGCCCGGCACCGAATCGCTTCGCGAGCCGGGGCCGGCCGAGCGCGGCGGCGCGGCGCAGCGAACCGTTGCGCCCGAGAAACTCCAGACGGTCTCCCGTCGCCGACAGGAGCGGGGCGCTCGCGGCGGCGAAGGCGACGCGCTCCTGTCGGCTGCCGTAAAGGTCGCGCGCCAGGACCGCGCCGGTCGCGAGGTCTTCCTCCGTCGCCACGAATCTGGGCCCGTTGGCGACCGGGGGACCCAGCAGCCACTCGTTGTAGGCGAAGAGGGTGAGGCGCCGGGGCCGGTCGCTGCGGTTCGTCAGGGTGAGGAGGGAGAGCTTCACCGGCGCATCGCGCGCCACGAAGACCGCCAACTCCTGCGCGATACCGCACGCGGCGCGGGAGAAACGCGTCACGCCGGCCGCGTGGCGTACCACCCAGCGCGGCGAGCGCGGCGTCCGCTTGAGCGGCGCAGGCGTTGCTCCCCAGACCGTGCCGCTCGCCTCGTCGCGGACGAAGATCGCCTCGGCGGTCGGGTCGGAGACCGGGTCGTTGGCGAACGGTGTGAGGCGGTTCTCGCGGCTGTTGCCGGACCAGGTGTGCGCCGCGCCGGAGGTCGTCACGATGCTCCCGAAGCGCGGGTTGGCCAGCACGTTGATCCAGGGGAGCGGTGTCTCCCGCTCGCCCTCGAGGACGACGACGTACTCGCGACCGTCCGGGGTGAATCCACCGAGACCGTTGTCGAAGGTGAGAGGCCGGGGCTCCGGTTCACTGTCTGTTCCCTCGGTGCCACCGGTGTCCCCGGTGTTCTCGTCGAGGAGGTCGCCGGTGAGCGCCAGCGGAGGCTCGACCTCTACTCGGTCGAGTTGCTGTTCGAGAGAACCGCGATCGCCGGAGAGGACCGCTTGGGCGACCCCTTCGAGGAGGACGCGCTCCGGTTCGGCGGTCGCATCGCCCTGGACGAGAAAGACGCCGCCCGGCTGCCCCTGCCAGGCGCTCCAGGGGCCGCTGGCGAGGAGCTGCACGAGCTGCTCATGGGTCGCTTCGCGGTAGTTGTCGGCGTGCTCGTTCAGGATGACGACGTCGGCGTGCAGCCCTTTGAGCCGCCAATGCTCATGGGCGCCGAGGACCTGCCGCACGAGCGGCATCGCATCGGGTCCCTGGATGCGGACGAGGACGATCGGGAGATCTCCCGAAATGGCAAATCGCCAAAGACCGTCCTGCCGGAGCGTGTTCCTGGCCAGAGTCTCTCCGCTGGCCCGCAGCGAGGCGTCGGAGAAGAAGACTCTCGAGGCGAGCCGCTCGGAGATTTGTGCCTCTGCCACCGAGATTCCGAGGTGGCGGGCGGACATCTGCGCCTGGGTGAAGGCCAAAGCGAACGCCCGGGCGGCGACGCCGTGATCGTGGTACTTCTGCGCGCAGTCGCGCGCCGTCGCTTCGTCCCCGGCGACTCCGGTGGTGAAAGAGACGCGGGCGAACCCCCCGGGAGCGAGCCGCAGCCGGGTGCGCAGGGCGAAGATCGGATCGAGCACCGCGCCGGTCGTCCCGGAAAGCGCGCGTCCGTCCAGGGCTTTCGGGTCTCCGGGCCCGCGCCCGCGACCGAGGAATCGCATCCGGTCGGTTTCCCACTCGACTTGCGCTTGTGTCGGTCCCTGAATGGCGAGCGCGTGGAACCCGACCATCGCCGGATCCTGCGGCGAGCGCTGTCGGCGCCGTGCCAGCAGCGCGGTGCTCTCGGCGATCCACTCCGTCTCGACGAAGAGCTTGCCGAAGGCCGGGTTGGCGACGTCCTCGGCGATCGAGCCCAGACCCAGCTCGACGTAGCTCGTGAGCTCGATCTCGCGCGGGCGGTCGCTGTGATTGGTCAGCGAGATCCGTCGCACCTCGGCATCGTCGCCGGGGGAGACGGCGATCTCGAGGCGCGTCGCAATCTCGTGGTCGAGGCGCTCGAAGGTCGCCTTCTCGGCGAGAAATTCCACCAGGTAGCTGTCGGGTCGCTTGGCCGTGGGTTGATAGGCCGCCGACCAGACGCTCCCGGAGTGGACATCGCGCAGGTAGACGAACTGGCTGCCCGGATCGCGGGTGCGGTCCTCGCGCCATCGTGTCACCGCGCGGCCGCGGCAGAAGCTCGTGCCGCCGCCGCCGTTGGTGACGATCGCGACATAGCTGCCGTTCGACAGGATCTGCGCCCGTGGATGGGGAGTATGCGGCGAACGCAGGCGGCGCGGCGCGCGCGCCGGCGCCGGGGGTGCGGAGCGGGTCGCTTCGGCGGGATGCGGCGCGATGACCGGCGCCTCGCGCGGGATTCTCTCCTGCAGCAGCAGCTCGGTCGCTTGGACTCGCGGATCAGCATGGAACCGGTCGACCATGCGGTCGCCCAGGAGGACGTTGGCGATGGCGACGAGCGTCATGCCCTGGTGGTGGGCCATGTAGGTCTTCACGACGACGCCGGGACCGGCGCCGGAGGACCTTGCCGCGGGTTCACCCTCCTCGGGGGGCTTGCGCGGTGTGTAGTCGATGGCGTCGAAGTAGCCGAGCGGGCCCAGCGCGCCCGCAGTGGCGAGGTGGCGCAGATTGCGCACCGCCTCGGCCGGCTCGAGCAGAGCGGCGAGAGCCGTCGCATACGGTGCCACAACGAGCTCGTCGGCGAGCCCGCGCTTCAACCCCAGGCCGGGGATTCCGAACTCCTTGTATTGGTAGTTACCGAGCCGGTCGGTCAGGTCGTAGGCCGATTCGGAGATGCCCCACGGCACATGGCGCTGGCGGCCGTAGCGGACCTGCTTGCGGATGGCCATGCGGCAGCTCTGGTCGAGGAGCGTCCCCGGATAGGTTCGCATCAGCAGCAGCGGCATGAGGTACTCGAACATCGTCGCGCTCCAGGAGACGAGCGTCGGAGCTCCCGCCACGCTGACGACCAGGCGTCCGAGATGGAACCAATGGCTCTGCGGCACGTCGCCCTTGGCGATGGCCCAGAAGCTCGCCAAACGCGACTCCGAGGCCAGCAGGTCGTAGAAGGAGAGGTCGGCGCGGCCGGGCCCGCCGGCGTCGGCCAGGCGGTAGCCGATGACGAAGAGCTGCCGCCGGGGATCGTAGAGGAAGGTGAAGTTCATTCCTTCCGCCAGCGCCACCGCGCGCTGAGCGATGTCGGATAGTCGGGATGCGAGCTGCGCCGGCGGCTGGAGGGAGGCGCCCTCCTGTTCGCACAGTTGGCGACACCCCGCTGCCAGCGCGAGCAGAGCCCCGGCGAGGTTGCCGCTGTCGACCGTGGAGACGTAGCGCGGCAGGAGCGGTGAGAGATTCTGCGTGTCGTACCAGTTCAGCAGGTGACCCTCGTGGCGCTCCAGACCCTCGATCGAGGTCAACGCCCGGTCGAGGCGATCGACCATGGCGGCCGCAGTGATCAACCCGAGATCGTGCGCGGCGAGCGTCGCGAGCAGGCCCAGCCCGAGATTGGTCGGAGAGGTGCGATGGGCCACCTGCGGGAGGCGATCGTCCTGGATGTTGTCCGGCGGCAGCCAGTGATCTTCGGGACCGGCCAGGCTCTCGAAGAAACTCCAGGTTCTGCGCGCCACTTCCATGAGCAGCTCGCGATCCTCGGGCGGCAGCTCCCGGCGGCGAGGCACCGTCGATCGGCTGAGCCAGTAGGCGCATGCCGGCGCCGCCGCCCAGGCGACGAGAAACGGCAGCGCGAGCGGCAGCGCGGCGGGGCGTACGCCGCTCACCAGGGCGGCGAGTGCCAGGGCCGCCATCGGGCTCGCAGCCATCGCGACGAAGAACGAGCGCATTCCTGCAGTAAGGAGGCTCGCGGCCCGAGCTGTTTGCGACGCCGCGGTCTCCCATTCGAGGAGACGGCGTTGGGTGAGAACGAGCCGGACGAGCGTCAGGGCGATGGCATGCACCATCTCCCAGGCGTGGAAGGGGAGGAAGACCAGCGTCAGCAGTGCCTGCCCGAAGGCGGTGGAGAGATCCTCCGCGAGGCCCCGCAGATGAACGCGAACCGGCTCGTCGGCACGGCGCGGCTTGAGGAGCTGAAGCAGAGAGGTGATGAGGGGAAACCCGACCACGGTGAGCCCGGCAAGCGTCCACGCGAGAGGGCTCCCCGGCAGCAGCGTCCAGGCGGCGGCGAAGAAGGCGAAGAGCGAAGGCGCCACGAGACTACGACGGAGATTGTCGAGGATCTTCCACTGACTGATGACCGGCAGGCGATTCTTGACCAGTCCCTGCGCTGTCGGAACCACCGGAAAGAGCCAGGCGAGAATCTGCCAGTCGCCGCGCACCCAACGGTGCTGGCGCCGCGCGTGCGCGAGGACATTGGCGGGGTAGTCGTCGACCACTTCGACATCGGTGACCAGCGCGGTACGCGCGTACAGGCCCTCGAAGAGATCGTGCGACAGCAGCGCGTTCTCGGGCACCCGCCAGCCGACCGTCGCCTGGAAGGCGTCGACGTCGTACAGGCCCTTGCCGGTGAAGAGGCCGGCGCCGAACAGATCCTGATAGGTGTCCGAGACCGCGGTCGTGTAGGGATCGACGCCGGTGTGCCCGGCATAGAGGCGCGCGAAGAGCGAGCCCGCGGCGCTCGCGAGATTGACGCTCACGCGCGGCTGGAGGATGCCGTAGCCCTCGGTGACCTTGCGCAGAGCGGTATCGACGACCGGCCGGTTGAGTGGGTGCGAGAGGATGCCGATCAGCGTGCGCGCGGCGTCGCGCGGCAGCCGGGTGTCGGCGTCGAGGGTCAGGACGAAGCGCACCGACTGCAGGATCGAGAGATCTCCGATCTCGACGGAGAAGCCGCTCTCTCCGACCGAACGCAGGCGGCGGTTGAGCTCCTCGATCTTTCCCCGTTTGCGCTCCCAACCCATGAAGACGCCCTCTTGCGGATTCCACTTGCGATCGCGGTGGAGGAGGAGGAACCGGTCGTTGCCAAGGGCGAGGTTTCGGCGGTTGAGCGCTTCGATGCCGGCGATCGCCGCGGCCAGGATCTCGTCGTCGCCCGCGACCGTGGCCGTTCGCGCGTCCTTGAAGTCGGAGAGGAGAGCGAAGTGAATCCGCGGGTCGAGGTTCCCGAGCGCCTGCACTTCGAGATGGGCGAGAAGGCAATCGACCTCTTCGACGCTGCCGATGAGGACGGGCACGACCACCAGCGTGCGTGATGGTTCGGGGATTCCATGCCTGAAGTCGAGGCGAGGAAGTCGGCGCGGTGCCACGAGCGCGGCAACGATGCGTTGGACGACGAGCACCGCAAGCTCGCTCGCAGGAAGGAGCGCGAGCAGCGCTGCCGTCGTCACCAGGGCGGCCGCCGAGCCCGCGCTGGCGACGCCGGCGTAGGCGTAGGCAGCGACGACGCCCAGGCCGGTGAACAGGAAGATGCCGCCGAGATAGGTCGCGGTGGCGTTGGTCCGCGACCAGCGGCGGAGCCGGCTGGAGAAACGCGGGCGAAACGCCACGTCGGTCTCGAGATCGCGGCGACCCGGGCCGATCAGGTGATGGCCGACGTGGGCCGGCTTGGCGCCGATTCCCAGCTGCTCGGCGGCCCGGCGGGCGCTTTCGACCGTGCGCAGAGCGATCCGCACCTGCGCCTCGCCGGCATCGGTCTTCCGGTCGCTGCCGGCCAGGTCCTCGACGGCGTGGCGGTAGCGGTCGCGGCTGGCGAAATCCATTCGCGGGTAGACCCCCGCCGGGTCGCGTCGCAGGATCTCTTCCGACTTGCTGACCTGCTCCACGAAATGACTCCAGTCGAACGTCGAACTGAACCGGAGGCTGGTGATGGTGTTGGCCGTGGAGAGTTGATCGGTAGCCTGGTGCTGGTTTTCGGAGCGCACGGCATCTTCGGGCGTCGTCCCCTGTGCGGCCAGGGCTTCCTCGACCGCTGCCGCGAGAGTCGAGACGCGCGGGTCGAATTCGCGCATCCGCTGTCGGAGCTGGGCGACGTAAGCGCTCGGCAGCGGCTCGGGCAACGGATCGGGGGCGTTTCCGTCCGCCAGCCGCGAGAAGGCAGTGTCCGCCGCCAGGCGAGCCGACCGTCCGGCCAGGATCCCATCGGTCAGGATGCGCAGGTTCTCGAGCAGGGCGAGCTTGAGCATGCTGGGCAACGCCCAGAGCTCGCCGATCGCGAGCGGCGCCACCGTCTGGAAGGCGAGGACGAAGCGGGTGAGACGTTCGGCGTCGAAGCGCCCGTCGCCGTGGCGGATCAGTTCGAGCGCCAGCGCGTGAATGCGCGCCCGGCCTGCGAACTCGCGCGGAGTGAGCTTCGGCAGCGTGCGGTAATACCTGGCTGGGAGGTCGCGCCGCACGGCGCGCGCCTCGGACTCGACGAGGTGAAAGTTGTCCAGGACCCACTCGGCGGCGGGAGCGATGGCGACGCCCCGGTGGGCATCGTCAGCAAGGGTCTCGTAGGCCGCGCCGAGGACACGGAGGTTGCCGTCGAGCCGGGGCAGAACGTCGTGGCCGCCGGTGCGCGATGCCGGCACCAGCGTGAAGCCGGCAGCGAGCGTCTTCGCGCGCTCTTCGAGACCCGCGAGGCTCAGGAGCTCGCCGCGGAGTGGGAGCTCAGGCTCCGGTCGGCGCCGTCCGAGGAGCGACCGGTTCCCTGTCCGCTTCAAGGCCGCGCCCGGTTCGGGACGAGTCCTCGCCCTCCGCCGGTCGCCATCGGGAAGGAGCTCTTCCCGCCTGCCGTGTCGTCCAGCTGGCGGGCGAGCTCGAAGAGCTGGCCGCGCAGGATCTCCTGGCGCATCTTGAGCCCGTGGCCCTCCAGCGTGGCGGCGTCGAGCTCGAGGCCGATCCTCGCGCCCTCACCCCGGATCAGCAAGGCGGTAAGGAGGAGCAGCAGCGCGAAGCCAGCGAGCGCCAGCCAGCCTCCATGCCTGACCGGCCAGGTACGGGGGAGCCACGGCAAGACCGCAACCGGGGGATCTGCAACTGCCGCTGCGCCCATCGAGGAATCCCGCCCTTTCTTGATCGCTGCTTCAACCTATGCCGCTGGACCGGTGTCGTGAAGAGCACTTTCTACCTATGGTGCAACGGTGCGAATGGGTAGAAAGTGCTCTTCACGAACGCAGTGCGAGCGCGCAGACTTCGATGCACTCCAGAAAGAGAGGCCTTTCCATGAGCAACACGAATCTGATTCTGCTGATCATCGTCCTGGTCCTGGTCTTCGGCGGTGGCGGCTTCTACTGGCGCCGGGGCCGGTGAAGCCGATCGGCTGACGCCGGTCGGCTGAGACAGAGGCACGAGGCTCTTGGCAGAGATTCCGTGGGGAGTCCCACCGGGCTCTCTGCCTGCAGCGCCCGGGTTTCAGGCTAAGATCGTCGCGGATCTTTCCGCCGCGCCCAACCTGGAGCTCCGATGCGCCCATCGCCCGCCGTGATTCTCGCTCTCGCCCTGATTTCCGTGCCGGCCGTGCCGGCCGCGCCGGCCGCGGCCGCCGACAAGATCTCGCCCGCGCTGACGCGCGCCTTCGCCGCGGCCCCCGACGGACGCGCCGAGATGCTCATCGTGATGGCCGAGCAGGCCGACCTCGCGCTGGCACGCGAGCTCGTGGGCAAGGCGGCCCGGGTGCGCTTGGTCTTCGAGCGCCTGACCGCGACGGCGAAGCGCTCGCAGGCGCCGCTCCTCGCCGAGCTCGCGCGTCGGGGAGTTCCGCACCGATCTTTCTGGGCGGCGAACTTCGTCTGGACCGAGGGCGACCTCGCGCTGGCGCAGACGCTCGCCGCGCGCGGCGACGTGGCGCGGCTCGACACCAACCCGCGGCTGATTCTCGAAGAGCCGGTTGTCGATCTCTTCGGCAATGCAGAAGAGGCGCCGGACGCCATCGAGTGGAACATCACCAAGGTCAACGCGCCGCAGGTCTGGGCCCTGGGACACACCGGCCAGGGCGCCGTCATCGCCGGCCAGGACACCGGCTACCAATGGGATCACCCGGCCCTCAAGGGGAAGTACCGCGGTTGGAACGGGGCCTCTGCCGATCACAACTACCACTGGCACGACGCCATCCACTCCGGCGGCGGTTCCTGCGGTCCGAACGCCACCGCGCCCTGCGACGACAACGATCACGGGACGCACACCATGGGCACCATGGTCGGCGACGATGGCGGCGCGAACCAGATCGGCATGGCACCAGGGGCGCGCTGGATCGGCTGCCGCAACATGGACCAGGGCGTCGGCACCCCGACGACCTACATCGAGTGCTTCCAGTGGTTCATCGCGCCGACCGACCTCGCCGGCCTGAATCCGGATCCGGCGATGGCGCCCGACGTGATCAACAACTCCTGGGGCTGCCCGTCGTCGGAGGGCTGCAACCCGGGCAACTTCGCCGTCATGCAGGCGGTGGTCGAGAACGTGCGCGCGGCCGGCATTTTCGTCGCCGTCTCGGCCGGCAATGACGGCGACGGGTGCTCCACGGTGAACACCCCGGCGGCGATCTACGACGCCGTCTTCTCGGTGGGCTCGACCACCTCGAGCGACTCGATCTCCGGCTTTTCGAGCCGTGGCCCGGTGACGGTGGACGGCTCGAACCGGATGAAGCCGGACATCTCGGCGCCGGGCGATGGCATCCGCTCGAGCGTTCCGGGGGGCGGCTACGCCGGTGGGTGGAGCGGCACCTCGATGGCCGGCCCGCACGTCGCCGGTCTGGTCGGGCTCATGGTCTCGGCGGTGCCGGCGGTGGCCGGCGACGTCGACCGGATCGAGGATCTGATCCGCGACAGCGCCGTCCATCCTTCCTTCAGCGGCCAGTGCGGCGTGGCCGCGGGGGTTTACCCCAACAACACCTTCGGCGCCGGGCGCATCGATGCGCTGGCGGCGGTGAACCTCCTGCTGTCCCAGGCCGACTTTCAGGTCGCCCTGACACCCGGCAGCCAGGCGGTCTGTGCTCCGGCGAGCGCGCTCTTCGACGTCGCGGTCGGCCAGCTCGGCGCCTTCACCGAGGCGGTGACGCTCTCGGCCGCCGGCAACCCGGCCGGCTCCACGGTCGACTTCGCGCCCAACCCGGTGACGCCGCCCGGCGCGGCGACGCTGACGGTCACCACCTCCGGAGTCGCGGCAGGCAGCTCGCCGATCACCGTCACCGGCACCTCGAGCCCGAGCGGTGTGGTGCGCGACGACGTCGCGACGCTGGCGGTCTTCACTGCCGGCGCGGCAGCGCCGACGCTCAGCGCGCCGGCGAACGGCGCCATCAACGTGCCCGTGCGACCGACCTTGACCTGGAATCCGGCGGCGGGCGCCGCCGACTACCTGCTCGAGGTCGATGACAGCGTCAACTTCTCGAGCCCGGTCTACACCAACTCGCTCACCGCTACCAGCCACACTCTGGGCAGCGATCTGCCTTCGAACACCCGCTTCTACTGGCGCGTGACGGCCAACAACCCCTGCGCCGCGGCGGTTTCCGCGGCCTTCTCGTTCACCACCCAGGCGCTGCCGGGCGACTGCGCCAGCGGCAGCCAGGCGGCCGTCCTCTACGACTACGGCTTCGAGGCCGGCGCCAGCGGCTGGACCCACAGCGGCACGGGCGACAGCTGGGCAGTCGCCGCGACCAACCCGCACAGCGGGACGTCGCAGTTCCACGCCGGCGACCCGGCCGTCGTCTCGGACCAGCGGCTGATCTCGCCGGCCGTCGTTCTCCCATCGGGCCAGAATCCGGTGGTGCTCAAGTTCTGGCACGTGCCGGACCTCGAGCCCAGCGGCGCGACCGCCTGCTTCGACGGCGGCATCCTGGAGGTCTCGACGAATGGCGGCAGCACCTGGACCCAGGTGCCCGCCGCCAACCTGCTGGTGGGCCCCTACACCGGGGCGGTCTCCGGCTCCTTCGGCAATCCGCTCGCCGGTCTCCAGGCCTGGTGCGGTTCGACCAGCTACAACCAGACCATCGCCGACATCAGCGCCTTCGCCGGCCAGACGGCGCAGTTCCGGCTGCGCCTGGGATCCGACAACTCGGTCACGGGTCCCGGCTGGGACGTCGACGACGTCGTCGTCCAGTCCTGCGTTGTCGACCCGATGCCGTTCCTCGACGGCTTCGAGAGCAACGACACCTCGGCGTGGAGCGCCGTCGTCCCTTGAGTCTCGCGGGTCAGGCGGATGGACGACGCCCGCGCGCCAGCAGACCGAGCACGAATCCGGCCGACGCGACGAGCAGCAGGGCCTTGCCGGGATTGGCGGTGACGTAGTCGGTCGTCGCCGTGGCGGCGCGCGCGAGGTCGCTTCGCGCCTGGGTGTAGCCGCGATCGATCGCTTCTGCGGCTCCTGCGACCCGCCGGTGCGCGCCTGCCGAAGCCGTGTCGGCTCCCTCGCGGATCTTCTCGCCGGTGGCATGGGCCTTTTCCACCACCCGGCCGGCTACCGCCTCGATTCCCTGCTCGGCGCGACCGGAGGCGCTGACGACGGCCTCGTGCGTGCGGTCGATCAGGGAGTCCACTCCACCTTGCGTCCGTTCGATGTTCTTGATCATCTGTCCGATGTCCTTTCGTTTGCAAAGGCTTCTAGAGAGTCTCCAGGGAGCCTCTAGAGAGCCGACAGCTGCACGAGCTGTTTCCCTTCGTTCTTTCCCCGCAGCATGCCGATGAACGCCTGCGGTGCCGCCTCGATGCCCTGGGCGATCTCTTCCCGGCACTTGAGCTTTCCCTCGTCGAGCCAGGTGCGCAGCTGCTCGTACCCCTCGGAGAAGCGCCCGGCGAAACTGGAGACCAGAAAGCCCTCCGCCTTCGCCTGCTTGACGATCAGTTGGCCGAGCCACCGCGGCCCGCTCTCGGGTTTCTCGAGGTTGTGCTGCGAAGTCTGGCCGCAGAGGCAGATTCGCGCTCCGGTGTTGAGGCGCCGCACGACCGCATCCGTGATCGCGCCACCGACGTTGTCGAAATAGACATCGATACCCCGGGGGCAGAGCTCCCGGAGCTTGCCGTCGAAGTTGTCGTCGGCCCTGTAGCTGCACGCGCCGTCGAAGCCGAGGTCGTCGAGCAGCCAGTTGCGCGCGGCATCCGAGCCGGCCACTCCCACGACGCGGCAGCCCCGAAGCTTGGCGATCTGCCCGGCGAGCACCCCGACTGCGCCGGCGGCTCCCGACACGACGACGGTCTCCCCGGCTTGCGGGTCACAGATGTCGAGCAGGCCGAAGTAGGCGGCGAGCCCGGGCGTGCCAAGAATGCACAAAGCGGTCGAGATCGGCGCGATGACGGGGTCGATCTTGCGCAGATCGCACCCCGCGGCGACGGCGTACTCCTGCCACCCCAACATGCCCACGACCGTGTCACCGACCCGGAACGCCGGGTCCGCAGAAGCGACGACGAAGCCGACCACCGTGCCGTGCATGACCTCCCCGATGGCGAGCGGCGGGGAAGGCGAGCCGATCTCGCCCATCTGCTCCCGCAGGTGGGGATCGAGGGACAGATAGACCGCATGCACCAGGACCTCGCCCGCGCCAGGGGAAGGCAAGGGGGTGTAGACGAGCTGAAAGTCCGAAATCCTGGGAAACCCTTGCGGCCGCGACGCCAGCGTGATCTGACGGTTCACCTTTGCGATCAAATGCGTTTGTCCTTCCTCTGCACCACAGCGACGCCCACTCGAAGCTCGGGTGCGCGAACTAGCCCTTGCGGCCCGAGACGAGCAGAACGCCACCGACTACGATGGCGGCCACTCCGGCCCAGACCGGGACGTTGACCCTCTCCTTGTCCTTCACCGAGAACTCGAGGGGGCCGATCTTGGCGTCGTGAGTGGTCTTGGTGTAAGTGAAGCCGCCGTAGATCAACCCAACGATGCCGCCGATGATCAGGAGCAGCGCCACGATCTTGAGCGGGCTCATCAGAGCCGCCGTCCGGAGACCAACCGGAAGATCAGGATGACCACCGCCACCACCAGCAGGATGTGGATGAATCCGCCGAGCGTGTAGGAGGTCACGATGCCGAGCAGCCAGAGCACGACGAGCACGACGAGAATCGTCCAGAGCATCAGAGTCTCTCCTCTCCTGAAGCGTTACCTGCCGGTGCAACGAAGGGTGTTGTCATGAGTGGCCGTCCTTTCTGAACGTGCCCACAAAGTAGCCGTTCGCTCTCGCTCCGGGAAGAGCAGTTACTACCCGGACGCGGGCCTGGGGATAGGTAGAAACCACGGCTGGAAACCGGCTGGGAACTGGGCGGCGTCCGCCAACGGAGCGCTGCGCCACCCGGGGAGCCAAGGCTCCGGTGCTCCGGTGCTACGGCGATACCGCGGTGGACCACCTGTCGCTGTCGCTGCTCTCGAAGCCGTCGCTGAAAATGTCGGCCGGGGTGGCGTCCATCGCGGCTTCGACCAGGAAGGCGACCGCCAGGCGGGCGAACTTCGCGGCGTGGGCGGCGCTCCCGCCGAGCGTCGCGACGTTGTCGCCGGGGGTGTGAATCGTCGGGTTGTGCTCGCCGAACTCGGATTCGAAGGAGAAGGCCGCGCGGTAGCCGCGGCTCGTCCACGGGGCGTGGTCGGAGCAGCCGTAGCCGCAGGCCGTCGTGGTCCACAGGAGGGTGGGCTGGTAGGCGTCGAGCAGCGCGCCGAGGAAGGCGGTCAGGTCGGGGTGGGTGAAGTCCGAAATCAGCGCCATGTCTTCGACCGAGCCGTTGTAGCCGGTCATGTCCTGCTGCAGGACCGCGACCACGTCGGTGCCCGCCGCAAGGTAGGTCGCCGCGATGTCGTCGGAGCCTTCGAGCCCGACCTCTTCGGCGGCGTAGGCGATGAACTGCACCGTCCGCTGCGGCGCGAGATTCGCCGCCAGCGCCACCCGGATCACCTCGGAGAGTGTGGCGATCCCCGAAGCGTCGTCGTCGGCGCCGGGCGCGTCACAAGTGGAATTTCCCCAGCAACCCGACGAGATCGAGTCTTGGTGACCGCCCAGAATGACGACCTCGCTGCCCAGCGTCGTCCCCGGGAGCGTCAGGATGACCGAAGGTTGCGGTGTGATCGCGCCGTGCGAGAAGAGCTCGACGGTGACCTCGGGGTGACCGGCGGCGTAGCCCGCCCACAGGTCGCGGATCCAGTTCGCCGACGCCGTGCCGGCAGGGTGGGCGTGGTAGCGATTGGGGAAGCTCGTCGACAGGGCGGTGATCGTGGCGAGGATCTGCGCCTCGTCGACCGCGGCCGCGAGCGCCGCGACCTCGATCGGCCGGTCGATCGCGAAGGGGAGCGCCCCCTCCGGCGCTGGGTAGCGCAGAGCGGCGAGCCGCGCGAGCTCGGCGTCCGCCTCGGCGCGACTCGCGTGGGCGATGAAGCCGCCGCAGCGGCGAAGCTCTTCATGGATCCGTGCGCTGAGCGCCGGCAGCCCCGAGCGCGGCATGCGGGTCAGGATGACCCCCTCCACCTCGGCGACGCGGGCGAGCGCCAGGCCGTCCGCGCCCGGATCGAAGAGCCGGCTCGCGGTGGCGAAGGCGTCGGCACCGAGGGTGATCCAGACCTCGTCGGAGGCCAGGAAGGCGCCGGGTGCGGCAGTCTCGAGGGCGGAGCCCGCACGGGCCGCCATCGCCAAGAGCAGCAGGGCGAGGCAGGGAAAGAGCCGCCTGCGGCTCATTCTCTCTGCGCAGAGCAGGCCAGGCCCGGCGTTCGTGCAGGCTTTCACCGGCCGACAATAGCGCGTTCCTGCCGCCCTCGAGCCGCGCGGAGGTCTACTCTGCGATCCGGAGCGCCGTCTGTGGATCGAAGAGGTGGATGGCCTCCATGTCGAGGGCGAGATCGACTTTCTCGCCGGCCGCAGGCGCCTGCCGCGGCGCGACCTTGGCGATCACCCGCTCACCACCGTAACTGGCGTGAACGAGCGTCTCGTGGCCGAGATGCTCGAGGAAATCGACCTCGACCCGGAGCGTCGCGGAGCGCTCGCCTGGCGCGGCGGACACGGCGGACACGGCGGACACTACCGTCGCGGCTTCGGGACGGAAACCGAGCACGAGCGCACGCCCGGGTGGACCCAGCGCCGGGAGCGAGTGCCCCGTGAATCGGGCGGGGAGGCTAAGCAGACGGTCCTCCGCACGGAGGCACGCACCGTCCTCCGCCAGCGTAACGGGCAGCAGGTTCATCTTCGGGGTGCCGATGAAGCGCGCGACGAAGAGGTTCGCGGGACGGTCGTAGATCTCCTGCGGCGGAGCGACCTGCTGGAGACGGCCGCCATCCAGAACCGCGACCCGATCGCCCATGGTCATCGCCTCGACCTGGTCGTGCGTGACGTAGACGGCGGTGGTCGCGAGACGGCGCTGGAGCGCCGAGAGATCGGAGCGCATCTGGACTCGCAGACTCGCGTCCAGATTGGACAACGGTTCGTCGAAGAGAAACACGCTCGGCTCGCGGACGATCGCCCGCCCGACCGCCACCCGCTGCCGTTGCCCGCCGGAGAGCTGCGCGGGCCGGCGCTCGAGCAGCTCCTCGAGGCCCAGAAGGAGGGCAGCGCGCCCGACGCGGGCAGCGATCTCCGCGCGTGGCACTCGGCGCATCTCGAGACCGAAGGCGAGGTTCCGGCGCACGGTCAAGTGAGGATAGAGGGCGTAGCTCTGGAAGACCATGGCGATGTCGCGGTCTCGCGGCGCGAGATCGTTGACGATGCGTCCGCCGATCGAGATTCGACCTTCGTCCGGCGATTCGAGCCCGGCCAGCAGGCGCAGCAGCGTCGACTTGCCGCACCCGGACGGACCAACGACGACGAGGAACTCGCCGTCGTGGACTTCGAGATCGAGACGATCGACAACGGTCACGGCGCCGAAGCGCTTGACGACCCCTTCGAATTGGACGCTCGCCATGGCTTCCGTTCGCACGCTCAGGCGTGCCGACATCCCGCGATGATAGATTCTCCGTCGCCCGGCCGGTGCGCCGTCGCACCCTTCCCATGTCCGAGATCTTCCCGCGCGGTTTCCTCTTCGGAGCGGCGACCGCTGCCTATCAGATCGAGGGCTCGCCACTCGCGGACGGCGCGGGGCTCAGTATCTGGCATCGTTTCGCCCACACCCCCGGGCGGATCGCCAACGGCGACACCGGCGACGTCGCCTGCGATCACTACCGGCGGTTCCGCGACGACGTAGCGCTCATGCGCGAGCTCGGGCTCTCCGCCTATCGCTTCTCGATCTCCTGGTCCAGGGTCTTTCCAGCAGGCACCGGTCGCGTCAACCAGCGCGGCCTCGACTTCTACCGTCGACTGATCGACGAGCTCCGCGAGGCGGGCATCGCGCCCTGGGCGACCCTCTACCACTGGGATCTTCCGGCGGCGCTCGACGACAGAGGCGGCTGGCTCAATCCCGACAGCGCTTCGTGGTTCGCGGAGTATGCGGAAACCTGCTTCCGCGCGCTCGGCGACGGCGTCGAGATGTGGGCGACGCTCAACGAGCCCTGGGTGGTCACGGACGGAGGCTATCTCCACGGGACCCTCGCGCCGGGGCACCGCAGTCTTTTTGAAGCGCCGCGGGTAGCGCGCAACCTGCTCCTCGCGCATGCGGCGGCCGTCGCGGTTCACCGGGCGGTCGGCAGGAACAAGATCGGCATCGTGATCAATGTCGAGCCGAAGCACCCGGCAAGCGACCGGCCCGAGGACCTGGCCGCCGCGGCGCGCGCCGACGCCTATATGAACCGTCAGTTCCTCGATCCCCTCTTCTTCGGTCGCTTCCCCGCGGAGTTGGCGGGCGTCTACGGAGCCGGCTGGAGCGACGAGCTCGCCGACGGGCTCGATGCCGTCTGCGCGCCTCTCGACTGGCTCGGGATCAACTACTATTCGCGGAGCGTCGTCGAGGACGACAAGGATCAGTGGCCGACCGGCGTCGGTCGTGTCCGCCAGTCCGGAGCGCTGTACACCGAAACCGATTGGGAGGTCTACCCGGACGGGCTCGAGGAGGTCCTGCGCTGGGTTGCCGATCGCTACGGACCGATCCCGCTCTACGTCACGGAAAACGGCGCTGCTTTCGACGATCCCCCCTGCGCGCCGGAAGCTGGACTGGACGATCCCCTGCGCGTGGCCTACCTGCGGGACCACCTTGCGGCGGTCGCGAGTGCCGTCGCCGCGGGTGTCGATGTGCGCGGCTATTTCGTCTGGTCGCTGCTCGACAATCTCGAGTGGAGCCACGGCTATTCCAAGCGCTTCGGAATTGTCCACGTCGATTTCGCGACCCAGAAGCGCACTCCCAAGGCGAGCTCGCGCTTCTACAGCGAAGTCGCCCGAACGCGTGGCGCGGCGCTCCTCGCTCATCCGCAGCGCACCTGAATCGACAGCTGGTCCCCCGGCTCGACGGTTTCGAGAACGCTTCCGGAAAGCTCGCGCCCGTTGACCTCAGTGCGCACCTCGCCGTGCGCGAGCCCGGCCGTGCGCTCGATCTCGATCTTCAGGCTGGCGCCGCGCCAAGAGCGCGTGAGTGAGGCCGACTGCCAGGCCGGCGGCAGGCAGGGGGCGAAGACGAGTCCCGCCCAGGTCGGCCGCACGCCGAGCACCCACTCCGAGAGGACTCGCGGCAGCCAGGACGCGGAGCCGGTGTACCAGGTCCAGCCGGCGCGACCGTGATGGGGCGAGTCGGGGCCGTCGACGTTTCCGGGAAGAACGTAGGGCTCGGCCCAGTAAGAGTCGGAGTCCTTGAGCGTCGGGTTGATCGCGGTCAGCAGCCGGCCGACGAGCTCACTGCGCCCGAGCTTCGCGGCTGCGGCGATCGCCCAGGTCGCGGCGTGCGTATAGACCCCGCCGTTCTCGCGCAGGCCCGGAGCGTAGCGGGTGATGTAGCCGATCGACTCGTCGGGCGCGTCGTAGGCCGGTGCAAGAAGAAGCGCGCCGGCGGGCGAGACAAGGTAACGCTCCACCGCGTCGAGGCAGAGCTCGGCGCGCTCCGGCGACGCGACATCGGCGAGGATGGCCCAGGTCTGGGCGTTGAGATAGATACGGCCGACGCGGTTTCCGGCGCTGCCGATCCAGGAGCCGTCATCCTTCGTCGCTCGCCGGTACCAGGCGCCGTCCCAGGCGTGCTCATGGATCGCCGTGACCAGCGCGACCCGGCGCGCGAGAAGTGCGGCGGCGCCCTCCGCATCGCCTCTGCGGCCGAGGATCATCGCCCAGTCGGAAAGGAGACCGGCGAGAAACTGCCCGAGCCAGACCGACTCGCCGCGCTCCTCGAGACCGAGCGCCGAGAGCCCATCGTTCCAATCGCCCGCGCCGATGCAGGGGAGCCCCCGCGGGCTCGTGCGGCGGAAGACGCGCGCGAAGGCGCGGGCGACGTGCTCGGCGAGCGCTCTCGGCTCGGGGTCGTCGAGGAAGGGCGCCGTGTCGTCGAGCAGCGAGAGGTCGCCGGTCTCGCGGATGTAGCTCGCGGAAACGAACGCCAGCCAGAGCAGGTCGTCGGTCATCTTCGTGACGTGTCCGTGCTCGGTCAGCGGGTGCCACCAGTGCACGACCGAGCCGTCCGCGAACTGATGCCCGGCGTGGAGGCGGATCTGATCGCGGCACTTTCCGGGGTCGAGGGTGAGCCAGACCTGCGAGTCCTGGAGCTGGTCGCGGAAGCCGTAGGCGCCGCTCTGTTGGTAGTAGCCGGCGCGCCCCCAGAGCCGCGCCGAGATGGCCTGGTAGCGCAGCCAGTCGTTGGCCAGCCGGTCGAGCGCCGGTTCTGGGGTCGAAATGCGGTGCTCGGCGAGTCGCTCCCGCCAGGCCGCTGTCGCGGCGGCGAGTGACGCCGAAATCGTCGCGGGTGAGGCGAACCGGCCCGCGAGGTCGAGCGCCTCTGCGCGCGACCCGGCGGTCGCGAGCACGAAGCCACCTTCGAAGCTGCCGCCAGGCTCGAGAGCAATCTCACAACCCAGCGCCGCGATCGGATCGTAGTGCCGGCCGAAGCTCTGGTCCCACGGTGCGCCGTCGAGTGCGGCGGGACTCGCCCAGCTGCCGCGCCGGCCGAGGAAGGAGGCCTTGTCTCCCGTAGCGCGCGCCACCGGCTGCGCCGCGGCAAAGGCGCTCCAGAAAGGAAAGCTCGTGTTCCAATGGCCCCAGCGCGGCGACGCGACGTCCCACATGTGCGAGGTGGCGAGGATGGCGCGCCGGCCGGACTCGAACGCGGTCTCGAGAAAGAGCTTCTGGAACTCGCGGCGCGGTGCCGGCGATGTGCCGCAATTCCATTCGAGGAAGGGGACGAGCTGAAGCCGGCGCGCGTGACCGCTGCGCTCCTCGAGGCGGACTCGCCAGAGCTCGACCGTCTCTTCCGGGTCGACGAACAGCGTCCACTCCGCGGCGAGACCGAGGAGCTCGGTCTCGAAGGTCGTGTAGCCCAGACCGTGGCGGCACACGAAGCGGTCGTAGTCGGGCCAGCAGGGCGCCGGCGCGAGCGAGGCGACGCGGCCGGAGTCGAGATCCTCGAGGTAGAGGAAGCGGCCCGATTCGTCGCGGGCGAGCTCCTGCTGCCAGCGCACGAGAACGGCGAGCTGCGAATTGTCGATCCAGGAGAAGCCGCATCCGCTCTGGGCGACCGCAAGTCCGACGCGGGGATTGGCGATGAGGTTGATCCAGGGGCGGGGCGGGCGTGGGTCGCTGATCCAGTACTCGCGCCCATCGGGCGAGAACTGCCCGTAACGGGATGCCGGGGGAGCGTTGTCGGCGCTGCGCGTGCCATGGATCACCGCGACACCTCGATTTCCACTCGTGCCGCCGGTTGCACGAGGGCGAGCGCGCCGTCCGCCGACAGGCGCGTCTCGATGCCGTCGATCCACGCCCGGCCCGAGGGTGCGACAAGCGGCGGTACGAGGCGCACACCGCCCGGCGGCCAGCGCCGCGGGCCGTCGATCTCCGCCGTGAGGCGAGAACCTTCGAGCCGCAGGCGAAAGCCGAGCTCGCCGTAAGGTGTGCGAAGACCCCGCACGCCGACCGGCTCACCGCTCTGCAGCCAGGCGGCGGGAATCCCGGCGGCGAGAACCAGCGCGCCGCGGTCGCGTTCTTCGTAGGCAAAGAAGTCGAGGAACGAGCGCACGAAGTCGGTTGCCACCCAGCCGTGCGGCAGGTCGCCCAGAAAGTACGGAGTTCGCAGCTCGCGGCTCACCACTTCCGGCCACTGGTTCCACTCCGCTGGGCGCCGGCCCGCAAGCAGATAGTCGAGCAGTTCGTGCGCGCGCTCCCGCCAACCCAGGCGCACGAAAGCTCCGACGCTGCGCAACTCGTACGGGGTGTAGAACTGCCACCCTGCGGTGCCGTCCCGGCGGCCGACGACCTCTCGCCAGTAGCGTTCGAAGGTGGCGAGGGCGGCGGCGCGCGGCAGCGCGTCCGCGAGTCCACCCGGATCGAGCAGCACGGTGGAAGAGGTAGCGTCGAAATCGCCGAGCTCGGCGCAGCCGGGAAGATAGTCGATGCCGTGTTTCGCGCGTGTCCGTTCGATCGAGGCCAGAAGATCGGCGCGGAACCGGTCGGTGAGCGCCGAGAAGCGGGCCGCGAGATCGCCGCGGCCGAGATCGGCGGCGAAAGCAGCTGCATCGCCCAGGCCGCGATAGCCGAAGGCGTCGTCCCAGTAGGAGTGCACCGGCTTGGCCGAGTAGCCCTCGTGCGAGATCGATTCCGGCAGGAGACCGAAGAACTCGAGTTTGTCGGGGGCGCGATAGAAGTCGGTCTGGCGGAGCGCGGTCAGTTTCTCGATTGCCGCGACGGCGGCCTCGACGTGAGGAATCATGCGCGCCGCGAAAGCGGTGTCGCCCGTGTAGCGCTGGACCTCGCGCACGAGGTGGAGGAACTCGCCGTGGCTGTCGTGCTCGGGTACCGGGGAGGCGCCATGGCGGTCGACGCAGCAGGGCACCTGGCCGTCCGGTTGTTGATAGGGCGCGTACCACTCGGCGAAGTCGCGGGCCAGCTCGCCGTGCCCCATGCGGAGCAAGGCCTCGCTGGAAAGCGCCCCGTCCCGGATCCAGGAGCGCGCGTAAGCGCGCGATCCGGGTTGGAGCGCCGGGCCATCCCGGTGAACGAGCACCCAGGCGATGCTCGTGCGGGCGAGTCTGGCGAGCGCTTGCGCCGCGCTGGGAAGCTCGAACGCGACGCGATCGAGCGCGGAGCGCCATCGCGCGCGCTCGGCGTCGAGGCGGGCGTCGAACTCGGCGGCCGAAACTGCCGTAGCAGGTGTGCTCGTAGCCGCGCTCGCAGCTCCCCTCGAAGCGGCCCTCGAAGCTCCAATGATCGCGAACGGCGCCGTCGCCACCACTGTGCGCTCTTCTCCCGGCGCGAGGTCGAAGCCCCAGGCGAGAGCACCGGAGGCAGAAGCGAACTCGTCGACGATCGCGTTGTGCTGCGGGAAATCGCCGTTCGCGAGCCGCTCGACGAACCCACCCTCGTCGAAGGCCTGAACGGCGCAGAGCTCGGGCGGGGGCGAGAGCGCGAGCCGGGGACGGCCTTCGATGGCGAGGGACGCAGCGTCGCAGGCGAGGGTACGGATCGGTGCGACGCCGCCGGGAACGGAGAGGTGTTGAGTCGGCGGGTTGACCTGGAACGGGCGGACGGCGAGCCACAGCTTCCCGACGCGGCGCCGGTCGCCGATGTTGCGCAGCCGGTAGCGCACCAGGGTCGAAGAGGCTCCGGCGTCCCCGGTCGCGACCACGACAATCTCGAGTCGCAGGCCGGGAAGCGGCCAGGCGACGATCGGAATCGGCAGGTCGCCATCGACGAGCGTGCGCTCCGCGGTGACATCGGCCCAGGTCCACAGCTTGTCGTCGAAATGGACGAAGGGCTCGATCGTGAAGCCGCGTTCGCCCACCTCGACCGCGCCGTCCTCAGAGACCAGCGCCTCTTCGGCATCGCCGTCCACCCCGACGATCGTCCAGTAGGACTGCTCACCCGAGAATCCGCGTGGATAGGCGCCGCGCGGCGCCTCGCGTGCGACCATCGCGAAGAAATCGTTCGCAGTGGCGCCGGCTTCGACCGGCCGCACCTCGACGCGCGTCAGACCGACACCGGCGGGAGCCGTGAGCACTCGTAAGCGGAGCCACCGTGTCTCGGTTTCGGGCAGCAGCAGGTGGGAGCGCAAAGCGCCCGCGTGCTGCACGCGGCGCAGCTCGCGCCAGCGAACGCCGTCGTCGGCGCCGTCGACGGCGAAAGAGGTTGGAACGCGGCCTGCTTCCCAGTACAGGGAGAGCGCACCGAGCTCGCGCGGTTCGCCGAAGTCGATCGTCAGCTCGGCGCCTGCTGACGCCCGCCAGGCGGACGTCGCGTCGCCGTCCACAGCGGCGATGGCGGGGTAGCCAGGGGTGGCGCGGTTCGCCGCAGCGACCGGGGTGCCGTTGTAAGGATGGTCCGGCGGCAGCGGCACGAGCTCGAGCTCGGCGATCCAGACCGATCCCCGGCCGCCGGAGCCTGCCGTCACGACGAGCTCGAGAGCTCCGAGCCGTTCGAGTGCTCCACCGCCGAGGGGGCCCCAGGCGAACGAGATCTGCCGCTTGCGCACCCGGTAGGTCGTCCAGTCGTCCGGCATCGCGAAGTCGCGCCGTACCATCCACCAGACGTTCTCGCCCGACGGATCGACGAACTTCACTTCGAGATCGTTGACCGGAGCCTCGCCGCGCAGCCGGAAGCGAAGCTCCCAATTCTCGGGCAGCTCCAGCGCGAGCGGCCGTGAGGCCGCCGCCCAACCGCCGTGACCGTGGAAGTCGAAATCGAGGCGGAGCGCGCGACTGGCCCCTGCGCTCTTCTCCCCGCCCTCGCCGGCGACGCCGGCGAGGGCGAGATCGACGCCGGTCGCCGGCTTCGCGATCCACATCGCGGGATCGCGGAAGTCGTCCAGAAGTCGCGGCGGGCTGGAGGCCTGCGCGGTCGCGACCGGTGAACCGGTTGCGACCGCGAGAGCTCCGGCGAGCGCGGCGACGAAGTGGCCTTTCATTCCTTGACGCCGCCCATCAGGATGCCCTCGACATAGTGACGTTGGACAGCCAGGAAGAGCACCAGTACAGGGAGCACCGTCACGACCGCTCCCGCCATCATCAGCTCGGTGTCTTGAACGTGCTCGCCCGCGAGGTTCGCGAGCGCGACCGGCAGCGTGTGCTTCGCTGCGTCGGTCAAGACGATCATCGGCCACATGAAATCGTTCCACGCCGAGAGAAACGTGAAGACCGCCAGGGTCACCAGGATCGGGCGGAGCACTGGCAGCACGACCTGCCAGTAGATGCGCCACTCGGACGCGCCGTCCACCCGTGCCGCGTCGAGGAGCTCGTCTGGAATGGCGAGAGCGAACTGCCGGACGAGGAAGATGCCGAAGACCGAGGCGAGGCCTGCGACGATCACGCCGCCGAACGAGTTGACGAGCCCGATGGCGCGGAGCTCGAGGAAGAGTGGCAGGACGCCCACCTGGGGCGGTACGACGAGAGTGGCGAGAAGGACAGCAAAGAGTCTGTCCCGGCCGCGGAATCGGAGCTTGGCGAAGGCGAAGCCGGCCATCGAGTTGGCGAGGAGCGAAAGGCCGGTGATCGAGAGCGCCAGGAGGAGCGAGTTGCGGAAGGCCCGCCCCAGGTCGAGGCGCTCGAAGAGCGCGCGATAGTGTTCGAGCGTTGGAGCGCTGGGCAGCAGGCGCGGCGGAAGCTGGGAGGCTTCGCCGGTGGGCATGAAGGAGGCGGAGACCATCCAGGCGAGCGGCAGAAGCGTCGCGATCGCAGCTACGGCGAGCGTGGCGTTCACGGCGACGACTCCGAACGCGCGCCTCATCGCGTCACCGCGCGCCGCGCCTGGGCCTGCAGCCAGGATGCGGCGAGAATCAGGACGAAGAGGATGAAGGCGATCGCCGAAGCGCGGCCCATGTTCCACCACCGGAACCCCTGCTGGTACATGAGCAGCGAGATCGTGGTGGTGGCGTTGAGCGGGCCGCCGCGCGTCATCACATACGGCTCGGCGAAGACCTGAAAAAAGCCGACCGAGGTCAGGACGCCGACGAACAGCGTGGTCGGCGCGAGTAGCGGCAGCGTGACGTAGCGCAAGCGCTGCCACCAGGAGGCACCGTCAATCCGGGCCGCCTCGTGGAGCGTTTCAGGAATGGCGGCGAGGCCGGCGACGTAGATCACCAGGCAGTATCCGAATGTCCGCCAGACGGCGAGCAGCGCGATCGCCGGCATTGCCCAGCGCGGATCGCCCAACCAGTCCGGAGCGGGTAGGCCAACGCGCATCAGGAGCTGATCGAGCAGGCCGTAGCGCGGGTGATAGAGGTACCGCCAGACGACCGCGACTGCGACCAGAGTGGTGACCACGGGCGCGAAGAAGGCGGTGCGCCAGAATCCCGGCAGCCGCGCCAGCCGCGAATGGACGAGAAGTGCGCCGCCGAGCGCGAGGACGAGCGTCAACGGGACTCCCAGGACGACCAGGAGAAGCGTGTTGCGAAGCGCCTTCCAGAACAGTGGATCGTTGAGGAGACTCGCATAGTTGCCCGCGCCGACCCAGCGCGCGGCGCCGATGTCGGCCACGGCGTAGAGATCGAAGTCGGTCAAGGAGAGTGCGAGCCCGGCGAGGACCGGCAGAGCGAAGAAGAGCAGGATGGCGGCGAGCGGCAGCGCGAGCAGCAACCAGGCTGCGCGACGCTCGGCTGGACTACCTGCACCTCCTCGGGGCGCGGCGCTCATCGCGTTCCTCCGCGCTCCGCCTGGCGGTCGAGAAGGAAGCGCCGTTTCTCCAGCATGCGGTCGACGTCGGCGTCGAGGGCGGCGAGCGCTTCGTCGAGTTCCCGCGCGCCGCGCACGACCTCTTCGACCGTGTCGGCGACGCGGTTGGCGATCTGTTCGCACTCGGGCACCCGGGGAAGCGGCTCGACGGAGGCCAACTGGACGCGGAAGGCGGCCGCCCGGGGATCGCGGTCGAGGTCGGTCGCCGCCCATGCAGAGGGTCGCGCCGGCAGGTCGCCGGAGAGCTCATAGAAGCGCGCCTGTTGGGCCGGCTCGGACAGGTACTCGACCCACCGCCAAGCGGCATCGGGGTCGGCCGCGCGGCGAAAGACGACGAGACTCGAACCTCCGGCGAGCGAAACCCCGGGATAGCTGTCCTCCGCAGTAGGCGCAGGTAGAGGCGCCGTTCCCCACTTGTCCTGGAGCTCCGGGGGCAAGCGCCGGCGGAGCTCGCCGAGATTCCACGGCCCGGAGACGAACATCGCGAAGTAGCCTTCGGCGAACTGCTGATAGAGATTCGCGATTCCGCTGTCGGTCAAGGGCGGCGCGAGACCTGCCGCGAAGAGGTCGACGTAGAACGCCATGGCACTGCGAAAACGCGCCTCGCGAAAGGCGCCGCGCCGTCCGCCGTCGGCGAGCAGCCCGGCCTGGGCCTGCAAGCCAAGGATCAGCGGCTTGTCCCACTCGTTGACCGGCAGGAGGATGGCGAAGCGGTCCTTCCCGGCGGTCTTCTGAATGAGCTCCATCGCCTCCCGCCACTCCGCCCAGGTGCGCGGCGGCCACTTCGCACCGCTCGCGGCAACCAGGTCGGTGCGGTAGAAGAGGACCCGGGTGTCAACGTACCAGGGGACGCCCCAGACCGTGCCGTCCACGACGTTGGCCTCCCAGATGCCCGCGAAGTAGTCGCCGCGCTCGACGGCGAGAGAGGTGGCAATGCGCTCGTCGAGCGGCGCCAGCGCATCGAGAGCGACCAGCTCGGGCACCCAGGTGTTGCCGAGCTGGGCGACATCGGGGGTGGCGTTGCCGACGTAGGCGGTCAGCAACTTCTCGTGCGCCGCGGTCCAGGGGATCTGTTGGACGTCGACGTGGAGGCCGGGATTGCGGCGCTCGAACTCCGGGACGAGCTCGCGCACGACTTCGCCCTCGCGCCCGAAGGCCCAGAAACGCACCACGCCGGTGGGCTCGCCCTCCGCGGCCCCGCCGCCGCAGCCGGCGGCGAGCAGGGCGGGCGCGAGCGCTCGGGCTAGCGCGCCGAGGATTCGAGCCATGCGCCTTCGAATCCTGCCCGAGAGAGACCGCGACGCAGGTGCGGGTGGCTCCGCATCACGCGCCAGACGAGGCCGGAGCGGTGGTTTTCAATCATCGCCAGGATCGGTCCCTGGTCGATCCCCAGGTAGTCGGTGTCGAACCACCCGACGCCGCCGACCACCTTGCCGTGAAACAGCGGCACGTCCGTCCACTGAAAGGTGGGATTGAAGGCGTCGAGGAATCCGTAACGCGCAAAGAGGTGATCGCCGTAGCGCTCCCGCATCGCCACGAGTGCCGAAAGCGCGAGCTCGGGAGCGAACGGCAACGACCCGCCGGCCGCAGTCGGGGCGATCGTCCCGTCGTCGACGTCGAAGTCCGGTCCCACCCCGCGCCCGGCGTAGGTATAGAACCGGCGCGGCTCGCCGCGCACGTCGAGGGTCAGGTCGGCCGGACCGTCGCTCGCCGTGATTCCCCAGATCTCACCGTCGAGTCCCTGCCAACCACGCGGATTGGCGACCGCCCAGGAGCGCTGGGCGAGCGTCGCGCGACCGGAGTTCTCGAAGTAGTCCCATCCCAGTTTTCGCATGGCTCGGTCGCGCACGCCCCGGAAGTCCACCCAGATGTGAGAGTACTGGTGCCCAAAGAGCGGTGCGAAGGAAACATAGCGCTGGCCGTGGAAGTCTTCGACGCGATAGGTCTCCGTCCAGGCATCCCAGGCGGCGGAGTCCACCGGATGACTGGGGGCGCCCAGCGCGAGCAGGTAGACGATCATCGCTTCGTTGTAGCCGGTCCAGTCGAGGTGATGGAACCCGCTCTCCGGAGTCCATCCCATGGCGACGAGCGGCGGCCGTGGCTGCATCCAGGTCCACTCGACTCGGCCGTAGATGCGCTCGGCGAGGTTACGGATTTCCCGCTCTGCCCTGTCGTCGCGGTCGAAATAGCCCTGACAGAAGAGGACGCCTGCAACGAGCAGCGCCGTATCGACGCTCGAAAGCTCGACGCGCTCGAAGCGCACGCCGGTTTCGGGTTCGAGAAAATGGTAGAAGAAGCCGTGATGGCCGGTGCGTCCATGGGGTTCGGGCCCCTGCGGTGCCTGCCAGAGAAAGCGCAGGGTCAGGAGGACGCGGGCTTGCGCCTCCTCCCGGGTCACCCAGCCGCGCTCGACTCCGATCGGATAGGCGGTCAAGCCAAAACCGGTCGCCGCGATGGAGGCGAAAGAGACGGTGGGCCAGCGGTCGGGGATCAAGCCCGTGCGCGGATCAGCGAGGTCCCAGAAGTAATGAAATGTCCGCTTTTCGACGTCGTCGAGGAACGCGTCCTCGGCGAGCGCTGCCGTCCGGGACGCCGACTCATTCCGCAGTTCGGCGGACGAAAGCCTCGCCGGTGCGCCCGGGCGGACGGGGGCGCAACCGGCGAGCAACGACAGTGCGACCGCTCCGGCGGCGATCCAACGGGGGAGGTTCCGGCGCATCGAAGAATGGTTCCGATCGGGAGGTTAGCGCAGTCAGAGAAAACCGGAGCGCCGGCGAACCGGCGCCCCATGCATCCCTGGCGAATCGCCGTCAGCCCGGCTAGAAGCGCATTCGCGCGCCGATCTGGAACCGGCGCGTGCTGAACTCGCAATTCGGCTTGCCGACCGTCGAGACCGTGGGCGGTGCCGGCTTGAAGTTGTCGTAGCAGCCGAAGTTGTCGTGATCCGTGAGATTGAAGACTTCGGCACTCAGGCCGAAGGTGACTCTGTCGGCGATCGGCGGCGCCTCCCATTCCAGCCGGGTATCCAGGCTCTGGTAAGGCCAGGATTCCTTCGACCGGCCCTCGTTCCAGCGCACGCGGAACTGCGGTCCCGAGCCGTCGAAGACGGTGAACGGCACGCCCGAGCCCACGGTGAGGAGCGAGGAGACGCGGAAGCTCCAAGGCAGGCCGACCATGCCGCTGAGCACGATCCGGTGGCGCTCGTCGTTGCTGCCGGGGAACTTGTAAAGATCCGCCGCGGTTCCGTAGTCGAAAGCGCCGAACTGGATGCCTTCGCCGGGATTGTCCTGGCCGTTCTTGGACGCTTTCGCGTAGGTGTAAGCGAGGTTCAAACCCCAGTTGTCGGAATACGGCTTGTCGATGGTGAGGTAGACGCCGTCGTACCAGGTCTGGCCGACCGTCGAAGTGGTGAAGACGCGGCCGAAGCCAGGTACCGCGACGCTGCCGCCGAAGCGATCGTTGAACGCCGTGCCCGGCGGGTTGTCGCCGAAGAACTGGATCTGAGTGTTGTGGCCTTCCACGCCGACGTAAGAGAGCGCGGTGAGCCACCTGCCGAACTGCTGGCGCACGCCGAGGGTGTACTGCGTCGAACGCGGCGGTTTCATGTCGTTCGGGACCAGCCAGATCTCCGGTCCGGGCGCCCGGCCGCTGGCGATGAGCCCGGCCAGACCTTCCGCGGACTGGTACTCCGGACGCCAGGCGATCGCCGGACCGCCGCAGCCCGGTGTCGGGGTGCCGTCGGCCGAGAAGCAGAAGGAGAAGATGCTGTACTGCTGACGGTAGGCCTCGTCATAGATGTCGTTGAGAATGATGCGGTCGTAATAGCGGCCCCAGCCGCCGAAGACCACCGTCTCGGCGTTGCCGGCGACGTCCCAGGAGAAGCCGATGCGCGGCTGGATCATGCCGCTGTAGGCCTCACGATCGTTGCCGTTGGTGGTGTAGCGGTTGAGGTCGAGGAAATCGCGCAAGCACCAAGTCGTCTGGCCGCCGACAGGCTGCGAGTAAGTGCGGCAAGCACCTTCCAGTGCGGAAACGACATTGGGCGGGGTCACATAGTCGTTGTTCAGCATGTTGGTCTCGTAGTCCCAGCGCAGGCCCAGATTGACCGTCAAGTTCGGCATGACCTGCCAGTCGTCCTGGAAATAGAGCCCGAGCTGGGTGTTGCTGAACTTGAGGCTCGGATTGCCGAAGCCGAGACGTGCCTGGAACGGGAACTGCCACTGCTCGCCGCTGCGGAACTCGAAGACGCCGTTGGCGAAGAGCTCCTTGGTGATTTCGTAGTCGAGCCAGTTGACGGAGAGCCCGGTCTTCATCGTGTGCTCACCGAGCCACGAGGTCATGAAAGTGAAATCGTCGCGCAGGCCGATCTTGTCCTGGATAAAGTTCTGGGTACCGTCCTTGCCGCCGACGTCGAGGATGCCGATGTAGTTGAGGCGGGGCGTCGTGGAGCTCAACGCGGTGGGGTTCCACTGCAGCTTCTGCATCGTCACCGCCGCTTCGTTCAGCCCGTTGCCCAGCACCCAGGAGTGGCGGACGACCAGAGCGTCGGTGCCGATTTCGAAGCTCTCCGCGCCGTCGAGTGTGCGCTGGCCGCCGAAGCCGCGGACCTCCTGCTCGTCGCGCACGTGATAGCTGGCCTCGAAGGTCTGCGTCGGGGCAGGTTGCCAGGAGAGCTTGGAGAAGAAGAGCTTGGACTCGAACGGCGCGAGAACCGTGCCGGTCTGGTAGCCGTCAAGGGCTTCCTGGACGTTGGCCGGCGCGTTCGCGAACTCCGGGCCGCGAAAGATGGAGGAGACCCGGTCCTGATCGTTGCCCTCGTAGGTGACGAAGAAGTGGAGCTTGTCCTGGAGGATCGGCCCGCCGAGGGAGAGCCCGTACTGGTCACGGTTGTAATCGGCCTCTTTCTCTCCGCGAGCTGCGGAGAAGTCGTCCTGGGTGACGAGCGATTTATCCTGGAACTGATAGAACAGGTCGCCGTGAAACTCGTTGCCTCCCGACTTGGTGACGGCGGTGATCACCGCGGCCGCGGCTTTTTCGTATTCGGCCTTGTAGTTCTGCGTCAGGATGCGGTACTCCTGAACCGCGCCTTGCGGGAACGGATTGCCGCGGCTCGAGTCCTGCATGAAGGCGCCGCCCTGCAGGAGGTCGTTCTTGTAGGACAGGCCGTCGATAAAGACGTTGACCTGCCGGGCATCGGCGCCGCCGCTGCGGAACTTCTGGCCGGCCTCGTCCTGGTTGTCGGTGAAGCGCACGCCGGGGGCGAGGGCGGCGAAGCTGAGGAAATTGCGGCTGTTCTGAGGCAGCCTCTCGATCTGCTGCGTGGTGATGTTGGTGGAGATCTCGGAGCTGTCGGTATCGAGGAGCAGCTGCGGCGCGTCGCCGACGACCTCCATCCCTTCGATCAGCATGTCGGTCGGCGAGAGCATGAAGTTGGCCTCGACGTCCTGGCCGATCAGGACGGTCACGGCGCGGCTCTGCTCGCCATAAGCCTCGGAAGAGACCTGGATGTTGTAGGTCGCGGGCCGAAGTCCCGCCAGCGTGAAGCTGCCATCCTCGGCGGAAGTGGCGGAGTGGCGAAAACCACTCGCCGTGTCGACCGCCACGACCGTCGCCGCCGGAACGGCGCCGTTGGCATCCTTGATGACCCCCTGGATCGAGGCGGTCGTGTCCTGCGCGAGAATCGGGCCGGCGACCCACACCAGCGCCGCGGCGCTGAGCACGAGGCAGGCGGGGCGCTTCCACAGCGATGACTTACTCATTTCGACCCTCCCTAGGGTTCGTTTCCACGAAGCGGGTTCGTGGGGTTGGAAGTGGATCCGCGCACGACCAGCGTCGCGGGCACGATTTCGTGATGGCGCGGGCTCGTGGAGCCCCCTTCGATTGCGGCGAGCAGCCGCTCGGTGGCGCGCGCGCCGAGCTCGGCGATGGCCACGCGCACCGAGGTCAGTCCTGGAGTCAGAAATCTGGCGATCGGGATGTCGTCGAAACCTGCGAGCGCGACATCCTCGGGAATGCGCAGCCCCCGGCCACGCAGCGCCGACAGGCACCCGACGGCCATCGCGTCGTTGGCGGCAAAAACGGCGGTGGGGCGGTGCTGCAGGTCGGCGATCGCGCTGCCCGCCCGGAAGCCGGAGAGCTCCCGGAAGTCTCCGGGCAGCAGCAGCGCCGGATCCAGCGCGACGCCATGGTCGAAGAGCGCCTCTGCGAAACCCAGCTGGCGAT
Source organism: Thermoanaerobaculia bacterium (assembly GCA_031403995.1). Taxonomy (GTDB): domain Bacteria; phylum Acidobacteriota; class Thermoanaerobaculia; order Multivoradales; family JAGPDF01; genus JAGPDF01. The sequence goes on from JANNGS010000033.1 coordinate 42,245, forward strand.
CGTGCGCGTCGGAGTTCTCCGGCGGCCCGCAGATCATGGCAAGGCGCCGGTGCCCGAGGTCGAGGAGGTGCTCGGTCGCGGAACGGGCGCCGCCGCGGTTGTCGATGCGGATCGAGTCGTTGAGTTTGGATGGGATTCGGCTGCTGAGCTCGACCACCGGCACGCCGAGAGGAAACCGTGTGGGCGGCGACACCTTCCCGTTGCCGGGAGTCATGACGATGAGTCCGTCGACGCGCCCGTGGAGAGCGTGCAACACGGCTTGCGCTTCGGCGGGGTCGCTATGGGAGGAGGAAACGAGAAGGTGGTAGCCGGAGCGCCGCGCCGCGAGGTCGATGCCGCGGATGAGCTCGGAGAAGAACTCGCCGTGGACCTCGGGCAGGAGAATCCCGAAGCTCATGGTCCTCCGCGTGCTCAAGCTGCGCGCAGCGCTGTGCGGGACGTATCCCATCGACTCGATCGCGGCGAGCACTCGATCGCGCGTGGAGTCCCGGACCGGACCCTTGTCGTTGAGTACCCTGGAGATCGTCGCCACGGAGACTCCGGCCACCGACGCCACCTGACGAATCGAGGGGTTTCTCTTCACGCTCGCTCTCGCCTCCCGCGAAGCTGCCGACGTTCAAACGCCGGCCGTGCCCGTGCTTGTTGACGCTGGTGATGCTGTAACCGGTTACAGTAACGAGAATGTAACGGCATTGCGGGAGGTTCGTCAAGCGGCGTCTGGCCGCCAAGGGCGAGTGGGCCAGGGCGGCGCCGGTAGCCGCTCAGCCGCGCAGCAGGCGCAGCGCGTTGGCGACGACCAGCAGCGAGGCGCCCATGTCGGCGGCGATCGCCGCCCAGAGCGAGGCCGTGCCGAGGAAGGTGAGGGCGACGAAGAGCGCCTTCACCGCCAGCGCGAAGGCGATGTTCTGGCGAATCACCGCCAGCGTCCGGCGGGAGTGGCCGACGAGCCAGGGGAGCCGCGACAGGTCGTCCCCGAGCAGCGCCACGTCGGCGGTCTCGATGGCGACATCGGAGCCGGCGCCACCCATGGCGATGCCCAGGGTGGCGGAGGCCAGGGCCGGCGCGTCGTTGATCCCGTCGCCGACCATCGCCACCCGTCCGTAACGGGCGACCAACTCCGCGATTGCCGCGACCTTCTCGTCCGGCAGGAGCTCGGCGCGCACCTCGGAGAGGCCGGTTGCACGACCGATCGCTTCCGCCGTGCCGCGATTGTCGCCGGTCAACATGACCGTGGTCTCGATGCCCAGGCGGTGGAGCGCGGCGACCGTCTCGCGGGCGCTCTCCCGCACCCCGTCGGCGACCGCGACGAGGCCGCATACATGCGCTTCGTTGCCCACGACCACGGCGGTCTGGCCGGCCTGCGACATCGCTTCGAGGCGGGCGTGAACTTCGGGCGTCTCCTGACCCCGTTCTTCGAGAAAGCGGTGCGAGCCCACCCAGAAAAGGCGACCGCCGACCGTACCGGAGGCGCCCTTGCCTTCGAAGGCGCGGAACTCCTCGGCGGCCGGCACCGCAACGCCGCGTGCCGCCGTGTAGTCGCGCAACGCCGCGGCGAGCGGATGCTCGCTGCGTGCCTCGAGCGCCGCCAGCCGCTCGAGCACCTCCTGTTCGTCGTGACCGGAGAGCGGCACGACCTCGAGCACCCGCGGCTTGCCCTGAGTGAGCGTGCCGGTCTTGTCGAAGGCGAAGGCGCGCAGGGTGGCGGGCACCTCGAGAAAGGCGCCGCCCTTGATGAGCACGCCGTGTCGCGCCGCCGCCGCGAGCCCGGCGACGATCGCCACCGGGGTCGAAATGACCAGGGCGCAGGGGCAGCCGATGACCAGCAGGACGAGAGCGCGATAGCCCCATTCGCTCCAGCTCGCACCGGCAAGGAGCGGCGGCAGGAGCCCGACCGCGAGCGCGATGGCGAAGACGGCCGGGGTGTAGATCGCGGCGAAGCGATCGACCCAGCGCTCGGAGGGTGAGCGGCGCGCCTGGGCCTCCTCGACGAGCCGCAGAATCCTGGCCAGCATCGTCGCCTCGGCGAGAGCCGTAGTCTCGATCTCGAGCGCGCCCGGGCCGTTGATCGAACCGGCGAAGACCTCGTCGCCCGGCGCCTTGTCGACCGGCCGGCTCTCGCCGGTGATCGGCGCCTGGTCGAGCGTCGAGCGTCCGGCGACGACCCGGCCGTCGAGCGCCAGGCGCTCGCCCGGCCGGATCACGATGCGGCCGCCGACGGGGACCTCCGACGGATGCACCTCGCGCTCGCCGGTGGGCGTCACCAGGCGCGCGGAGGGCGGCACCAGATCGAGGAGACTAGCGATCGCGCGCCGCGCCCGGCCGATACTCCAGGCTTCGAGCGCCAGCGAGAGCGCGAACAGGAAGGCGACCGTTCCGGCTTCGAACCACTCGCCGATGGCGACCGCACCGGCGACGGCGATCGTCATCAGCAGATTCATGTCAGGACGCAGGCGCCGCAGCGCCAGCCAGGCTTTGGGAACGACCAGGACGAGTCCGGCGGCGATACCCGCGGAGTAGAGGAGACGGGCGACGAGCGGCACCGCCTGTTCGCCGCCCAGGCCTTCGCGTCCGAGCGCCGCGCCGAAGTCGCCGGCGAGGAGCGCGTGGGAGAGGAAACCGGCGGCGGTCGCCGCGCCGGAGAGCACGGTCAGGATCAGGCGTCGCCGTCGCAGCCGGTCGCCGCTGCGATCACCGCCTTCGGCCTGCCAGAGCTCGGCCGCGAGGCCCGCCTGGCGCACCGCTGCGAAGACGGCGGCGTCGGGAACCTGAAGCCGATCTGCGTCGACGGTCATCCGGCCGCGCAGCAGGTCGAAGCCGAGCCGCGCCTCGCCGCCGACGATCGGCCCGAGCTCGCGACGCAGCGCCGCGATCTCCTCGGCACAGTCCATTCCGGCGACGCGGAACGCCCGCGTCCGTTGCGAGCTCATCCTCGTCCTCCGCAGCGCTTCCGCACGGTTTCCTCTCCAGGGCGCGCAGGTGGCGCCGGAAAAGTGGATCTTGCCACTAACCGCAGGACCTGCGGCTCGAACGGGACGGGCTAGAGCGTCAGCTCGACCCGCAGGGTGCCTACGAGGGCGTCAGCTCTGCCGGCCCCGCCGGGTTGGACGATGTACTGCAGGTCCGGCTTGAGGTAGAGCCAGGGGGTGAGCTGCAGGCGGTAGAAGAGCTCCCAGGCGATTTCGTAGGTGTCGACGAACGTCCCTGCCGCCCGCGCGGCCTCGCCGAAGTGGACATAGGTGCCCATGAGGCCGCAGCTGTCCGCCCGCCGCCCGAACAGAAAACCGTTCCAGACGACACCGGCGCCGGCGTGGAGGTCGATCGGGGAGAGCCTGTCGTCGGTGGAACCGACCTGGAGGAATCCGTCGATGCCGCGGCTCTCGACCCGACCTTCGGGGGTCGGCCCCCGACCCAGCAGCTGCTCGAGGTGCTGGTCGACCACGAGGTAGTAGGAGGTCGCGCCCTCCTCGGTCGCGCCGCTGCCATCCGCCAGGTCGAAGGCGCCGGTGTGGTGCGTGACACCGAGACCGGCGCGGCGCAGCCGGCCGCCGGCGTTGGTGCGCCGGAGTCCCGCTTCGGCGATCAGGAAGAGGTCGCTCGGCGCGCCGAGCAGGGTGGAGGGGCCGCGCGTGCCGGTGGGCTGGCCTGCCTGCGTCGCGCCGTCGAAGAGGCCGCTGCCGACGTACAGGCCCTCGACCGGGGAGGCAAAGAGGACCGCGCCGGTCGCCGGATTGGGATAGGTGGGAAAGCCGAGAAGCGTCGGGCTGAAGCCGGCCGAGGAGTTGATCAGCGGGCCGCTATGTTCGACGAAGGCGAACTCGTTGCTGGCGTCGATCTTCCCGAGCTTCAGGCGCAGCCTGCCATCCAGAAAGAGCTGTTCGTACCAGAGCTCGTAGAGCGCGGTGAAGCCGGGGGCATCGATGTTGGAGAAGCCCTGGAAGTCGCCGACGAGATGCTCCGTGCCGTGGCGCCCATCCTGGGTCTGAAAGTCAACGAAGAAGGTGCCGCCTTCGAGTCCGAAGAGCGGTGCCGTGTCGAGGATGAAACTGGCCTCGAGAAGATGCCTGAAGGTCTCCTTGCCGGTGCTGATGCCGCCGCGGAAGTTGCGCGACAGGTCGGCGACAATCAGCGCCTCGAGGCTCATCCCTCTCGCGGCCATCCAGGGCCGCAGGCCGAGCAGATCGCCGGCGGCATGGAAGGCGCCGTCGCCGGAGGGAGCCGCCGTTGGCAGGCCCGTACGGTCCGCCGAATCGGTGTCCGTGGCATCCGCCGGGGTCTGCGCGCGCAGCGGCCCGACGCCCGCGAGGAGGCCGAGGAAGAGGCTGGCGAGGAGCGCTGCGGCCGACCGGGCACAAGGGCGCAACGATCGCCGCTGGCTGCTCGATAGGTTCTCGACGTGTTCGAAAATGACTCCAGCCCCCCTCTCCGCCACGGTCGCGAACCAAGCGCTCCGCCGCAAAGAGGAGGATCTTGCCACTACCTTGGCACCAGTCGTGCGCCGGGACCTCACGCCGCGCCCGCGCCTGGCCGGGATGTGGTTCCCGTCGGCCCGTGGACGCGGTCAGCGGAATCCCGCGGCCTGCAGGTCGAAGAGCTCGGCGTAGCGCCCGCCGGCGGCGACGAGCTCCTTGTGGGTGCCGGCAGCCTCGATCTCGCCGTCGGCGAGGACCAGGATCCGGTCGGCGCGGCGGACGGTGGAGAATCGGTGCGAGATCAGCACTGCGGTCTTGCCGTGCGAGAGCTCGGCGAAACGCTGGAAGACCTCGAATTCGCCCGGTTGAGGTGCCACCCGATTTCCCAAGATGGCTCCTCCGGCCTTCCGGAGTTGAGGTGCCACCCGATTTCCCAAGATGGCTCCTCCGGCCTTCGCCGCCAGATAGCCGGACCCGTTTCCGTCTTTCATCAGGATGGCACGCAGATTACGCTACATACCTCCCGGAGGAGCCCTCGTCGAGATCACCTGTCGGACGATCCAGGGTCGCCTGCTCCTGCGCCCCTCGACGGGCCTGAACGACGTTACCCTGGGCGTGCTGGCCCGTGCCGCACGTCTCGCTTCGCTCCTGGTTCACGCCTACGCGTTCCTCTCCAACCACTACCACCTGCTCGTGACGGTTGCCGATGCCCAGCAACTCGCCGAGTTCATGAACTACTTGAACTCGAATCTCGCCCGGGAGGCCGGCCGCCTCGTGCGCTGGCGCGAGAAATTCT
>JANNGS010000034.1:0-2545 GCA_031403995.1 Thermoanaerobaculia bacterium
CCGCGCCCATCCGGCGCCCACACCACCTTCCACGCCGCGTCCGCCGCGGTCGGCAGCTCCGGGGCGTCCGCCGCTCCCTCTGCTCCGTCCCCGAGCGGTACTCAAATCCGAACTCGAAGGTAGGTCTGGCGGTCGGGCTTCGGTTGTTCGTCCGCATGCCAGAAACACGCGTAAAGCATTGCCTGAGTTGGGATTACACGCACTTTGAGGTGCCTCCCCGTTCCCATAAGCTCCGCCTACCCCTCTGTGACAACGTGAGTGAGACACCGGCCCCCCCTGAATTTACTGTAGAGGGCAGGAAGGCTGGTAGCCATGCCGCAGGCGACGACGTTGTCCAGGAGAGCCCCCATCACACAGGAGCATCTCACCCCCACGGAGGCCACCGCGGTCCCCGGTGATCCCCGCGCACCCGAGCCTCCCACCGCAGCGGGTGGCCCGGAGCGCAGTGCTGGCGAGCGCAGCTCGCCAGCACGGAGCGGAGGGCCACCCGCTGCGGTGGGCACCCCTCCTCTCCCTGCCGCGAAGTTGTCCGTTCCAGATCCTGAATTCGTCCCGAAGGCCCGTCGCCGCTACTACACGGCCGATTTCAAACTCCGCGTTCTCCGCGAGGCAGACGCCTGCAGAGAGGCGGGCGAGATCGGCGCGCTGTTGCGGCGAGAGGGGCTTTACTCGTCGAGCCTGACCGAGTGGCGGCGGCTGCGTGACAAGGGCTTCCTAGCGGAGGCTGGCGGTCGCAAGCGTGGCCGGAAGGCGAAGATCGTGGACCCCAACGCGAAGCGGTTGGCGGAACTGGAGCGCGAGCTGGCCCGGACGCAGGAGAAGCTCCGCAAGGCAGAGATCATCATCGACTTCCAAAAAAAATTGCAGGACCTGCTGCGGATGCAGGAGGAAGGCGGGACCAGATGATCGCCGCGGTGAACACGCTGGCCCGGGATGTGGGCGTTGCGCCCGCTTGCGACGCCCTCAAGTTTCCGCGGGCGACCTGGTATCGCCGGCGGAAACCTGCGGTGGCTCGCCCGCCGCGGCCGAAACCTGCGCGGGCGCTCTCGGAAGCCGAGAAGAAGTCGGTGCTGGACGACCTGCACTCGGAGAGATTCGTGGACGTGGCGCCGGCCGACGTCCACGCCACGCTCCTGGACGACGGGAAATGCCCGTGCTCGGTCAGGACCATGTACCGCATCCTGGCCGACGCCCGGGAGGTCCGCGAACGGCGCAACCAGCTGCGTCATCCGGTCTACAAGAAGCCGGAGCTGCTGGCGATCGCCCCGCGTCGCATTTTCACCTGGGACATCACGAAGCTCCGCGGGCCGGTCGTCTGGATGTACTTCTACCTCTACGTGATCCTGGATCTATTCAGCCGGTACGTCGTCGGATGGCTGCTGGCCCGTTGCGAGTCGGCCCAGCTCGCCGAACATCTGATCGAGGAGACCTGCCGGCGCGAGGCCATCGACCGCAACCAGCTCATCATCCACTCCGATCGCGGCGCGCCCATGACCTCGCAGACGGTGGCCCAGTTGCTCTCCGTCCTCGGCGTCACGCGGTCCCTCAGCCGGCCGCACGTCTCCAACGACAACCCCTACTCCGAGAGCCACTTCAAGACGCTCAAGTACCGCCCGGGATACCCGGATCGCTTCGGCTCCTTCGAAGATGCCCACACCTTCTGCCGAGGCTTCTTCCCCTGGTACAACGACCGGCACAAGCACTCCGCCCTCGCCTGGCTCACGCCCGCCGACGTGCACTTCGGCCGCGCGCCGCAGGTGCTCGCGCGGCGGCAGATCGTGCTCGCCAGCGCGTACGCGACGCACCCCGAGCGATTCGTCCGCGGGGCGCCCAAAGTCCCCAAACTGCCCGAAGCCGTGTGGATCAACCAGCCTGTGAAAAACTGCACGCTGGTGGATGCGTCAGGAACGCCGATCGCGAAGCCGCTCGACCCAAACCACCAACCAAAAACCGACTGGGAAACGGCTCCTGCGGGCTGGTCGCCCGCAGTCGCTGATCCCCTCCAAGAGGCTGTTGTCCTTCACTAATTGCCGGACGTCGGTGTCTCAAAATCGTTGTCAACTTCCGCCGCGCGCGGCGGCTGCGAGCCACCTGCCGAAATCCGATCTGAAGCGGAGTCCCTTGAGGGAGAGATCCAGACGGTCGATCTTGAGATCCTTGAAGTCGCGCCAGGCGCCGATGAGGCGCGTCACGGACCGAATTCCCCAGCGGCCGACCCGCACGGCCGCGCTTCCGGTGTCGACGAGGGCCTGGATGTCGCACTTGAGGAGCGCCCAGCAGAGCTGGCGCAGGGAGATGGGATGGTCGGCGTAAGCCGCGTACCGATCGGTGCAGAGAATGCCAGCGAAGCCGCTCCTGAACCGCTGCCAGGCGGCCTTGCTGCGGTTCCTGTCGATGCGGAAGACCGCGATCAAGGCGGTGGCGGCGAACCCAGAGCCAGGCCTTCTTGTTGTTAAACTTCCAGCCCGTCTCATCAGCGTTGGCCACCTCGGCCTTGCGGACGGCTTCGAGCGCCTCGTCGACAGTGGGGATGAAGGTCGACTTC
>JANNGS010000035.1:0-2422 GCA_031403995.1 Thermoanaerobaculia bacterium
CGAGCATTACCATCGCGAACGGAACCACCAGGGGCTCGGCAACGTGCTGATCGCGCCGGCACCTGGTTGTGACGCACGGGACGGCCCGGTAAGGTGCCGCCGAAGGCTGGGTGGCCAGCTCAATTTCTACCATCGAGACGCCGCATGAACCCAATAACGGCGCGCTTCTTGGCCTCGGCTGAGCCGTGGCACAGATGGGATGAGAAGGCTGCCTCTCCTCTGCGGAGTACCGTAAGGTCTCCATTGCAAGCGAACGGGCTCGAAGCCCGGCGGAAGGAGAGGTCAGCCGTGACGAAGGATAGCACGCCAACACGAACGATGGGATTGGACGTGGGAAAGAAGCGGTGTCGGTACGTCCTTGGTGAGGGCGAGCGGGACGGCGTCCGCATTCTCGAACAAGGATGGGTCGCAACGAATGGGCCGGCGATCACGAAGCTGCTCGGGGATCGCGAACGCACGCGGGTCGTGATGGAGGTGGGCCGCGCGTCCCCGTGGTTGAGTCGCCTGGTGACGAGCTTGGGACACGAGACAATCGTGGCGAACCCGCGGGAGCTGGCGATGATCTACAAGAGCCAGAAGAAGAACGACCGGGAGGACGCTCGCAAGCTGATGGAGGTCGGCCACCTGAACCCGAAACTGCTGTCGCCGGTCCACCACCGCTCAGCGAAAAGTCAATCGGCCCTCGCCGTAATACGCTCGCGCGACCTCGCGGTGGGAACCCGGACATCGCTGGTCAACCATGTGCGGGGCTCTTGCGCGAGTATGGGTGAGCCGTTGGAGAGCTGCTCGGCGGCGTCGTTCCACAAGCAAGCAGGGCGACAAGTTCCTGAGGAGCTCAAAGTGGCGCTCGCTCCGGTGCTCAAGGTGATCGGCGGGCTGACGAAGACGATCGGGCGGTATGACAGCACGATCGAAGCGATGGCGGAAAAAGAATACCCCGCGACGGAGCGGCTGCGCCAGGTGAAGGGAGTGGGCCCGATCACCTCTTTGTGCTTCGTACTGACGCTGGAAGATCCGAAGCGATTCCCCCGGAGCCGAGCCGTTGGCGCCTACCTGGGGCTGACGCCTAAACAGGACGACTCCGGCGACAGCGAGAAGCAGTTGCACATCACCAAGGCGGGAGATGCGATGCTGCGCCGGCTGCTGGTCGGGAGTGCCCAGTACATCCTCGGGCGCTACGGACCGGACACCGACCTCCGCCGATGGGGTTTGCAGCAGGCCGAGCGCGGAGGGAAGAACGCGAAGAAGCGCGCGGTGGTGGCGGTGGCGCGCAAGCTCGCCGTGCTGCTGCACAGCCTGTGGGTGAGCGGCAGCACGTATGAACCGCTCCGTGAGGAAACGGCGGCGAAACCGGGTAAGAAGCGGGTGCGAGCCTACCGGATTACGGCGTCGCCTACGCGTCGCCCCTCGCCTTCGGGTGAGGACGCCGCTGCAGCGAAGCCGTAGGCTGGTAAGGCAGATTCTCCAGCGGAGTTTCGAGAGGATGTCGGAGGAAGAGTCGTGATGGGCGTTGCGGATCGCATCGATGCACGACAGCTCGGCGCCGCGATCGTGGTGGTATCCACAGTATGGGGCGAGGTCTCGGCGTCGCTCCTGGGGCATTCTGAGCGTCCGTTTTTTCGAGCGCTCAGCGAAAATCGCGCGGATCCGCTGATCCGGGGCTTCGCCCCCGGACCCCGGCCTGTGGGCGCTGCCGGGACTGCCGCGGCCCGTGGACGTCTATGGAAGCAAAAGCGCTTCCACAGCCGTCCACCGTCCGCTTGGAAATCCCCGGTGAAGCTGGAGATTCCCACAGTCCCTTGGAAAACGCAAAGCCGTTTTCCACGAGCGCCCACAGGCCCTACGACTGCGGGCGTTCACAGCAGAAACAAAAAGCCAGGAGCAGAAGGAAGACTCAAGAGCCAGGGCAAAAGAAGTGAGCGGGGCTGACGCCCCTTAACTACTTTCCAGCGAAACGGGGTAGGCGCAAAGGACCGGTCAACTAGGAAGAGCGGCAGAACGAGGAGAGGTCAGCGAAACGGAAAGGACCGACGGACGGACGCATCGGATTGCCGAACGTCCCGGTCCGGGTGACTGCGGGCCCGTCCCAGTACCCCCCTTCGGGGGCGAGTACGGGGCACAGATTGCAGCACCTGGCCGGGAGGACCCCAACTTGCACCGAGCCCCAGAAAAGCGGGTTCACGAAGAGTGCGGATGGAAGCGGGGCGGGAGGCAGTTCGACGGCGGCCGTCACGTCGGCCTTGACGTATTCAAGCCTTCTCATGGAAGGACGGGTCGATGGCGACCGCGCGCTCGAGCTTCGCGCGCCCGTCGGAGTGGCGCGAGTTGCGCATCGCGTCGAGGCCCTCGGCGTACAAATGGTAGGCCTCGAGCGAGCCGGTCATGACCTCCGCCACGCCGCGCGCCGCGGGATCGGCGGCGA